>NZ_JBITCR010000004.1:224590-548980 GCF_044453405.1 Nocardioides sp. NPDC051685 | reverse complement strand
GTGTCGCAGGACAAGGCCCGGGTGATCACCCAGGCCCTCGACGCGATCGAGACCGACCCCGCCGCCAGCGGCGAAGACCTGGTCCTGGCCGAGAAGCTGCTGGTCGAGTACGCGACCCGGTTGACCGCGAACGAGCTGAAGATCATCGGCAAACGGATCCTGGCCGAGATCGACCCCGACCGATTCGAGCAGGCTGAGGCCAAGGCGCTGCAGCGTGAGGAAGAACGGGCGCAGCGGCGCACCTTCTTCTCCTCCCGCGACAACGGCGACGGCACCATCGACATCCACGCCCGGGTCTCTCGCGCGGTCGGGGTCCGGTTGCGGACGCTCTTGGACTCCCTGGCCCAACCCAGGAAATGGTCGGCCGAGGACAAGGGCGTCAAAGCACCCTTTGACCGGCTGCTGGGCCAGGCGTTCGCCCGGGTGATCGAGACCTATGACGTTGACCAGTTGCCCCGGCATGGTGGGCACGGGACCACGGTGTTCATCACGATGAGTGTGGAGGACCTCCGCAAGGACCTCGGCACCGCAGCCCTGGGTTTCGACGGAGAGAAGATCACCGCCGCCGAAGCCCGCCGGATGGCCTGCAACGCCGACCTGATCCCGGTCGTGCTCGGCACCGATTCCGAGATCCTCGACTTCGGCCGCACCGCCCGGCTGGCGTATCCGATCCAACACCGAGCACTCCGGCTGAGAGACAAGTGTTGTCAGGCCGAAGACTGCGACGCCCCAGCAGCGTGGACCGAGGCCCACCACCTGAAACCCTGGTCCCAAGGCGGCCGAACCGATCTGGCCAACATGGTCTTGCTGTGTCCTGGCGATCATCGCCGCATCCACGACCCCAACCACACCTACGAGCGGCTCCCGGACGGACGGATCCGGTTCACCAGGGCTGCCCGAACGGGCTGACTCAGAGCGGTCCGCTGCTCCGGTCACTAGTCGATCAGGCGACGTACGTCGGCCGAGGCGTCACCCGCGTCGGCCGAGACGTCAGGTACGTCGGCCGAGTTGGCAATCAAGTGCCCACTCGGCCGACGCGAGTGACGTCTCGGCAGGCCCGAGATCCCAAGCACGTGCGCGACCCAAGGATTCCGGGCCAGACCGAGAACACCCTGCGTAACGGGTCGGCGGCCACCAGCCCAAGAGTCAAGAGCAGACCGAACCGAATCAAGAACGAGGGCGTCTCGGTGTCCTGCCCGGCAGGACACCGAGACGCCAGGGTCACTGACCGAAGATCTGCAGCTCGGCGGCGTGGACGATCGTCCCGCGGTCCGAGCCGGTCTTGCAGTCGGTGGTGGTGAGCGGGTCGCCGTCCTGCTCACCGGCGTAGCCGTCGTAGCCCGTGCACTGGTTCTCCAGCGCCACCAGACGTACCGCCGCGGCGGAGGTGTCGGGGACGTCGAAGGTGCGCATGTTGAGGTTGGGCGCGACCGGCCTCGGGCGCTTTCCGGGGAAGGCGTCGTCGGCCGAGGTGTAGAAGCGCTTCCAGGTCGCCCCGGCGGTGTCGCACGCGGAGACGCACGCCTCCAGCGCGAACTTCCGCAGTGCGGTGAAACGCGACCCGGAGTCGGCGTCGGTGTCGGTCGCCGGCGACAGGTAGGCGCTGACGTTGACCGTCTTCACCGTGCGGGTCCCACCGGCCAGGTCGACGGCGATCGAGGGCGTAGTGGCGTCCACGTTGCCCTCGGTCACCCCGCCCCAGTTGGTGCTCTCGGTGCCGTCGATCAGCGCGGCCGGGTTGCGGGAGCCCGCGGTCGAGGTGATCACCTCGGCCCCGTTCGCCGCAGCCGCGAGGTTCGTGGCGGAGGCGAAGGAGATCGTCTTGGTGATCTCCGTCGGTGAGATCGTGACGGTCTTGCGCTGGGCGCCGCCGGTCTTGGAGACGAAGACCAGCTCGTACGTCCCGGGGACGAAATGCGCGACCGACCCGAGCGCGGTGGCGGTGTCCGTGTCGGCGATCGGGGTCGCCCGCGCCTCGAAACGACCGACGTAGACCTTCCCCGACGCGGGCGCACTGAAGGTGACCTTGACGTTGCGCGAGGCCGGTGAGGCGAAGCTCGGGGTCGGCTCGTCACCGTCGGCGGTGGTGGTGGCGTACTGACCCATGCCGCGCCGTGCGAACGCGTCCGCGATCACCTGGCGGTTGGCACCGCCGAAGCGCATCTGGTCGGCGGCCAGGAACGCATCGCGGGCGTCCAGCATCGAGGTCGCTCCCTGCTGGAGCAGGAACGAGTCGAAGACCAGCTGGATCCAGCGGCGGTTGCCGGGGCACTTGTCGGCGGGCAACGGCGAAGCCGTCGTGGTCCCGTCCGAGCAGCGCAACTGCAGGGCCTTGTCGGCGTAGGGGTAGGTCGCGTCGTACTTGTCGACCAGCGCCTTCCGCACCGACCACATCGTGCCGTTCCAGATCTCACCGTCGGCGTGAACCTCCGGGCCGGTGCTGTCGAAACCGTAGTCGGAGAAGTTGAGCGGGTTCCTGTCGATCGCGAAGTCGCGGATCGCGACGTCGGTGTTGCCGGTGGCGTAGGAGCCGACGGCCCACGGGCTGCCGCCGTTGTAGAGGTCGTGGGCGAACATGTGCTCGGCCGCGGCCAGGTCGCTCCAGGACTCGCCCATCGCGCCCCCCTGCTCCGAGGTCAGCCCGTCGTCGGGGCCGCCGACCATCCGGTTGGAGATGGCGTGGGTGTACTCATGGCCCACGATCCCGAAGTCCAGCGACCCGTCGGTGCAGGGCGCGTAGAAGGCGCCGGGGACCGGCTGGAACAGGTATTGGTTCGTGACGCCCGGCACGCCGTCCATCAGGGTGAGCTGGTTGGCGTTGTTACGACCGGTCAGCAGGCCGCTCTGCTCGATGACCTGCGAGTCGAGCGCCGCAGCCTGCGCGTTGCCGACCTCGGCGTCGAGCCCGCGACCGCCACGACCGAGGTTGTCGGTCTGCAGGTTGTAGTTCTCCTCGGTGAAGCCGAGGAAGTAGGACCAGTCGTGCATCCGGTTGTGGCTGGCGAACAGGTTGCCGACCACGTAGTTGACGTCGTTGCCACCCGGCACGAGGGTCGTGGGGTCGCACTTGGAGTTGTTCCAGGTGTCGGTGAACGTGCCGGAGTAGTCGCGCAGCGGCGAGATCGGCGCCTGCTCGAGCCCACCGGCGGCCAGCGGCGAGAGCCAGCCCTCGTGGGTGTTGGCGTTGTTGCCGATCGTGGTCAGGCTCGGCACCCCGACGGTCGTGCTGAGCAGCGTGTCCCACGGGCCGGCGTTGGCCAGGCTCTTCAGCTGCGGCCCGGTGCAGTCGGCCACCTTGGTCCAGCAGGCGATCACGTCGTTGGCGGGAACCGCCTCACCGCCGGTCGAGGCGGCGTCGGGCGTGCCCGGGAAGTAGGACCAGCGCGGGTTGCTGCCCGGCAGGTCACCGGACTCCGCCCCGGCATCGGAGGAGGCGACGGTGACCGTGTAGCTGCCGACGAGGAGCGAGTCGTCGAAGGGACAGACCTGGACCGCGTACGTCCCCGGGTCGATCTTGTCGGCGGTGTAGGTCGCCGTCTCAGGGCTGGTGAGCAGGTCACCTTCCACGAGCAGTTTTCCGTCGGGGGCGAAGAGCTTCACGGTGAAGTCGTCGGTGGGCAGCCCGACCGCGACGGCGGCCAGCGTGCGGGTCTTGTCGTCGGAGATCTCGAAGGTGTGCTTCGGACCGCAGGCACCGAGCGCGGTGCCGGTGAACGGCCCCTCGACCTCGTTCTCGTGGTCGACGTTGTCGTGGCGCCACAGCACCTCACCGGTGACCGCGTCGACCAGCACCGTCTGCCCCAGCAGGGTGGCGGCGGCGGAGTCGACGACGGTGGCCTGGAAGACGGGGCGTACGCCCTCGCCGGGCACCGGGAACGCCCGTAGCCGCACCAGCTGGTCGGTCGCCAGGCCGGGCACGGTCAGCTTCGTCCAGTCGGTCAGCTTCGCCGCCGCGTCGGTGACGATCTCGCCGACCTTCGAGCCGGAGATCGGGCGGCCGGCCGAGGCGGCGGCCTTCAGCCACGCCTCGGTCGGGCTCAACGTCGGCTCGGCGACGTCGCCGCTCACCTTGGACAACGAGGAGGAGACGTAGGCGATGTCGCCGTCGGCCACGCCCACGGTGACCAGCCCCTCGGTGGCTGCGGACAGACCGTCGTAGGTCTGCCGGAAGAGCACCGCATGGCCGCCCCCGCCGGCCAGCTTCTGGTCACTGACCAGCTCGAGGTCGTCCATCTGGGCCGCGGTGAGCCCGAAGACCGCGGCGTTGTCGTCGAGGAAGTTCCGGGCGGCGACGACCGGGTCCGAGGAGCCGGCCGCGGCCAGTACGCCGTCGGCCGTGATCAGCGAGGTCGGCGTCCCGTGGGCGTTCCAGCGGATGTCGACGGCGTCCAGCGCCTGGGCCGCGGACTCCTGGGTCGAGGTGGGCAGCACGCGGTCGCGTACGTCCAGGCCGGTATCGGCCTCGTGACCGAGAAGCCCGCCGGAGCGGGCGGCCTCGGCCTTGTCGGTGGTGTTGTCAGTGGTGGAGAGCGCGGCACCCGAGACCGGCGTCGCCAGCACGAACGCGCCGAGGGCGAGGCTCAGCAGGGCACCCAGACTCACCCTGGCGCGACTGGAACGAATATCGGTCATGTTATTGAAACGTCCCTTTACCCGGTGGGGTTACGCGCCACTAACCTCGTCGCGTAACGATCCAATAGGCGTTTCAGCGAGATGGCGTGCCGACCCACTAAGGTGCCGTGACATGAGTGACATCTCCTCCGAGTTCGTCAAGCTGACCGTCGAGGACGGCATCGGCACGATCCGGCTCGACCGGCCCAAGATGAACGCGATCAGCTTCCAGGTGCAGGCCGAGCTGCTCGCGGTCGCGACCGAGGCGGCGGCCAACGACGACGTACGCGCGGTGGTCGTCTATGGCGGCGAGAAGCTGTTCGCCGCCGGCAACGACGTCAAGGAGATGGCCGGCCTCTCCTACTCCGAGATGGCGAAGCGGGTCGCGGGCGTGCAGGCCGCGGTCACCGCGGTCGCGGAGATCCCGAAGCCGGTGGTGGCCGCGGTGACCGGCTATGCGCTGGGCGGCGGCTGCGAGCTGGCGCTCGCGGCCGACTACCGGATCGCCGCCGACGACGCGACCTTCGGACAGCCGGAGGTGCTGCTCGGCATCATCCCCGGCGCTGGTGGGACCCAGCGGCTGGCACGACTGGTCGGGCCGTCCACGGCCAAGGACCTGATCTTCTCGGGCCGCTTCGTCAAGGCAGACGAGGCGCTTGCAATCGGCTTGGTCGACCGGCTCGTGCCGGCGGCCTCGGTCTATGAGGAGGCGATCGCGTGGGCGAGCCAGTTCAAGAAGGCGGCCCCGTACGCGCTGGCGGCGGCGAAGACGGCGATCGACAAGGGCCTGGGAGTGGACCTCGCCACCGGGCTAGCCATCGAGCAGCAGCAGTTCGCCGGCGTGTTCGCGACGCAGGATTCCCAGACCGGGATGACATCGTTCCTGGAGAACGGCCCCGGCAAAGCCAACTTCGAAGGGAAGTGAGTCTCGTGTCCGACACCAAGACGGCGGACGGTCCGGGCGTGGTCAAGACCGTCCGGTCCTACGCCTCCCGAGTGGTCTGGGTGATCGCACTGATCGCCGCGCTGGCGCTGGCGATCGGAGCTCTGCTGATCGCGCTCAAGGCCAACCAGGGCAACTCCCTGGTCGACTTCGTGCTCAACGCCGCAGACACCGCCGACCTCGGTCTGTTCTCGCGTGAGAACGGCATCAAACAGTTCGGCGGCGAGGACGCGGAGATCAAGAACGCGCTCTTCAACTGGGGCCTCGGCGCCCTTGCGTGGCTGATCGTCGGCCGGATCGTGGCTGGTTTCATCAGACCCTGAGGCCATGTGACATTCTCAACGCGTAGGCACCTGTCATCCCTATGTGACTGACGGGTAACATCGCTGGCGAACTACGACCATTCCAGGAGGGGCCGGCAAGGCCGCACCACCATGAACATTGTTGTGCTTGTGAAGTACGTGCCGGACGCGACCGCGGACCGGCAGTTCGAGGACGACTTCACCGTCGACCGCGTGAACGTCGACGGTCTGCTCTCCGAGCTCGATGAGTACGCGGTTGAGCAGTCGTTGCAGATCAAGGAGAAGCGTGACGGCGAGGAGATCACCGTCACCGCGCTGACCGTTGGTCCCGAGGCGGCCGAGGCTGCGGTGCGCAAGGCGCTGCAGATGGGCGCCGACAAGGCCGTCCACGTCGTCGACGACGCGATCGCCGGCTCCGACGCCATCGCCACCTCGCTGGTGCTCGCCAAGGCGATCGAGAAGATCGGCGCCGAGACCAAGGTCGACCTCGTGGTCGGCGGTCTGGCCTCGACCGACGCCGGCATGAGCGTCGTACCGGCGATGCTGGCCGAGCGTCTCGGCCTGCCGCAGGTCACCCTCGCCTCGGTCGTGGAGACCCAGGGCGACCAGGTCCGTATCAAGCGTGACGGCGACGTCGCGACCGAGGTCATCGGCGGCACGCTGCCGCTGGTCCTCTCGGTCACCGACCAGTCGGGCGAGGCCCGCTACCCGTCCTTCAAGGGCATCATGGCGGCCAAGAAGAAGCCGCTGGACACGTGGTCGCTGGCCGACCTCGGTGTCGACGCCTCCCAGGTCGGTCTGGCCGCTGCGTACACCGCGGTCGAGGAGACGGCGGCCCGTCCTCCGCGTACCGCCGGTGAGATCGTCACCGACGAGGACGGCTCGGGCGCCAAGGCGCTGGCCGAGTTCCTCGCGTCCAAGAAGTTCATCTGAGGCCGGGAAGGATTCTGAATCATGGCTGAAGTTCTCGTTCTCATCGACCACGTGGCTGGTCAGGTCAAGAAGCCGACCTACGAGCTGCTCACCCTGGCCGCCAAGCTCGGCGAGCCCTCCGCGGTCTACATCGGTGGCGCCGACGGCGCCGCGGGTGCCGCGGAGGCCGTCAAGGGCTACGGCGCCGAGAAGGTCTACGTCATCGACGACGCCCAGATCAAGGGCTACCTGGTGGCCCCGAAGGCCGAGGCGCTCGCGCAGCTGGCCGGCACCGCCTCCCCGGCCGCGATCCTGCTGCCCTCCTCCGCGGAGAACAAGGAGGTCGCCGCCCGCCTGGCGATCAAGCTCGACTCCGGTCTGATCACCGACGCCGTCGACCTCGACGAGTCCGGTGTGGCGACCCAGTCCGTCTTCGCCGGCAACTTCACGGTCAAGGGCAAGGTCACCAAGGGCACCCCGATCATCACGGTCAAGCCCAACTCGGCCGCTCCGGTCGAGAAGGCCGGCGCCGCCGCGGTCACCCCGTTCGAGGTGACCATCTCGGATGCCGCCAAGACCGCCCAGATCGTGGCCTCCCAGCCGCGTAAGGCCTCGGGTCGCCCCGAGCTCACCGAGGCCGCCATCGTGGTCTCCGGTGGTCGTGGCACCGGCGGTGACTTCTCCGCCGTCGAGGGTCTCGCCGACGCGCTCGGTGCCGCCGTCGGTGCCTCGCGTGCCGCGGTCGACTCCGGCTGGATGCCGCACACCTTCCAGGTCGGCCAGACCGGTAAGACCGTCTCCCCGCAGCTCTACGTGGCCAACGGGATCTCCGGTGCGATCCAGCACCGTGCCGGTATGCAGACCTCGAAGACCATCGTCGCGGTCAACAAGGACGAGGAGGCGCCGATCTTCGAGCTCGTCGACTTCGGCGTCGTGGGCGACCTGCACACCGTCCTGCCCGCCGTCACCGAGGCCGTGAAGGCCGCCAAGGGCTGACGATCGAGTAGATTCCCGGGCCGTACGTCCCGAAAACCCGCCTCCGAGCACAGCTCGGAGGCGGGTTTCTTTCTGTTTGGCATCGGGTTCTCGGAATTGTCGTTGCGGCACATACGTCGCTGGGTATAGTCCGGCCGCATGTGGGGGAATGTGCTGAGGTCGGGGACGACCCGGAAGATCTCGATTGCGTCGGCTGTGGCCGGCTGCGTGGCGGCACTCGTCGTGGCGACGATGTCCGTGGTCTCGACACCGGCGAGCGCGGCGACCTGGTCCCCGCCGGCGGGGCCGTTCTTCAACAACCCGACCGGTGACGCGACCCAGCGCAACTTCATCGTCCACCGGATCAACAACAGCGTCATCAACGCGCCCGCGGGCTCCTACATCCGGTTCGTCACCTACAACCTGGACCGCGCCGACACCGTCAAGCATCTGATCGCCGCGCACAAGCGTGGTGTGCACGTGCAGATCCTGGTCAACCGGAAGATGTGGAGCAGCGGGGAGCGGAACCTCGCCGGAGAACTTGGCACGAGGCGCTCCCGGGCGAGCTTCATCTATGGCTGCGCCGGCGCCTGCCGTGGATACGACACGGGCAACCTGCACATCAAGATCCACTCGTTCACCCAGATCGGCTCCAAGCGCAACGTCATCATCAACAGCTCCGGCAACCTCGGTGGCGGTGCGGCCGGTTCGCAGTGGAACGACGCCCAGACGATCTATGCCAGCGACAGCCTGTGGAAGACCTGGCTGCGGATGTTCAACGAGCTCAAGGCCGACCAGAAGGCCTCGCCGCGCTACGTGACCTGGACCGGTGGCGGCACGTCCGTCGGCTTCCAGCGTCAGCGCACGGGCACGACCAGTGACGAGGTATACGCCCGCAGCAGCGGCGACCGGGTGATCGACCGGTTGCGTCTGATCGGCTGCAGCGCGCCCAGCGGCTACGGCACCAGGGGCAAGACGATCCTGCGGATCCACATGTATGCCTGGTACGGCCGCCGTGGTGAGCGCATCGCCGACGAGGTCGTCCGGCTGAAGAAGCGCGGCTGCGTGGTCCGGGTGATCGGGTCGGTCACCGACGACGCGGTCTACCGCAAGCTGCGGGCCGTCGGCATCCCGGCGCGCGACGCCGCCTGGGACTGGGGCCAGAAGAAGTCGACCAGCGGCGACAACATCGTCTACGGCTCGCGCTGCTACTCCCACTACAAGTGGATGAGCGTCAACGGCCGCTTCAACGACAGGGGCACCCTCAGCGTCTGGACCGGTTCGGAGAACTGGTCGCCGCCGTCCTTCAGCAACGACGAGGTCACCTTCCGGTTCACCTCGAAGACCTACTACCAGGCCTACACCGCCCGGTTCAACAAGATGTGGGACAGCTCGCGGGCGACCCACCGGATCTACCTGCAGCCGAAGACCCGTCCCTGCGCCTGACCGTCGGGCCGCTAACCTCGCCGGGTGAGCGAGCGTCAGCGAGTGAACCATCCAAACGGCACGCGACCACGTTCGTATCCTGGCGCTTGCGCTACGGACGTGGTCGCGTGAGCTTCGGTGAACTCGGTGGGGGCCTCCAGCCGCTCGACGGCTGGTCGGGTGAGACGTTCCTGGCAGAGGCCGGTGGGGAGAGGTCGGTCGTGCGGGTCTTCGCCGACCCCCGCCACCATCCGCAGGCCGCGGAGATCCAGGAGGCCCTGCACCGCCTGGTGCGCGGCCTCGTCCCGGTTCCCGACGTCTTGGAGGTACGCCGCGCCGACCCGGCCACCGGCATGCCCGCGCTGCTGGTGACCGAGTTCGTCGAGGGCGTACGCGGCGACCTGCTGCTCCCGGACCTGGACGAGGCACAACGGCGCAGGCTCGGGCGTGGCCTCGGAGAGGTCGCGGCCACCTTGGCCGGGATGCCGTTCCTGACAGCCGGGACCTTCGCCGACAGGGATCTGCGCGTCGACGCGTTCGCCGTGGACCTGACCGAGTGGGTCGGGTCGCACGCGGAGCGTCTGGCCTGGTCACCGGCCGACATGGCGGGGCTGCGGGAGGTGGCCGCCGACGCCCAGTACCTGCTCGACCCGGTCGTCCGGGTGAGCCTGGTGCACAGCGACCTCAACCCCAAGAACATCGTCATCGACCCGGAGACGCTGAGTGTGCGTGCAGTGCTCGACTGGGAGTTCGCCCACGCCGGCTCGCCGTTCACCGATCTCGGCAACCTGCTGCGGTTCGACCGCGACGCGGCGTACGTCTCGGGGGTGCTGGAGGGCTACGTCGCGGTGCGTGGTGGCAGCGCCACGGATGCCCTCGATCTTGCCCGCTCCGCGGACCTGGTCGCGCTGGTCGAGCTGGGGGCGCGGCGTACGGACAATCCGGTGGCCGCCCAGGCGCACGACCTCCTGCTCGAGATCGCCCGATCCGGGGACGTCCACTCCGCCCCGGAGGGCTCCGTTCGCCGCTAGGATTCGGGACGTGCCGGATGGGTGCCGGCGCAACATGGGGGATGGTTGTGGGAGTGAGCGATCTCGACGGGGCTCGGGGCCCTGCCGGAGCTTGGTGGCGTGGCTGGACGCCCTGGATCACGGCGCTTGTGCTGGCCGCACTCTTCGCGGGTGCGACCTCCGGGATCACGTTCGTGAGGCGGTCCTACGAGCCGCCGGTGGACTATCCGGCGATGAACGAGTCGGAGTTGGAGGAGAGCGCCGTGCGCTCGTCGCCCGCGAAGCCGGCCCGGAAGAAGGACCGGCTCGAGTCGTCGCCGTCGACGCGAGCGACGGGGGCGCCGAAGCCGACGAAGGAACCGCGGAAGGCCAGGCCCTCGGGCTCGGCAAGTGCGGAGCCGCAGGAGTCGGAGGAGCCGTCCGAGAGCGTCGGCCCGTTCGGCGGCCTGGGCGCGCTGCTCGGCCTGGGCGGCGGGCGCTGACCGTCGCCGATCGGTCCGCACGGCGGTCGCACGGCGGTCCGCACGGCGAAAGGGTGCTGGCTGCGCACGCCTGACGGCATAGGCTTCTGGTCATGAGTGCAGAGGCAGTGATCCGTGAGGTGGCGGCGAAGGCGCGCGAGGCGAGCTACGAGCTCGCGGTCGCGCCGCGCGGCGTGAAGGACGCGGCGCTGCACGCGATGGCCGACGCGCTCCTCGAGCGGGCCGACGAGGTGCTGGAGGCCAACGCGACCGACGTCGCCCGTGCCGAGGCCTCGGGCAGCCCGGCCAACATCATCGACCGCCTCACCCTGACCCCGGAGCGCCTCGACGGCATCGCCGCCGCGCTCCGCGAGCTGGCCGCCCTCCCGGACCCCGTCGGAGACGTCGTACGCGGCAGCACCCTCGCCAACGGCCTCGAGCTGCGTCAGGTGCGGGTGCCTTTCGGTGTCGTCGGGATGATCTACGAGGCGCGCCCCAACGTGACGGTGGACGCCGCCGGGATCTGCCTGAAGTCCGGCAACGCGGCACTGCTGCGAGGCTCCTCCAACATCGCCTCCAGCAACGTCGCGATCGCCGCGGTGCTCCGTGACGCCGTCGCCTCCGTCGGCCTGCCCGCCGACGTGATCCAGGTCGTCCCGGGCGAGGGCCACGACTCGGTCAAGGCGCTGATGCGTGCCCGTGGGCTGGTCGACGTGCTCATCCCGCGCGGTGGCGCCGGCCTGATCCGCAGCGTCGTCGAGGAGTCGACGGTGCCGGTCATCGAGACGGGGGTGGGCAACGTACACGTCTATGTCGACAAGGCCGCCGACCTCGACAAGGCGGTCTCGATCGTCATCAACTCCAAGACCCAGCGCACCAGCGTGTGCAACTCCGCCGAGTCGCTGCTCGTGCACGCCGACATCGCCAAGGAGTTCCTGCCCAAGATCGTCCCCGCGCTGCAGGAGCGTGGCGTGCAGATCCTCGGCGACGAGGCCTTCCAGGGCTTCGACCTGGTCGAGCCGGTCACCGACGAGGACTACGCGGCCGAGTTCCTGGCCCTGAAGATCAGCGCCGCCGTCGTCCCGTCTCTGGAGGCCGCCGTCGCCCACATCCGGCGCTGGTCGAGCGGTCACACCGAGGCGATCGTGACCGAGGACCTGGGCGCGGCCCGGCGGTTCACCGCCGCCGTCGACTCCGCGGCCGTCATGGTCAACGCCTCGACGCGGTTCACCGACGGCGGCGAGTTCGGCTTCGGCGCGGAGATCGGGATCTCGACCCAGAAGCTGCACGCCCGTGGTCCGATGGGCCTGCCCGAGATGACCTCGACGAAGTACGTGGTCACCGGGGACGGGCACGTGCGCTGACCTGGCGACGGGCAAGGTAATCTGTGCGCCATGTCGAACTCTGTTGTGTCGAGCATCATCACCTCCGCTGAGCACGGGGCCGAGCACGGCACCTCGGGCATCGAGTGGGTCATCGGTGGCAGTGCCCTGACGATCCTCGTCTTCGCCCTCCTGGTCCTGGTCTGGTTCGCCGGCGGCCGTGAGCACTCCTGAGCGCTGATCGGATGGGCATCGGGGGAACGCCCGAGCCAGGTCTGGAGGGCCTGACCGGCAAGCGCCGTGTCGGGGTGATGGGTGGCACCTTCGACCCCATCCACCACGGCCACCTGGTGGCCGCCTCCGAGGTGCAGTCGTTCTTCGACCTCGACGAGGTCGTCTTCGTGCCCACCGGAGACCCGTGGCAGAAGGCCGACCGAGACGTCTCGCCGGCCGAGCACCGCTACCTGATGACGGTCATCGCGACCGCCGCCAACCCGCGCTTCACGGTCAGCAGGGTCGACATCGACCGTGCCGGCCGGACCTACACTCGCGACACGCTTCGCGATCTCGCCAAGGCGCTGCCGGACGCCGAACTCTACTTCATCACCGGGGCCGACGCGCTCGCCGAGATCTTCACCTGGCGCGACACCGACGAGCTCTTCGAGCTCGCCCAGTTCGTCGGGTGCACGCGTCCGGGATACTCCATGGACCCCGAGGTCATCGCGAAGATTCCCTCCGACCGCATCACCATGCTCGAGATCCCGGCCCTGGCGATCTCGTCCTCCGACTGCCGCGAGCGGCGTCACCGTGGTGAGCCGGTCTGGTATCTCGTCCCCGACGGCGTGGTGCAGTACATCGGCAAGCACGACCTCTACCGGGCCAAGGAATCCACGGCCCCCCGATCCAAGGACAGCGAATGACCGCGACCGAGCACGCCATCGAGCTCACCATCACCGCCGCGCGTGCGGCCTCGGAGAAGAAGGCCGGGCACATCATGGCCTTCGACGTCAGCGACCAGCTGGCGATCACCGACGCCTTCGTGCTGGCCTCGGCCCCCAACGAGCGGCAGGTGCAGTCGATCGTCGACGAGGTCGAGCTGAAGCTGCGTGACCTCGGCTCCAAGCCGCTGCGCCGTGAGGGCCACAAGGAGGGGCGCTGGGTGCTCCTCGACTACGGCGAGATCGTCGTGCACGTCCAGCACGAGGAGGAGCGCCAGTTCTACGCCCTCGAGCGGCTCTGGCGTGACTGCCCCTCGATCTCGCTGCCCGCCGACGTCGTCTCCGAGAGCTGATCGCTGTCGTGACTCGTCGCATCGTCCTGCTCCGCCATGGCGTCACGCCCTGGAACGCCGACGGCCGCTACCAGGGGCAGACCGACATCGAGCTGGCCGAGACCGGCCACCAGCAGGCCAAGGCCGCCGCTCGTGCGCTCGGGACGACCTACGCCGTCACCCGCCTCGTCTCCTCGGACCTGGCGCGGGCACGGCAGACCGCTGCCCACGTCGCCGAGGAGACCGGCCGGGAGGCTGCGTACGACCCTCGGCTGCGGGAGGTCTGCGCCGGGGAGGCCGAGGGGATGAACCGCGCGCAGATCCTCGAGCGCTTCGGTGAGATGCCGGCCAGCTGGGAGCCCTACGGCGGCGAGTCCTGGCACACCGTCGCGGCGCGCTTCGCGGCTGCGCTGAACGACGTCGCCGAGACCGTTGCCTCCGGCGAGACCGTCGTGGTCGTCGCTCACGGCGGCGCCATCCGCCAGGGTCTGGCCGCCTTCCTCGGCTGGGACCCGTCCGTCGTGACCACCCTCGCCCCGCTCTCGAACTGCGCCTGGATCGAGCTCGTCGCCCGCGAGTCCGCCCCCGGACTCATCCCGTCGGCGCCCTGGCGGCTCGCGACGTACGGAATGGGGGCCCCGATTTCGTGATCGTGCGAGCATTCCGCTACTGTTCTTCTCGTTGCCCGGGGTGATCAACCGGGACAACGCCACGGGGGTGTGGCGCAGCTGGTAGCGCATCTGCATGGCATGCAGAGGGTCAGGGGTTCGAGTCCCCTCACCTCCACGGTGTGTTGAGTCGCGACATAGGTGACACCTGAGTCGCGACTCATGCGACAGGAAGCCCGGGCCGTCGGCCCGGGCTTCTTTGCGTGTTTCGCCAGTAGCTCGTGGCGGGGTTGATGTGGTGGGTGCCCGGGCCGGCGTCGAGGCCGTCTTTGGTCAGGCGTAGGTGTAGGTCGATGATCTCTTCCCGCACCGTGGTGCTGGTGGCGCGGGGTTGGAGCGTGGCCGCCGGGACTGCGGGTCGACGGCGTCGAGGCCACTGTCGCGGTAGCGGGCCAGGAGTCGGTGCAGGTGTTGACGGGAGTAGCCGTACTGGGCAGCAGCTCCGGTGACGGTGAGTTCGTTGGTGATCACGTTCAAGACGGCGACACGGGCCTTGGACATGGCCGCACGCTCGTATCGCTCAGCGGCCGGATGCGGGAGGTCTGAGGGTGTCGCTGATGTCTCGACTCAGGTGTCACCTATCACCTGTCGCCTATGTCGTGAACCTAGACATCCTCACCTCCACCGAAACACCTGATCAGAACAAGGCTCTATCTCATTTGTGTCTCACGTCCGAGGCCGACCTCGGTCACAGGTGCGCAACGCTGGTGCATGAGCGCCACACAAGACGCCTCCTCGACGACTGCTGACCACGACGACAACGTCATCCACGGCGCCTTCGAGACGTCCTACTCGGTCAGGGACCTGGCCGACGAGTTGCACGTGAGCGTGCAGGCGAACCATGACCTGCGTACCCAAGGCGCGGCCCGGTGGGGTTGCGGGTCGGTCGAGACCGTACGCACCTAGCCCGTCGACCGCCTCTTCCACGAGCCGGAAGAGGACGCCAGCGTCGTTGATCGGCACCGAGGCCAGGGCAGGAACACCTTCGCCGTGGACGGCGTCGAGGTTGGGTGAGCCTGAGCTTCGCTCACGGTGCGACGTAGCTGGCGACGAACGTCGTGTCGACCCCGAGGTCACCGAGAGGGGTGGCCCCACCGGGTCCCCCCAGGGGCTCGTTCCTCCCAGGAAGCGTGGCCCCGAAGAAGTCGACCGAGTCCTGCATGAACTCGGCGAGGAGCGGGTTCTTCTTCGCGACACGGTCGACGACGATCGCCGACACGGGGCACTCGACCTCGCAGGCACCGCAGTCGATGCACTCTGCGGAGTTGATGTAGCTCTTGCGGTCGCCGACGTAGATGCAGTCGACGGGACACACCTCGATGCACGAGCGGTCCAGCTCGTCGATGCAGTCGGGGCCGATGATGTAGGTCATCTCTGTTTCCTCCTGTTCGTAGGGTCAGGCTTCGTCGGTCGAGTGACCGGGGAAAAGGGTGAGGTCGGGATCCAGCTCCACAGCGACGTGGTTCATCGCGAGCGCAACCTCGCCGAAGCCGACCGACATGAGCTTGACCTTGCCGTCGTAGTCGGCCACGTCACCAGCGGCGTAGACGCGCGGGAGGTTGGTACGCATCGCGCGGTCGACCGCGATCGAACGGCCACGCAGCTCCAGGCCCCAGCTGCGCAGCGGCCCGATCTCGGAGATGAAACCGAGCGCAGCGATCACGTGGTCTGCGGCCACGACCTGCTCGGTGCCGTCGTTGTGCTTGAGCATGACCTTTTCCAGGCGACCGGCGGCGAGGTCACCGTCGCACGCCAGAACCTCGCTGTCGGTGACGATCGTGGTGTTGGGGCTCGCCTGCACCCGGGCCAGCGTCGCGGCGTGGCCGCGGAAGGCCGTACGACGGTGCACCAACGTGATGGACCGGGCGATCGGGGCCAGGGCGTCGGCCCAGTCCAGCGCGGAGTCGCCGCCGCCGACCACGACGACGTCCTGGTCCCGATGGGCCTCGGGGTCACTCACGAAGTACGACAGCGCCGTTCCGATCCATTCCGAGCCGGCCGCCAGCGGCCGCGGCTTGGGGGTGCCGATGCCGGCGGTCACCACCACCGCGCGGGCTCGCACAGCGGTGTTGTCGTCGAGCGTGACGACGACACCGTCCCCAGCGCGTTCGAGCGAGATCGCCTGGCGGCCCAGCAGGTAGGTGGGGTCGAACGCGGCCGCCTGCGCGGCGAGTCCTGCGACGAAGTCCCGGCCGCGGATGCTGGGCAGCGCCGCGACGTCGCGGATCTGCTTCTCGGGGTAGAGGGCCATGACCTGCCCGCCGACCTGCGGCAGCACGTCGATGACCACGGTGTCGAGGCCTCGGAAACCTGCGTAGTACGCGCCGTACAGGCCCGTGGGGCCGGCGCCGACGACGAGGACATCGGTCTCGATGATCGAGGGAACGGTGGTCACCTGGACCTCCTAGGAAGAGCGGATCGGTCACCCGGCAGACTTGCCGCGCGCAATGTTCCGGCGACTGTAAGGACGGCGCCGGCTGCCGGCGTCACGTCGTGGATCGCTCACCGAACCGTTGCCGCATCTCGTGCCTTCACGTGGCTCGGAAGGTGCCGATGTGGCGAGGATTCCGGTGGGCGAACCACAGTCCTTGGTGGTGCATGGGTCCCGGTGGTGTGCTCCCGGCGACCGGATGACCTACCGTGCCGGGCCCCGCGGAACCCGCGGCAGCCGCGATCCTGACCATCGGAGCCACCATGACGCACACCGCGAACTCATTGCCGACGCCCGAAGCATCCTCTGGCCTCGCCGTCCCGACGAAGAAGCCTGTCGGCAAGGCCGCGAACAAGCGTGGGACCAAGCACCGCGCCGGTCACCTGCCCGGTCGCCAGGACTGGCGGAGCTGGCCGCACTACAACGCAGCCGATGCCGGGTTCCGCGGCTACTGGTATCCCGTGTGTTTCGCGAACCAGGTGACCAGCAAGCCGAAGCAGGTCGCGCTGCTGGGCGAGAAGATAGTGATCCTCCGCGACCAGGGCAAGGTCTTCGCCCTCAACGACCGGTGCCCCCACCGTGGCGTGCCGCTCAGCCATGGCAATCAGCAGTTCAAGGGCACGTTGTCGTGCGTCTACCACGGCTGGACCTTCGACCTGGAGTCCGGCGAGCTCGTCGCGGCGATCACCGACGGTCCTCAGTCCCCGATCTGCGGCAAGGTGGTTCAGCGGACGTACGACGTCGAGGAGCGCCTCGGCATGGTGTGGATCTTCGTGGGCGACGGGGAGAAGCCGCACCCGATCGACGAGCAGCTGCCCGAGGAGCTGGTGTCGAACCCTGCCGTCATCGGCGCCCGGATCCAACCCCGCGAAGGAAACTGGCGCTTCGCCTGCGAGAACGGGTACGACGAGGGGCACGCCAAGTATCTCCACCGCACGGCGCTGTGGCGGCTGTTCAAGCCGATGCCGGTGTGGAACATCACCAAGATCGTGCAGCGGGGCCGCTGGATCTACCGCCAGCAGACCGAGCAGCACTACGACGCGGAGTACCCGGGCCTCGGCGCCTGGTCGAGCCGTGCCTGGTATAAGTCCAAGCCGCCCACGGACCCCAAGCAGGTGTCGAACATCGGCAACACCGGTCCGGGCAAGGCGCCGCACCCGGTGATCGCTGCCCAGGAGTTCCCCGGCTTCGCCTCGGTGAGCATGCCCGGCGTCCTCCGGATCGCGTACCCGACGTTCATCCACTATGAGTTCTACGTCCCCGTGGACGAAAAGGACCATCTGTACGTCGGCGTGCTCGCCGAGTTCCACCAGGGCTGGAAGGTGCTGCCGTTCTATGCCAAGTACCTCGGCTGGGTGCGGTGGCTGTTCCACGGACAGTTCTCCGGCCAGGACAAGTGGATGGTCGAGGTCACCGATGCCCCGCCGGAGAAGCTCTACCGTCCCGACGAGTCGCTGCTGAAGTGGCGCAAGCTCGCTGAGGACGTCACGGAGGAGCGGCTCGAGAGCCTCGCTGCCCAGGCCCTCGAACCCGTCAGTCCTCGCCCCATCGATCCCCAGGCCTGAGGAGTACCGCGACGTGAGCTCTATCGTGCTCGGGGTGGGTGCCTCCCACTCCACGCTGATGAACACCCACTGGGACAGTGTCGTGCACACGGATCGTGCCGCGGCGTTCCGCGACTCGCTCGGTGCCGTACGGCAGCGCCTCGTCGACGCGCAGGTCGACGTCGCCGTGATCATCGGGTCCAACCACTTCCGCGGGTTCTTCCTCGACATGATCCCGGCCTTCACGATGGGCGTCGGCGAGGTGATCGCCGCCGGCGAGGCAGGGACGCCCAAGGGCCCGCAGAAGACCGACCCGGTCTTCGCGCAGCAGCTCGCGACAGGCCTGGTCGAGGCAGGTGTCGAGGTCGCGATCTCCGCGCGCCTGCAGATCGACCACGGTCAGTCGCACGCCATCCAGTACCTGCTCGACGGTGTCGATGTGCCCGTCGTACCGCTCGTGATCAACGTCTTCGCCCAGCCGCTGCCGACCCTGGTGCGGTGCGCCGAGCTCGGTCGGTGCCTCGCTGAGGCCATCAGAGCCGTGGGCGATGAACGTCGGGTCGCGGTCATCGCCTCCGGGGGGCTGTCCCACCAGCTTCCCTGGCCGAGCGACTGGGCGGCCCCGAAGAACGAGGACGAGGAGTTCCTCGTCGATGCGTGGTTGAACGGGCGCGGTGAGTGGGAGCGCTACGACAAGCGGCGACGCGAGATCATCGTCGCCGCCCAACCCTGTCTTTTCGAGGACTTCGACCACGAATTCCTCGCCGATCTCGAGGCCGGTGGCCTCGAGAAGTACGTCGAGCTCACCACCGCCGACATCGAGAAGGTCGCCGGCAACGGAGGCCAGGAGCTTCGGACCTGGCTCACGATGGCCGCCGCGCTCGGGTTCGCGCCCGGCGAGGCCCTCTGCTACTCGCCGATGCCTGAATGGCTGACCGGCATGGGTACGGCCGTCGTCGACCCTGCCCGCCCCCGTACGACAGGAGTATCTACATGAGCACCGTGAAGGCCGAGCGCCTCACCTCCCCGCCCGCCGGGCCGGCCCCAGAGAGCCGCTATGTGGACGCCGACGGCGTGACCTACCACTACCACGACCTCGGCGAGGGCCCCGCGACGATCTTCCTGCACGGCGGAGGTCCCGGTTGCACCGGTTGGAGCGACTTCGGCCCGGTGGCGCCGCTCTTCGCGCAGGACCGCCGCTGTCTCCTGGTCGACATCCTTCAGTACGGCAAGTCGGAGAAGTGCCAGATCTCCGGGCCGATGTGGGACTTCCACGCCGCCAAGACGGTCGCCTTCATGGACGCCCTGGGCATCGACCGCGCCGACTTCATCTGCAACTCCTGGGGTGGCACCATCGCCCTCGCCGTAGCGGCCTATTACCCCGGCCGCGTGCGGTCGCTCGTTGTCACCGGTTCGATGCCGGTGTTCCACGGGCCGCTCGCCCCGCTGCCGGAGGGTGGCCACCGCGGGCGCGCCGCCCGCGACGTGTACTACGGCGGCGAAGGACCGACCAAGGACAAGATGCGGCAGCTGATCACCCGGCTGGAGTGGTACGACGCCGACCGGCTCCCGGAGGAGACCGTTGAGCTGCGCTACCAGCAGAGCCAGGATCCCGAGGAGCGGTCGCTGGCCGCGATGTCGGACTCGCCGCGCGGGGACTGGCAGGACCTCACCGAGCAGCTTGGCCGGATCGAGGCGCCGGTTCTGTTCATGTGGGGTCGTGAGGACGCCTTCCTGACGCCCGACTACCCGCTGATGCTCTCCCGCATGGTCCCGCGCGGACACCTTCACGTGATGGACCACGCGTCCCACCACCTACAGGAGGAGCGGCCCGCGGCGTACCACGCCGTTGTCGATGGCTTCCTCCGGTCGGTGGACCATCCCTGACCTCGACCACGCTCCCAACAGATGGAGGACCTCCTGATGAGGCCACTGATCGTCGTCGCTTCGGTGCTCGCCGTGGGCGCCGGACTCCGTTACGCATCCCAGCGGCTGGCCACGCACCAGCCGGTGATCCCCGGTGTGACCAACCGGATCAACACCCAAGTCCATCGCATCAACCAGCCCTGACCGCGGTAGGTCCGCGTCCTCTCGACCTGGAGAAAACCATGCCATCTGCACCCCGCACGATCTGGAACGAGCTCGCCGGGCTCGACTTCCAGGTGACCACCGTCGACGCCGGCGGTGTCCCCACCCGCTCCCTGCAGGCCGGCGAGGGCGAGCCGTTGATCTTCCTCCACGGCACGTCGGGCCACCTCGAGGCGTTCATGCGTAACGTCCAGGCGCACGCGAAGCAATACGCTGTCCACGCCATCGACATGCTGGGCCACGGTTTCACGGGCAAGCCGAACTTCGGCTACGAGATCCCGCGCTACCGCGACCACCTGCTCGCTTACCTGGACGCTCAGGGCATCGAGCGCGCGCACATCGCCGGCGAGTCCCTCGGTGGCTGGGTTGGTGCCCGTGCCGCGATCGACGTGCCCGACCGGATCGCCTCCCTCCAGCTGCTCTGCGCCGGAGGTACGGTGGCCAACCCGGAGGTGATGGAGCGGATCCGCACCAGCACCCGCAAGGCCGTCGAGACCGACGACATCGAGCTGACCCGCGCACGCATGCGCCTGCTGATGCACGACTCGGCGGACGCGACCGAAGAGCTCGTGGCCGTGCGTCACGAGATCTATCACCGGCCCGACTTCGTCGCGAACATCGACAACCTGCTGTCGCTGCAGGACATGGAGACCCGGATCCGCAACATCCTCCGTCCCGAGGACATGGCCCAGATCACGGTGCCGACCCTGATCGTGTGGGGCCGCAACAACCCGTTCGGTGAGATCCCCGAGGCGAGCGCGATGCACGACAACATCTCCGGTTCCGAGCTGGTTCTCTTCGACGACTGCGGGCACTGGCCCCAGCACGAGAAGGCCGCCGAGTACAACGACCTGAGCCTCGGGTTCCTCGCCAAGCACGCGATCGCCCGATGACCGGTCCGATGATGCGGGCAGCCCGTATCCACCGTTGGGGCGAGGCCCCGGTCCTTGACGTCGTCGAGCGGCCGCAGCGGGCCGAAGGCGAGTCGTTGGTCAAGGTCGAGGCGGCCGCGGTGTCCCACCTCGATCTCACCGTGGCAGGCGGCGACTTCGACCTCAAGCCATCGCTGCCCTATGTCGGAGGCACCGGCGGCTGCGGCGTTGTCGTCGAGTCCGACACCCACCCCGCCGGGCAACGGGTGATGCTGCGTGGTGGCGGCCTCGGGCTGAAGCGCGACGGCACATGGGCGGAGTACGTCGTGGCGGCCGATCGGCACCTGAACGCGCTCCCCGAGGGCCTCCCGCCCGGCGTGGGGGCGACCTTCTTCACCCCGCTCACCACTGCCGCGTCGGCTCTGCGGCACACCGCGCGACTCGGCGAATGGAACCTTGACGGGATCGACTCCGCATCCGACGAGCTGGTCGTCGTCGGTGGTGCGGCCGGCGGCGTGGGGTCGATGGTCGTCCAGCTCGCGATGCGCGAGGGGGCCAACGTGATCGGTGTCGTTGCCGACGACGACCAGGCGGCAAGCCTGCCCGCCGGTGTCGAGGCCGTGGTCGCCACCGATGACGCACGAGCGGCCGAGCTGACGCGCGACCGGCCCGCGTCGCTGCTCGTCGACACCCTGGGTGGCGCCGGCCTGGGTGCCCGCTCCGGATGGGTGCGGTCCGGCGGGCGCGCCGTGTCCATCGGGTACGTCGCCGGCACCGATCTGACGCTTGACCTGCCCAACTGGCTGCTCCAGGACGTCGCCCTGCTGCCGGTCAACATGATCCGTCGCGACCGACAGGCCCGTGCTCTGGCGGCCGAGCTCGCTCCGCGGCTGGTCGATGGGGAGCTGAAGGTCGACGTCGAGCAGTTCGGGTTCGCCGACGCCGGTCGCGCTCTCGAGCTGCTCGCCTCCGGCAGGCTGCGTGGCCGCGCGGTCCTGGTGCCGCAGGAGGCGTGGTGAGTGCTGTGGAGGATCCGGGACGCGACCCGGGCGTCGTGCAGGCCGCGGAACGGCTGCGCCACGCGCAGACCACCGGCCGGCCCTGTCCGCCGATCCGGCATCTCATCGGGTCGGATGCTCGCGAGGCTGCGTACGCCGTCCAGCATCACGTCGCTGCCCTCCAGCAGATCAGTGGCGCCCTGCTGGTCGGCCGCAAGCTCGGGATGATGTCACCGGCGGTCCAGGCCCAGCTCGGGGTCGCCGAGCCGACGATCGGCACCCTCATGGACACCATGCAGGTGCGGCATGGCGGCACGGTCCCGGTCCGCCGCCTCCTCCAGCCCCTGGTTGAGGCTGAGATCGCGTTCCGGTTGGTGGCCGACCTGGACGGGCCGGACATCGAGTCCGAGCAGGTGCGAGCCGCGGTCGGTGAGGTGTACGCCGCGCTCGAGGTGGTCGACAGCCGCATCGCAGGCTGGGACATCTCGGCAGTGGACACGATCGCCGACAATGCCTCCGGGGGCCTCTTCGTGCTCGCCCCGGAAGGCCGCGCGCTCGACGACTCGGACCTGCGGCTGCTGCGGATGGAGCTGCGCTGTTGGGACCGCGTCGTCTCCACGGGCAGCGGCGCAGACAACTGCATGGGCGATCCGCTGCAGGGCCTGGTCTGGTTGGCGCGCGAGGCGCACCGGCAGGGGATCCCACTCCGCTCGGGGATGCTTGTGCTTGCCGGTGCCCTCGGACCGATGGTTCCGATCCACGAGGGTGACTCCTTCGTGGCGCGCATCGGTGATCTCCCCGAAGTCGCCGTCCACTTCCGTAGCAGCGTCGCCACGCGCGCCGCGGAGGCATCGAAGTGACCAGCGAGCCGGACTTCGAGGAGGTCGTCGGGGCGGCGATGGCCGAAGTGACCCGCGACCGGCTCCTCGAGGCGGTCTGCGGCCTGGTCGACATCCCGAGCCCCACCGGTGCCGAGCGTCCGGCCGCGGAGTGGATCACCGCCCAGCTCGACGCCACCGGGCTCGAGACGTCCCTGCAGATCATCGATGACCACCAGGCCAACGCCGTGGCGGTCCTGCGCGGGCCGGAGGATGGACCGACGGTCCTTCTCTACGCACCGCTCGACACGTTCACCGCCGGCATACCCGAGGTCGACCTGCCCTGGGCCGGACCTGCGTTGCGGGAGGACATGGTGCCGCGGGCCACAGTGCACGGAGACATCGTCACCGGTCTCGCTGCTGGCAACCCCAAAGGCCACGCGGCCGCCGTGATGGTCGCCGTCTCGGCGCTGGCAGCGTCCGGGGCGCCGGTATCCGGCGACGTGGTAGCCGGTTTCGGTGCGGGCGGGATGCCCAGCTTCGCCGTCCCAGGCGTCGGCACCCCGGGCCGCCAGAACACCGGCCACGGGGTGGGCGCAACCTTCCTGCTGGAGCGCGGGTACACCACCGACCACGCCGTGATCGCCAAGCCCGGCTGGGCCGTCTCCCACGAGGAGGTGGGCCTCGTGTGGATCGACGTCGAGGTGCCGGGCGAGCACACCTACGTCGGCAGCCGGCATCGGCTGCCCTACCGCAACGCCGCAGCGCTTGCGGCGCCGGTCATCACGCGGCTCGAGGCGTGGTTCGACGAATACGCCGCGGCCCACGAGGTCGGCACCATGCGGCCACAGGGCATCGTCTCGTCGGTGGTCGGCGGGTTCGATCGGCTCGCGGCCTCGACCTCTGCGCTCGTCAGGCTGCGGCTCGACGTACGCATGACCGCTGAGCAGACCGCTCCGGAGGTGCTGCGCGAGGTGCGGGGGCAGCTGCGCGGGCTCAGCGAGGAACTCGGCGTCCCGCTCGTCGCCCGGCAGGTCGCCGCGGTGCCCGGCACCCGCACCGAGCCCGACACCGCGATCGTTCGCGCAACCGTCGCCGCCTGGGAACAGGTTGCGGGACGTACGCACGAACCGATCGCCGCCAACAGCGGTGCCACCGACGCCAATATCCTCCGCCTGCGCGGCGTTCCGACGGCGCGGGTCGGGATGCCGAAGGTGGCGGCGTCGCCCGACGGCGGGCCGGTCGAC
Organism: Nocardioides sp. NPDC051685; assembly: GCF_044453405.1. Taxonomy (NCBI): domain Bacteria; kingdom Bacillati; phylum Actinomycetota; class Actinomycetes; order Propionibacteriales; family Nocardioidaceae; genus Nocardioides; species Nocardioides sp. NPDC051685. The sequence continues at coordinate 525,083 of NZ_JBITCR010000004.1, read as the reverse complement.
TTCACGCTCGGAATGAACATCGTGGATCTGGACGCGACGCGTGGGCTGGTAGAGGTTCTCATCAGAACGGTGCTCGCGATCGGGAGCGCGTCTTCCACGTCGAGAGAGGTCGACTGACCATGGAGAGTCACGCCCAATCGTACGGCGAGGGTCTCGGGCACGGTGCCAACAGCGTCCTGGGCAAGGCGCGGCTGATCCTGGAGGCCTTCGAGATGGAGGACATGGACCTGTCGCTGTCGGAGCTCTCACGACGCACCGGTATCTCCAAGGCCTCGGTGCACCGTCTTGGGCAGGAGCTCGTCGAGTGGGGCATGCTCGAGCGATCCGGGCAGGAGTACCGGCTCGGCATGCGGGCCTTCGAGCTCGGCTCGCGGGTGCCACGGTTCCGCGTCCTCCGAGACGCGGCTCGCCCCTTCATGGAAAGCCTTCACTTCGCGACGAAGGAAGCGGTGCACCTCGCCGTCCGCGACGGACGGGAGGTGCTCTATCTGGAGAAGATCGCCAGCGGCCCGGAAGCCGCCAAGCCGTCGCGGATCGCCGGCCGCATGCCACTGCACTGTACGTCCACTGGCAAGGTGCTGCTGGCCTACGCTCCGCCATCTGTGGTCGAGGACGTCCTGGGCGGCGAGCTGACGCGGCTCACCCGGTCGACCACCATCGGCGCCGGTCTGCTCCTCGAGCAGCTGAAGAAGGTCCGTTCCAACGGGTATGCCCTTGAGCAGGAAGAGGTGGTCCAGGGTTACTGCTCGGTTGCGGTTCCGATCCACAGCTCCGGTGGCATCCTGCTCGGCGCTTTGGCGATCGCCGCCCCGATCTTCCGTGCCGACGTACCGAAGCTGGCGCGGGCCCTCATCACAACGGCCAACCGGCTGTCCCGGTCCACGCTCCTGAACTGACCCCGGACCTCCCGCGAGTCAGCGGCCGGTGAAGCGCGGCTCCCTCTTGTCGAGGAATGCCTGCAGGCCTTCGGCCGCGTCGTCGAGCTCGAGGTTGGCCATCACATAGCGGTCCTCCACCTCGTCGATGGCCTGCGGGAGCGGGAGGTCCAAGCCCTCGAGGACCGCCCGCTTGACGAGGCCAATCGTGGCGGTGGGAAGCGCCGCGAGGCGCGCGGCCTCCGTGGCCACGACGGCGTCGAAGTCGTCATCGGCGACGAGGTCGACCAGCCCGTGGGCGAGCGCCTCGTCTGCGGACAGCCTGGTGCCGTCGAAGATGAGGCGCTTGGCGTGGTGCGGGCCGATCAGGCGGGGCAGTCGCTGGGAGCCGCCGGCGCCGGGGAAGATGCCGAGCCGTGCTTCGGGGAAGCCGAAGGTGGCCCGGGCGTGGAGGATCCGTAGATCGCAGGCGAGCGCGAGCTCGGCTCCGCCACCGAGCGCGTGCCCGTTCATCGCGGCGACGACCGGCTTGGGAGCAGACTCCAGGATCCGCTGCACCACCGTCCATCGCCGCATCGCGAGGTAGATGTCGGGGTCCAGCTGCCGCATCACGCGGATGTCGGCGCCCCCGATGAAGATCCGTCCTACGCCGCGGACGACGATGCACCGTACGTCGGGGTCCTCGGTGATCGTGGGGAGACCGGTGACGAGCCGGTCGATCAGGCCCGGGTCGATGGTGTTGGCGAGACCGTTGGCGAGGACGAGCGTGGCGACTGCGCCGTCGCGTTCGATCCGGAAGCCCGGGTCGTCAGGGGTAGCCGGGGTGGTGGTCGTGTCGGGCTGGGTCACTCGAGGACTCCTTGCTCGTGCAGCTGGCGGATACGGTCATGGTCGAGCCCGAGGATCTCCTCGAGCAGCTGGTCGGTGTGTTGCCCGAGCAACGGCGCCGGCCTCCGGAGCCGGCCGGGCGTACCGGTCAGATGGGCTACCGGGCCTTCGACCTGGAAGGCGCCGACGAGCGGGTGCTGCTGGGTGGGGTAGAAGCCGCGGGCGGCCAGCTGTGGGTCCGCGGTGACCAGGTCGCGCCCGTCCCGGACCGCGTACGCCGCCAGGCCGGCCTTCTGCAGCTGAACCGCGACCTCGTCGGCATCCCGCTCTCCGACCACCTTCGTGAGCGCGGCCACGGCGTCGTCGCTGGACTCGGCGACGACGCTGGTCACGGCGGCGTGGAACCGGTCCGGCGCGGTGGCACCGACTGCGAGCCAGCGGTCCTCGCCGGCAGCGTGGAGCATCAGCGGGCCCACGGCGGCCGGCTTTCCGGTGTGGGCGGGCAGCACTGTGTCGACCAGAGCCGTGCCGAGGTGCGCCGACATCGCCTCCAGCTGGGAGAGGTCGACGTGACCGCCCTTGCCACGCCAGAGGTGCTCGAGCGTCGCCAGGGTGGCGGCGTTGGCGGCGACCATGTCGCCGAGGCCGAAGGTCAGCCCCTGCGGGGGTTGTCCCGCGCGGCCGGTCTCGTGGGTCAGGCCCGACATCGCCGCGAGCGTGTCGGCGAAGGTCACGGCGTTGCGCCACGGCCCGCTCGAGCCGACGCCGGCCATCGATACGAGCACCGCGCGCGGGTTGGCCTTGTGCAGCTGCTCCCAGTCGAGCCCCCATCTGGCGAGGGTGCCGGGGGAGAAGTTCTCGACGACCACGTCAGCCTCGGCGGCGAGCTTCCGGAGCAGGTCCGGCCCCTTCTCGCTGCGGAGGTTGAGTGCGAGGCTCCGCTTGTCGTGGTTGAAGTTGAGGAAGTAGCCGGAGTCGTCGGGCCCAGCTCCCGGCCGCAGCCGCATCGACGGCGCGAACCGGGTCGGGTCCTGCCTGTGGTGCGACTCCACCTTGACGATGTCGGCGCCGTGGACGCCGAGTGTGCGCGTGACGTAGGGACCGGCGAGCACCCAGGTCAGGTCGAGGACCCGCACGCCTGCGAGCGCGCCACCGTCGCGCCCCGCATCCCTCGCTGCCGGTTGTGCGACCGGATGGGTGCGAGCTGGCTCCCGCGGGGGGTCTGTCCACGTGACGTCGGCGCCGAGGGTCCGCGGAGCGGACAGGCGCACCGGGCGTCGTAGGGCGGGGGACTCGTAGGGGAATCCGACGTCGGGCACGGTGCCGTCGGCTGTCTCTATCTCGATGAGGAACTGGCGGTGTGCGAGCTGGGGGTTGCTGATGAGGTCGGTCGGGGTGGCGACGGCGGCCCAGGGCAAGGCGCGGGCACGGCCCTCGCGGGCGACCTCCTCAGTGGTACGGCGCCGTGTGAACGCCGTGACGACGGCGTCGACGTGCTCGCGGTGCTGCCAGCGGTGCACCGGGTCCTGCCACGCCGGGTCGGTGAGGTCCTCGGCCTCGCTCGCCTCGACCATCCAGGCGAGCAGGTCGTCCCACATCCGGTTCGGGCCGGAGTAGCCGCCTGCGACGTAGCCGTCGGAGGTGGGAAAGACACGGTGGGCGACGTGCGAGTAGACCCCGCTGGTACGTCCCGGCACGACGCCGGCGTGGATCCAGGCGATCGCACCGGTCTCCAACGTGGCTGCGACGGCCTCCTGGACCGAGACCTCGGCAAGCTGGCCGGCTCCGGTGCGGTGGCGGGCGACGACCGCGAGCAGCGCTGCGATGGCGGCGTGTGCTCCGGCGAGCTGGGTGGCCTGCCCCCGCGGCGGCGGTGTCGGTTCCTCGCCCGGATCGCCGCCCAGCCAGGTCATTCCGCCGGCCGCAGCCGCGACGGTGTCATCGGCCAACCAGCCGGCGCGCGGCCCGGTCAGACCGAACGGTGTGACCACGACGTGTGCGACCTGCGCCCACGCGTCCGGGTCGGCCTCGCGGAGTGCGATGGTGCGTAGGGCGGCGATCGGGCCGGACTCGACGACGACGTCGGCGTCGCGCACCAGGCGGCCGATCACGTCGTCGACCTGAGCCGGTTCCACCCGAGCGACCCTCTTTCCGGCGTGCCAGTGCATGTAGGCGGCCGTCGGCGCGGGCGGGCGGCCGGTTGCCTCGACGCGGATCACATCCGCGCCGGTGCCGACGAGCAGACGGCCTGCCATCAGGGCGAGGTCGTCGGTCAGGTCGAGGACGCGGAGCTGGGCGGTCATGGGGTCTCCAGTCGGAAGGTGGGTCGGGCGCCGGCGTCCCAGGTGCCGGCAGGGAGGCCGCGGCTCCGGAGGACGGCGCGGTCCAGCTTGGCGTTGCTGTTGTGGGGAAGCACGTCTTCGACGGAGACGTAGCGCGGGACGGCATGGCGGGGGAGGCGTGAGCGGCAGTGCTCCCACAGCGCGCCGGGGTCGACCGGAGCGTCGCTCGCAGGCACCACGATGGCGAGGATCTCGTCCTCGGTGAGGTCAGAGGGCACGGCGACCGCCGCGACCTCGAGGATTCCGCCGAAGGAGAAGAGAGCTTGCTCGACCTGCTGTGGGTCGATGTTCACGCCACGGCGGCGAATCACGTCGCCGAGGCGGCCTTCGACGTACAGCCAGCTGTCGCTGAGGCGGACCCGGTCGCGCGTGCGGAACCAGCCGTCTCGCCACGCGTCCCGGGTCGCCTGCTCGTCGGTGTAGCCGAGGAACGCGTGACCGTCGTGCCGGGGGCGGACGAGGAGCTCGCCGACCTCCCCGTCGGGCAGCACGTCGCCGTCCTCGTCGACGACGCGGAGATCGTAGTCCTCCAGCGGGCGACCTGCCGCGCCCGGTCGAACCTCGTCAGTACCCGTGATCGAGACGTCGCCGAGCTCGGTGCATGCATAGGCCTGCCGCAGAGTGACACCGAACCGGTCTTTGAAGGCGGCGACCAGCTCGGCCGGCGCCGGCCCGCCATATGCAGTGCGGAGCCGGTGCTCTCGGTCGAACGGCGTGGGTGGCTGCGCGAGCAGCATCGTGCAGACGGCACCCATGAAGTTGAACGCCGTCACCCCCTCGGCCCGTACGACGTCGAGGAACCCCGACGCGGAGAACCGCGGTGCGACGACCATCCGAGCGCCGGAGAGGAGGGCGGGGAGAAAGGAGGCGTGGCGGGCGTTGATGTGGTGCCATGCGAAGTAGTTGAGGAGTACGTCACCGGGGCGGTAGCCCATCGCGGCCGCGACCCGGTGGGCCTGGCGCAGCGGTGCACCGGCCGGCAGCACGGCGGCCTTCGTACGCCCCGTGGTGCCCGAGGTGGTCATCACCAGCACTGGGTCGGTGGGCGCCACCACGCGAGGCCGGAGCCTCTGGGCGGCGGGGTGGTCGCCGGCCAGGTCGACATCGACCCGCAGGAGTGGCAGGCCGGCGGCCGCAGCGAGGTCGGTCAGCAGCGGCTGCCGACCGACCCGGTCCGCGGTAGTGAGAACGGCACTGGCACGGGTGTCCGCGACGAGGTGGTGTGCCCACTCGACGGGTACGTCGGGGGCGACCGGCATCTCGACGGCACCGCGCGCGGACACGGCGGCGGTCAGCGCGGTGGCCGCGGGCCCGGTGTCTGTGGCGGTCACGACCACGTCGCCCGGCGAGACCAGGTCCTCGAGCTGACACGCCCAGGAGGCCGCCCGCCGCCAGAGCTGCCTGGCCGTCCAAGCGGGGCCACCGACGAGGCGGACCACTTCGCCGTCCGGATCCGTCGCGGCACGGTCGGCCAACGCCTGGGCGACCGTCGGGTTGCTGGGCGTCACGCTGGGCGTCGCACGACGAAGGAGGGGAGGGCAGGCACCGCGTCGTCATCGGGCGGAAGGCCCGGATCGACGGTGTCGGCAGATGACATCTGTGCTGAGGTCATGCCGTCAGTGTCACGGCCGGTTCCGTTCGGAGCGAAGGAGATTGGTCTGTTCACCGGACCGGATGCCACGAAGGCCGCTCAGCGCCACCTCGCCGGAGGCCGGCCTCGTCCTTCGTGGTCCCTCAGCCGACTCGAATGCCTTCGGTGAAGGTCGCCTGGACCTGCTCGACCGCCTGCGGGTGGCGGAACAGCGTCGACGCCGTCATCGCGAGCATGAGGGCGCCGTCCAGCACTGCTGCGTCGCCGTGCTTGCCGCCGACGAGTTCGGTTGCCTCGCGACTGTGCATGCCCAGACCGGGGACGATCTCGATATTGGGGTGGATGGCGGGCACGACCTGGCTGACGTTTCCCATGTCCGTCGAACCCGGGTACACCTCGTTGCGGTGTGGTTCGGTCTTACGGCCGATCCGGCCGTAGCTCTCCTCCACGATCTGCTCGAGAACCGGGTTGGGCTGGATGGAGAGATAGACCGGACCGTCGTTCCTGATCTCGACGTCGGCCCCTGTGGCCAGCGCGGCGCCGCGGGCACAGTTCTCCAGTCGCGGCTTGAGGTCGTCGAGAAGGGTCTGCGGGTCTTCGGCTCGAACCTGGGCTTGGATCACCGCGCGTTCCGGGATGATGTTCGTGGCATTCCCGCCCTCGGTGATGATGGTGTGGATACGTACGTCGTCCGTCACCTGTTGGCGGAGCAGGCCGACGGCGTTCAGGGTGAGCACGGCCGCGTCGAGTGCGTTGATGCCGAGGTGGGGGCTGACGCCGGCGTGGGCGGCACGCCCGGTGAAGGTGAACTGCAAGGCGGCTCGGCTCAGGGTCCGCATGGCCGACAGGTTCTCGCCGGACGGGTGGAGCATGATGGCGGCGTCGACCCCGTCCAGGGACCCGCTGTCGATGATCGGGAGCTTGCCCCCGCCGCCCTCTTCAGCCGGGCTGCCGATGACCACGAGGGTGCCGCCGGGCCCGCCGTCGGAGCTCAGCATCGCGCGGGTCAGGAGCGCAGCGCCGAGGCCGGCCGAGGCGATGATGTTGTGCCCGCACCCATGGCCGATGTCGGGGAGAGCATCGTACTCGAGGAAGATCGCCAGCCTCGGGCCTGGGCGGCCGCTGTCGTAGGTGGCGCAGAAGGCGGTCGCGAGACCGGCGAACGGCTTCTCGACGACGAAGCCGTGCGCCCCCAGCGTGTCGGTCAGAAGGGTGCTGGCGAAGACCTCCTCGAACCTGATCTCGGGGCGGGCATGGATCTGGTGACTCGTCTCGAGAAGCAGGTCGCCCAGGTCGGCCAAGCACTTGCGAAGAAGGTCTTCGTCCTCCGGCGACAGACTCGGGATCGATGTGGTGCTGGCTGTGACCTGCGACATTGGACTTCCTCCGCGGTTCGCTCGATAGGGGCGCCGCCGATCTTCCCCCGGTTCCGACGACGCCGCCCGCCTCGCGGTCTGTTCACCGGAAACCTGAAGTTAACCGTGGCAGTCCGCTCAGCGAACCGGAGTCGTAGTCGCCGCGAATGACCCGGGTAACGCTGAGCCCGCCGTCGAAAGGGCAGGTATGAATCAGTCTCAATCAGGAACGACCGCACCGGGACCATCCGTCCAGCTGCGTTCCAAGCTCCCATCGATGCATCCGATGGTGGGCCTCGTGGGCGGGCGACTGCTGCGTGGTCTGGTGGTGTTGTGGTTGCTGTCCGTCATGGCGTTCGTCATGGTCCAGGCCCTTCCCGGGACTCCCGTCGACGTCCTGGCCGGACCTTACAGTGACGCCGAGACGCGGGCTCGCCTCACCGAGGAGCTCGGTCTGAACGACTCGCCGGTCATCCAGTACTTCCGGTGGCTGGCCGAGGTGTTCCAGGGAAGCCTGGGAACCTCGCTGTACAACGGGCTACCGGTCAGCTCGCTCATCGCCGAGCGCCTGGTCAACACCGTCGAGCTTGCGGTGGTGGCAACTCTGGTCTCGGTGCTGTGGGGAGTGCCGTTCGGGGCCTTCGCGGCCCTGCACCGCGGTGGCATCGTCGACCGGATCGCGAGGAGCGGCACCTTCCTCGGCCTCGCGACCCCGGTGTTCGTCCTAGGCGTCATCCTGGTGCTGGCTGCGACCACCTGGTTCCCCGCGTGGCCGACACTGCAGTACGTCCCGTTCGCGGACGACCCCGCCAGCAACATCAAGAGCCTTCTGTTGCCCGCGCTGGCTCTGGGCCTCCCGCTGGGTTCGACGATCTGTCGCTACATGCGCACGTCGATGCTCGACGTCTTCGAGCAGGACTACATGCGCACCGCCCTCGCGACCGGCGCCTCGAGGCGCCACGCGATGGTGAACCACGGCATGCGTAACGCGTCGGCGCCGGTGGTCACGATCGCTGGGCTGCAGATGGCCGGCCTCATCGGCGAGGCCGTGCTCGTCGAGAACGTCTTCGCCATCCCCGGGGTAGGGCAGCTGACCGTCAACTCCCTGCAGAACCAGGACTACGCCGTCGCGCAGGCCTGCCTGCTGCTGCTTGGCGCGGTCTACGTCCTCATGAACTTCGTCGTCGACCTGACCTACCCGCTGGTCGATCCCAAGGTAGGTGCTCTGCGATGACCCCCCAGACCACGCCCGACCTCCCGGCGACAGCGCTCGCTCCTGCCGCCGGACGCCGCCGTCACCGCAAGGTCCGCGCCGAGGTTGCCGTCGGGCTCGGCATCCTGATCCTGATGTTCGTGCTGTCGTGGTGTGTCGGCCTGATTCGGCCGTTCTCCGCGACGGAGGTGGCGGACATCCCGTTCCAGGCGCCCAACGGCACGCACTGGCTCGGGACGGACGACGTCGGGCGGGACTACTTCGTCCGTGTGTGCACGGCTGGACGCGTATCACTGACCATCGCTCTCGTCAGCGCGCTGCTGTCGATGGTCATCGGGTCGTCGGTCGGCCTCATCGCCGGCCTCGTCGGCGGGTGGGTCGACTCCATCATGATGTCGCTCATCGATCTGTTGCTCTCCTTCCCGTCGATGCTTCTTGCCCTCGGTGTGGTGGCCGTCCTGTCGCCGTCGCGGCCCACTCTCATCCTGGTCATGGCGCTCGTGACGGTCCCGCACTTCGCCCGAGTCGTGCGCGCCAGATGTCTCGAGCTGCGCGAGCGGGAGTTCATCCAGTCCGCCCGGGTCTCGGGGGTGCCGGTGCCGGTCATCGCGGTCAAGCACCTGCTCCCCAACGTTCTGCCACTGATGACGATCCAGCTTGCCAATACCGCCGCGATCGTGATCCTCCTGGAGTCCTCGCTGAGCTATCTCGGGCTCGGCGTCCAGCCGCCGACACCGAGCTGGGGCCGGATGGTCTTCGAGGCACAGAGCTACATGACGGGCTCTCCGTGGCTGGTCATCGGATCTGCCGCTGCCCTCGTCCTCTCCTCGGTCGGATGGGGTCTGATCGGAGAGGGGTTCGCTGTCTCGCGCAAGTCGATCGTCTGACCGCAGTTCCCACGGCTGCGCGTCCGAAGGGACGACGCGGCCAGCTACCGAAAGAAGAGCTCATCGTGAAGTTGAAGAGTGCAGTGAAGAAGCTGTTCGTCGTCGCGAGCGTCGCCCCGTTGCTGCTGATCGGCGCCTGCGGCGGGTCTGGCAGCGGGCCGGCACACGCAGTGAAGGCGGGCGAGACCCTCGTCATCGCCGACGAGACCCAGCCGCTCAGCGGCCTTGATCCGATCATGGCGCAGGCGTTCGACGCCAAGCGCATGGTGTCGCAGTTCTACGAGGGCCTGCTCCGGCTGAGCGCTGATGGGCGCACCATCGAGCCGGCGCTCGCGGAGAACTGGGAGCAGAAGTCACCGACCCGCTACGAGTTCGAGCTGCGGAAGGGCGTCACCTTCCACGACGGCGCCGAGCTGACCGCCGACGATGTCGTGTTCAGCATGGAGCGTCTCCTCGACCCCGAGCAGAACTCGCCGTACCGCACCCTCTATCGCATCGACGCGGTCGAGGCGATGGACGAGAGCCATGTCGCGATCACCCTGAAACGTCCTCAGTCCTCCCTTCTGCGCCTCCTCGCCCAGCCCTGGAGCGCCGGCATCGTGGACGAGGGCTGGGCGACGAAGGTCACCGACGACCAGATCAAGACACAGGAGAACGGCACCGGCCCGTACCGGCTGGACTCGTTCAAGGAGGGCAGCACGATCATGACCTCCGCGTTCGCGGACTATTGGGGCGGTGAACCCTCGATCACCTCGGTCGAGTACCGGGTCATGCCCGACGAGTCGACGCGGGTCCAGGCGCTCAGGTCGGGTGCGGTCGACATGACTCAGGTCCGGTTGCCGAAAAACTACGAGCAGCTGGACAAGCAGGGCTTCAGCGTGGGCGATCCCTACCGTGTCGGCGCGTACTGGCTGGCCATGGACATGACCGACGGTCCGCTGGCCGACGAGCGGGTCCGCCAGGCCCTGAACCTGGGGATCGACCGGAAGCAGCTGATCGAGATCGGCTCGCAGGGTGCGGGTGTGCTCTCCGGTGCCGTGCCTCCTGGCGATCCGTACGGTACCGAGGCGGACGAGTCGACCCCCTACTACAAGCATGACGTGAAGAGGGCCAAGGAGCTGCTCGCCGAGGCCGGTGCCGAAAACCTGACTCTGACTCTCGCCATCCGTTCCGACTCCCCGGAGAAGATCGCCACCGCCCAGCTCGTCAAGGAGCAGCTGGCCCAGATCGGCGTCACCCTCGAGATCAAGCAGTCGGACTGGAGCCGGCTGGTCAGCGAGATCACCTCGGGTCAGTGGAAGGCCGATCTCGTTCAGCTCACGTCCGCGCTCAACGCCGATCCGAGCCAGTACCTCGACCTCTGGTTCGCGAAGGGCGGCGCGGCGACCAAGGTCAAGGACGAGACCCTCTGGAAGATGATGGACTCCGCCGTCGAGGGCGATCTCTCCGACGACGAGCGGACCTCGGCGTACGCCGAGATCGACACCTACATCGCGGAGCATGCCTACCTCCTGGTGCCGTACGCAAGCGTGCAGGTCTACGAGGTCTGGGCCCCCGGCCTCGACTACCAGCCCGAGCCCTCAGGCACGCGGCTGATGCTGCACGACGCGACCGTGTCGTGACCCGGAACCACCCGCTGCAAAGGGAGTCAGCTATGTCGTCATCGGTCGCACCGGCACCGGTGCTAGAGATTCAGGGTCTCCATGTGCGCTACGGGGACGGTGCCCCGTCCGTGCGCGAGGTCGACCTGACCCTGGCCGAGGGCGAGATCCTCGGTCTGATCGGAGAGAGCGGCAGCGGCAAGAGCACGGTCGCCATGGCCTGCATGGGTCTGCTGCCGAAGGTCGCGCAGGTCGAGGCGGGGCGCTTCGCCGTGTGCGGGAAGGACGTACGTGGCATTGACCAGCACGCGTGGCGCGGGGTCCGTGGAGGCCAGGTAGGCATGATCTTCCAGGACGCCATGGGCGCGCTCGACCCTTCGATGCGGGTGGGCAACCAGATCGCCGAGGTGATCACGCGGCACCGCGGCCTGAAGGGGCGCGAACGCGACCGCGCGGTCGTCGACCTGTTGCGGCGGGTGGGTGTGCCGGAGCCGGACAAGCGGGCGGGGCAGTACTCGTTCCAGCTCTCCGGCGGCCTGCGCCAGCGGGTCGCCATCGCGCTGGCCCTCGCCGGAGACCCACGGCTGCTGCTGGCAGACGAGCCGACCACCGCGCTGGACGTGACCGTCCAAGCCGGGATCCTCAAGCTCTTCCGCCAGGTGCGCGACGAGTTCGGCGTGGGCGTCCTCCTGATCTCCCACGACATGGGCGTCATCGCACAGACCGCCGACCGGGTCGCGGTCATGCTCGACGGCGAGATCGTCGAGCAGGGTGAGGTGAACCGAGTACTGGTGCGTCCCGAGGCGGACTACACCCGGCGCCTGCTGGCCGCGATGCCGCGGTTGGGCGGCGCCGTCCCCGCCCCGGAAGCCGTGGGGCCTGACGCCCCGGTGTTCGAGGTGCGCGACCTGCACAAGTCCTTCCGCTCCCGCGGCCGGACGATCGCGGCCGTGCGCGGCGTCTCCCTCGACGTACGACGTGGCGAGGTGCTGAGCATCGTTGGCGAGTCCGGCTCGGGCAAGTCGACGCTGGCGAGGATGCTGGCGGGCCTGGAGACGCCGACCTCCGGGGAGATCCGGATCGACGGCCGGCCGGTCGAGAAGCGCCGGCGCCGAGACCTGCGGGGAAGATTGCAGATGGTTTTCCAGCACCCGCTCGGCTCCCTGAACCCGCGTCTGCGGTTGGGCACCTCGGTCGCCGAGCCGCTCGGCAGCACGTCGGTGTCGGCGAAGGAGGCGCGGGACCGGGTCGAGCGGGCGATCGCCGACGTCGACCTGCCGGTGGACGCCGCCCGGCGGTTCCCGCACGAGCTGTCCGGCGGCCAGGCCCAGCGCGTGGCGATCGCCCGAGCGCTCGTGGCCGACCCCGAGGTCGTCATCCTCGACGAGCCGACGTCTGCGCTCGACGTCTCGGTGCAGGCACAGGTCCTGGAGCTGCTGAAAGACCTGAGGCGCGAGCGCGACCTCACCTATGTGTTCATCTCTCACGACCTCGCCGTGGTGCGCCAGATCAGCGACCGGGTCGCGGTGATGTACGCCGGCGAGGTGGTCGAGCTGGGGGAGACCGAGCAGGTGTTCGGCGATCCCGCGCACTGGTACACCAGCGCCCTGCTGGCAGCAGTTCCCTCGCCCGACCCCGGGAGCCGTGACGAGGCCGAGTCGGGCGAAGAGGGCGCGGGTGGCGCGACGCTGCCGCCCGGCGGGTCTGCGGGTACGCCGAACGGTGAGCGGTCCTGCGCCTTCGCAGTCCGCTGCCCCGGCGCCGACGAGGACTGCCGGACCACCGCCCCTCCCGTCGTGGAGCAAGGCTCAGGGCATCTCGTCGCCTGCCACCACCCCCGCCACCTGGGAGCAGGACGACTCGGAGCAGAAGGAGCGCTGACATGAGTGAGCTCGTAGAGCTGGGCGCCCTGGAACAGGCGGCCCTGGTACGCCGGGGCGAGGTGAGCCCGGTCGAGCTGGTCGAGGCAGCGATCGAACGGATCGAGCGGACCGACCCACTGATCAACAGCGTGGTGCACCGCCGCTACGAGCAGGCGCTCGCGGAGGCCCGGCAGGTCCGGCGAGACCTGCCCTTCGCCGGCGTGCCCACGCTGTCGAAGGCCCTCAACGAATCCGTCGGCGACCCGGCCAACCTGGGGAGCGCCTGGGTAGCGCGGTCGGGCCGAACCGGAGTCCGCGACGCGGGGATCATCCGCCGCATGCGCGAGGCAGGGTTCATCGTGCTCGGCCAGACCTCGACGCCGGAGTTCGGCGTGCTCTCCGTGAGCGAGAATCGGGTGCACGGCGTGACCCGCAACCCGTGGAGCCTCGAGCTCACCTCGGGCGGCTCCAGCGGCGGTGCCTCGGCGGCGGTCGCGGCCGGCCTGGTGCCGGTCGCGCAGGGCGGTGACGGCGGCGGCTCGATCCGGATGCCGGCAGCGTTCTGCCACCTGGTGGGCCTCAAACCGACGGTGGGCCGGATCAGCGACGGCCCCGGGACGCCCAATCGGTGGGGACACAGTGTGCCTGCAGTCGTGAGCCGCACCGTCCGCGACACCGCGGCCGTCCTCGACGCGGTTAGCGGCCCGGCGCCAGGCGACGCGACCCATCCCCGCCCCTACCCGGAGGGCGGATTGCTCGGCGTTCTGGACGCCACGCCCCCGCGGCTGCGGATCGGCGTCCTCGACCACGCGCCGGCGTACGCCCCGCAGGTCACCGACGAGGTGCGTGCCGCGGTGCGCGACGTTGCGGAGACCCTGGCGGAGCTGGGCCACGAGGTCGTTGACGCCTACCCCGAGGCGCTGATGGACCAGGGCGGCACGGCGACCTTCTTCGATGCCCTCAGCGTCACAGTGGTGCAGGGCGTCGACGCGCTCTCCCAGGAGATCGGGCCGCCAGGACCGGGCGATCTGGACCCGGTCACGGAGCACTGGCTGCGCCGGGGCCGGGAGATCACGGGCGTCGAGCTCGCCGATGCCTTCGGGTGGCAGGGGCGCTACCGCGAGCGGATGGCGCAATGGTGGGGCGGCGGCTTCGACCTGCTGCTGACGCCGGTGATCGCGTCTCGTCCGAAGCCGGTGGGCTGGCCGTGGGCGGAGCCGGATGGCATCCAGCGCTCGGTCGACATCCTCTCCTTCACCGCGCCCTTCAACACCACCGGCCAGCCGGCGATCTCGGTGCCAGCGACACTGACCGAGGACGGCGTGCCGCTGGGCGCGCACCTCGTCGCTGACCACGGCCGCGAGGACCTGCTCGTCGCGGTGGCCGGCCAGCTCGAGTCCGCGCGCCCCTGGCGCGACCTGCGTCCCCCCGTATTCGCCGCCTGACGGCCCCCGAGAATGGACATCATGCGCAAGAGCTACGCCGACACCCGTCACGGCCAGATCCACTACGTCGAGGAGGGCGCCGGCCCCGCCGTCCTGCTGCTGCACCAGACGCCGCGCTCGTGGGACGAGTACCGCGACGTCATCCCGCTGCTGTCCGATCGGTATCGGGTGATCGCGCCTGACACCCTCGGCTTCGGATCCTCCGACGTCCCGGCCGCCCGCTGGTCGATCGAGCTGTTCGCCGACGGGGTCGAAGACCTCGTCGACGCGCTCGGGCTCGACGACTACGCCGTCGTCGGACATCACACCGGTGGCGTGGTCGGGATGGAGGTTGCCGCCCGGCATCCACGCCAGGTGCGGGCACTGGTGCTGTCCGGTGTCCCCTTCGTCGATGGTCCGCGCCGGGAGCGGGTCTTGCAGCGCCCTGCCATCGACGGGGTGCCGATCTCCGACGACGGCAGCCACTACGCCCTGCTCTGGGCCAAGCGCGCGCCGTTCTACCCGGCCGACCGGCCCGATCTGCGCCATCGCCTGATGGCTGACGCCGTACGAGTGGGGGAGCGGGTCGAGGAGGGGCACGAGGCGGTCAACGCCTATCGGATGGAGGACCGCATCGGGTCCGTGGAGGCCCCAACCCTCGTCGTGTGCGGAGAGCTCGACGACTTCTCACTGCCCGACGTGCCGCGCCACCTCGATCTGCTCGCCAGCGCCGAGTCAGCCACCCTGCCGGGCGTAGGGGTGCCGTCGGTCGACCACGACCCGTCGGGCTTCGCCGCGGTCGTGGGCGAGTTCCTCGACAAGACGCGCTGAACCAGGAGGTCCCGCGTACGGCCGGCGGCGCCCCTGCTCGGGTCACGTAAGCGTCTCGGCCAGCAGGGGAATCACCCCGGCACCGGCAGCGGTGACCAAGTCCTCGGGCAGGTTCCAGGAGCCGACGTGCTGGAAGAAGATCCCGGTGACGCCCAGCTCCTGGGTGCTGCGGATGCGGTCGACGATCTCGGCCGGCGTCCCGAACAGCCCGAACGCCTGCGCGAACGCGACCGCGTCCTGGTCACTGATCCAGCGCGAGCACACTTCGACCGCGTGGTCCCAGTCCTCGGCGTGGACCAGGTCTGGCACCACCTCGGGGACGTGGGCCGGGACCGAGAGCTCGAGCCCGGCGGCAGCGAGAGCCCGGGCGCCTCCCCGTTGCGCGATCGCGGCCGCGATCGGCTTGATGATCCGGGCGTCGCGCTCGATGTCATCGGTCACCATGGTGTGGGCCGAGACGGTGATGTCGAGGTCTTCGAACCGCCGCCCGGCCGTTTCCGCGCCCTCCCTGATGGCTGCGACAGCGTGGGCGAGGGGCTCGGGGGCGACACCGGAGAGCATGATGATGCCGTCGGCGATCTCGCCCGCGAGCCGCAGGTTGCGCGGACCGGTCGCTGCGACGTGGATCGGTACGCCGCCCGGCCGCGGATCGCGCATCAGGGCAACGGCGTCGCCGTAACGGACCTCCTCGCCACGCACGAGGCGCCGGATCTGGTCGACACCCGCACGCAGCTCGGCTCCCGTGCTCGGCGCAAGCCCGATCGGCTCCACCGAGCTGTGTCCTACCCCCAGGCCCAGTACGAAGCGGCCCGGAGCCACCTCGTCGATGCTGCGCGCGAGACCGGCCACCACGCTGGGGTGCCGGGTCGCCACGTTCGACACCGCCGTCGCGAGCTGCAGCCGGGAGGTGCGCAGCGCCGCAGCGAAGAGGGAGATGAAGGAGTCGCGCCACAGCGTCTGGGAGTCCGGCACGTACATCGTGTCGAAGCCGGCCTTCTCGACCTCGGCGGCGAACTCACCGAGCTCGTGGGCGGGACGGCAGGGAGGCACTCGGACGCCGATCCGAAGCCGATTCTCCATGAGGACGCTCCTTCGTGCGGACACCCGAGACCGGGACGTACAGTGCGGACCGTAGGTGCGAGGACGGCCGCGTGGCGCGTCCGTTGGATCGCTCACCGGAACATCGTCGACCTGATCGCCATGCGTACACTGGTCGAGGTTCCGGTGAGGACCGTACTGAGCGTGCGAGTGGGCGCGCCAGTCAAGAGGGGACGGCTCAGGATGGCGACCCAGCCCCGGCGGTATGGCGACGGACTCGGTCAAGGCGCCAACAGCGTCCTCGGGAAGACCCGCCTCATCCTCGAGGCCTTCGCTCTGGACGACGTTCATCTCTCCTTGACCGAGCTGTCCAGGCGTACCGGTATCTCCAAGGCGTCCGTGCACCGGCTCGCCCAAGAGCTGCTCGACTGGGGCATGCTCGAGCGATCCGGGCAGGAGTACCGCCTCGGGATGCGCGCCTTCGAGCTCGGCTCTCGGGTGCCACGGTTCCGGGTGCTCCGCGACGCCGCCCGGCCGTTCATGGAGAGTCTGCACTTCACCACCAAGGAGGTGGTGCTGCTGTACGTCCCTGACGGTCTTGACCTGCTCTGTCTGGAGAAGATCGCCAGCGGACCCGAGGCGGCGAAGCCCTCGCGAATCGCACGGCGGGTGCCGCTGTACTGCACGTCGGGAGGCAGGGCCATCTTGGCCTACTCGCCGGCGTCCTTCGTAGAAGAGGTGCTCACCAGCGAGCTCGTCCGGTTGACGCCGTCGACCATCGTCGCTCCCGGCCTGCTCGTCGAGCAGCTGAAGCGAGTCCGGGTCAACCACTACGCGACGGAGACAGAGGAGGTCGTCCAGGGCTACTGCTCGGTGAGCGTGCCGATCTTCAGCAACAGCGAGTTCCTGGTTGGTGCGCTCTCCATCGTCGTGCCGACGTTCCGTGCCGACGTTCCGAAGCTGGCCCGGGCGCTGCTGGCGACCTCGGGACGGTTGTCTCGCTCGACGCTGCTCAACTGATCAGCTCGTGGGCGTCAGGCTGCGAGGTAGGAGCGCAGGTGGGCCATCGTGGCGTCGAGCAGGTCGTGGAGCGAGGCGTGCTCGTCGGCGAGCCAGGCCTGGTAGGAGGTCAGCGCGAGGGCGAGGGCGACCTGGCCGACGGTCTGGGGGAGGAGGTCGCCCGGGCGCGTGCCGGTGCGCTCGGCGACGTACTCCGCGATGACCTCGCGCCAGCTCGCGTAGCGGAGCACGGAGTGGGCCTGGAGTGCCGGGGTGGTCAGGATCAGGCGCATCCGGTCGCGGTGGCTGGGGCTGGCGTCGGTGGGGAAGTCGTTGAAGGCGAGTACGCCGCGGTGGACCGCCTCGTGGAGCGGGAGGTCGGCGGGCATGGCGCGCAGGATCTCGCGGAAGCCGTCGAGGGTGCGGTCGAACTGTCCCCAGGGGATGTCGTTTTTGGAGGGGTAGTAGCGGGTGATGGTGCGCCTGCCGACCCCGATCGCCTCGCCGATGTCGTCGAGGGTGGTCGCCTCGAAGCCCCTGGTCACGAAGAGCCGGAAGGCGGCCTGCTCGATCTCCGCGTGCGACGTCGCCGCCGGGCGGCCGCGGAGCGAGCTGCGCGGCTTCGCGTGGGCGGGAGTGGTCGGCATCCGTCGCAATCTACCAGCAGCGCTTCGGCAAAAGAGTGGTTCGTTCCGGCGTCCCTCTATCTTTTTGACCCCGAGTGTCATTAATGTGTTGTGGGTCACTTCGGATCGGAATGAAGGAGAATGTCATGAACCCTGAGGAGACCACCCAGGTCGTGGACGAGGCCCTGACCGAGGAGTCGTTGATCGAGGAGGTCTCGATCGACGGCATGTGCGGCGTCTACTGAGCCCGACCATGACTGCGGTGAGCCTGGACAGCGCGTGGGTGCTGTCGCCGTCGGTCGCGCTGCGTCCCGAGCCGTTCGGGGCGCTGGCCTACCACTTCGGGAACCGGAAGCTGACCTTCCTCAAGCGTCCCGAGATGGTGGCGGTCGTGCGCGCCCTGGGGTCGCACCCGGACGTGCGCGGTGCGCTCGTGGCGTCCGGGGTGCCGGAGGGCCAGCACGCTGCGTACGTCGCTGCGCTCTCCGGCCTGGCCCGGACCGACATGATCCGACCTGCTGAGTAGAGGAGCGAGACGATGAAGCTGGTGGAGCACTTCGAGCTCGGCCTGGATGCGCCGATCTGCCTGACCTGGGAGCTGACCTACGCGTGCAACCTGGAGTGTGCGCACTGCCTGTCGAGCAGCGGCCGGCGCGACCCGCGTGAGCTGAGCACCGAGCAGTGTGAGGCGGTGATCGACGAGCTGCAGCGGATGCAGGTGTTCTACGTGAACATCGGCGGCGGGGAGCCGACCGTACGTCCCGACTTCTGGCACCTGGTCGAATATGCCGTCGCCCACGACGTCGGGGTGAAGTTCTCGACCAACGGCGTCCGGCTCACCCCCGAACGGGCGCGGTGGCTGGCCGCGAGCGACTACGTGGATGTCCAGATCTCGCTGGACGGCGCCACGGCCGAGGTCAACGACCGGGTGCGGGGGACGGGGTCGTACGACACCGCGATCACCGCGCTGCGCAACCTGCACGAGGCGGGGTTCCGGGACGCCAAGCTGAGCGTGGTCTGCACCCGGGAGAACATCGGTCAGCTCGACGAGTTCAAGGCGATCGCCGACCGGTTCGGCGCGACGCTGCGGCTGACCCGGCTGCGTCCGTCCGGTCGCGGTGCGGATGTCTGGGACGAGCTCCATCCGCTTCCTGAGCAGCAGCGGGAGCTCTACGAGTGGCTTGTCGCCAACGGCGACAACGTGCTGACCGGGGACTCCTTCTTCCACCTGGCCGCCTTCGGCCCGGAGGACGGCAGCGGCGCGTTGCCGGGTCTGAACCTGTGCGGCGCCGGGCGGGTGGTGTGCCTGATCGACCCCGTGGGCGACGTCTATGCCTGTCCGTTCGCGATCCACGACCAGTTCCTGGCCGGCAACGTGCTGACCGACGGTGGCTTCGACAACATCTGGAAGCGGTCGAGCCTCTTCGCCGAGCTGCGTGAGCCGCAGACCGGTGGCGCCTGCTCGGGCTGCGCCCACTACGACTCCTGCCGCGGTGGCTGCATGGCCGCGAAGTTCTTCACCGGCCTGCCGCTGGACGGGCCCGACCCCGAGTGCGTCCAGGGATACGGCGAGTCCGCCCTCGCCGGTGCGCGGACGATCCCGGCGGTCAGCCAGGACCACTCCCGCAGCGCTCCCAGCCGTAACGCGCCGGTGCTGCTCACGCTCTCCCGACGCCGCCCCGACGCCGAGCTGGTTCCGCCGGTGAGCGCGTGCGCCGAGTCGCCCCTGGCCGGCTTCGCCCCCAACTGACCCCGACGAGCAGAAGCGAGAAACAGAGATGCCCTGGAAGAACCCCTGGAAGCAGAACCCGTGGTTCGAGTCCGTCGCGGTGGCGCAGGAGCGTGCCCGCAAGCGGCTGCCGAAGCCGGTCTACGCGGCGTTGCTGGCCGGCTCGGAGCGAGGCCAGACGATCGCGGACAACCAGCAGGCCTTCGCCGACCTCGGGCTCGCGCCGCACGTGGCCGGCCATCACGACAAGCGTGAGCTGTCGACGTCGGTGCTGGGCCAGGAGATCGGGTTCCCGGTGATCATCTCGCCCACCGGCGTACAGGCCGTCCATCCCGACGGCGAGGTCGCGGTCGCGCGGGCGGCGGCGGCCCGGGGGACCGTGATGGGGCTGTCGAACTTCGCCTCCAAGGCGGTCGAGGAGGTCGTCGAGGCCAACCCGGCGACGTTCTTCCAGATGTACTGGACCGGTGACCGCGAGGTGATGATCCGCCGGATGCGCCGGGCCCACGCCGCCGGCGCGAAGGCGCTGATCGCCACCCTGGACTGGTCCTTCTCCATGGGACGTGACTGGGGCAGCCCGGAGATCCCGGAGAAGGTCGATCTGTCCGCGATGCTCCGGTTCGCACCGCAGGTGATGAGCCGGGGGAAGTGGCTGGCGGCGTACGCCCGCAGCGGCGGCATCCCGGACCTGACCGCGCCCAACCTGGCGCCGATCGCCGACGACGGCAGCCTGGGGGAGCCGCCCACGTTCTTCGGTGCCTACTACGAGTGGATGACCACGCCGCCGCCGTCCTGGGACGACGTGGCCTGGATGGCGGCGACCTGGAAGGAGATCACGCGTGGAAAGCCCTTCATGCTGAAGGGTGTCTGCCGGGTCGACGACGCGCTGCGTGCGGTCGACGCGGGCGTGGACGCGATCTCGGTCTCCAACCACGGCGGCAACAACCTCGACGGCACCCCGGCCACCATCCGGGTGCTGCCCCCGATCGCCGCCGCGGTGGGCGACCAGATCGAGGTGCTCCTCGACGGCGGCGTACGCCGCGGCTCCGACGTCGCCAAGGCGCTCGCTCTCGGCGCGCGTGCGGTGATGATCGGGCGGGCCTACCTGTGGGGCCTGGGCGCCAACGGCCAGGCCGGCGTCGAGAACGTCCTCGACATCCTCAAGGGCGGCCTCGACTCCGCGGTCCTCGGCATGGGCAAGGCCTCCGTCCACGACCTCAGCCCGGAGGACCTGGTGATCCCCGACGGCTTCGAGCTCGCCCTCGGCCAACGATCGGGTCAACCATCGGACCGGCCGTGAGCCTCGTCGACCGTCCCTGGTCCGAGATCGTGCCGGGCGGCACGGTCCTGGTTCCGATGGGCTCCACCGAGCAGCACGGCCCCCACCTGCCTCTCGATGTCGACACGGTGATCGCGACCGCGGTGGCCGACGAGCTCGCTCCGCTCGTCGGCGCCTCCGTCGCCCCGGCGATACCGGTCGGCGCCAGCGGGGAACACCAGTCGTTTCCCGGGACCATCTCGATCGGGACCGACGCCTTGACGACCGTGATCGTCGAGCTCGGCCGCTCGCTGACCACCTGGGCCTCCCGGGTCGTCCTGGTCAACGGTCACGGCGGCAACCTGGACGCGGTCGGGGCCGCCGTCACGCTCCTTCGCGCCGAGGGGCGAGAAGTGTCGTGGGTGCCCTGTCAGGTCACTGATGCGGATCCGCACGCCGGCCGCACCGAGACCTCACTCATGCTGCATCTGGCCCCCGAACGGGTACGTCTGCGGCAGGCCGTCCCGGGCAACACCCGCCCGATCGCCGAGCTGCTGCCGGCCATGCGGGCAGGCGGGGTCGAGGCCGTCTCGGCCAACGGCGTTCTCGGTGACCCGACCGGCGCGAGCGCCGAGCAGGGCAAACGCATCCTCGAGGCGATGGTCAGCGGCGCCTACGACCGCCTCCGGATCGGTGCCGTGGCGCGATGAGCACCCAGGCGGCGGCCCGGGTCGCGCTGGTGACCGGCGCGGCCCGCGGGATCGGCGCGGCCACCGTGCGGGGCCTGGTGGCCGAGGGCGTACGCGTCGTCGCGCTCGACTGGTGTGCGGGTGAGGACTCACCGGCCGGCTACCCCCAGGCCACGAAGGCCGACCTGGACACCCTCGTCGCCTCGCTCCCGGCCGGGTGGGTGGAACCGGTCGTGGGTGACGTACGTGACCCGGCGGCGCTCACCGCTGCGGTCGGTGCCGCGACCGAAAGGTGGGGACGGCTCGACATCGCCGTCGCGGCCGCCGCGGTGATCGCCGGAGGACGCCCGCTGTGGGAGGACGACTCGCTCGACCTGCAATGGCAGATCGACGTCGCCGGGGTCTGGAACACCGCCGCCGCGGCCGTTCCTGCGATGCTCGCCGGACCCGACCCCGGCGGGTGCCGGTTCGTCGCGCTCGCCTCTGCGGCAGGCTCGCGCGGCCTGTTCCATCTCGCCGCCTACAACGCCGCGAAGCATGCCGTGGTCGGTCTGGTGAAGGGCCTGGCCGCCGACCTCGCCGGGACCGGCGTCACCGCCTGCGCCGTCTCACCCGGCTCCACCGACACCGCGATGCTGGCCGCGACCGCGGACCTCTATTCGGTCACTCCGGGCGACCTCGCCGACCACCAGCTCCTGCGCCGGCCGCTCACCCCCGAGGAGGTCGCCGCCACCGTCGTCCACGCCTGCTCCCGTGCCGGGGCGGTGCTCAACGGCTCGGACGTCGCCGCCGACGGAGGCTTCGGCGGATGACGCTGCTGTCCGACGGATTCACGGTGCGGGTACGCGATGACGTACGCCTCCTCCCGATGCCCGACGGAGGGTTGTCGCTGGTCGGCGGCTCCCCGCTTCGATCCATGCGCCTCACGCCGGCCGCCTCCGCCCATGTGAACGGAAGGCAGGTGCGGGTCGGCGACACCGCCACCGACCTCATCGCCCGTCGTCTGCTCGACGGCAACCTCGCCGACCCCGAGGACCTGACGCCCGTCGACCCGGCCGAGCTCACCGTCATCGTCCCGGCCCACGACCGACCCGAGCACCTCGACCGCTGCCTGGCCGCCCTCGATGGTCTGAGCGTCATCGTCGTCGACGACGCCTCCCGCGACCCGGCCGCTGTCGCGGAGGTCGTACGCCGCCGCAGCGCCACCCTCCTCGCGCTGGCCGACAACCGCGGACCCGCCGGCGCCCGCAACGCCGGCCTCGCCCGGGTCACCACCCCTTACGTCGCCTTCGTCGACTCCGACGTCGCCGCCGACCCGAAGATGCTCACGCAGCTCGCCGGCCACCTCGCCGACCCCCGGGTCGCGCTGGCGGGACCGCTGGTCCGGGGGTACACCGACAAGGCTCGGCCGTCCTGGTTCGAACGCCACGACGTGGCCGCCTCCTCGCTGTCGCTCGGCACGAGGGCCTGCTCGGTGCGTCCCGGCGCGGCCGTCGGCTGGCTGCCGTCGGCCTGCCTGGTCGCCCGGACGACCACGCTCAGGGAGGTCGGTGGCTTCGCCCGCGACCTGCGCGTCGGCGAGGACGTCGACCTGGTCTGGCGACTGGTCGAGGCCGGTTACGTCGTCCGCTATCAGCCCGATCTCGAAGCGCTGCACGAGGTCCGCGGCACCGTCCGCGGCTGGCTCGGCCGCAAGCTCGTCTACGGCACCGGCGGCGCCGAGCTCGGCCGCCGCCACGGGGACGCGATCGCCCCGGCCATCCTCTCCCCGGCCATGGCCGCGGCCGGGGCCGCGATCCTCGCCGGCCGCTGGTGGTCGGCACCCGCGGCACTCGCCTCGCTGGTCTGGGGGAGTCGTGCCGTCGACGCGGCGCTCCCGGACGTACCC
Source organism: Nocardioides sp. NPDC051685 (assembly GCF_044453405.1). NCBI lineage: Bacteria > Bacillati > Actinomycetota > Actinomycetes > Propionibacteriales > Nocardioidaceae > Nocardioides > Nocardioides sp. NPDC051685. Next base: position 502,047 of record NZ_JBITCR010000004.1, on the reverse strand, counting down.
GGCCGCACCGGCCTCGCGATCCGGCTCGCCGCTCGAGGACTCGGCTGGTCGCTGCGCCAGGAGTCGGCCCTCCTGCTGCGCCACTGGTGGCCGCTCACGCTGGTCGCCTGCCTGCCCAGCCGCACCGCACGCCGCATGGTGCTGGCTGCGCTCGTCGTCGACACCGCCGTCGCGTTCCGGGAGACCGACGTCCGACCGGCGACCCTGCTCGGCCGCCGCCTGGACGACCTCGCGTACGGGACCGGCCTCTGGGTCGGCGCCGCGCGCGCCGGATCCGTGCGGTGCCTCACCCCGCGCATCGTGCGCCGGGCATCCTCGGCGCGGACGTAGCCGCCTGTTCCGGACGTACCGAAACCCTTGACGGCGCTCTGAGGGCCGTTCTACGATCATTCTGATATATGAGTTGTGTATCATTACCGGCATTCAGGAGCCCAGCATGACCATCAGTCCGCCAAGCTCGACCGCTGTTGCGTCCGTGGCGACCGTTCCGACAGCGACGACCAACGTGCTCACGCTCTCCTGTCAGGAGCGCCCGGGGATCATGCAGGCGGTCACGAGCTTCCTGTACGACCGCGGCTTCGACATCCTCGAGCACCAGCAGCACGACGACCGGATGGGGCAGCTGTTCTTCCTCCGCACCGAGTTCGCTGCTGCCGACGGGGCGGACGTCGATGAGCTCACGGCCGCGTTCGGGCCGATCGCGGACCGGTTCGACATGTCGTTCACCTTCCACGACGAGCGCAAGCCGCGGCTGCTGGTGATGGTCTCCAAGTTCGGCCACTGCCTCAACGACCTCATCTTCCGGTGGCGCGGCGGGACCCTGGGCGCCGAGATCGCCGTCGTCGCCTCCAACCACGAGGACCTCCGGCCGATGGCGGAGGCGGCGGGGCTGGAGTTCATCCACATCCCGATCGCGCCGGAGACGAAGCCGCAGGCCGAGCAGCGCATGCTCGACCTGGTCGAGGAGTACGACATCGACCTGGTCGTGCTCGCCCGCTACATGCAGATCCTGTCCGACGACCTCTGCCGCCAGCTCGAGGGACGCGCGATCAACATCCACCACTCGTTCCTGCCCGGCTTCAAGGGTGCCAAGCCCTACCACCAGGCGCACGCCCGCGGCGTGAAGCTCGTCGGTGCCACCGCTCACTACGTCACCGCCGATCTCGATGAGGGCCCGATCATCGAGCAGGAGGTCAACCGGGTCGACCACACCTACACCCCGCAGGCCCTGGCCCATGTCGGGCAGGACGCCGAGTGCCTCGCGCTCTCGCGTGCCGTTCGCTGGCACTGCGAGCACCGCGTCCTCATGCACGGTTCCAGCACCGTCGTGTTCCGCTGACCACCCACCCCGAACCACCCGAAAAGCTCAGGAGTTGCTCATGACGTCCTCGCCCCGCACGGTCATCATCGGCGCCGGCATCGTCGGCACGAACCTCGCGGACGAACTCGTGTCCCGCGGGTGGTCCGACATCACGGTCATCGAACAGGGTCCGCTCAGCCTGCCCGGCGGCTCGACCTCGCACGCCCCCGGTCTCGTCTTCCAGATCAACCCCTCGAAGACGATGACTCTGTTCGCCAAGTACACCGTGGAGAAGTTCATGGGCCTGGAGAAGGACGGCCTGAACTGCTTCAACCAGGTCGGTGGCCTCGAGGTCGCGACAACCGAGGCCCGGGTCGCCGAGCTCTACCGCAAGCTCGGCTACGCGAAGTCCTGGGGCATCGATGCCCGGGTGATCGGCCCCGCCGAGTGCAAGGACCTCTACCCGCACATCGACGAGTCGCAGGTCCTCGCGGGCCTGCACATCCCCACCGATGGGCTGGCCCGGGCGGCGCGTGCCGTCGACCTGCTCATCGAGCGTACGCAGGCGGCCGGTGTCACCTACCTCGGGCACACGGCGGTGACCGGGGTCCTCCAGGAGGGCGGCCACGTCACCGGCGTGGAGACCACGAACGGTGTCGTCGAGGCCGACATCGTCGTCTCCTGCGCCGGCTTCTGGGGTGTCGAGGTGGGGAAGATGGCGGGCACCGACGTGCCGCTCCTCCCGCTGGCCCACCAGTTCGTCAAGACCACGCCCGTCCCGGTCCTGGCCGGCAAGCACGAAGCGCCCGACGGCGCGACCCTGCCGATCCTGCGCCACCAGGACCAGGACCTCTACTTCCGCGAGTGGGGCGAGGGCTACGGGATCGGCTCCTACGCCCACAAGCCGATGCCGTACGTCGCCTCCGATCTCGGCCCGACCCCGGAGCACGTCGACCACGACAACATGCCCTCCAGGCTCGACTTCACGCCCGAGGACTTCGCAGGCCCGTGGGACGAGTGCCGCAAGCTGCTCCCGTGCCTGCAGGAGGCGGAGATCGCGGAGTCGTCGTTCAACGGCATCTTCTCGTTCACGCCCGACGGCGGCTCGCTCGTCGGTGAGTCCCGTGACCTCGACGGCTTCTGGGTGGCCGAGGCCGTCTGGGTCACCCACTCCGCCGGCGTCGCCCGGGCGGTGGCCGAGGTGCTGACCACCGGACGGTCCGAGTACGACCTCGCCGACCTCGAGCTCAATCGGTTCGAGGAGACGCAGCTGGCCCCGGCGTACGTCAGCGAGACCTCGCAGCAGAACTTCGTCGAGATCTACGACATCCTGCACCCGCTGCAGCCCAAGGAGTCGCCGCGCGACATCCGGGTCAGCCCGTTCCACGCCCGCCAGGTCGAGCTCGGCGCCTTCTTCCTCGAGGCCGGCACCTGGGAGCGGCCGCACTGGTACGAGGCCAACGCCGCCCTGCTGGACCAGCTGCCCGAGGAGTGGAAGTCGCCGACCCGTGACGACTGGTCGGCCCGCTACTACTCGCCGATCGCGGCCGTCGAGGCGTGGAAGACTCGCACCGCGGTCGCCATGTACGACATGACGCCGCTGCGCCGCCTCGAGGTCTCCGGTCCTGGCGCCGAGACGCTGCTGCAGCGGCTCACCACCGGTGACGTGAGCAAGAAGCCCGGTGCGGTGACCTACACCCTGTTCCTCGACGAGCAGGGCGGGATCAAGAGCGACATCACCGTCGCCCGTCTCGAGGACGAGGTCTACCAGGTCGGTGCCAACGGCACCGTCGACCTGGCGTACCTGCGGAGGGAGGCCCGCAAGCTGCGCGCCGAGAACCCCGCGCTCGCCGCCCACGTCCGCGACATCACCGGTGGCACCTGCTGCATCGGCCTGTGGGGTCCGCTGGCCCGGGACCTGATCGGCAAGGTCAGCGACGACGACTTCACCAACGACGGTCTGAAGTACTTCCGCGGCAAGCGGGCCACCATCGGCGGGATCCCCGTCACGGCCCTGCGCCTGTCCTACGTCGGCGAGCTCGGCTGGGAGATCTACGCCTCCGCCGAGAACGGCCAGAAGCTGTGGGACGTCCTGTGGGAGGCCGGCCAGGAGCACGGTGTCGTCGCCGCCGGCCGGGCCGCGTTCGGCGCGCTCCGCCTGGAGAAGGGCTACCGGTCCTGGGGCGCCGACATGACCACCGAGCACGACCCGTACGAGGCGGGCGTCGGGTTCGCGGTGAAGTCCGCCAAGGAGGACTTCGTCGGCAAGGCGGCCCTCGAGGGTCGCTCGGTGGAGACCTCGGCCCGCCGGCTGCGCTGCCTCACCATCGACGACGGCAAGTCCATGGTGCTCGGCAAGGAGCCCGTGCTGTCGGGCGAGACCGCGGTCGGATACGTCACCAGTGCGGCGTACGGGTTCACGATCGGCAAGCCGATCGCCTACGCCTACCTGCCGGCGGAGATCGGCGAGGGCGACCAGGTCGAGATCGAGTACTTCGGCCAGCGGATCGCGGCGACGGTCACCCCGGAGCCGCTCTTCGACCCGAGCATGAGCCGCCTGCGCGGCTGAGCTGTGGGGTCGAGATCGGGCGCCGGCCAGATGGCCGGCGCCCGATCTCGCATCGGCCGCAACGAGGGCAACATTTGTCTCTGTCCTCATGACAAATGCTGTCGCGCTAGCCGCACTCGAATCTCTCGTACAACATTTGTCGCCTGTTGGATTACAATTGTTGTCATGACTAATGCGACGCTGGTGGCCCTGGGTGCCATTGCCGAGCGGCAGTGGGGTCTGCTCACGACAGCTCAGGCCACCGCGGCTGGCATTTCCCGCCAGCAGCTGGCGCGCATGGCCGACGCCGGCGCGATCGAGCGGGTCGCCCAAGGCGTCTATCGCATGGCCGGCGCACCGTCTCAGGAGCATGAGGCGATCTACGCGACCTGGCTCGCGCTCGGCGGCGCCACGACGCCACGCACCGAGGCCGGTGTCGCCGCACTGGTGACCGCCGGCGTCACCGCGACCGTCGTACACGGCCTCGGGGACTTCTTCCTCGAGAGCTTCGACTTCATGGTCCCGGCCCGCAAGGGCACCCGGCTGCCCGAGGTACGGCTGCGGGTCCGGCAGCTGACCCGCGAGGAGGTCATGCCCGTCAACGGCCTGCCCGTGCTCACCATCGAGCGGACCATCGCCGACCTGGTCGAGCAGTGGACCGATCTCTCCCTGGTCGCCGCCGTCGTACGCGACGCCGTCTTCTCCGGGCGGCTGGTCGCTCCCGATCGACTCGTCGACTACCTCGATCCTGTTGCCCGTGCCCAGCAGCGCCGCGGCGTCGGCGACGGCGATGGTCGGTCCCTGGCCCAGGTGCTGTTCGAGCTCGCCGGAGACGCACCCGAGGGATGGGCCGCATGAGCAAGGACGCCAGCGAGGGATACCGCGACTGGCGATCCCTCGAGCTCGCCATGAAGGAAGCCGCCAAGAAGGCGGCCCGAGAGGCCGGGCCGAAGGTCGGCGCGGCGACGGTGGCCTCCCAGATCCGACAGGCTCGCTTCGACCGGTTCCTCTCCCGGGTCTTCGTCGACGGGGAGCAGTCGGAGTGGATGCTCAAGGGCGGGATGAGCATGCTCGCCCGGGTGCCGCAGTCTCGATCCACCAAGGACATGGACCTGGCCTCCGAGCGCGCCAGCGATCTCGCCGAGGCCGAAGCCGCCCTGTCTCGTGCCGTCGCGGTCGACCTCGATGACCACCTCACCTTCCGACTGATCCGCAGCACCTCGACGGGCCTGGGGGAGAACCAGCCCGGCGTAGCCACCAGGCGCTACGTCTTCGCCTGCATTGACACCGGCGACGAATACACTCCAGAGACCCAGATCGACACCGTGCAGGTCGACCTGGTCGTCGGCCCGGCCCCAGTCGGCGAGCCCGAGATCGTCGAGCCGGCGAACCGACTGCACCTGCGCCGGACGCTGATCACCCACCCCTACCGGCTCTACCCGGTCGCCGACCAGATCGCTGACAAGGTCTGCGCGACCATGGACACCAACTACCCCGGCGGCCGCCGCTCGAGCCGGGTCAAGGACCTGGTCGACCTGGTCGTGCTCGCACGCACCCAGAAGGTCGACCTCGACGAGCTGCGCGCAGCGATCGCGACCAAGCGGACCATGAGCCAGATCGACCCGTTCGACAAGTTCGAGATCCCCACCGAGTGGGCCACCACCTTCCCCAAGCTCGCCGCTGAGGTCCCCGAAGCTCGCGGCGTCGACCTGGCCGAGGCAGAGGCGTACGTCGGCCAGCTCGTCGACCCGGCTCTGACCAGCACGACCGACGCGACGGCCGCGGTGTGGGTGCCCGGCGCCGGATGGACCCCGCCCGACGAGGTCTCAGCGACCGAGGCAGCCGTCGCCGAGGACATCGCAGGTGGGGGAGACGTCTACGTACGCCACCACACCCGAGCCGGCTGGCCGGTACGGAAACACTGGCGAGCTGCACGCGGCGCCGGCGGCCGGCCGGACGAGATCTAGACGCCGGGCCGGCTCGGTGCCAGCCGGTTCTTGACCCCCAGCTCGGGCCCGGATTGAATCGGCTTTACTTACATGAGTGCTTGTGAAGGGGTCAATCGGGTGACCGAGTTCAGGTTCTGGCGTGTAGCGACGATCGTCGCGCTCTCCTTGTTTGCGACGGCATGCCAAGGGGGCGAGGGTGCCTCGGTCGGTAAGGCTGAACCGACGAGCAGCCCGTCGAGTAGTCCGTCCGAGGAGGGATGCCTCTCCTGGTCGGTGCCCTGTTCTCGGGCGCCGTCGGGGTCGCCCACGCCCGACGTCTGGCCGGCGCTGACCTCGTTGTCCTACAAGTCAGCCGCGGTCAGGCTGCCGGGCAAGGGGTGGACTGCGGTGCCGGAGGGCGAGGACATGGCGGTGATGCCGGCAGGAGCCTTGGACGAAAGGATTTCCAAGAGTGCGGCCCTTGTCTATGACGACAGTGATCCCGACCGTCGTAAGAGCAAGGCGACCGTCAGTCTGGAGATCCACAGCTACGACCCGCACGCCGAGGGCAATGACCTTGACGTCGACTACATGCGTCGTGAGGTCGCCAAGATCGCCTTGGAGATCCAGGAGGGTTGGGGCCCGTTGTCTCAGGAGCCGTCGATCACGAAAGACGGTGTGGTCTACGACGTCATCGTCTCGGGCCACAAGTCCGGGCTGAAGAAGAACCCCAACAAGATCCTCACCTGGCGGTGGGAGTACATCGGAGTTGTCATGCGCAAGGGCGGGAACGAGGCCGCGGGCATCAAGACGGTCATCGAGTGTCGGGGCGAGTTCTACTCAGAGCAGAAGTGCGCGAAGTTGGCGAACGACGTGTTCGCCACGCTGCAGGTGAAGAAGCGGTGACGGCCTAGACACCCACCCGGCAGGTGTCTCAATCCACAGCGGTCACCTATCTCTGGGACACCACTCTCGACCGGAAGCCGGCGCGCAGGGCGGGCGACCAGCTCTCCGGGTCGAGGAGAGGTAGCGGCAGCGCGGCGTACGCCGATCGCACTGGTCGACGTTCGATGCACGTTCGTCTCGGTCGAGCGGGTGCTTGATCCGCGGCTGGCCCGCGAGCCGGTGATCGTGTTGTCGAACCAACGACGAGTGCGGTCTCGCGCTTGGATGAGGCCAAGGCGCTCGGGTGCGGATGGGCGATCCGTGGTTCGAGCCCTGCGAGAATCCTGCGGTCAGAGGACGCGGCGGATCTCCATGGCGAAGCTGTCGATGTGCTCGCGGGTCAGGCGCTCGGCGCGCTCGGCGTCGCCGTCGGCGATCGCCTCCAGGAGCGGGGCGTGCTCGGCGATGTGGGAGGCCAGGTCGGGGAGCTTGTCGACGACCAGGCACCAGATCCGGGTGGCCAGGTTGTCGTACCTGATCAGCACGTCCTCGAGGTGCTTGTTGCCGGTCGCGCGGTAGATCAGCCGGTGCACCGACATGTCGAGGCGCATCAGCGTGGGCCGGTCGTCGCCCGACCCGTCGAGCGCGCGAACCCTCGCGGCCATGGCGCGCAGCTCGGCCCGCATGCTGTCGGTCGCGGCTGTCGCCGCGCGGCCGGCGGCGAACGGCTCGAGCTGCTGGCGCAGGTCGGAGATCGCGCCCAGCTCGGTGACGTCGACGGCCGTCGCGAACGTGCCCCGGCGCGGGTAGGAGACGACCAGATGATCGGTCTCCAGGCGCTTGAGGGCCTCGCGCACGGGGGTGCGGCCGAAGCCGAGGGACTCCGCGAGCCTGCCGTCGTTGATCGGCTCGCCCGGCCTGATGTCGAGCATGATCAGCCGGTCCCGGATGCGCTCGTAGGCGGCGTACGCCAGTGAGGTCGGCGGCGCGCCGACCGTCGGCCGGGCGGGCGTCTGAAGGTCGGTCATTCGATGTCACCGCTTTCTGGTCTGGACCGTTGACAGGTGTCTTCGCCACCAAGCATACTGGTGATCCGGAACTGATATATCAATCGTACTTCAAGAGTTTGGGAGTTCATCGTGGTTGACGTCTTGACCGCCTCGCTCGCGGACCTCGATCCCGAGGTCCGCGAGCAGATCGACGCCGAGCTGAGCCGCCAGCAGACGACGCTGGAGATGATCGCCTCGGAGAACTTCGCTCCCGCTGCCGTCATGGAGGCTCAGGGATCGGTCCTGACCAACAAGTACGCGGAGGGCTATCCCGGCCGTCGCTACTACGGCGGCTGCGAGCACGTCGACGTCATCGAGCAGCTCGCCATCGACCGTCTCAAGGCGCTCTTCTCCGCGGAGTACGCCAACGTGCAGCCGCACTCGGGTGCCCAGGCCAACGCCGCCGCGATGTTCGCCCTGCTCGAGCCCGGCGACACGATCCTCGGCCTCTCGCTGGCCCACGGCGGCCACCTCACCCACGGCATGAAGATCAACTTCTCCGGCCGCCTCTACCAGGTCGTGCCGTACGAGGTCTCCCGCGAGGACTTCCTGATCGACATGGCCGAGGTCGAGCGCCTGGCCCTCGAGCACCGGCCCAAGCTGATCGTCGCCGGCTGGTCCGCCTACCCCCGCCAGCTCGACTTCGCCGAGTTCCGCCGGATCGCCGACCTGGTCGGCGCCCGCCTCATGGTCGACATGGCCCACTTCGCCGGCCTGGTCGCGACCGGCCTCCACCCGAACCCGGTGCCCTTCGCCGACGTCGTCACCTCGACGACCCACAAGACCCTCGGCGGCCCGCGCGGCGGCGTCATCCTCACCAACGACCCCGCCATCGCCAAGAAGATCAACTCCTCGGTCTTCCCCGGCCAGCAGGGCGGGCCGCTCGAGCACGTCATCGCCGGCAAGGCGGTCGCTTTCAAGGTCGCCGCTGAGCCCGAGTTCCGCGAGCGCCAGGAGCGTACGCTGCGGGGTGCCCGCATCATCGCCGAGCGGCTGCTCGCCGCCGACGTCGCGGCCGCCGGTGTCTCCGTGGTCAGCGGCGGCACGGACGTCCACCTGGTGCTGGTCGACCTGCGCGACTCCGAGCTCAACGGCCAGGACGGCGAGGACCGGCTCCACCGCATCGGCATCACGGTCAACCGCAACGCGGTCCCGTTCGACCCGCGTCCGCCGATGGTCTCCTCCGGCCTGCGGATCGGCACGCCGGCCCTCGCCACCCGCGGCTTCGGCGACACCGACTTCAGCGAGGTGGCCGACATCATCGCGGCCGCTCTGAAGGACGACTTCACCGAGGAGACGGCCGACGCGCTGCGTGCGCGGGTCACGAACCTCGCCGAGAAGCACCCGCTCTACCCCCACCTCCTCGAGTCGAACGGAGCCGAGTGATGGCAGACCTGCTGCCCGAGCACCCCGACTTCCTCTGGCGCAACCCGGAGCCCAAGTCGTCCTACGACGTCGTCATCATCGGCGGCGGCGGGCACGGCCTGGCGACGGCCTACTACCTGGCGAAGAACCACGGCATCACGAACGTCGCGGTTCTCGAGCGCGGCTGGCTCGCCGGCGGCAATATGGCGCGGAACACGACGATCATCCGGTCCAACTACCTCTGGGACGAGTCGGCGGCGATCTACGAGCACTCCCTCAAGCAGTGGGAGGTGCTCCCCGACGAGCTCGACTACGACTTCCTCTTCAGCCAGCGCGGCGTGCTCAACCTGGCCCACACGCTCCAGGACGTACGCGACTCGGTGCGGCGCTGCGAGGCCAACCGTCTCAACGGGATCGATGCCGAGTGGCTCGACGCGGACCAGGTGAAGGAGGTCTGCCCGATCATCAACACCAGCGACAACATCCGCTACCCGGTCCTCGGCGCGACCTACCAGCCCCGAGCGGGCATCGCCAAGCACGACCACGTCGCCTGGGCGTTCGCCCGCAAGGCCGACGAGCTCGGTGTCGACCTGATCCAGGACTGCGAGGTCACCGGCATCGTCAAGGACGGCAACCGGGTGGTCGGTGTGCAGACCAGCCGCGGCACGATCGCGGCCGGGAAGGTCGCGCTGTGTGCGGCCGGGCACTCCAGCGTCCTCGCCGAGATGGCCGGCTTCGACCTGCCGATCCAGTCGCACCCGCTCCAGGCGCTCGTCTCCGAGCTCCACCAGCCCGTCCACCCGACCGTGGTGATGTCGAACCACGTCCACGTCTACGTCTCCCAGGCCCACAAGGGCGAGCTGGTCATGGGCGCGGGTGTCGATGCGTACAACGGCTACGGGCAGCGCGGCGGGTTCCACGTGATCGAGGAGCAGATGGCGGCCGCCGTCGAGCTGTTCCCGATCTTCGCCCGCGCGCACCTGCTCCGGACCTGGGGCGGCATCGTCGACGTCACCCCGGACGCCTCCCCGGTCGTGAGCAAGACGCCGATCGACCAGCTCTACGTGAACTGCGGCTGGGGCACCGGCGGCTTCAAGGGCACCCCGGGCGCAGGCTGGACGATGGCGCACACGATCGCCCACGACGAGCCCCACGAGTACAACGCACCGTTCGCGCTGGAGCGATTCAGCACCGGTGCCCTCATCGACGAGCACGGCGCAGCCGCCGTGGCCCACTGAAAGGAGCCGACGATGATCCTCATCAGCTGCCCCGACTGCGGGCCCCGCGACGAGACCGAGTTCCACTACGGCGGTCAGGCCCACGTCCCCTACCCGGAGGACCCGAACGCCCTCAGCGACGAGGAGTGGGGTCGCTACCTGTTCTACCGCGAGAACACCAAGGGCATCTTCGCCGAGCGCTGGGTCCACAGCTCCGGCTGCCGCAAGTGGTTCAACGTCCTTCGCGACACCGTCACCTACCGCATCGCCGCCGTCTACCGGAACGGCGAACCGCGCCCCACCCTGGAAGGAGGCCCGCAGTGAGCACGACGTCGCACCGCCTCACCGACGGCGGCCGCATCGACCGATCGACCCGTCTCGCGTTCAGCGTCGACGGCCAGGCGTACGCCGGCCACGCCGGTGACACCCTCGCCTCCGCGCTGATCGCCAACGGCGTGCTCGAGTGCGGACCCTCGCTCTACCGGCAGCGCCCCCGTGGCGTACTCGCCGCCGGGCTCGAGGAGCCCAACGCGCTGGTCAAGCTGAGGCGCCCCGGCGACTCGGTCACCGAGTCGATGCTCCCGGCCACGACGGTCGAGCTCGTCGACGGCCTCGAGGCCGACTACCTCAGCGGCCTCGGCGAGCTCGACCCAGCCGACGACACCGCGGTCTACGACAAGAAGTACGTCCACACCGACCTGCTCGTCATCGGTGCCGGCCCGACCGGGCTGGCCGCGGCGCGCACCGCCGCCGCCTCCGGCGCCCGCGTGATCCTGATCGACGACCAGCCCGAGCTCGGTGGGTCGCTGCTCTCCGCCCGCGACCTGAGCGTCGACGGCGTGGACAGCGACACCTGGCTGCGCGACGTCGCCGGGGAGCTCGCGGCCGCCCCGGAGGTCACGGTCCTCACCCGGACCAACGCCTTCGGCAGCTATGACGCCAACTACGTGATCGCGCTCGAGAGCCGGCTGGACCACCTCGACGCGTCCGCCAAGAAGGCGCTCACCGGCCTGTCGCGACAGCGCCTGTGGCACATCCGCGCCCAGCAGGTCGTCGTCGCCACCGGTGCGCACGAGCGCCCCCTCGTCTTCGCCAACAACGACCGCCCGGGCGTGATGCTCGCCTCCGCGGTCCGCACCTACCTGAACCGCTACGGCGTGGCCGCCGGCTCCAACGTGCTGCTCGCGACGACCAACGACAGCGCCTACGAGGTCGCCGCCGACCTGGCCGCTGCCGGAATCGCCGTGGCGGCCGTCGTCGACGCTCGCGCCGAGCGGTCCGAGACCGCCCGCCGCGCCGAGGAGTCCGGCATCGAGGTCGTCCTCGGCTCCGCCGTCCTCGACACCGACGGTGACCCGCGGGTCACCTCGGCGACCGTGTCGGCCATCGACGCCGACGGCGCCGCGGTCGGCGAGCGGCGAGAGATCGCCTGCGACGTCGTCGCCGTCGCCGGAGGCTGGAGCCCCGTGGTCCACCTGCACAGCCAGCGGCAGGGCAAGGTCCGCTGGAACGAGGACCTGGCCGGGTTCGTCCCCGACGGGGAGGTGGCCGGCCAGCAGATCGTGGGGTCGGCCCGCGGCAGCTACACCCTCGACGCGTGCCTCGCCGAGGGCCGGTACGCAGCAGCGACGGCGCTCCTCGCCACCGGCCTCATCAGCGAGGCCGAGGCGCCGGCCGAGCCGCTCCCCGCGGCCACCGGCAACGGTACGACCCGCAGCCTGTGGCTCGCCGCCGAGGGCGGCGTCCCGCTGGACGATCTGGTCGACCACTTCGTCGACTTCCAGCGCGACCAGACGGTGCATGACGTACTGCGGGCGACCGGAGCCGGCATGCGCAGCGTCGAGCACATCAAGCGCTACACCTCGATCAGCACCGCCAACGACCAGGGCAAGACCTCCGGCGTCAACGCCATCGGGGTCATCGCGGCCGCCCTCAACGACGGTCGCAGCCCCGGAGAGATCGGCACGACGACGTACCGGGCGCCGTACGCTCCGATCCCGTTCGTCGCGCTCGCCGGCCGCGAACGGGGCGACCTGTTCGACCCGGCCAGGCTGACCTCGATCCACCCCTGGCACGTCGCGCAGGGCGCCGAGATGGAGATCGTGGGGCAGTGGCTGCGGCCCTGGTACTACCCGCAGGACGGCGAGTCGCTCGACGAGGCCGTGCTCCGCGAGTGTGCCGCGGTCCGCGAGTCCGTCGGCATGATGGACGCGACCACCCTGGGCAAGATCGAGGTGTGGGGGAGCGATGCCGGTGAGTTCCTCAACCGGATCTACACCAACGCCTTCAAGAAGCTCGCCCCCGGATCCGCCCGCTACGGCGTGATGTGCACCCCTGACGGGATGATGTTCGACGACGGCGTCACCCTCCGCATCGACGAGGGCCGCTACTTCATGACGACGACCACCGGCGGCGCCGCCAAGGTCCTCGACTGGCTCGAGGAGTGGCACCAGACCGAGTGGCCGACCCTGGACGTCAGCTTCACCTCGGTCACCGAGCAGTGGGCCACCGTCGCCGTCGTCGGCCCGAGGTCTCGCGAGGTGATCGCCAAGATCGCCCCGGAGCTCGACGTCAGCAACGACGCGTTCCCGTTCATGACCTTCCGGGAGACGACGCTCGCCTCGGGCATCCCGGCGCGGGTGTGCCGGATCTCGTTCTCCGGAGAGCTCGCCTTCGAGGTCAACGTCGAGACCTGGTTCGGCCAAAGGGTGTGGGAGGAGATCCACGCCGCCGGCCAGGAATGGGACATCACCCCCTACGGCACCGAGACCATGCACGTGCTCCGCGCCGAGAAGGGCTACCCGATCGTCGGTCAGGACACCGACGGCACGGTCACGCCCCAGGACGCCGGCATGGAGTGGATCATCTCCAAGGCGAAGGACTTCGTCGGCAAGCGGTCCTACCAGCGGGCCGACACCTCCCGCACCGACCGCAAGCACCTCGTCTCGGTGCTGCCCGTCGACAAGTCCTTCAGGCTGCCCGAGGGCACCCAGCTGGTCGAGGCCGGTACGCCGATCACCCCTGCCGAGGGGCCGGTGCCGATGCTCGGGCACGTGACCTCGAGCTACCACAGCGCCGCGCTCGGACGTTCGTTCGCGCTGGCACTCATCAAGGATGGCCGCAACCGCATCGGCCAGACCCTCGTCGCGCCGGTCGGGGACCGACTGGTCGACGTCGTCGTCGCTGAAACCGTCCTCTACGACCCGGAAGGAAGCCGCCGCGATGGTTGAGACCACGATCGAGCCGCTCGACAAGAAGATCTCGGATCTGCGCGTCAGCCCGGCCCACCACCTCCACGGCGCCTTCGTCGACGCCGGCGTCACCGGAGCCTTCGGGGTGCGGGTGCGCGAGGAGCAGTTCCTGACCATGGTGGGCCTGCGGGTGCCGGCCGGCTCGCCCGACCGGGCCCGCCTGGCCAAGATCCTCGGCGCCGAGCTCCCCGGCCGGTGCGGTGAGGTCGCCACGGGCCACGACGTGGTCGTCCTGTGGCTCTCGCCCGACGAATACCTGGTCATCTCGCAGCGCGTGGCCGGCTCCACCCTGGTGTCCTACCTGCGCGCGGGCGTCTCCGAAGGGGGTGCCGCGGTCGTCGACCTGTCGGCCAACCGCACCACCCTTCGGCTCGAAGGTCCCTCGGCGCAGGCGGTCCTCGAGAAGGGCTGCCCGCTCGACCTCCACCCGAGGGCCTTCGCCACCGGCACCGCGGTCGCCACCAACATCGGGCGTGTCCCGGTGCTGCTCTGGAAGGTCGACACCGACTCCTTCCGGGTCCTTCCGCGGGCCTCGTTCGCCGACTACCTGGGCCGCTGGCTGATCGACGCCATGGCCGAGTTCAAGGTGTTGGGATCCGGCTGATGGCGCTGAGCGTGTTCGACATGTTCTCGGTCGGCATCGGACCGTCGTCCTCCCACACGGTCGGTCCGATGCGGGCGGCGGTGCAGTTCACCGACGCCCTGAAGGCCGGCTCCCTGCTGGACGCCGTCGCCCGCGTCGAGGTGGAGCTGTTCGGCTCGCTCGGCGCCACCGGCCACGGCCACGGCTCCGACAAGGCGGTCGTCCTCGGCCTCGAGGGCAACCGTCCCGAGACGGTCGACACGGACAACGCCGACGCCCGGGTGGCCGAGGTCCGGGCCACCCGGCGGCTCAGGCTCGCCGCTGCCCGCGACATCGAGTTCGACGCCGACGACGTGGTCATGCATCGAACGAAGACCCTCCCCGCGCACCCGAACGGGATGACCTTCCGGGCCTTCGGCGCGTCCGCCGAGGTGCTCCAGGAGAGCACCTACTACTCGGTCGGCGGTGGCTTCGTCGTGGACGAGGACGCGGCCGGTGCCGACCGGATCGTCGAGGACGCGACCCCCATCCCGTACCCCTTCACCACCGGCGCGGAGCTGCTCGCGGTCTGCGCCGAGTCGGGCAAGCGGATCAGCGACGTCATGATGGCCAACGAGCTGGCGTGGCGTACGGAGGAGGAGGTGCGCGCCGAGCTGCTGCACATCTGGTCGGTCATGCAGGAGTGCGTGCACAACGGCTGCACCCGCGTCGAGCCCACGCTCCCCGGCGGGCTGAAGGTGCCCCGTCGCGCCCCTGGCCTGTACGCCCACCTCCACTCGGTCACCGACGAGACCGACCCGCTCCGGGCGATGGACTGGGTCAACCTCTTCGCGCTGGCCGTCAACGAGGAGAACGCCTCGGGCGGGCGGATCGTCACCGCCCCGACCAACGGCGCCGCGGGCATCGTCCCGGCCGTGCTCCACTACTACGAGAAGTTCGTGCCCAGCGCCGACGAGGACGGGATCGTGAGGTTCCTCCTCGCCGCCGCCGCGGTCGGGATCCTGTTCAAGATCAACGCGTCGATCTCCGGTGCCGAGGTCGGCTGCCAGGGAGAGGTCGGCTCGGCCTGCGCGATGGCCGCCGGCGCGCTGTGCGAGGTGCTCGGAGGCACCCCGGAGCAGGTGGAGAACGCAGCCGAGATCGGCATCGAGCACAACCTCGGGCTCACCTGCGACCCCGTCGGTGGCCTGGTGCAGATCCCGTGCATCGAGCGCAACGCCATCGCCAGCAACAAGGCCATCAACGCCGCCCGCATCGCCGCCCGCGGCGACGGCAGCCACCGGGTCTCCCTCGACGCCGCGATCAAGACCATGCGCGAGACCGGGGCCGACATGAAGATCAAGTACAAGGAGACCTCCCGCGGAGGCCTTGCTGTCAACGTCATCGAATGCTGACGTCACGGGCGAGAAGGAGAAGTGCATGACCACCACCGCAGCAAGGATCGACGGCAAGCGCGTCGCCGCTGATCTCAAGGCCGGGCTCGCCGTGCGGGTGAAGGCACTGAACGAGGCCGGGATCGAGCCGGGTCTCGGCACCATCCTCGTCGGCGACGACCCCGGGTCCCACTCCTACGTCGCGGGCAAGCACCGCGACTGCGCCGAGGTGGGCATCGCCTCGATCCGGATCGAGCTGCCTGCCAGCGCCTCGCAGGCCGAGATCGAGGCCGCGGTGCAGCAGCTCAACGAGGACCCGACGTGCACCGGTTTCATCGTCCAGCTGCCCCTGCCGCCGCACGTCGACACCCACCGGGTCCTGGAGCTCATCGACCCGGACAAGGATGCCGACGGTCTCCACCCCACCAACCTCGGCAAGCTGGTGCTCGGCACCCCGGCCCCGCTGCCGTGCACGCCGCGCGGGATCATCGAGCTGCTGCGGCAGCACGACGTGCCGATCACCGGTCAGCGCTTCTGCGTCATCGGCTGCGGTCTGACCGTCGGCAGGCCGCTCGGGCTCATGCTCACCCGGCCGACCGAGCACGCCACCGTCACCCTGTGCAACATCGAGACCCGCGACGTCGCCGCCCATGCCCGGGCCTCGGACGTCATCGTCGCCGCCGCGGGCGTCGCCCACCTGGTCAAGCCCGACTGGGTCAGCCCCGGCGCCACGGTCCTGTCCGTCGGGATCACCCGCACCATCGAGGGCATCCTGGGCGACGTCGACCCGAACGTGGACGTCGTCGCCGGCAAGATGACCGGCGCCACCGGTGGCGTCGGTCCGATGACCCGCGCGATGCTGCTGACCAACATCGTCGAGATCGCCGAACAGCAGCTGGCCGTCAGGGAGGCGATCACAGGGGCGCTGACATGACCGCCGAGCGCTGTCAGGTGATGGGCATCATCAACGTCACCCCCGACTCGTTCTCCGACGGCGGCAGGTTCCTCGAGGTCGACGCCGCCGTACGCAGGGGCCTCGAGCTCGTCCGCGACGGTGCCGACATCCTCGACGTCGGCGGCGAGTCCACCCGGCCCGGTGCCCGGCGGGTCAGCGAGGCCGACGAGCTCGCACGGGTGACCCCGGTCGTCGAGGCCCTGGCCCGGGGAGGCGTCCCGGTCTCGGTCGACACCATGCGCGCCTCGGTCGCCCGGCGAGCGGTCGAGGCCGGTGCGGTCATCGTCAACGACGTCTCCGGCGGGCTCGCCGACCCCGAGATGCTGCCCTTCCTCGCCGAGGCGGACGTCACCTGCGTACTCATGCACTGGCGGGCGCACTCCACGCGGATGGACGACTTCTGCTTCTACGACTCGGTCGTCGACGACGTCCGGGCCGAGCTCCGCGGCCGGGTCGAGGCCGCACTCGACGCCGGCGTACGTCCCGAGCGCATCATCCTCGACCCCGGCCTGGGGTTCGCCAAGACCGCCGCCCAGTCCTGGGAGCTGCTCTCGGCCCTCCCGGCGCTGCGAGATCTCGGCTTCCCCCTCCTCGTCGGAGCCTCCCGCAAGCGCTTCCTCGCCGAGGCGGCGGCGTACGGACGACGGCAACCGGACGTACCGGCCGACCGGGACGAGGCGTCGGACGCCGTCGCGGCCATCGCCGCGGCGGAAGGCGCCTGGGGAGTGCGCGTGCACTCGGTCTCCGGTGCCGCTGCCGCCTCCCGGGTGGCCGCGCGGCTGCGCGGGGCCACGGTCGCAGCCGAGCTGGTCGGCGCCGGGGCAGGGCGGCGATGAGTCGCCGCTCGGCCGCCGCGACCGTACGCAGGCTGCTGCTCGACGCCCGCTACGAGGTCCTGCCCACCGCGTCGATCGAGGAGGTCGTCACCACTGCCCTTCCCGCCGGCCGAACCGTCACGGTGACCGCTTCCCCGGCCAAAGGCCTGGAGCGAACCGTGGACCTGTCCGTCCGGCTTGCCGGCCACGGCTACGACGTCGTGCCCCACCTCGCCGCGCGCATGGTCTCGAGCCGGGCCGAGCTCGCCGAGATCACCGGCCGGCTGAGGGCCGCCGGCATCGAGAAGGTCTTCGTGCCCGCCGGCGACGCGGAGCGGCCGGGTGAGTTCCCCGGCGCGCTGGAGCTCCTCGAGGCTCTCGTCGATCTCGGCGACCCGTTCAGCCACGTCGGCGTCGCCGGATATCCGGAGGAGCATCCGACGATCATCCACGACCGCCTGGTCCAGGCCATGTGGGACAAGCGCCACCACGCCACCGAGATCGTCAGCAACCTCACCTTCGATCCCGCCGCTCTCACCGACTGGGTACGCCGCGTGCGTGCCCGCGGTGTCACGACCCCGATCATCGTCGGACTGCCGGGTCCGGTCGAGCGCGCCAAGCTCCTCGCCATGGCGACCAAGATCGGGGTGGGGGAGTCGACGAGGTTCCTCGCCAAGAACACGGGGATGTTCGCCCGCATCGCCGCCCCGGGCGGCTACTCGCCGGAGCGGTTCCTCATGCGCGCCGCCGCGGGCCTGGAAGGGGCCGAGGCCGCGGTCTCAGGCCTGCATCTGTTCACGTTCAACCAGGTCGCCGAGACGGAGAGCTGGCGCCGCGACCTGCTGGCACGCCTGGATGGTGACTCGCTGTGACGGAAACAGCCATCGACCTCGACGTCACCGAGGTGGAGCGCCGGCTCCTCGCCCGTTGGCCGGAGACCAGGATCGCCCCCTCCCTGGAACGCATCCGGGCGGTGATGGAAGTGCTCGGCCAGCCGCAACGCGGCTACCGGTCGATCCACATCACCGGCACCAACGGCAAGACGAGCACCGCGCGGATGGTGGAGGCGATCCTGCTCGAGCTGGGCTCGAGCGTCGGCAGGTTCACCAGCCCCCACCTCGCCGACATCCGGGAGCGGATCAGCATCGGCGGGCGGCTGATCTCGCCCGAGGCGTTCGTCCGCGCCTACCGCGACGTCCTGCCCGCGGCCGAGGCCGTGGACCGGGCAGGTCCCACTCCGCTGTCGTTCTTCGAGATGACGGTCGCCATGGCCTACCAGGCGTTCTCGGCCGCCGGCATCGACGTGGCGACGGTCGAGGTCG
The DNA here is from genome assembly GCF_044453405.1 of Nocardioides sp. NPDC051685. Taxonomy (NCBI): domain Bacteria; kingdom Bacillati; phylum Actinomycetota; class Actinomycetes; order Propionibacteriales; family Nocardioidaceae; genus Nocardioides; species Nocardioides sp. NPDC051685. Next base: position 483,456 of record NZ_JBITCR010000004.1, on the reverse strand, counting down.
GCATGGGTGGCATGTGGGACGCGACCAACGTCATCGACGCCCCGGTCGCCGCGATCCTCCCGATCGGCCTCGACCACGTCGACCAGCTGGGTCCGACCAGGCTCGACATCGCCGCCGAGAAGGCCGGGATCATCAAGCCCGGAGCGCTGGCCGTGACGGCCCGCCAGACCCCCGAGGTCGAGCAGCTCCTCCGGACCCACGCCGACGCGCATCTGGCGAGGCTCGTGGTCGAGGGCCGCGACTTCGGTCTGAGCGGCCGCCGGGCCTCGGACGAAGGCCAGATCATCTCGGTCGACGGCCTCGCGAGTCATTACCCCGAGGTCCCGCTCTCCCTGCACGGGCGCCATCAGGCGCACAACGCGGCCGTCGCGATCGCGAGCGTCGAGGCCCTCCTGGAGGGGGCGATCCCGCTGGACGTACTCCGACGGGCGCTGGGGTCGGCCAGATCGCCCGGGCGGCTGGAGGTGCTGCCGGGAACCCCGGCCGTGGTCCTCGACGCCGCCCACAACCCCGACGGTGCTCGGGCCCTGGCGGCCGGCCTCGCCGACCTGGGCCGGCGACCGACCGTCGCCGTGGTCGCCGCGATGGGCGACAAGGACCTGGCCGGCATGCTCGCCGAGCTCGAGCCCGTCGTGACCACGATGATCTGCACCCGGAACAGCAGCCCGCGGTCGCTGTCGGCCGGGGACACCGCCGCCGCGGCGCGAGGCGTCCTGGGCGAGGATCGGGTCGTGGAGGTCGGGCATCTCGGCCATGCTCTCCTCGAGGCGATCCGGACGGCCTCGGCGCTGTCCGGGGACAGTGGCGCCCAGGTGCTGGTCACCGGCTCCGTGGTCACGGTGGGAGAGGCACGCGGCCTGTTGGGCCCGTGAAATCAGTTCTGTGAAATCGGTGCTGTGAAATCGGTTCTGCCCCTGGCCCGTCGTGGCCAGGGGCAGAACCGTCGTGCAGTCCGGTGGCGTCAGCGCACCATGCCGTGCGGGTCGATGACGTACTTGGTGGCCGCACCCTGGTCGAACGCGGCGTAGCTCTCCGGAGCCTCGTCGAGGCTGATCGCCTTCGCGTTGACGGCGTCGGCGATGTGAGCCTTGTCCGCGAGGATCAGGTTCATCAGCTGGCGGTTGTACTGCTTGACCGGGCACTGGCCGGTCACGAAGGTGTGCGACTTGGCCCAGCCGAGGCCGAGACGTACGCCGATCTGCCCCTGCTTGGCGGCGTCGTCGACGGCGCCCGGGTCGCCGGTCACGTACAGGCCGGGGATGCCGAGCGAGCCGCCCGCCCGGGCGACGTTCATGATGTCGTTGAGGACGGTCGCGGGCTGCTCGGCGGCGTCACGGCCGTGGCCGCGGGCCTCGAAACCGACGGCGTCGATCGCCGCATCCACCTCCGGCTCGCCGACGATGTCCGCGATGATGTCCGCCAGCGCGTCACCGGTGGACAGGTCGGCGGTCGCGCAGCCGAAGCTGGCGGCCTGCTTGAGCCGGTCCGCGTTCATGTCGCCGACGATGACGGTCGCGGCGCCGAGCAGTTGAGCCGAGTACGCCGCGGCGAGCCCGACCGGGCCGGCACCTGCCACGTACACGGTCGAACCGGTGGTGACGCCCGCGGTGTAGGCACCGTGGTAGCCGGTCGGGAAGATGTCGGAGAGCATCGTCAGGTCGAGGATCTTCTCCAGCGCCTGGTCCCGGTCGGGGAACTTCAGCAGGTTGAAGTCGGCGAACGGCACCATGACGTATTCCGCCTGGCCACCGATCCAGCCGCCCATGTCGACGTAGCCGTACGCCGCGCCGGCCCGTGCCGGGTTCACGTTGAGGCAGATGCCGGTCTTGCCCTCGTTGCACATCCGACAACGGCCGCAGGCGATGTTGAACGGGACCGAGCAGATGTCTCCCACCTCGTGGAAGAGGACGTCGTCGCCGATCTCGACGATCTCGCCGGTGATCTCGTGGCCGAGCGTCTGACCGATGGCTGCGGTCGTCCGGCCGCGGACCATGTGCTGGTCGCTGCCGCAGATGTTGCTGGTCACGAGCTTGAGGATCACCGCGTGCGGCGCGGCGCGCTTGATGCCCAGGCCGCTGGCGACCTCCTGGGGGAGCTCCAGCTTCGGGTACTCGATGGACTCGACGGCCACCTCGCCCGGCCCCTTGTAGACGACGACTCTGTTGTCTGCCATGGCGTCTCTTCTTCCTGCCCCCGGATGGGGGCGTCCGGCGTACTCGGGTTTGCAGGGTGTTTCTCATAGCGAAACAAAAGCGCTATATGAAACAAACTAGACCGTTGGCGGCATCGGCATCAAGACCCTTGTCCGATCGATTTCCGGGGCTCCAGAGGCGGTGCCCGGGCCGCGCGCGGCGCCTGCGCGGCGATGGGTGGCTGAAAGCAAAATCTGCAAGGGAGGCATACTGTTTCAGCATGAGCAACACGAGCGAAACACGGAGCACGACCGTTCACTCAGTTGACCGAGCCATCTCCATCCTCCAGGTGCTCGCCCGTCGGGGGGCCATCGGCGTCACGCCGATCGCCGAGGAGCTGGGGGTGCACAAGTCCACGGTCTTCCGGTTGCTGGCGACGCTCGAGGCCCGTGGGCTGGTGGAGCAGAACTCGACTCGCGGGCACTATCAGCTCGGCTACGGCGTCATCCAGCTGGCTGCCGGCGCGACCCGCAAGCACGACATCTCCGTCACCAGTCGGCCGATCTGCATGGCGCTTGCCGATGCGGTCGGCGAGACCGTCAACATCGTCATCAACGACGGTGCGGAGGCGATCACGATCGACCAGGTGATCGGGAGCGCCGAGATCACGTCGGTGAACTGGGTCGGACAGCGGAGCCCCTTGCACACGACCGCGTCCGGCAAGGTCTTCCTGGCGACCATGCCGGCCGAGGAGCGTCGGAAGATCCTCGAGGGTGGCCTCGAGCGCTACACCGAGAAGACCGTCGTCGACCCGGAGAGGCTCGAGGAGCAGCTCGCCGAGGTCAGGGAGCTGGGATACGCCTTCTCGGTCGACGAGCACGAGATCGGCCTGACCGGGGTGGCGGCGCCGATCCGTTCGCTGGGCGGCGGGGTGATCGCTGCCGTGGTGGCCTCCGGTCCGTCCTTCCGCATCACCGCCGAGAAGGCGCCCGAGCTGGCCGAGCACGTGCTCGCGGCCGCCGCGGCGATCTCCGAACGGAACGGCTTCCCCAAGGCCGAGTGACCGCCTCTGTCGTGCCGTGGATCGGCACGCCGAATGGGCCCGCATGCCTGGTGCATGCGGGCCCTTCGCGTACGTCGTGACGCGCATGTAAATCCTGCGAGCGAATCCAGATGAATTCGTTGACAGCGTCTGGAATCGCGCGGCAGAATCGTTTCGCGCTACGCAGTAGTTGTGCAGAGTGAAACAACCCGCCGTCTGGCGGACCGCCGTATCTGAACCCGGAACCTGCCCGGTTTGAGCGTGGGAGACATCAACGTGACGCGAATGAGCACCGAACCGACGCCTGATCTGGCGTCCCTGGCGGACGGGCGAGCTTCCGGCTACGGCCTGGAGGCGCCTTTCTACACGAGCTCGGAGATCTACGAGCAGGACCTCGACGTCATCTTCGGCCGACACTGGATCTTCGCTGTCGCCGAGGCCGAGATCCCGGACCCCGGTGACTACGTCACCGTCGATCTGGGACCCCACTCCGTGATCGTGGTCCGTGACGACGACGAGAACGTCCGCGCCTTCCGGAACGTGTGCCGTCACCGCGGGTCTCGACTGCTCGGGTCGGGCTGCGGCTCGATCGGTAACATCGTGTGTCCCTACCACCAGTGGACCTACCGGGTCGACGGCAGCCTGATCTTCGCCGAGTCCCAGCCGGACACCTTCGAGTACGACAAGTTCGGGCTCAAGCCGGTCAACGTGCGCGCGGTCGGCGGGCTGGTCTTCCTCTGCCTGGCCGACGAGCCGCCGGCCGACTTCGACGAGGTCAGCCAGCTCATCGAGCCCTACCTGAAGCCCTACGACCTGGCCTCGGCGAAGATCGCCCACCAGACCGACATCGTCGAGGAGGGCAACTGGAAGCTGGTGATGGAGAACAACCGCGAGTGCCACCACTGCGACGCCTCCCACCCCGAGCTGCTCACGGCGTACTTCCCGATCAGCCGCTACGAGGCCGAGGACGTGCCGCCGCGTCTGCAGCAGGTCTTCGAGCGCTACCAGGAGGCGCAGGCCGAGCTGGAGAAGGCCCGCGAGGTGATCGGCTTCCCGAACGGGGATCTGTGCCAGCTGCAAGGCAAGGCGACGGGGTTCCAGATCTCCCACCTTCCGCTCGACGGCGCGGGTGCCTCCTTCGGCCCCGACGGGCAGCAGCTGTGCGCGAAGCTGATGGGTTCCATCGAGGACCCGCGGTTCGGTGACCTCTCGCTGCACATGCAGCCCAACTCGTGGTTCCACTTCCTCGGCGACCACGCTGTCGTCTTCTCGGTGATCCCGCTCGCGGTCGACCGGACGCTGGTCCGCACGACCTGGCTGGTCAACCCGGAGGCCGTCGAAGGGGTCGACTACTCGGTCGAGTCGCTCACCTCCGTCTGGCGTGCCACCAACGACCAGGACCGGGTCCTGGTCGAGGGCACCCAGCGAGGCGTGACGGACCCGGGCTACGTACCTGGTCCGTACTCAGAGGTCGAGGGTGAGGTCGATGCATTCATCACCTGGTATGTCCAACGCGTCCAAGCCAACGCCTAGCCGGAGCTCGGGAGGAGACATGACCATCATGGAGACCGACATCCCCGAGGTGTCGGAGCCCAACTCGTTCGGTCTGCAGAACGGCCGCCCGGCGGCCGTCCGCAGCCGGCGGTCGCTCGAGCCCTGCTGGGCCGAGAGCGACGTGATGGACCTGGTGTGCAGCCAGGTGCTCGCGGTCACCCATGACGTGAAGACCTTCGTCTTCACGACCCCCGACCGGCGTCCCTTCGACTTCGAGGCGGGCCAGTTCATCACCATCCGCGTCGAGATCGACGGCGAGCTGATGACCCGCTGCTACACGATCGCCTCGCCGCCGACCAGGCCCGACCGACTGGCCATCACGGTCAAGCGGGTCCCCGACGGCATCGTGTCGAACTGGCTCCACGACAACCTCGAGCCCGGGGCCTGGATCTCGATGCACGCGCCGGCCGGTGCGTTCGTCCTGCCCGAGGAGGACGCGCCGAAGTATCTGTTCCTCTCCGCGGGCAGCGGGATCACCCCGGTGCTCTCGATGACGCGCACGCTGTACGACCTCGGGTCGGAGGCGGACATCCTCTTCGTCCACAGTGCGCGTACGCCGGCCGACATCATCTACCGCGGCGAGCTGGAGGCGATGGCACGCCTGATGCCCAACCTCCGGGTGGTGGAGATCTGTGAGGGCGATGCCCCCACCGAGCGCTGGATGGGGTTGCAGGGACGCATCTCCAAGCCGGTCCTCGAGATCCTGGCGCCCGACCTCAACGAGCGGGAGACGTTCATCTGCGGTCCCGCGGGCTACATGGCCGCGGCGAAGTCGCTGCTCGAAGAGCTCGACTACGACATGGACAAGTACCACGAGGAGAGCTTCGACTTCGGCGCTCCCGAGGTGCCTTCTCCGACGGCCGCGCCGCCGGTCGAGCAGGACGCCGACGGCGAGGCCGCGGCCGGGTTCTCGATCGAGTTCGCGCGCAGCGGGAAGATGATCACCTGTGGTCCGGACGAGACCATCCTGGAGGCAGCGATCGCCGCCGGCATGCGGCCGATGTCCGCCTGCGGCCAGGGCATGTGCGGCACCTGCAAGGTGTCGATGCTCTCCGGTGAGGTCGACATGAAGCACAACGGCGGCATCCGGCCCAAGGAGGTCGCCAACCAGAAGGTGCTGATCTGCTGCTCCAAGCCGCTGGGTGACATCCAGCTGGACTGCTGAGTTCAAGCCGTACGCGGCACCGGTGGCTGTCAGGTCGCAGACCTGGCAGCCACCCGGGTGTCAAAGGACCTGACGGATCTCGCGCTCGAAGCTGCCGATGTGTTCGAGGGTGAGCTTCTCGGCGCGGTCGGCGTCGCCGTCCGCCACGACGGTGAGGAGCTGGGCCTGCTCGACGACGTGGTGGGCCAGGTCGGGGAGCCGGTCGATCACCATCCACCAGATCCTGATGGCCAGGTTGTCGTACCTGATCAAGATGTCCTCGAGGTGGGCGTTGCCGCTCGACCGGTAGATCAGGCCGTGAGCGGCCTTGTCGACCTGCATCAGCGAGGTGCGGTCCCCGTCGCCGAGCTTGCCCTCGCCGATCTGGGCCGCGAGGGTGCGCATCTGCTCGCGCTGTTCGGCCGTTGCGCGCTCCGCGGCCATGCGTGAGGCGTACGGCGCGAGCTGGCGCCGGATCTCGGCGATCGCGGTGAGCTCGGTGGCGTCGATCGTCGTCGCGAAGGTGCCGCGGCGCGGGAAGGAGTGGACCAGGTGGTCGGCCTCGAGGCGCTTGATCGCCTCGCGGACAGGGGTTCGGCCCATGCCGATGGCCGCGGCGATCTGGCCGTCGTTGATCGGCGCTCCCGGCCGGATGTCGAGCATCACCAGGCGCTCGCGGATGTACTGGTAGGCCTGCTCGGCGAGCGAGCCGGCGGGGGGAGTCGCCGTCGTTGCCAGGATCTCGTCAACCGTCATTGCGTCGTGCCCCACTTGTCCGTTCCGGCCGGTGTGCTTTTTACCATCCTAGACTGATACATCAGTCGCCGGGTAATGGTGTGCCGAACACCTGCAGCAACCGCTCGGCCTTCCAGCCCGCCTCGGCGTACTCGTCCTGCGCGGTCGAGTGCACGGTGATCCCGCCTCCGGTGCCGAGCTCCCAGGTGCCGTCGCCCGTCGTGGTGAGGCTCCTGATCACGACACCGAGATCCGCCCGGCCGTCGGGCGCGATCCATCCGAAGGCACCGGAGTAGACCCCGCGCGGGGTGGTCTCGACGCTTCGGATGATCTCCATGGTCCGGAGCTTCGGTGCGCCGGTCATCGAGCCGGCGGGGAAGAGGGCGCGCAGGGCCTCGATGCCGGTGACGCCGTCGCGCAACCGGCCGCGCACGGTCGTCACGAGCTGGTGGACCGAGGCGTAGGACTCGACCGCCATCAGCGACGGGACCGTCACCGAGCCGGGGTCGCACACTATCGCCAGGTCATTGCGGAGGAGGTCGACGATCATCAGGTTCTCGGCGCGGAACCGGGGGTTCGACGCCAGCTCCCGGCGCAGCTCCTCGTCCTCGTCCGGGCACGTCCCGCGCGGGGTGGTGCCCTTGATCGGCCGGGTCTCGATCACGCGATCCCGGTCGATCGTGGCGTACCGCTCGGGCGAGGAGCTCAGCAGCCGCATGCCGTGATGCTGGACGAAGCCGGCGTAGGGGGCGGGGTTGAGCTCGCGCAGGCGCAGGTACGCGACGGCCGGGTCGACCTCGTCCCGCACCTGGATCCGGTGCGTCAGGTTCACCTCGTAGGTGTTGCCGGCCCGCAGCTCTCGCTGCACCTGGTCGAAGGCTCGTGCATAGGCGGCCGGGGCGTCACCGGCGGCCACCGGCCGGTGTCGGATGCTGCTGCCCGCTGGTGCGGGCGATCGGTCGAAGGTGGTCGTGTGCCGGGTCCGCATCCAGACCGCGTCGGGCATCGCGGGATCGCCGGCGTCGCTCGTCCTGGCCGGGAGGTCCGGGCGGCACCCGTAGCCGAACCAGCCGACCCAGATCTCGTCCGGCGGCGTACGGGCCAGCTCGTCCTCGAGGACGCTGAAGATGTCGGTGCCGACCGGGCTGACGTCGGCGCTGCGATGTCGGAGGACCTCGCCGCGGGTGGCGTCGTAGGTGAGGGAGACGTCGTCGTCGCGCAGCGCTCCCATGATCGAGCGCGGCGCGGGCCCGGGTCCTGGGCCGGCGTCCAGCCAGAAGCAGCGTGGGTGGGTGCTCGCCATCTCGGCGAACCGCTCCTCGGGAGTCATGTCGTCGCCGAGAGGAAGTTCGCGACCAGAGCTGCCCCGTGCTCGCTCAGGATCGACTCGGGATGGAACTGCACGCCGACCTGAGGCAGTGATCGGTGGCGTACGGCCATCACCACCGGCTCGCCGCCATCTCCGTCCGTCTCGGCGATGACCTGGAGCTCGGACGGGATGCTCGTCGCGGCGAGCGAGTGATAGCGCACGGCCGAGAACGAGGACGGTACGCCGGTGAACAGCGTGTCGCCGCGGTGCCGGACCCGCGCCACGTCGCCGTGCGCGGGTGGGATCCGGTCGACCCGCCCTCCGTAGGTGGTCACGACGCCCTGCATGCCGAGACACACGCCGAGCACCGGGACCGTCCCGGCCCGCAGCACCTCGCCGCCGACGGCGAAGTCGGCGGGATCCGCCGGATGTCCGGGGCCGGGGGAGAGGACGACGTGGTCGAACCCGAGGACATGGGCCGCCGTCGTCGCGTCGTGCTGGACCACGGTCGGGAGCGCCCCGGTGACGCCGGCGATCAGATGCACGAGGTTCCAGGTGTAGGAGTCGTGGTGGTCGACGACGACGACCCGAGGGCGAACGGTGTGTGTCACTGGCCACCTCCCTGACGAGCACTGTCGACAACTAGTATATCAGTGATAGGGTCCCGGCATGACCGAGCGTGCGAACCGGGTGGTGCGGCTGCTGAGTCCGCGCAGATCGAGCACTGCGGTGCCGGCCCCGGACGCCGTGGCCGTCGTGCTGGCCGAGCTCGGCCTGCCCGTGCGTGAGGTCGTGCCGCCGGCTGCGGCCCACGTTCCTGCGGTTCGGTCGGGGGCGTTCGTCTTCACCTCGGGGCAGTTGCCGATCCGGCAGGGCGAGCTTCTCGCCACGGGCAGGGTGGGCGACACGCTCGGTGTCGCCGACGGTCAGGCCTGCGCGCAATGGTGCGTGCTCAACGCACTGGCTGCGATCAGGTCCGAGATCGGTGACCTCGGACAGGTGAAGCGGGTCATCAAGGTCGTGGTCTATGTCGCCTCGGGGGCGCTCTTCACCGACCAGGCCCTCGTCGCCAACGGCGCCTCGGAGCTTCTCGGCAGGGTGTTCGGCGACGCGGGGCGGCACGCGCGCTCCGCGGTCGGCGTCTCGGCCCTGCCTCTGGATGCACCGGTCGAGCTCGAGCTCGTCGTTGAGATCTGACCCTTGTCAGTGTGATGCATCACATATAAGGTAACTAATATATCAGCGTCTGGACGGGTAGCGCCCCACCGAAGTGCCGCCGCCCGGAGCCCCATGTGGCACCGACAGATGCTGCTCATCCCAAGAGCCCTCGATCGGAGTGCGTCATGAGATCATCTGCAGGTAGCGGAGAGCTTTCACCAGTAGCGTCGCCGCGCCACAGGTCCGCCAGCGAGAACGGCAGCCCGACCCATCCAGCCCTCGACTGTCCGCCGGCGGAGACGGCCAAGGACGCCGGGGGTCTTGACCGCGTCGTCTTCGGGGTCACTGCGGTCATCGCGATCGGCTTCCTGGTATGGGGATTCGTCAGCACGGACTCGCTGGCGTCGGTCTCGGGGACGTCGCTGTCCTGGGTGATGACCAACCTGGGCTGGCTCTTCGTCACCGCGGCGTCGACCTTCGTCGGCTTCGTGCTGTGGCTCGCCTTCGGCAAGTTCGGGAACATCCCGCTCGGCAGGGACGGCGAGGAGCCCGAGTTCCGTACGGTCTCGTGGATCACCATGATGTTCAGCGCCGGCATGGGGATCGGACTGATCTTCTACGGCGTCAGCGAGCCGATCAGCCACTACATCACACCTCCGCCGGGCGCCGTCGGCGATGGTGATGCCGAGAAGATCCAGACGGCCATGGCCACGACCCTCTTCCACTGGGGCATCCACCCGTGGGCGATCTACGCCCTGGTCGGTCTCGCGATCGCCTACAGCGTCTTCCGCAAGGGCCGCGGCCTGCTCATCAGCTCGGTCTTCGAGCCCCTCCTCGGGCGTCACGCGCACGGCGCCGGCGGCAAGGTCATCGACATGCTGGCGATCTTCGCGACGCTCTTCGGCTCGGCCGCTTCGCTCGGCCTGGGCGCACTTCAGATCCGCAGCGGCCTCGAGATCGTCGGCGGGATCGGCAAGATGGGCAACGGCATCCTGGTCGTCATCATCGCCGTGCTCACGGTCGCGTTCGTCTTCTCGGCGGTCTCGGGTGTGGCCAAGGGGATCCAGTGGCTCTCGAACATCAACATGGTGCTCGCCGTCGGACTCGCCCTGTTCGTCTTCCTGGTCGGTCCGACCGTGTTCATCCTCAGCCTGGTCCCGACAACCGTCGGAAGCTACTTCCAGGAGGTTGCGATGATGTCGGCGCGTACGTCGGCCGAGGGATCCGAGACCGCCGCCTGGCTGTCCGGCTGGACGGTCTTCTACTGGGCGTGGTGGCTCTCCTGGACGCCGTTCGTCGGCATGTTCATCGCGCGGATCTCGCGCGGTCGCACCATTCGCCAGTTCGTGACCGGTGTGCTCCTCGTACCGTCGCTGGTGAGCCTCGTCTGGTTCGCCGTCTTCGGTGGCGCGGCCATCGACCTGCAGCAGAAGGGCGTGGACATCGCCGGCGCGGGTGGTGTGGAGACCCAGCTGTTCACCACGCTGGAGTCCTTCCCGCTCGCCACGGTGGCGAGTGTCGTGGTGATGATCCTGGTTGCCCTCTTCTTCGTCTCGGGCGCGGACGCGGCCTCGATCGTCATGGCCACGCTCTCCGAGCGAGGCTCCATCGAACCGGGCAAGCCGACGGTGATCTTCTGGGGTGTCGCAACCGGTGCGGTCGCCGCCGTGATGCTCCTGGTCGGGGGCTCCGACGCGTTGAGCGGCCTGCAGACCATCACCATCATCGCGGCGGTTCCGTTCGTCGTGGTCATGATCGCGTTGTGCGTATCCCTGGTGAAGGACCTCCGGGAGGACCCGCTGGTGGTGCGTGCCCAGTACGCCTCCAGGGCCGTCGAGCAGGCCGTCGTCTACGGTGTCTCCGAGCACGGTGACGACTTCGTCATCAAGGTGTCTCGTGATCCCGATGCGCCCGCCGACGAACCGGCCGGCGACGAATTGGTCGAGGACGAGGAAGCCAGCTAGTCCAGCTCGGTCAGCAGGCACGAGTCGCGAAGGAAGCGGTGTGGTGAAGCGAGACGCGGAGGGCGCGTACTCCGTGGAAGATCCGGTGGACGCGCTCGGCGTCACCGAGCCCAAGACCTGGGCCGCCGGTGTGCCGGCGGTGCGGAAGGCGCTCGAGTATTCGTTGACGCAGACTTCGGTGCGGCGTACGGCGTTGACCTTGTTGAACCTCAACCAGGCCGGCGGGATCGACTGCCCGGGGTGCGCGTGGCCGGAGCCGGGCCACCGGCACCGGAACGAGTACTGCGAGAACGGCGCCAAGCACATCGCCGACGAGGCGACGTCGCGCCGGGTGACGCGTGAGTTCTTCGCGCGTCACCCGGTCGCGGAGCTGGACGGGAAGTCGGACTACTGGCTCAACCAGCAGGGCCGGCTGACCGAGCCGATGGTCAAGCGACCCGGGGCGACGCACTACGAGCCGATCAGCTGGGAGGACGCGTTCGCGACCATCGCCGAGGAGCTCAACGGACTGGACTCTCCCGACGAGGCGATGTTCTACGTCTCGGGCAGGCTCAACAACGAGGCCGCGTTCCTGCTCCAGCTCTTCGCCCGCGCGTTCGGCACCAACAACCTCCCCGACTGCTCGAACATGTGTCACGAGTCCAGTGGCACGGCGCTCAACGAGACCCTGGGGATCGGCAAGGGCAGCGTCCAGCTCGAGGACATCTACAACGCGGACCTGGTGTTCGTGGTCGGCCAGAACCCGGGCACGAACCACCCGCGGATGCTGTCCGCGCTGGAGGAGACCAAGCAGCGCGGTGGCAAGGTGATCGCGGTGAACACGCTGCCCGAGGCGGGTCTGATGCGGTTCAAGAACCCGCAGAAGGCCCGTGGAGTGGTGGGCCGGGGCACCCAGATCGCGGATCGGTTCCTGCAGATCCGCCCCGGCGGTGATCTCGCGCTGTTCCAGATGCTCAACCGGCTTCTGCTCGACGCCGACCGGTCCGCCGGCGGCGGTGTGCTCGACTGGGAGTACATCGCCGAGTACACGACCGGGTTCTACGCCTTCGCCGAGCAGGCCCGCACGATCACCTGGGAGACGGTGCTCGAGGCCACAGGGCTGACCCGCGAGGAGATCGAGGCGGTCCACGAGCAGGTGCTGGCCAGCCGCTCGGTCATCGTCTGCTGGGCGATGGGGCTGACCCAGCACAAGCACGGGGTGCCGACGATCCGGGAGGTGGTCAACTTCCTCATGCTCCGGGGCAACATCGGCAAGCCCGGGGCGGGAGTGTGCCCGGTCCGGGGCCACTCCAACGTGCAGGGCGACCGGACGATGGGCATCTGGGAGAAGATGCCCGACTCCTTCCTCGACGCGCTCGGCGCCGAGTTCGGGTTCGACCCGCCGCGCAAGCACGGGTACGACTCGGTCGACGGCGTCCGGGCGATGCGGGACGGGAGGGCGAAGGTCTTCATGGGGGTCGCCGGCAACTTCGTCCGGGCGATCTCGGACAGCGACGTCGCCGAGGCCGCGCTGCGGAGCTGCAGGTTGACGGTGCAGGTCTCCACCAAGCTCAACCGCTCCCACACGGTGGTCGGCGAGACGGCGCTGATCCTCCCCACCCTGGGCCGCAGCGACGTCGACGTCCAGGCCACCGGCGAGCAGTTCGTGACCGTCGAGGACTCGATGAGCTCGGTGCACGCCACCCGTGGCAAGCTCGCGCCCGCCTCGGAGAGCCTGCTCAGCGAGGTCGCGATCGTCTCCCGTCTGGCGAAGGCCACGATCGGTGACCGCTACGGCATCCGCTGGGCGGACTTCGAGGCCGACTATGGCCGCGTCCGCGACCGGATCGCCCGGGTGGTGCCGGGGTTCGAGGAGTTCAACCGGCGGATCAAGGATCCTAACGGGTTCGTCCTCCCCAACCCGGTCAACTCCGGCGTCTACCGCACGCCGAGCGGCAAGGCGGTCTTCACGCGCAACGACCTGACCTGGCTGGAGTCCCCGCCGGGCCATCTGATCCTGCAGACCCTGCGCTCCCACGACCAGTGGAACACCATCCCGTACGCCATGGACGACCGCTACCGCGGCATCCACCATGCCCGTCGCGTGGTGATGGTCAACCCGGCCGACATCGACGAGCTGGGGCTCGCCGACGGCGATCGTGTCGACATCGTCGGGGTCTGGGAGGACGGCGTCGAACGGCGGGCGCCCGGGTTCACCCTGGTCGCCTATCCGGCGAGCCGGGGCTCGGCCGCTGCGTACTATCCGGAGACCAACGTCCTGGTGCCGCTCGACAGCGTCGCCGAGGGCAGCAACACCCCGACCTCGAAGGGGGTCGTGGTCCGTCTGGAGCTCGCCGGAGCGGAGTCGGACTGACGCGCTACCGGTTGTAGATTCGTACCTGTGAAGAGGCCACGAAGTTCCAACCGCTCATCCCGGATCGTCACGAGGGGTGAGCGGGCCTGATGGACAGCCAGACATTCCTCAGTCTCGGGCTGGTGCTGGTCTTCGTGCTGGTCGGCGGTGTCTTCGCCGCGACCGAGCTGGCGTTGGTGTCGCTGCGTGAGAGCCAGCTGACCGCTCTGGAGCGCAAGGGTCCACGCGGGGCGCGGGTGGCGGAGGTCGCCCGCGACCCCAACCGCTTTCTGGCCGCGGTGCAGATCGGCGTGACCGTCGCCGGGTTCCTCTCCGCGGCCTACGGCGGGTCGGCGATCGCGCCCGACGTCGCGCCCTACCTGGAGCGCCTCGGCCTGGGCGAGGCGCTCGCCGCGACCACGGCGCTGATCGTGCTGACCCTGTTCATCGCCTACCTCTCCCTGGTCCTGGGCGAGCTCGTGCCCAAGCGGCTGGCGCTGCAGAAGGCCGCCGGGATCTCGCTGGCGGTCGCTCCCGTGCTGGACGGGTTCGCCAGCGTCATGCGGCCGGTGATCTGGCTGCTCTCGGTCTCCACCGATGCCGTGGTGAGGTTGCTCGGTGGTGACCCGAAGGCCTCGGCCGAGCAGGTCTCGGAGGAGGAGCTGCGCGAGATGGTCTCCACCAACCAGGACCTCGAGGAGGAGGAGCGCCGGATCCTCCATGACGTGTTCGCCACCACCGAGACGACGCTGAAGGAGGTGATGCGCCCGCGCGGCGACGTCACCTTCATGCCCGCCTCGATGCCGCTTCCGGTCGCCGCCGAGACCGTGCGCGACCTCCCCTACTCCCGCTACCCGGTCACCGGGGAGGGCTTCGACGACATCCTCGGCTTCCTGCACGTACGCGACCTGCTCGGTGTCGTCGCGACCGATCAGCGCACGATCCGCGACGTCTGCCGTCCGGTGCTCACGCTGCCCGGGAGCAAGCGGGTGATCCCGTCGGTCGCCACGATGCGCGAGGGCGGCACCCACCTGGCGATGGTGGTCGACGAGTACGGCGGCACCGACGGCATCGTGACCCTCGAGGACCTCGTCGAGGAGATGATCGGCGACATCCGTGACGAGTACGACCACGGTGAGGCCCGCATCCGCGACCACGGTGACCCGTCCCGGATCGACGGCGCGATGACCATCGAGGACTTCGCGGACGCCACCGGCATCGAGCTCGAGGACGGCGTGTACGAGACCGTCGCCGGCTATCTCATCTCCCGGCTGGGGCACATCCCGCAGGTCGGGGAGGCGCTGGCCGTTCCGGGCGGCACCTTGGAGGTCGCTGCTCGGAACGGCAACCGGGTCACCGAGATCGCGCTGCGCCCCGAGGCGACACCTCCGGCACCGGAGTGAGGACGGTGCCGTCGGCCAGCCAGCGGTCGAGGTTGTCGAGGGTCAGCTGCTCCATGGCGGCACGGGTCTCGACGGTGCCGCTGGCCAGGTGCGGGAGGAGCACCACGTTGTCGAGGGCAATCAGCTCGTCGGGGACCTTGGGCTCATCGGTGTAGACGTCGAGGCCGGCGCCGGCGATGCCGCCCTCGACCAGCAGCTCGACCAGCGCGTCCTGATCGACCACCGAGCCCCGCGCGATGTTGACGAGATAGCCGTCGGGACCCAGCGCCTCGAGCACCTTGCGATCGACGAGATGCTGCGTACCGCTGCCGCCGGAGGTGGCGAGCACCAGGATGTCGACGTCGGCGGCGAGCTCGGCGGGGGAGGCGGCGTAGGCGTAGGGGGCGCCGGGGACCTCGCGGCGGGAGTGGTAGGTGATCGGGCAGCCGAACGCCTCGAAGCGGGTCGCGATCGCCTGGCCGATCCGGCCCAGACCCAGGATGCCCACCCGCTTGCCCGAGAGCTTGCGGGTCAGCGGGAAGTTGCCGGCCTGCGGCCAGTCGCCGCGGCGTACGAACCGGTCGGCGGCGCTGAGGCGGCGCAAGGTGTCGAGGGCCAGGCCGAGCGCGGTGTCGGCCACGCAGTCGGTCAGCACGTCGGGGGTGTTGGAGACCAGTACGCCTCGCTCGGCGGCGGTGTCGACGTCGGTGGTGTCGTAGCCGACACCGAAGTTGATGACGGCGCCGAGCGCGGGCAGCTGTGCCATCAGCTCGCCCGGTACGCCGGTGCGGCCGGTGGTCACCACGGCACCGATCGAAGGGCCGTGCTCGGCGAGGAACGCGGCGCGGGTGTCGTCGTCGGGCAGCACCAGGGCGTCGTAGCGGTCGGTGAGGGTGGCGGCCAGCGACGGCTTGAGCGGTCCTACCTGGAGGATGCGGCGGGTCACGGGTTCTCCTGTCGTTGGGTTGGCCGTCAGACGACGGTCTTGACGAGGGCGGTCAGCTCCGCCAGCTCCGGCTCGGTGAGGTCGGTCAGCGGGGGACGTACCGGACCGGCCGGGCGGCCGGCCGCGGTCAGCCCGGCCTTGACGATGGAGACGCCGTAGCCGGCGCCCTGGTCGCGGATCGCGATGTAGGGGACGACGAAGTCACGGATCCGGGCGAGCACCTCGTCACGGTCGCGGTTGCGCACGGCGTCGTAGAACTCGACCGCCCACTGCGGCGCGAAGTTGAAGATCGCCGAGGAGTAGGTGCTGACGCCGAGCTCGAGGTAGGGGAGGGCGTACGTCTCGGCCGTCGGCAGTCCGCCGACGTAGACCAGCCGGTCACCGAGGCGGGCGTTGAGCGTGGCCAGCAGGTCGATGTCGCAGACGCCGTCCTTGAAGCCGATGAGGTTCGGGAACTCCTCTGCGAGACGGACGATCGTGTCGGCGTCGTAGCGGGCGTTGGCGCGGTGGTAGACGATCACGCCGAGCGAGGTGGCGGAGCAGACCCGGGCGACGTGCTCGTACAGGCCGCGACCGGGGAGCTCGGTGAGGTAGGGCGGCAGCAGCAGGATGCCGTCGGCGCCGTCCGTCTCGGCGCGCTGCGTCATCGCGACGGCCTGGGAGGTGCCGTAGCCCGCCGCGCCCATCACGGGGGTGCGGTCGCCGCTCTCCTCGACGGTGGCCCGCAGGACCCGGGACACCTCGTCGTGGGTCAGCGAGAAGAACTCGCCGGTGCCGCCGGCCGCGAAGAGACCGGCGACGTCGAAGGCTCCCAGGTGCTGGAGGTGAGCGCGGTAGCCGTCCTCGTCGAAGGCGTAGTCGGCAGTCGCGTGCGTCACCGGGAACGACAGCAGGCCGGTGCCGAGGGCGTCCCGGAGCTCGGTGGGGGTGTAGCGGCCCATGGGGTCTCCTCAGGGGTTCGACGGCGTCGGGGATCCCGAGGCTAGGCAGCGATGGTGATACGCGTCCAACATCGTCAGGGCATCGCTCGATGCCCCATGGGCATCGGGTGACGTGCTTGACGTCACACAAATTCCGCTCGTACGGTTCATCCACGAATGACAACGACGTCCACATATGTAGATGTCGCCGATCGACTGGAGGAACAGTCGCATGAACTTTCGTCCCTCGATGCGCTCCCGCTGCGGCCTCGCAAGCGCCGCGCTCCTGGCTGTCTCGCTCACCCTCTCGGCGTGCGGTGTCGCCAACTCCGACAGCGCCGGCGCCGCCGGTGACACGGTCCGGATCGTGCTCCCGCAGGAGCCGCCGACCCTCGAACCCTGCGACGCGAACCTGACCTCGACGGGCGTCGTCGTGCGCTCCAACATCACCGAGCCGCTGGTCGAGCGCGACCCCGCCTCCGGTGAGCTCCAGCCGCTGCTCGCCACCGAGTGGGAGCAGACCGCGCCGACCACCTGGACCTTCACCCTCCGCGAGGGGGTGAAGTTCTCCGACGGCTCCGCCTTCGACGCCGAGGCCGCCGCGCACTCCATCGACCGCGCGGTCAACGGCACGTTCGGCTGCAACGTCGAGGGCTACGTCTTCGGTGACGAAGCCGTCGAGGCCAAGGCCGTCGACGCCACCCACCTCGAGGTGACCACCGCCGAGGCCGACCCGATCCTTCCGCTGCGCCTCTCCTTCATCGAGGTCGTGCCCGCGTCGACGAGCGACACCGCCAAGGTGCGCGAGCCGATCGGCACCGGCCCCTACAAGATCGAGGACTGGCAGAACGGCACCAAGCTGACCCTCGCGGTCAACGACACCTACTGGGGCGAGGCTCCCGCCTTCAAGAAGGCGGAGTACCAGTGGCGTGAGGAGGGCAGCGTACGCGCCGCGATGATCACCAACGACGAGGCCGACATCGCCACGGGCCTCGCGCCCGAGGACATCTCCGGCGACGCCGCGGTCCGCTACCCGAACAACGAGACGACCGCGCTGCGCTCGACAGGGACGTACGCCCCGCTCGACGACATCCGGGTGCGGCAGGCGATCAACTACGCGATCGACCGCGAGTCCATCGTCGACAGCCTCTTCGACGGCTACGCCGAGGTCGCCTCCCAGCTGGTGCCGGAGGGCGTCGTCGGGCACAACTCCGACCTCGAGGCATGGCCCTATGACCCGGAGAAGGCCAAGTCCCTCATCGCCGAGGCGAAGGCCGACGGAGTGCCGACCGACACCAAGATCCGGCTGATCTCCCGCAACGGCCTCTTCCCCAAGGTCGGCGAGACCGTCGAGGTCGTGCAGAAGGCGCTCGAGGACATCGGCCTCAACGTCTCCATCGAGATGATGGACACCGCCGCGTCGATCGAGTACCAGTCGCGCCCGTTCCCGAAGAACACCGGGCCGTACATCATCCTCGTCCAGCACGGCAACCAGGCCGGTGACGCGCAGTTCTCCGTCGACCAGTACATGCTCAGCGACGGCGCCCAGTCGACGTTCGGTACGCCGGAGTTCGACGCCCAGATCGCGGCCGCCGACAAGGCCGAGGGCGAGGACCGCCAGGGCGCGTTCGCGGGCATCTTCGCCGACGAGCCGGAGAAGGTCTCGCAGTTCGCCTACATCGCGCACATGACCGGGATCATCGGCGAGTCGGACAGGGTCGAGTACAAGCCGAACTCGGCCACCGGCGACGAGATGCGCGTGACCGAGATGAAGCCGGCCAAGTGACTCCGGCCGCGACTCACCCGGGAGGTCACGGATGCTGACGTTCCTGCGCAAGCGAGCCCTCACCTCGCTGCTGCCGCTCGTCGTGGTGCTGCTCGGGGTGTTCTTCCTGGCCCGCCTCACCGGCGACCCGGCCAGTCTCTACCTGCCGGAGAACGCCACCGAGGCCCAGAAGGAGACCTTCCGCACCGCCAACGGCCTCGACCTGCCGGTCTGGCGGCAGCTGGTCGACTACCTCCAGGGCATCCTGCACCTCGACTTCGGCACCTCGCTGAGCACGGGTGAGTCCGCGGCCGCGATGGCGTTGCGGGCCTTCCCGGCAACGCTTCAGCTGGCGATCACGACCATGGTGATCGCGGTTCTCCTCGCCGTCGTGATCGGCTCGTGGGCGGCGTACCGTCCGAACTCGCTGGCCGACCGGTTCGCGTCGTTCCTCTCGATGACCGCCGCGAGCGTGCCCGACTTCTGGCTGGCCATCATGGGTGTCTGGGTCTTCGCCGTGATGCTCGGCGTGCTGCCGACCTCGGGCGTCGACGCCGGGCTGCTGTCCTGGGTGCTGCCGATCGCGACGCTGCTGCTGCGCCCCGTCGGCGTGCTCACCCAGGTGGTGCGGGGCGCGATGGTGGCGGCCCTGTCGGCGCCGTACGTCCGGCTGGCGCGCAGCAAGGGTGCCGACAGCCGCCGGGTCGTCGCGCACCACGCCCTGCGCAACGCCGCCGCCCCGGCGCTGACCGTGGCCGGCGACCTGGCGGTCGGTCTGGTCAACGGCGCCGTGGTGGTGGAGTCGATCTTCGGCTGGCCCGGCATCGGCAAGCTGATGATCGACTCGATCACCGGCCGCGACTTCGCCATCCTGCAGGCGGCCGTGCTGCTCACCGCGGTGACGATCTTCCTGCTCAACATCGCCATCGACATCTGCTACGCCCTGCTCGACGCCCGTGTGCGCGACAAGGCGATGGTGTGAGAGAGGAGAACCGATGAGCTCCACCACCACCGACTCCGTCGAAGCCCCGAGCCGCTCCGGCACGGTGAGCTACTGGCGGATGCTGCTGCGCGACAAGGTCGCGACCGTGGCCGCCTTGATCCTCTGCGTCATCCTGCTGGTCGCGGTCTTCGGGCCGGCCCTGATCGGCAGCGAGGCCAACGCCCAGGACCTCACCCGAGGCAACCGGGCACCGCTCGAGCTCGACGGCTGGCTCTACGTGCTGGGCACCGACTCGCTCGGCCGCAGCATCCTGGCCCGGATCATCGTCGCGACCCGCACGACCCTCGGCGTCGCCATCCCTGCGGTGCTGATCTCGCTGGTCGTCGGCTCGGTGATCGGCATGTGGGCGGGTTACCACCGTGGCTGGCGCGAGACCGTGGTCATGCGGATCGCCGACGTGATCCTGAGCTTCCCGTCGCTGCTGATGGCGGTCGTCGTGCTCTACGTCTACTCGCCGAGCCCGACCAACATCGTCATCGTGCTGGCGATCACCCGCATCCCGATCTACCTGCGCACCGCGCGGGCGGAGTCGGCCGAGCTGCAGAGCCGGGTCTTCGTCGACGCGGCCCGTACGTTCGGGGCGGGGAGCTTCGCCATCATCCGCCGGCACGTCTTCCCGATCGTGCTGCCGACGCTGCTGACGGTCGCGACGCTCGACTTCTGCTACGTCATGCTGGCCGAGTCGTCGCTGAGCTTCCTCGGCATCGGCATCCAGGCTCCCGACGTCAGCTGGGGCCTCATGGTCGCCCAGGGCCAGAACTACCTGCAGACCGCCTGGTGGCTCTCCTTCTTCCCGGGCCTGGCCATCGTGATCGCGACGGTGTCCGCCGCGGTGCTCGCCGCCTGGGTGCGGCTGGCCACCGACCCCGCGCAGCGGTGGCGGCTGACCGTCCCGCGCCGGCAGCGCCGACGCGCCACCCCGACCGTTACGGAGGACGCCCAGTGACCAGCACTCTGACCGATGAGGCCGTCGCCCTCGACGTCGACGGCATGAGCGTCGACATCCGCACGCCGTACGGCGTCGTCCGGGCCGTCGACAAGGTGTCCTTCCAGGCGCGGCGTGGCGAGACTCTCGCCCTGCTCGGGGAGTCGGGCTGTGGGAAGTCGATGACCGCCACCGCGGTCGTCGGGCTCCTGGAGCCGGTCGCTGACGTGACCGAGGGTGCGGTCCGCATCACCGGCGCGGACGGCACGGCCACCGACCTGCGGACAGCCTCGGCGAAGCGGCGGCGCGACC
The DNA here is from genome assembly GCF_044453405.1 of Nocardioides sp. NPDC051685. NCBI lineage: Bacteria > Bacillati > Actinomycetota > Actinomycetes > Propionibacteriales > Nocardioidaceae > Nocardioides > Nocardioides sp. NPDC051685. The sequence goes on along the minus strand of NZ_JBITCR010000004.1, from coordinate 462,833 downwards.
TCGCCGGCAAGGAGCTGGCGATCGTCTTCCAGGACGCCCTCACCGCGCTCAACCCCGTCTACACCGTGGGTACGCAGCTGGCCGAGCCGTTCCGGATCCACCGCGGTCTGTCCAGGAAGGCGGCGCGGAAGGAGGCCATCGAGCTGATGCGCCGGGTCGGCATCCCCGAGCCCGAGACCCGGGTCGACTCCTACCCGCACCAGTTCTCGGGCGGGATGCGGCAGCGGCTGCTGATCGCGATCGGCGTCGCGCTGTCGCCGGCCGTGCTGCTCGCCGACGAGCCGACCACCGCGCTCGACGTCACGGTCCAGGCGCAGATCATGAGCCTGCTCAAGGACCTGCGCGAGGAGCGCGACATGGCAGTCGTGCTGATCACCCACGACCTCGCCCTGGTCTTCGAGCAGGCCGACCGGGTCGTGGTGATGTACGCCGGCAACGTGGTCGAGCAGGGCCTGGTCGAGGAGGTCTTCGGTGCGCCGAAGCACCCCTACACCGCGGGTCTGCTGGAGTCCGTGCCCGTCCACGCCGAGCGTGGTGCGGAGCTCAAGTCGATCGGTGGTTCGCCGCCCGAGCTGGCCGCGATCCCGGCCGGCTGCGTCTACCAGGACCGCTGCCCGATCGTCCGCGACCGCTGCCGCGAGGAGCGCCCCGCGGCTCGCGAGGTCGCCCCCGGCCACCTGTCCGCCTGCCACTTCCCCGACGAGGTGAAGAACCGATGACTGAGGCACCGCTCCTGGAGGTCCGCGACCTCACCAAGATCTTCCCGGTACGTCACGCCGGCAAGCGCAAGGAGCTGCGCGCGCTCGACGGCGTGAACCTCGACCTGCACCGGGGCGAGACCCTCGGGCTGGTGGGGGAGTCCGGCTGCGGCAAGTCGACCCTGGCCCGGACGCTGCTGATGCTGGAGACCCCCGACAGCGGTTCCGTACGCTTCGACGGGGTCGACCCGACGACGACCAGGGGTGCCGACCTGCTGGCGTTCCGGCGGCGGGTGCAGATGGTGTTCCAGGATCCGTTCGCCTCGCTCAACGCCCGGATGTCGGCCGGGGACATCGTGAGCGAGCCGTGGCGCACCCACACCGGTCTCCACAAGACCTCGCGGGACCGCGCGGCGCGGGTGCGTGAGCTGCTGGACCTCGTCGGGCTGCGGCCGAGCGACGCCGGGAAGTACCCGCAGGAGTTCTCCGGCGGTCAGCGCCAGCGGCTCGGCATCGCCCGCGCGCTCGCGCTCAACCCCGACGTGATCGTCTGCGACGAGCCGGTCTCCGCGCTCGACCTGTCGGTGCAGGCACAGGTGCTGAACCTGCTCAACGACCTGCAGCAGGAGCTCGGGGTGGCGTACCTGTTCATCTCGCACGATCTGTCGGTGGTGCGTCACGTCGCCGACCGGGTCGTGGTGATGTATCTGGGCCGGATCGTCGAGCAGGGGGAGACCGAGTCGACGTTCGAGCGGCCGCAGCATCCCTACACCGGGGCGCTGCTCTCCGCGGCGCCCTCCCTCGACCATGCGCGTCGGCGCGAGCAGATCATCCTGTCCGGCGAGATCCCCTCACCGCTCGACCCGCCGTCGGGGTGCCGGTTCCGGACCCGCTGCTGGAAGGCGACCGAGGAGTGCGCCACCGCCCTGCCGCCGCTGGCCGTCGACCCGGTCGACGGCGGTCACACGGCCGAGTGCTTCCACCCGCTGGGGGCCGAGGAGCAGGAACTGGCCGCGGCACAGGCGGGCTGATGGGGATCTCGGTCGCGTCCTTCGCGCTCGTCGCCGTCGCGGTCGTCCTCGCCTCGGCCCTGCAGGCGTCGATCGGCTTCGGCATGGGGATGCTGGCCGCGCCCGTGGTCGCGCTGGTCGACCCGGCGCTGCTGCCCGGCATCCTGGTCATGCTCGCCTTCGTGGTGACGATCATGGTCGTCGTCACCGAGCGGCAGCACATCGACCTGGGTGGCACCGGCTGGGCGCTGTTCGGGCGGGTGCCCGGGACGATCGCGGGGGCGCTGCTCGTCGCGGCGCTGCCCGACCGTGGGCTCGCCCTGATGCTGGCCGGGGTGGTGCTGACCGGCGTCGCGCTCAACTCGCTGGGGTGGCAGCCGCGGCCGGTGCGCCGCAACCTGGTGGCGGCGGGTGCGGCCTCGGGGCTGCTCGGCACCGCCACCTCGATCGGCGGGCCGCCGATGGCGCTGGTGTGGCAGCAGAAGGAGGGCGCGGGACTGCGCAGCTCGATGAGCTCCTTCTTCCTGGTCGGCTCGGCCCTCTCGTTCCTCGCCCTGGCCGCCACCGGGTCCGTCGATCAGCGCACCCTGCTGGTCACCGCCGCGCTCGTGCCGGCACCGTTCGCCGGGTGGGGGCTCTCGCTGCTGCTCAACCGGGTGCTGTCGCCGGTGCGGCTGCGGCGTACGGCGATCGCGGTGTCGATCTTCGGCGCCGTCGTGCTGGTGATCGACCAGCTTCTCGGCTAGCGAGTCCGGGCCACCGGGTTGCGCAGCGGCCGGCCGTTGGCGACCGCGTCGACGTTGTCGGTGATGTCCTGCGCACGCCTGGCGAACACCTCGGCCGTGTGACCCGACTGGTGCGGGGTCAGCACGACGTTGGGGAGCTTCGTGAAGTCGAGGTGGGACGGCGGCGGCGCGTCGGGGTCGCGGGGGTTGCGCCACCACACGTCGATGCCCGCACCGGCGATCGTGCCGTCGGTGAGCGCGTCGTGGAGCGCCTGCTCGTCGACCACCGGCCCCCGGGCGACGTTGATCAGCACGGCGCTCGGCCGCATCGCGGCCAGCGCCGCGGCGTCGACGAGCCCACGGGTCTCCTCGCTCAGCGGGACGGTCACGACGACCACGTCGGAGGCGGCCAGCAGCTCGTGGAGGGCGGAGTCGGGGCCGACCCAGTCCAGCTCGACGCCCTCGGGCAGCGGGGCGTCGGGATTGCGACGTACGGATCGGACCGGCATCCCCATCGCGGTGCCGAGGCGGGCCACGCTGGACCCGATCTCGCCGACGCCGACGATGCCGAGCGTACGGCCGGCCAGCACGCCCCCGAAGGGGTAGTCGTCGGAGACCATCGCGTTGCTCCACACCCCACGGCGCAGGTCGCTCTCCGAGCGCAGGACGCCGCGCAGCAGCATCATCGACACCATCATCACGTGCTCCGCGATGGCGCGGCCGTGGTGGTAGGTGTTGGCCAGCCGTACGTCGTCGGCCAGCGCCTCGAGCGGGATCCTGTCCACACCGGCGCCGGTGACGTGGAGCAGTTTGAGCCGGGGCATCGAGCCCAGCAGCTCCGGCGTCGCCGGGGTCGCCGAGGAGCAGACCAGGACGTCGGCGGCCGGAGCGGCCTCGGCGAGCCGGGGGTCATCACCCCACGCGAACGTCCACTCGTGGGGCGAGGCGCCGTTCCGCGTCAGGACGTCGGCGAACCGGGCCATGATCGGCTCGGTGACCAGCACGTGCAGCGGCGCACCGCTGTCGAGAGGGGCAGGTGGGGGAGCGCTCGCCATGTCCACGATTCTGTCATGCGTCTACATCTGTGGACAAGGTTCTCGATGGAGAATCAGGACCAGGCGAGCGAGCCGCGGATCGGTCCGACCACCCGGACGATCCGGTCCGCAGCCTGACGGAGCGCCGCGATGACCTCGGCCTCCCGCTCGGGGGTGAGCCGGGCGATCGGGATGGAGGCGCTGATCGCGTCGGAGACCGGCTCGTCGTAGTCCAGCGCGACCGCGATGCAGCGCAGTCCGAGGGTGTTCTCCTCGTTGTCGACGGCGTAGCCGCGCTGTCGGGTGGCCTCGAGCTCGGCGGTCAGGGCGCCGCGGTCGGTGATGGTGTTCGGCGTGAGCGGCGCGAGCTCGGCCGGCAGGTGGTCGGCCGCCTCCGCGTCAGGCAGCGTGGCCAGGACCGCCTTGCCCAGCGAGGTGGAGTAGGCCGGGAGCCGACGGCCGACGCGGCTGTAGGGGCGCAGGTACTGCGAGGACTCGCGGGTGGCGAGGTAGACCACGTCGGTGCCGTCGAGGCGCCCGAAGTGGAACGTCTCGTCGAGCTGCTCGCGGAGCTCGACGAGGAACGGCGTCACCTGCGGGAGGTAGGGGTCGGTGTCGAGGTAGCTGGTGCCGGCCAGCAGGGCTCGGATGCCGATGCCGTAGAGCGTGCCGGTCGCGTCGCTGCGTACCCAGCCGTGCTTGGCGAGCGTGCGGAGCAGAGCGTGCAGGCTGCTGCGCGGGACGCCCAGCGCCTCGCTCAGCTCGCGCAGCCGCACCGGGCGGTTCTGGCGCGCGGCCAGGAACTCGAGGATCTCCACCGTGCGGGCGGCGGACTTCACCTCGCGAACCCCGCCGGTGGAGGCCGTGGATGTGGTGGCGGCGCCCGTATCGGGCGCGGCGGCGTCGGTCATGTGCGCAGGGTAATGCGCTGGCAGACGCCCGTCCACGTATGAAGACGGCAGCGCGCGTCCGGCCCTAGTCGTTCCCGACCGGTGTGGAGGGGGCCTCGTGGCCCCGCTCGGGGCCGGTGCGCAGCCGCTTCTGCCACGCCTCCTGGTCCCACGTGGCGGGTGCGGTGCTGCGTACGAACTGCTCGACAGTCATCACGAAGCGTCCGGGGTCGGACCGGAACGGGAAGTGGCCGGCGCCGTGGAACACGTCGAGGGATGCGTACGGCATCGCCATCCGCGCCTTCCCGGCGTGGCGGAAGGGAACGACTCCATCGCGGTCACCCCAGATCATGAGCGTCGGGATGTTCTCGACCAGGTAGCTGCGGTCGAGCATCGTGACGACCTGGCCGTGCCAGTCGACGACAGCCCGCAGGGTCCGGGCGAACGCCTGGCGGGCCTGGGCGTCCGGGAGCGCGTCGACGATCCTGGTCAGGTCTCCCGCGTCGACGCCCAGATCGTGGTCGATGCGGCGCAGCAGGCCGAAGGCGGTCGACACCCCGGTCCGCGAGACCGGCAGCCGCAACAGCTTGAGCAGCTCCGGCGCCAGCGGCAGGGTCGCCAGTCGGAGCCAGGTCGAGACACCGCGCCCGGAGCCGCCGTTGGAGACCAGCACGATCCGCTCGACCAGGTGTGGGTACTGGTAGGCGAGCTGCATCGCGACGCCTCCGCCCAGTGAGTGGCCGACCAGGGTCACGCGCTCCACGCCCAGCACCGCCAGCAGGTCGCGCATGCCGTTGGCGAACCCGCCGATCGAGTAGTCGGCGCGCGGCTTGTCGGAGTCACCGTGACCCAGGAGATCGGGGGCGATGACGAGATGGTTCTCCGCGAACAGGGGCAGCACGTCGTCCCACGTCCGCGAGCTGTCACCGATCCCGTGGATGAACATGATCGCGGAGCCGTCCCCGCCGATGCGGTACGCACGCCGGTAGCCGTGGATCACCCGCGACTGCTGCACGATCGCCCGTGTCATGGCTGCACGGTAATCGCCATGGATTTCGAGCATGTTGCGGAGGTGCCGCCGACGACGCTCGGAGGGGCCGCCCGGTGTGAACCGGACGGCCCCTCGGTGGGGTGGGTGGGGGATCAGGGGTCGATCACGATGGTGCAGGTGATCGTCCTCGGTGACGGGTCGATCGCGATGCCCTCATGGGTCACCGTGTCGTCCCATCCGGTGGCGGTGCCGGTGTCCGCCGTGGTGCCGGTGTTCTCGCAGGTCATCGACGTCAGGCTGGTCTCGCCCGAGCCGCCGTCACGGAAGTTGACCTGGATGTCGGCGAGCGGCGCGTTGGTGAACGTCGCGACCGCCGCACCGGTCGGCTGGTTGTCGGTGCAGTTGGTCCCGCTGACCACGGTGACGGTCTGTGCGCCACCAGGGGCGTCGGCGTAGCCGGGAGGCGGCGACGTCTCCGTCACGTCGTAGTCCCCGAGCGAGAGGCCCGACACGCAGACCTCGCCGACGTCGGAATCCTCGTCACCGGTGCCGTTGTCGGTGACGCTGGTGCCGTCGTAGGAGAAGACCGCTCCGGCGTTGGTGACCGCTCCGCCCTTGGTGCTGTTCTTCAGGATCCTCAGTGCCCCGCGCTGCAGCTCGTTGGTGTAGGTGCAGTCGAGTACGTCGGTGTCCTCGTTGATCGCGAACGTCACCGTCGCGCCGTTGATGCTCGGCGTGACTCCCGTGCTGGCATCGCAGTTCAGGCTGACGAAGGCCCAGTCGGACGGGATCACGTCCTCGACGACGGTGTAGCCGCTGCCGAAGAGCACGGTCTTGCCGTAGTCCTTGACGCCGTCATCCTTGAGCGTGAACGTGTTCGCCGAGGTGGGATCCGTGCCGAACGACTTCGTGTAGCCGAAGTCGGTGGAGTTCGGGTCCTCGTCCGGAAGCGTCTGCTTGCGGATGATCACCTGACCACAGTTCTGCAGGTTGATCCCGACGGGTGCCACGAAGTCCTTCAGCTGAGAGGTGAAGGAGTCCGAGGAACGGCTCTTCAGCATCGCGCTGCCGAACGACGTGCACTTGTTGGGCTGGAACAGGAGCCGCAGGTCGATCTGCGCCTCACCGAAGGTCCGCGCCTGCTTCTCCCCGGAGGCGATCAGCCCGTCGGACTCCGCGGCCGGGATCGGCGAGGAGTTGATGGTGCCGGCCGCGCACGGAGCGCCGCCGCACGTGGCAGAGGGGACGTCCAGGTCGGCGCTCGGACCCCAGGCGGAGCCGGTCCAGCGGCGTGCGCTGATGTCCGCACGGGAGCCGCCCTGGTCGATGGCGTACTCGATGAGCAGGTCGCCGGCGGTGCGGACGACGTTGGGTCCGGAGGCGCACTTGGTGCTGGACTGGTTGAACTCGAAGTCCATCAGCGTGGTGCCACTCGGTTCGCTCACCCGGCTCCAGGCCAGGTCGAGGAATCCGGGGTGGGAGCCTGTGCCGGCCTCACGGTAGACGTGGAAGCTCAGCAGGTCGCTCTTGTTCGGCGGGATCGAGTCGGTCACCGCGGCGGGACAGGAGGTGTCCTCCTTGACGCCGCCGGCGTAGGAGTCGTCGCCGGTGCCGTTGACCTTGTCGGTGGCCCGGATCTCGGAGACGTTCGCCCAGTCGAGCGAGGGAGGGGCGGGGTCGTCGACCTTGAGGTTGGCGTCGACGTCGATCTCGAAGTTGCTGCCCGCGAGGCTGGCTTCGGGATGGGACGCAGCGGCGCCGGAGGCGACGAGGGCGGTGGCGACGAGGGCAGTGGCGCTCAGCGCCGCCAGCCTCTTGAAGAACCTTGGTTTGGTGGCGCGAGGCATGAGCAGGCTCGGTATCGAGCGCATGGCGTGTCCCCTTTCAGAGACCTCGCGGTCGCTGTCTACATGAGAGGGCGGGCCCGCTCCCCAGATACGGGCTCCGTCGGCGCGTGCGGCTGCGGCCTTGACGGATGTTGTTTTCCGCGGTGAAGGAGCATCGGCTGGGTTCGTTCGGTGCTTCGTCCGCGTTATCTGATCGTTACGCCGTCCGTGGTGCCCGCGCATGCCGCAGATCGGGTAAGTGCCGATATCGCGAGAGTGGAACAACGCACGCTCCGAGGCGAATACGACGAGGCTGCTCAAGCGCTTACCTGTCCGTTACCGGCACTCAACGGCCTGGTCATCACGGCCGCGCATCCTGGATACCGAGGATCTTCCCCCACCTTTGCCCGACCACGTGAAGGAGCCGGAGATGGCAGCTGAGGCGACACGTCTCGCAGATGGTGACGTCCCGACCCGCGCCCACCACGGGAGCCGGATCGCTCGGTTCATCCGATGGGCCGACGACTACACGCTGTGGGCGTTCAACCCGCCCGAGGTGCTGGCGCCGGGAGGATCCCCGACACGCCGTTCCGGGGAGAGCCGACAGGTCGACCCGGTCGGCCCGGTCCAGCCGGAGGACCCGGCCGCGACGCTGCGTGACCTCGAGATCCAGCGGTGCCGGGTCGACAAGCGCCTCGAGGTCCTGCAGGAGGAGAGTGCTCAGGCCGTACGGATGCTGCGCCGCCAGGGCTGGTCGTTCGGCCGGATCGCGGCGGAGACCGGCATCAGCAACCAGCGCGTCGCCCAGTTGGCGCGCAGCTCGCTCGGCACCGGCAGGTGACCGGTCGGCGATGACCCGCTCGACGGGGTGTGCCTGAATCGGGGCCTCCGTCGAGCGGACAGTCGTCGCCGGACGTCTGGTTCGTCGAACCATGGGGAAGAATCCGCCGGAAGACCCCGGCGCGAAGGAGCAGCCCCCATGGAGCCCGACGAGTTCACCTCGATCATCGACGCCGTCCGCGCGTTCATCCGCAAGGAGGTCGTCACGGCCGAGGACGAGATCGAGGAGACCGACCAGATCCCCGACCGCCTCCGGCAGCAGGCCGCCGCCATGGGGCTGTTCGGCTACGCCATCCCCGAGGAGTACGGCGGTCTGGGCTTCACCATGTCCGAGGAGGTCCGGCTGGCGATGGAGCTCGGCTGGACCACGCCGTCGTTCCGCTCCATGTTCGGCACCAACAACGGGATCGCCGGCCAGGTGCTGGTCAACTGCGGCACCGAGCGGCAGAAGCAGAAGTACCTGCCCGGGCTGGCCAGCGGCGGGCTGGTGGCCTCGTTCGCGCTGACCGAGCCGGAGGCCGGCTCCGACCCGAGCGGACTGCGCACCCGCGCGGTGCGTGATGGCGATGCGTACGTCATCAACGGGCAGAAGCGCTTCATCACCAACGCGATCTGGGCCGACCTGCTCATGGTCTTCGCCCGCACCGGCGACCTCGCCGAGGGCGCGAGGAACATCTCGGTGTTCGTGGTGCCGACCGACACTCCGGGCGTCACCATCGGTCCGAAGGACCACAAGATGGGCCAGCGCGGCGCGGTGACCTCCGAGATCTTCTTCGACGGCGTCCGGGTGCCCGCCGAGAACCTGGTCGGCGAGGTCGAGGGCGAGGGCTTCTCCGCGGCGATGCGGTCGCTGGCCAAGGGCAGGCTGCACATCGCGGCGCTGACCGTCGGGCTCGCGGACCGGCTGATCGAGGAGAGCCTGCGTCATGCCACGACCAACGGCCAGGGCGGCCAGAAGCTGGCGGAGTTCCAGCTGATCCAGGCGATGCTCGCGGAGAGCCGGACCGAGGCGTACGCCGGTCGCGCGATGGTGCTCGAGGCCGCCCGCAGCTGGGACGACGGCAGCGACCGGCGTACGGCTCCCTCGATGTGCAAGCTGTTCTGCACCGAGGCGGTCGACCGGATCGCCGACCGGGCGGTCCAGATCCACGGCGGCCTCGGCTACATGCGCGAGGTGCCGGTCGAGCGGTTCTACCGCGACGCGCGGCTGTTCCGGCTCTACGAGGGCACCAGCGAGATCCAGAAGCTGATCATCGCCAAGCAGATGGTGAAGGAGTTCCGAGGATGAGGTCGCCGCTGGTCCGGGTCCACTCGCTGACGACACGCGTCGAGGCGCCGCTCGAGGAGGTCTTCGAGTGGCATCGGCGCCCTGGGGCGATCTATCGGCTGATGCCGCCGTGGATGCCGGGGGAGGTGCGGGTGGAGGCGACCGATCTGGCCGAGGGCACCGCGGTGATCTCGCTCGGCCGCGGCGTGGACTGGGTGGCGCGCCACGACCCCGACGCCTACGACCCGCCGCTCCTGTTCACCGACCGGCTCGCCTCGCTGCGCCCGCTGTCGTGGACCCACCGGCACGAGTTCGCCTCGTCCGGCGACGCCACGCTGGTCACCGACCGGATCGAGACGAACGTGCTCGGGCGGATGGTCGACCGGATGCTCAGCTACCGCCATGCCCAGCTGACCGCCGATCTGGCCGCCCACCGCAGGACGTACGCAGCGGGCAAGAGCCTCACCATCGCGGTCACCGGCTCTCACGGGACCGTCGGGCGTGCCCTGGTCCCGTTCCTCACCACCGGCGGACATCGGGTGATCAGGCTGGTCCGGCACGCGCCGGCGGGTGAGGACGAGCGCCGCTGGGACCCGTCGGCGCCCGCTGCGGACCTCCTCGACGGCGTCGACGCGGTCGTCCACCTGGCAGGGGCGTCCATCGCCGGCCGGTTCACCGAGGCGCACAAGGCGGCCATCCGCGACTCGCGGATCGAGCCGACGCGACGGCTCGCCGAGGCGGCGGCACGCAGCGGCGTACCCACCTTCGTCAGCGCCTCCGCGATCGGGATCTACGGCGCCGACCGGGGCGACGAGGTCCTCACCGAGGCCTCGACGCGTGGCGCCGGGTTCCTCGCCGACGTGGTCGCCGAATGGGAGGAGGCGAGCCGGGTGGAGGGGCCGCGCGTGGTCCAGGTGCGTACCGGGATCGTGCAGACGCCCGCCGGGGGAGCGCTGCGGCTCCAGCGACCGCTCTTCGCGGCCGGCCTGGGCGGACGGCTCGGGAGCGGTCGGCAGTGGGTGAGCTGGATCGGCATCGACGACCTCGTCGACATCTACCACCGCGCGGTCCTCGACGAGACGTTCGCGGGCCCGGTCAACGCGGTCGCTCCCGAACCGGTCACCGGCCGGGCCTACGCGCAGACCCTCGCGCACGTGCTCCGCCGCCCCGCGCTCCTGCCCACGCCGGCCCTCGGCCCCCGGCTCCTGCTCGGCAAGGAGGGCGCCGAGGAGATGGCGCTGGCGAGCCAGCGCGTCGAACCGGTCGCGCTCGCCGGCCACGAGTTCCGCCACCCCACGTTGGCGGCGGCACTGCGGCACGTACTCGGTCGTTGAGAGTCGGGCCGCCGGCGAGCAGCAGCTCCGCGGCCACGGCCGCTCCGTCGACCCGGGCTGGCGGCTATCGGTGATGGTGCCCGCGCCATCGTCGTGGACGACGGGCAGCGACCTGGCCGAGAATGCCGGTCATCCCGGAAGAGGGGCAGGCCGCCAACAGCGTCCGGGACGATCCGGACTTGGCCGACCTGCATCCGCTGTGGGAGAACGGGACGGCGTCCTATATCTGGCAGATGTTCGACGGCTCCGATATGAGTGACCCCGACAACGTTTCGCTCGACGACGTACTGGCGGTGCTCAAGCCTTGGAACCCGCGTCGCTACGAGTCGGAGGCCGTTGGAGGATGTTCAGAAAGCCCAGTATGTGGTCGGCGACCGTCTTGGGCTGCTCGAGGTGCAGGAAGTGCCCTGCACCGGGTACGACGATGCGTTCGAGGCCGTTCGTGAACACGTCGTCCATGCCGTCGCTTAACTCCACGGACATGCAGTTGTCGTCGGCCCCATGGAGGTAGAGCGATGGGACGGTGATGGCACGTCTCGACCGGGCTTGCAGGGCTAGGGCCGCCTCGTCCGCGGGGGGCGTGAACAACTGGCGGTAGTAGCCCAGGATCTCGGTCAGGACTCCTGGAGCACGGAGGGTTTCCTTGAGCGCGGCCCGCTCCGCATCCGGCAGCTCGTAGCCGGGTGACCATTCCTGCCAGAGCCGGTCGATGAAGGCGAAGTCGTCGAGCGCGACGGCCGCCTCCGCCATGGCTGTCTGAAAGAAGAACATGTACCAGCTTCGTCGCTGCTGGTCACCGTTGGTGACGAATGCGGTTCGCAACTGAGGGCCATAGGGAACCGCCATACCCACAAGCTTGCGGACACGTGTCGGGTCGAGGCTCGCTGCCGCGTACGCCGCCACAGCACCGAAGTCGTGACCGATGAGATCCGCCTGCTCGCGCCCGAGCGCTTCGATCAGGGTCAGGGTGTCCTGGCCGGTCGAGAACGCGCGATAGGAGCCGTCGGGCGCCGCGCCACCGGGCCAGTATCCGCGCTGTGCGGGCGCGACCGCCCAATACCCTTCCTGTGCAAGGCGGTCGAGAAGCCCTGTCCAGCTGACGGCATGGTCGGGAAAACCGTGGAGGCATAGGACCAGCGGCCCGCTGCCGGCCTCGAGGATCGGAACCTCCAGTCCGCCTGCCTGGACCGTCCGATGGCGGACACGGTCAGCTGCCCGGGATCCCGGGTGCGGGGAATTCTCGCCGAACGGCGGTCGCTGGGTCATCTGTGTCATGAATTCAACCTCCAAGGCGCCTTCGCGCCGTCGCGGTCCTGCGAGCCCGGACCAAGTAGCAAGTATGGCTGTCTGATTCCGGGGGCAGTGACAGGAACACGACCTGGCCCCCGAGACTAGCCTGCTGAAGCGCATGATCGCCCAGGCCCGCGGCCACGACCGCGCCACCCGGCCGCGCGGGGCATACCCGTTGTTCTCCTCGTGCTTCCACGGCTCCTGCACACCCTTCGGAGGTGTCCACGGCGGTCTTATGAGCCTACGCCACCGCGTTCAACAGGTTGGCCAGTACGTCGGGCCGTTCCAGGGCGATGAAGTGGCCGGCCTTCGGCACCTGGACGAAGTCGGCGGCGGGCAGCAGTTTCTTGTTGGCCTGCCGGTCCGAGGGTCGCGACCAGTCCTTCTCGCCGTAGACGAGGTGGACGGGGGCCTTGACCTCGGGGTAGCGCGACCGGGCGGCGATGAGACTGGGCAGGGCCTGGTAGACGCCCCGGGCGACCCTCGGGTAGCCGGAGCGCTGGCCCACCTGGAGAAGCTCGTCCACGTAGTCCTCACGCAGAGCGCTCTTGTCGCCGAGGCCGCCCTGCAGGATCTTGCTGAGGGCTGGCTTGGGCTCCACCCCGGCGATCACCGGGCCCACCCCAGGCGTGAGGACACCGCTGACCACGACACGGGCGAGAAGGCTGGAGCGGGCGATCCCGCCGCGGAAGTCGTAGGTGTTGACAGCGACGACGCGTCGGACGCGCTCAGGGAGATCGGCCGCGGTGGTGAGGGCGAGCACCGCCCCCATGGACTCTCCGAGCAACGTCACATCGTGGAGGTCGAGCTCGGTGAGAAGGCGCTCGACGCCCTCGCGCATGGCCGGCTCGTCGTACGACGCGCCGGGCACGATCTCGGAGTAGCCCATCCCCGGCAGATCGAGGGCATACACGGTGTACCGGTCCGCGATCAACGGGATGAGGAGCCGGAAGTGCTCGGCCTGGGTGCGCACGGTGTGCAGCAGGACCAGAGGCGCCCCGTTGCCCGCCTTGAGGTAGCGCAGCGTTCCCTCGCGGCTGTGTCCTGCGCGCGGGGCGATGGTGTGGCTGGTGGTTCCCGGGATGTGGATCGTGGAACGTGGTTCTCGACTGGACATCTGTCTGTGTCTCCCGGGCCTCTAACCTGATGTGGAAACCGATCGGTTTCTATCACGGTAGACCGAGTGGTCTCCACATGCAAGCTCGGGAGGGGGTGGTCGCGCCTGGTCTCGCGGGCCGGCCGACTCGGACTTGCATATGGGAAACCGGTCGGTTTACGGTGATGAGACTGATCGGTGTCTCGCGATGCACGTGGGCGAACTCAGGACCTGAGTCAGGAGGAGTACGGATGACTGCCGCGCGCGACGCTGAGGGGCAACCGTCGAGCCCCACGGTTCCGGCGAAGCTGACCGCCCACCCGTCGGCACAGGCCGTACTCGCGCGGCGCGGAGCCCGTGAGGCGGTGCGCCCGCCGGCGACGATGTCCTCGGCCCGCACCTGGACGACCGCAAGTCGTTCACGGACACCGTGCTGCGACCAATCCAGGACAAGAAGGAAACGCTCCTCGTGCTGCCGGGCTCCCGGGCGCAGGATTACGACCAACGCCGTTTCCCCCACAAGCCCGTCAAGGAAGTCGCCGGCGGCTGGCAGCCCTCGGCGGAGCGTCCCCCATCCACCGAGCGAGAGCAACCTACGACATGAGTGACATTCACCCCTTCCGCGTCCTGCGCGCCAAACCTCTGTGGGTGGCCAACGGGCTCATCACCGGCGTACTCGCGCTCCTGTTTGCCGTGTTCTACGTCGGCGCCAACATCGATCCGGTCGATCACATGACCAAGCTGCCCGTCGGCCTGGTCAACGCCGACAAGGGAGCGGCCGTCGGCGGCAAGCAGGTCGACCTGGGCGCCCAGATCACTGAGTCGATCAAGAGGTCCACCGCGAGCGGGGACAAGATCGACTGGCAGGTGATGAGCGAGAAGGAGATGAAGGAGAAGCTTGGTAAAGGCAAGCTGTACGGCGCGCTCGTCGTCCCCGCCGACTTCACCTCCTCCGTCACCGCGCTGACCGACGCGACGATCAGCGGGACCCCGGCCCGCCCTGCCCTGACGGTGCTCACCAATCAGTCCGCCGGGAGCCTCGGCTCCGGCCTGGCCCGGACGGCGACGATGCAGGCGGCCGAGAACGCCTCGCTCCAGGTGGGCAAGGAACTGACCGCGCAGACGGGCGCCCAGCAGGAGAAGCTGCCCGCCGCGGCACGCGTCCTGCTTGCCGACCCGGCCGCCGTCACGGTCGAGGACGGCCATCCGCTCGACTCGCACAGCGGCCTGGGCCTGACGGCGTTCTACTACGCGCTCACCCTGGTGGTCGTCGGCATGCTCTCCGCCAACGTCATCAGCGGCCAGGTCGACCACGCCCTCGGCTACACCCACAACGACATGGGCCCGCGGCGTCTGCACCGCCCGCTGATCCGGGCGACCCGGGTGCAGACCTTCGCCATCAGCAGCACCTTCATGGTGGGACTGTCCCTGCTGATGGGCACCCTGGTCATGGCGGGCGCGGTCGGCATCATGGGCATGGACGCCGCTCACCTGTCGCTGCTGTGGCTTTACTCGGTGTGCGCCATCGCGGTCTCCGGGATCGGTGCGCTCGCCCTTCTCGCTGTCCTCGGCACACCCGGCATGCTGGTGGTCACGCTGGTCTTCATCGGGGTGGCGGTGCCGACGTCCGGGGCCACCACCCCCATCGAGGCGTTGCCCGGCTTCTACCGCTTCCTCGCGGAGTTCGAGCCGCTGCGGCAGATCACCAGTGGTATTCGCTCGATCCTCTACTACGACGCCCAGGGCGACGCGGGGCTGACCCGGGGATGGGTCATGATGGCAGCCGGGCTCGTGGCAGCAGCACTGTTCGGCTTCGGGGTACTGGGGTGGTACGACCGCAAGGGGCTGCACCGCATCCCGGTGGAGACGACGCCCGAGAAGACGGCGGTTCCGGCCTAGCGTGGGCCACCAGCACAGCCGTCGCCGCCCTATCGCCTGCTCGTCCCGGCGATGCTCTCCTCGGCCCGGATCTCGGCCGACATCGCGGTCGCGGCGGCCAGGGAGCTGTCCGCCGCCGGCTGGCGTACGCCGCAACGGCTGCTCGAGTCGACCAGGCGGCAGCGCGTGGATGCTCTCGGTCGGGCGCACTACCGCCGCTACGAGCAGGCGCGTGACCTCGGCCTTCCCGGCGACCCTGACGAGCTCGCCGCGCTGGTCCCCGGCGGGCGGTGCGCCCCGCTCGCGGCAGCGCTCACCCGGGCTCGCCATGGGCTTCCCGGACTCGAGGAGAGGTGAGGCACTCCCGCCTGGCCGGGGTGTTCCCGCTTAGGATCACCGCATGGTTCGCGGGGAGTCGAAGAATGCGCCGAGCATGGCGGACGTGGCAGCCAGGGCAGGGGTGTCGCACCAGACCGTGTCCCGGGTGGTGAACGGCTCCGACGCCGTGCGCGGTGAGACCCGCGACAGGGTGCTGGCGGCGATCGACGAGCTGGGCTATCGGCGCAACAAGTCCGCGCGGGCGCTGGTGACGCGGCGGTCCGGACGACTGGGGCTGCTCTACACCCAGCCGCACCTCTACGGGCCGGGCACGCTGGCCGCATCGGTCCACCAGGCCGGCCAGAAGGCCGGCTACGACGTCATCCTGAGCCCGGTGCCGCACCTGGAGGCGGCCTCGGCGGAGCGGGCGATCGAAGCGCTCCTCGACGACGCGGTCGAGGCCGTCCTCATCGGCGTCTCGCACCAGTCGTTCGAGGACCTGGTCGCCCAGCTCGCATCCACGGTCGAGGTCGTGATGATCCACAGCGACCCGCTGCCGGGGGTGCGTTCGGTGGGGATCGACCAGCATGCCGGGGCCGTGCTGGCCACGCAGTACCTGCTGGACCTCGGCCACCGCACCATCGCCCACGTGGCCGGTCCGGTCGGCTGGATCGACGCCCGCCAGCGTCGGGAGGGGTGGCTGGCCGCGCTCCGGGACAGCGACGTGCCACCGGGACCCGAGATCCTGGGCGACTGGTCGAGCCGGAGTGGCTACGAGGCCGGTGCCGTGATCGCCCGGGACCCGTCGGTCACCGCGGTCTTCGCTGCCAACGACTCGATGGCGCTCGGTGTGATCCGGGCGCTCCACGAGGCCGGTCGCCGGGTACCTCAGGACGTGAGCGTCATCGGCTTCGACGACGTCCCCGACGCTGCGTACCTCTGGCCGCCGCTGACCACGGTCCGGCAGGACTTCGCCTCGCTCGGTGAGCTCGCCGTCGAGGTGGCCACCAAGGCCATCGCCGACGGGGCCGTCGAGACGCCCGCGCTGCTGGCGCCGGAGCTCGTGGTGCGGGCCTCCGCTGCCCACAGGCCCAACTGACGGCCGAGGCGTCACCCAGGTCGGTGGGGGGGGGGGGGGCCCCCCGGGGGGGGGGGGGGGGGGGGGGGGGGGGGGGGGCGCCGGGCGGGGGGGGGGGGGGGGGGGGGGGGGGCCGGCGGCGGGGGGGGGGGGGGGCGCGGGGGGGCCCCCCCCCCCGGGCGCCGGCGGGCCGCCGCCCCCCCCCCCGCCCCGGCCCCCCCCCCCCCCCCCCCCCCCCCCCCCCGCCCCCCCCCCCCCCCCCCCGGCGGGGCTCGCTAGACGGTCGTCGGGCTCGTCGGCGTCACGAGGGTCCGCAGAACCTTGCGCCGGTGGTGGACCGCCTCGGCGCTGAAGATGACCAGGGCGACCCACACGATCGCGAAGCCGGCCCAGCGGCCGGGCGGCATCGCCTCATGGGCGATGAAGACGCCGACGGCGAACTGCAGGATGGGCGCGAGGTACTGCAGCAGCCCGATCGTCACCATCGGCACCCGGATCGCGGCCGCCCCGAAGCAGGCCAACGGCACCACCGTGATGATGCCGAGGCTGATCAGCAGCAGTACGTGGAGGGCACCGTGCCCGACGAGCGTGCCGCTTCCGTTGGCCTGGAGAGCGATGATGAGGGCCAGCGCGAACGGCGCCGTCACGGCGGTCTCGACGGCCAGCGACTCGAACGGACCGACCCCGGCGCTCTTCTTCAGCAGTCCGTAGGTGCCGAACGAGAACGCCAGCACCAGCGCGACCCAGGGCAGCCGCCCGTAGTCGATCGTGAGCACGATGACCGCCACGAACGCGATACCCAGCGCCACCCACTGCAGCTTCCGCATCCGCTCGCGCAGGATGATCACGCCCATCAACATCGTGACCAGCGGGTTGGTGAAGTAGCCCAGGCTCGTCTCCACGATCCGGCCGTTGTTGACCCCCCAGATGTACGTCACCCAGTTGGTCGAGATCACCGCGGCAGCCGCCGCCAGCAGCAGGAGCTTGCGCCGGTCGCGCAGGATCGCCGCCACCTGCGTGCGACGCCCGACGATCAGCACCAGCGCTCCGGCCACGACCAGCGACCACACGACCCGGTGTCCCAGGATCTCCCAGGCACCGGCCGGCTCCAAGAGCGGGAAGTAGAGCGGGAACGCGCCCCACATGACGTACGCCGCGGCGCCGAACATCACTCCACGCCGTTGCTCATTCACGTCGCCACGGTACTGCCATGACGCCGAGTCCCTTTATCGAATATCGCGCCCCGAACCTCCCCACCACCCGCCGAGACGTCAGGTAGGTCGGCCGAGTGGGCACACGCGTGCCCACTCGGCCGACCGCAGTGACTTCTCGGCCGACCTAGCCGACGCTTCGGCAGGGTCGAGGATCAGACGGAGCGGACGGCGACGATGTCGGCGAAGGCCTCGAGGGCCTTGCGGACGGGGCCCTCGGGGAGCGGGGCGAGGGCGGCCTTGGCCTCCTCGGCGCGGGCCTGGACGTAGGCACGGGCCTCGGCCAGGGCCGGGTGAGCGCGGAGCAGGGCGACGCACTCGGCCAGGGCCGCGTCGTCGGTGAGATCGCTGTCGAGCAGCTCCAGCAGGCGGGCGTCGCCGGGCTCGTTGGAGCGGCGGGCGAACAGCACCGGGAGGGTCGGGACACCTTCACGCAGGTCGGTGCCCGGGGTCTTGCCGGACTCGTCCGAGGCGATGTCGAGGATGTCGTCGGAGAGCTGGAAGGCGACGCCGACGATGTCGCCGTAGGCGATCAGCGCCTCCTGGATCGACTTGTCGGCACCGGCGAAGAGCGCGCCGTAGAGCGCCGAGGTGGCGATCAGGACGCCGGTCTTCCCGGCCAGCACCTCGAGGTGGTGGTCGACGGGGTCGACACCCTCGGGAGGCGCGACGCCCTCGAGGATCTGGCCCTCGACGAGCTTGGCGAAGGTGGCCGCCTGGATGCGTACGGCCTCGGGGCCGAGCTGGGCGGTCAGCTCCGAGGAGCGGGCGAAGAGGAAGTCGCCGGTCAGGATCGCGACGTGGTTGTCGAAGCGGGCGTTGGCGGAGTCCTCACCACGGCGTACGAGCGCCTCGTCCATGACGTCGTCGTGGTAGAGCGAGGCCAGGTGGGTCAGCTCGACGACGCAGGCGGCGGTGATGACATCGTCGGAGAGCGTGTCGGGGCCACACTCGGCGGCCAGCAGCACCAGCAACGGCCGGAACCGTTTCCCGCCGGCCTGCATCAGGTGGGTGGCCGCCTCCGTGACGAACGGGGACCGGCTCCGGGTGTAGCCGGCCAGCCGTTCCTCCACATCGACCAACCGAGCACGCAGCCGCTGCTCGAGCTCGGGATCGGTGATCGGGAGGGCGAGTTCAGGGGCTCGGTCGGTGGGTGCGCTTGTGCTCACCCGATGAATCCTCCCGCATCCATCAACAGGCTGAGCACAGGGCCCGGAATTACACCCAACAAGACGGTGGCGAGAGCGCTCAGCGAGATCACCACGGTGGTGGCGTACGACGGCGTGGAGACCGTCGCGACGTCGTCTCGTGCGTCGGTGAAGAACATCAGCATGATCACGCGTACGTAGAAGAAGACCGCGATGATGCTGGAGCCGATCGCGACCGCGACCACGGGCCACTGACCGGCGCCCAGCGCGGCAGCGAAGACGCCCCACTTGCCGATGAACCCGGCGGTCAGCGGCAGCCCGGCCATCGAGAGCAGGAAGACGGCGAAGGTCGCCGCGACCCACGGGTTGCTCCGGCCCAGGCCGGCCCAGCGGTCGAGCGAGCCGACCTCGCCGTTGGGCCCTCGGACCAGGGAGACGATCGCGAAGGCGCCGAGCGTGGCGAAGCCGTAGGCGGTCAGGTAGAAGAGCACCGCCTGGGTCGAGCCGAAGGCGTCGGTCTGCACCCCGAGGAGACCGGTCAGCAGGAAACCGGTGTGGGCGACCGCGGAGTAGCCGAGCATCCGCTTCACGTCGGTCTGGACGATGGCGAAGGAGGCCCCGAGGAGCATGGTGAGGACAGCCACGACGCCGATGGCCGGGCGCCAGATGTCGCCCTCGGCGCCGAAGGCGACGTAGAAGAGCCGGAGCATCGCGGCGAACGCGGCGATCTTGGTGGCCGCGCTCATCCACGCGGTGACCGGCGTCGGGGCGCCCTGGTAGACGTCGGGGATCCAGGAGTGGAACGGCACCGCGCCGGTCTTGAAGAGCAGCCCGACGGCCATCAGGCCGATGCCGAGCAGCAGCAGCGGGCTGGAGCCGTCCTCGGCCGCCACCTCGCCGATGTCCGCCAGGGACATCGACCCGGCGAAGCCGTAGACCAGCGCGAGGCCGTAGAGGAAGATCCCGGAGGAGAACGCGCCGAGCAGGAAGTACTTGAGCGCGGCCTCCTGGGAGAGGAGGCGGCGACGCCGCGCGAGCCCGGTCAGCAGGTAGAGCGGCAGCGAGAGCACCTCGAGGGCCACGAAGAGCATCAGCAGGTCGCCGGAGATGCAGAAGAGCATCATCCCGCCGACCGCGAACATCATCAGCGGGTAGACCTCGGTGTGCTCCAGACCGCGCTGGGAGGCGGCGCGCTCGGCCGAGGTGCCGGGCAGGGCCGCGGCCTGGCCGGCGAAGGCGCTCACGCCGTTGTCGAGGCGGCGCTCGGCGAAGAGCGCGACGCCGCCGAGCGAGACCAGCAGCACCAGTCCCTGGGAGAAGACCCCGGGACCGTCGATGATGAGGGCGCCCTCACCCGTCGACGCACCCAGCGCCGATCCGGCGCCGACGGCGACCGTCCCGCCCAGCGCGGCGACCAGTCCGGCCAGCGCCAGCGACACCTGGGCGTTGAACCGCGCGGCGCGGGGCGCGAACGCCTCCACGACGACACCGGCACACGCGACGCCCAGCACCAGCAGGACGGGCCAGAGGGTGGCGTACGAAATTCCGGGAGACTCGAACATCGCCTCACTCACCTGCCTGGATGACGTCAACAAGAGGAGCCACGACCGGCGACGCCGCCGAGATCAGCGGACCCGGGACGAAGCCGAAGAAGAGGAGTCCGACCAGCAACGGCACGAGTACGCCGACCTCCCGCCGATCGAGGTCGGAGACGGGTCTCCGGGAGAGCTGCGCGGGCCCGGTGAAGATCCGCTGGTAGGCCCACAGGACATAGATCGCGGCCAGCACGATCGCGGTCACCGCGATGACGCCGACCAGCCAGTGGTAGTCGAACGCGCTGATCAGGACCATGATCTCGGAGACGAACTGGGACAGCCCCGGGAGACCGGCGGTGGCCAGACCGGCGACCAGGAACGTGCCGGCGAGCACCGGGGTCGCCTTCTCCAACCCCCGCATCGACGAGATCGAGGCGGTGCCCTTGCGGGTGATCAGGAACCCGGCGATCAGGAACATCGCCGCGGTCGCGACCCCGTGGTTGACCATGTAGAGGATCGCGCCGACCAGGCCTTCGCGGGTCGCCGCGAAGATGCCGAGCGTGATCAGCCCGAAGTGCGAGAGCGAGGTCAGACCGATCAGGCGGAGCAGGTCGTCCTGCCCGATCGCGAGCACCGCGCCGTAGACGATCGAGATCAGCGCCAGCACCACGACGACGGGTGTCGCCCACGCGGAGGCCTCCGGCACCAGACCCAGGCAGAGCCGGATCATCCCGAAGGTGCCGATCTTGTCGAGGATGCACACCAGGAGCACCGACGTCGGCGGGGTGGCCTGCTCGGTCGTGTCCGCCAGCCAGGTGTGCACCGGGAACAGCGGCGCCTTGACCGCGAACGCGATGAACATCGCCACGAAGATCCAGCGCTCGGCGGTGGTGCCGATGTCGAGCTGGGCGAGGTCGCTGATCAGGTAGGACGGCGAGCCGGCCTCCGAGGAGACCACGAAGAAGCCGATCAGCGCACCGAGCAGCACCAGGCCGCCGCCGAGCTGGAACATCAGGAACTTGAGCGCAGCCCTGGCCCGCTGGGGACCACCGTGCTGGCCGATCATGAAGTACGCCGGGATCAGCGTCGCCTCGAAGGCGATGTAGAAGAGGAAGAGATCGCCGGCAGTGAAGGTGAGCAGCGCGAAGGCCTCCAGGGCCAGCGCCCAGGCGTACCACCGCTTGTCGTGGTCCTTGACCGCCGCCACCATCACCAGCGGGACCAGGACGACGGTCAGCATCACCATCAGCTTGCCGAAGCCGTCCATCTCCAGCGCCCAGTGGACGCCGAGCGGCTCGATCCAGACGAGATCGGTGTCGGGGGCCGTGAACATCGTGACGAGGCCGGCGATCAGGGTGGCGAGCGCAAAGCCGAAGGCCCACGCCTTGGGCCGAGCCGGCATCACCGCGGTGATCAGCGCACCCGCGAACGGGATGAGGACGAGGATTGTCAGCATCAGTTGACCACCAGGATCGCGAGGGTCACCAGCACCGTGCCGCCGAGGACGGAGAGGGCGTAGGAACGTACGTAGCCGGTCTGTGCCTTGCGGAGCTCACCGGCGATCGCCGCCAGGGCGATCGGGCCACCGCTCATCAGGCCGTCGACGGCGTACTTGTCGGTCGCGAGGGCACCGCGGGTGATCGCCATCCCGGGCGGCACCACGACGTCCTCGATGTGCGGGACGTGCAGGTAGGGAGTCGGCTCGGTCGTGGCCGGGCGGCGGCCGAAGACGAACCCGGCGGCCGCGACCCCGATCGCGACGACGAGCACCGCGAGCACGGAGGTCGCCCAGACCGGGAGCGGACCGTGGTGCTCGGCGTGGCCGATCGCAACCACCGGCTCGAGCCAGTGCTCGATCCAGCCGCCGAGGGTGAAGACGCCACCGAGGACCGACAGCGCGGCGAGGACGACGAGCGGGCCGGTCATGATCCGCGGCGACTCGTGCGGATGTACGCCCTCGGGCCAGCGCTTGCGGCCGAAGAAGGCGAGCATCATCAGGCGGGTCATGTAGAACGCGGTCACGCCGGCGGCCAGGAGGGCGATGATGCCGACCAGCCAGCTCTCGGCGAAGGCGACCTCGAGGATCTTGTCCTTGGACCAGAAGCCGGCGAAGCCGGGGAACCCGATGATCGCCAGGTAGCCCATCGCGAAGGTGAGGAACGTGACCGGGAGCGCCCGGCTCAGGGCGCCGTAGTGCTTGAGGTTCACGTCGTCGTTCATGCCGTGCATCAGGGACCCGGCGCCGAGGAACATGTTGGCCTTGAAGAAGCCGTGGGTGAGCAGGTGGAAGATCGCGAACGCGTAGCCCGGCCCGCCCAGCCCGGCGGCCAGCATCATGTAGCCGATCTGGCTCATCGTCGAACCGGCCAGGACCTTCTTGATGTCGTCCTTCACGCAGCTGATCGCGGCACCCCAGATGATGGTGACCAGGGCGACGACCACGACGGCGGTCGAGGCGGCCTCGGCGGCGTCGAAGATCGCGCTGCTGCGGACGATGAGGTAGACGCCCGCGGTCACCATCGTCGCCGCGTGGATCAGCGCCGAGACCGGGGTCGGGCCCTCCATCGCGTCCAGCAGCCAGCCCTGCAGCGGCACCTGGGCGGACTTTCCGCAGGCGCCGATCAGCAGCAGGATGCCGAGCCAGTTGAGGGTGGTCGTGGTCGTGTCGCCGATGTGGATCGCCGAGAACGACGTCGACCCGAAGGTGACGAAGCTCAGCGCGATGGCGAGGGAGAGACCCATGTCGCCGACCCGGTTCATCACGAACGCCTTCTTGGCGGCCGCGGCGGCCGACGGCTTGTGCTGCCAGAAGCCGATCAGCAGGTAGGACGCCAGACCGACACCCTCCCAGCCCAGGAAGAGACCGACGTAGTTCTCCGCCAGCACCAGCATCAGCATCGCGGCGAGGAACAGGTTGAGGTAGCCGAAGAACCGGGTGCGGCGCTCGTCGTGGGCCATGTAGCCCACGGAGTAGACGTGGATCAGCGTGCCGACGCCGGTGATGAGCAGCAGGAACAGGCCGGAGAGCTGGTCGTAGAGCAGGTCGAACCCGACCGAGAGGTCGCCGGTGTCGAACCAGGTGTAGAGGTGCTGGACGACCTGCCTGCTCTCCTCGTCGCGACCGAGGGCGGCGATGAAGAGGGCGAGCGACAGCGCGAAGGACGCACCGGCGAGCACGACGGCGAGCCAGTGCCCGACCCGGTCGAAGAGTGCCGGCGCCAGCGGCCGCCCGATCAGGATCAGGGCGGCGCCGGCCAGAGGCAGCGCGATGACCAGCCAGATCAGCGAGAAGACGCCGCTGGCCTCAACAGGATTCACCACTTGAGCATCCTTGGCTCGTCGACCGAAGCCGTGTTTCTGGTGCGGAAGATGGTCATGATGATCGCCAGCCCGACGACCACTTCAGCGGCCGCGACGACCATCACGAAGAACGCGGTCACCTGCCCGTCGAGGTTGCCGTGCATCCGGCTGAACGCCACCAGGGCCAGGTTGGCCGCGTTGAGCATGAGCTCGACGCACATGAAGACGACGATCGCGTTTCGCCTGGTCAGCACCCCGATCGTGCCGATCGTGAAGAGGATGGCGGACAAGATGACGTACGCCGTGGTGTTGTCTGTCATGCCACCGCCTCCGTAGCGCAAGCGCCATCGTACGAACGCGGCGGCATGTTGAACCTTTGACTCGCTCGCTGACGCTCGCTCATTCGCCCTGCCCCTCGTCACCCGTTCCGTTGGAGCCCCCGCCGGCGAGGATCGCCGGGACCGACCTCGTGCTCTGCGACCCGTCCGGCAGCAGGGCCGGGGTGTCGTTGCTGTTGTGCCGCGCGAAGGTGCCCGGTGGGGGCAGCGGACCGAGGTGCTTGCCGCTCTTGGCGTAGTCGACAACCCGCTTCTGGGCCAGATCGGTCTGGCTCTGCTTCGGGTCGATCCGCTCGCGGTGGGCCAGCACCATCGCGCCGATCGCGGCGGTGATCAGCAGCGCGCTGGTCGCCTCGAAGGCGATCACGTAGCGCGAGAAGAGCAGGTCGGCGAGGCGTTGTACGTTGCCGCCCTCGTTCGCGCTGGCCAGCCCGCGCATCGTGGCGATGCTCGCCTGGCCGACGCCCGCGATCAGGATCGCGCCCAGCCCGACCCCGAGGATGACGGCGAGCACCTTCTGCCCCGCGATCGTCTCCTTGAGCCTGTCGGAGGTGTCGACACCGACCAGCATGATCACGAACAGGAACAGCATCAGGATCGCGCCGGTGTAGACCACGATCTGCACCGCGAACAGGAACGGCGCCTCCAGCGTCGCGTAGATCATCGCGAGCCCGACCATGACGACCGCCAGCGACAGCGCGGCGTGCACCGGCTTGCGCGCGAACAGCAGCCCCAGCGCCGCGACCACCATGATCGAGGCGAGGATCACGAAGCTCATCGGGCCGACTCCTTCGGCTCCGGTGCGTAGTAGGAGGTGTCGTCGTTGCCGAGGAACATCGGGTGGGGAGGCGCCTCCATCCCGTCCTCGAGCGGCGCGAGCAGATCCTGCTTCTCGTAGATCAGGCTCTCGCGCGAGGTGTCGGCGAGCTCGTACTCGTTGGTCATCGTCAGCGCCCGCGTCGGGCAGGCCTCGATGCACAGCCCGCACAGGATGCAGCGCAGGTAGTTGATCTGGTAGACGCGACCGTAGCGCTCCCCGGGGGAGTAGCGCTCCTCCTCGGTGTTCTCCGCGCCCTCGACGTAGATGGCATCGGCCGGGCAGGCCCAGGCGCACAGCTCGCACCCGACGCACTTCTCCAGGCCGTCGGGGTGCCGGTTGAGCTGGTGGCGGCCGTGGAACCGCTCCTCGGTCGGCTCCTTCTGCTGCGGGTACTGCTCGGTGACCGGCTTCTTGAACTGCGTCCCGAACGTCACCGCGAACCCGCTGACCGGGTCCCAGAAACGCTCCTTGAACGTGCGGTCGTCCTTGCTCACTTTGCCTCCTCAGGAGAGGGAAGAATGCGTACGCCGTTGGCGCCCGGCGGCGGGCCGAAGACCAGCGGCTGTGCGGCGCCTCGCACGGCGCCGCCCTGCGGCAGCGCCGGCGTCGGGAAGCCGCCGGTCGGGGTGCTGACCTGAGCCTCCTTCTCCGGGAGCCGGTTGAGGAAGCCGAGCACGACGATCGCCGTGACGGCCAGGCCGAAGCCGAAGAGGATCCAGTTGGGACTGAAGCCGCCCTCGATCGCGGCCATCTTGATCACCGCGACGACGACGATCCAGGCGAGGCTCGCCGGCAGCAGGACCTTCCAGCCGAGCGACATGAACTGGTCGTAGCGCAGCCGCGGCAGCGTGCCGCGCAGCCAGATGAAGACCCAGATGAAGAAGAACATCTTCAGGAAGAACCAGAGCACCGGCCAGTAGCCCTCGTTGGCGCCGGCCCAGAGCGTGCCGAGTCCGAGAGGGGCTCGCCAGCCACCGAGGAAGAGCGTCGTGGCGAGCGCGCTGACGGTGGCCATGTTGATGTATTCGGCCAGGAAGAAGAGCGCGAACTTCAGGCTGGAGTATTCGGTGTGGAAACCACCGACCAGCTCACCCTCGGCCTCGGGAAGGTCGAACGGGGCGCGGTTGGTCTCGCCGACCATCGAGATGCAGTAGATCAGGAAGGACGGCAGCAGCAGGGCGCCGAACCACCAGTCCTCCTGGGCCGCGACGATCTGGCTCGTGGACAGGCTGCCGGCCATCAGGAAGACGGTGACGAGCGCCAGCCCCATCGAGACCTCGTAGGAGATCATCTGGGCGCTGCTCCGCAGTCCCCCGAGGAGGCTGTAGGTCGACCCCGAGGCCCAGCCGCCCAACACGATCCCGTAGATGCCGATGCTGGCGATCGCCATCACGAACAGCACCGCGACCGGCATGTCGGTCAGCTGCAGCGGCGTCTGCACGCCGAAGAGGTTGACCTCCGGGCCGAACGGGATCACCGAGAACGTCACGAACGCCGGCACCGTGGCCAGGATCGGCGCGGTGATGAAGACGATCTTGTCGGCCTTCTCCGGGGTCAGGTCCTCCTTGAGCGCCAGCTTCACGCCGTCGGCCAGGGACTGGAGCAGACCGAACGGTCCGTGCCGGTTGGGCCCGATGCGGTGCTGCATCCGGGCCACGACCTTGCGCTCCCACCAGATGTTGAACAGCGTCAGCACGACGCAGACGACGAAGACCAGCAGGACCTTGATCGCGATGATCCACCAGGGGTCCTGGCCGAACTGCTCCAGCCCGTTCACTGCTGTGCCCCCTCTATCGTCACCGTCGAACCCGGCGAGGCCAGGTCCGCCCAGACGCCGCGTCCGAAGCTGTTCGTCGGCACCCACACGGTGTTGTCAGCCAGCTCCGCCGGGAGCGCCGGGAGCGCCGGGAGCGTCCAGCTCCCTCGGTCCCCGGTGATCGTCACGACGTCACCGACCTTCTCGTGGAGCTCGGCAGGAATGCGTACGAACGCCGGCCGCGCCGTCGCCGCCAACGCCTTATCGCCACCCTGCAGCGTCCCGAGGTCAAGCATGAGCCGCCAGGTCGAGACCCTGTACGCCGAGGAGTCAGAATCTGCGCCCGAGAGGTCAGTTCTCGACGCCGAGAGGTCGATTTTCGACGCCGAAGGGTCGGTTTCTGATGCGTCAGAAACCGACTCCTCGCGGTCAGAAACTGACTCCTCGGCGTCAGATTCTGACTCCTCGGCGAGGAGCTTCAGGAGGTGGGCGTCAGAGTAGGCCGCAGGCTTGTCGAAGACCTTCACGAAGGGGCGGCGGCGGCCTTCCCAGGTCACGAAGGTGCCAGACTTCTCCGACGCAGTGGCGACGGGGAGGACGACGTCGGCTCGCTCGGTGACGGCGGTCGTACGCTGCTCGAGGCTGACCACGAACGGCGCAGCGTCCAGTGCGGCGATGAAGGCGTCCGGGTCGGCGGTGTCGTCCGGGTCGACGCCGGCGATGAGGAGAGCGTCCAGCCCTCCCGCGATGCTCTGCCGAATCATGGCATCGGCGTCGAGGCCGCCTTCGCCGGGCAGCAGGTCGGCCTCGACCGCGCCCCGGTCGCCGGCGCGGCGCGGCACCCAGGCGAGCCTGGCGCCGGTGCGGTCGGCGAGCTCGGCGGCGGCGGAGTAGGCGCCGGGGCTGGTCGCCAGTCGCTCGCCGACCAGGATCACCGAAGCCTCCGTGACCCCGCTGACCTGCGACAACGCGTCCTTCTCGGCGCCGGGAGCGGTCAGGACGACCTCGGCGCCGAGCTTGCGGGAGCCCTCCGAGGCGTACGGGCTGAGGGTGGTGATCCGCAAACCGCTGCGGTTGGCCTTGCGCAGCCGCAGGAAGAGGGTGCCGGCCTCGTCCTCGGGCTCGAGACCGGCCAGGACGACATGGTCGGCGGCGTCGAGGTCGGCGTAGGTGACGCTCGTCCCCGCGACGCGCGAGCGCAGGAAGCCGGTCTCCTCCGCCGACAGCGGACGTGAGCGGAAGTCGATGTGGGGCGTGCGAAGGGTGTCGCGGGCGAAGGTGGCGTACGCCTTCGCATCCTCCAGCGTCAGGCGGCCACCCGGCAGCACACCCACCGAGCCGGCCGCGGCCAGTCCCTGGGCGGCGAGGGCGACGGCCTCGAGCCACGACGCCGGCCGGAGCTCGCCGTCCTCACGGATCATCGGCGAGGTGAGCCGGTCGCGGACGGCGTAGCGGAAGCCGAAGCGGTCCTTGTCGGAGATCCACTCCTCGTTGACCTCCGGGTCGTTGCCCGCGAGGCGGCGCATGACCTTGCCGCGACGGTGGTCGATCCGGATCGCGGCGCCGCAGGCGTCGTGCTCGGCGACGCCCGGGGTCGAGACCAGATCGAACGGGCGGGCCCGGAACCGGTAGTCGTCGCTGGTCAGCGCGCCGACGGGGCAGATCTGGATGACGTTGCCGGAGAAGTAGGACGAGAACGGCTTGTCCTCGGCGATGCCGATCTGCTGCTGCGCGCCACGCTGGACCAGCGCGATCCCCGGGTCGCCCGGGATCTCGGCGGCGAAGCGGGTGCAGCGCTGACAGACGATGCACCGCTCACGGTCGAGCAGGACGTTGGGCGAGAGGTTGATGGGCTTCGGGAACGTACGCTTCGTCCCCTCGAACCGGGTCTCACCCTGCCCGTGGGACATCGCCTGGTTCTGCAGCGGGCACTCGCCGCCCTTGTCGCACACCGGGCAGTCCAACGGGTGGTTGACCAGCAGGAACTCCATGATCCCCTGCTGCGCCTTCACGGCCGTGGAGTTCTGCGTCTCCACCACCATGCCCTCGGCGACCGGGATCGTGCAGGAGGCCTGCGGCTTCGGGAAACCGCGGCCGTTGCCGGCGTCGGGGATGTCGACCAGGCACTGACGGCAGGCGCCGACCGGGGCCAGCAGCGGGTGGTCGCAGAACCGCGGGATCTCGATCCCGGCCTCCTCGGCGGCCCGGATCACCAGCGTGCCCTCGGGCACAGTCACATCGGCGCCGTCGATCTTGAGCGTCACATCCGTCACTGCACTGCCTCCGCTCGGTGGCCGGTCCGCCCGTGTAACACGTCGTTCGTGGGACTATCCGGTCGTTCTGATAGGGCGAGTAGTCCTACGAACAGCGTGTTACAGCTCGAGCCGCTCATCGCGAGGCCTCCGCCCATGCAGTCGACCTGGCCGGATCGAACGGGCAGCCGCCCTGCTCGAGGTGGGCCAGGTATTCGTCTCGGAAGTACTGGATCGAGCTCGTGATCGGGCTCGTCGCACCATCACCCAGCGCGCAGAACGAGCGGCCGAGGATGTTGTCGCACTGATCGAGCAGCAGGTCGAGGTCCTCGGGCGAACCCTGGCCCTTCTCCAACCGCTCCA
Source organism: Nocardioides sp. NPDC051685 (assembly GCF_044453405.1). NCBI lineage: Bacteria > Bacillati > Actinomycetota > Actinomycetes > Propionibacteriales > Nocardioidaceae > Nocardioides > Nocardioides sp. NPDC051685. Next base: position 433,835 of record NZ_JBITCR010000004.1, on the reverse strand, counting down.
GCACCTGCACGAGCCACCAGGTGCCTTCGCGGCACGGGGTGCACTTCCCGCAGGACTCGTGCTTGTAGAACTCCGTCCACCGCAGCACCGCCCGCACCACGCACACGGAGTCGTCGAAGATCTGCAGCGCGCGGGTGCCGAGCATCGAACCGGCCGCCGCCACGCCTTCGAAGTCGAGCGTCACGTCCAGGTGCTCCTGGGTGAACAGCGGGGTCGAGGAGCCGCCCGGGGTCCAGAACTTCAGCTCGTGCCCCTCACGAATCCCACCGGCCAGCTCAATCAGCTTGCGCAGCGTGATGCCGAGCGGCGCCTCGTACTGCCCCGGCTTCTTGACGTGGCCGGAGAGCGAGAAGATGCCGACGCCGGCCGACTTCTCGGTGCCCATCCCGGCGAACCAGTCGGCACCGTTCTTCACGATCGCCGGCACCGAGGCGATCGACTCGGCGTTGTTGATCACGGTCGGGCTGGCGTAGAGACCGGCGACGGCCGGGAACGGCGGGCGCAGGCGGGGCTGTCCGCGGCGGCCCTCGAGCGAGTCGAGGAGCGCGGTCTCCTCACCACAGATGTAGGCCCCGGCGCCCGCGTGCACGACCAGCTCGAGGTCGTAGCCGGAGCCGTGGATGTTCGTGCCGAGGTGACCGGCCTCGTAGGCCTCCCGCACCGCGGCGCGCAGCCGGCGGATCACGTGCAGCACCTCGCCGCGTACGTAGATGAAGGCCCGCTCCGCGCGGATCGCGTAGGAGGAGATGATCACGCCCTCGACGAGGGTGTGCGGGCTCGCCATCATCAAGGGGATGTCCTTGCAGGTGCCCGGCTCGGACTCGTCCGCGTTGACCACCAGGTAGCGCGGCTTGGGGTTCGCGGGGTCGGGCGGAGGCAGGAAGCCCCACTTGACCCCGGTCGGGAAGCCTGCCCCACCGCGGCCGCGAAGCCCGGAGTCCTTGACCATCGTCTGTACGTCCTCGGGCGCCATTCCGAGAGCGACGTCGAGCGCGTCGTAGCCGCCGGTGGCGGAGTAGGCCGGCAGTGTCCAGGCCCGCTCGTCTCCCCAGTTGGCGGTCAGCACCGGGGTCAGGGTGTCGGTCATGCCTCCGGCGCCTTCCAGTCGTTGTCCTTGGCCAGCTTCAACCCGGCCTGAGATGCCTCGCCGGAGGTCGGGCCCTCGTCCACCAGCCCGTCCTCGAAGCCGGCGAGAACCCGCTCGGCCTCGCGCCAGGTCGTGATCCGCGCGCCGCGGGAGGCCACGACCTCGCGGCCCTCGCGCAGGTCCTCGACCAGTTTGGAAGCCGACTCGGGAGTCTGGTTGTCGAAGAACTCCCAGTTGACCATCACCACGGGCGCGTAGTCGCAGGCCGCGTTGCACTCGATGTGCTCGAGCGTGATGCTGCCGTCGGCCGTGGTCTCGTCGTTGCCGACCTCGAGCTTCTCGCGCAGGCAGGCGAAGATCTCGTCGCCGCCCATCACCGCGCACAGCGTGTTGGTGCAGACCCCGACATGATGACGACCGACGGGATGACGCTTGTACATCGTGTAGAACGTCGCCACCCCGCTCACCTCGGCGGGTGTCAGTCCCAGGACCGAGGCGCAGGCCTGGATCCCTTCGGGCGTGACCCGGCCCTCGACCGACTGCACCAGATGGAGCATCGGCAGCAGCCCCGAGCGGGCCTGGGGGTAGCGAGCCGCGATCTCGCGCAGCTCATCGAATGTCTCCGGAGCCAAGCTCATCGGTCGACGCCTCCCATCACCGGGTCGATGGACGCGATCGCCACGATCACGTCGGCCACCATGCCGCCCTCGGACATCACGCTGGTGGCCTGCAGGTTGGTGAACGACGGGTCCCGGAAGTGGACCCGGTAGGGCTTGGTGCCGCCGTCGCTGACCACGTGGGCGCCGAGCTCTCCGCGCGGCGACTCGATCGCGGCGTACGCCTGGCCTGCCGGCACCCGGAAACCCTCGGTGACCAGCTTGAAGTGGTGGATCAGCGCCTCCATCGACTCGCCCATGATGTGGCGGATGTGGTCGAGGGAGTTGCCCTGGCCGTCGGGGCCGACGGAGAGCTGCGAGGGCCAGGCGATCTTCTTGTCGGCCACCATGACCGGCGCACCCTCGAGGTCCGCGAGCCGCTTGAGCGCCTGCTCCATGATCCGCAGCGACTCCCACATCTCGGCCAGCCGCACCCGGAACCGCCCGTAGGAGTCGCAGGTGTCCCAGGTGATGACCTCGAAGTCGTAGTCCTCGTAGCCGCAGTAGGGCTGGGTCTTGCGCAGGTCCCACGGATAGCCCGTGCTCCGCAGGATCGGGCCGGTCAGCCCGAGCGCGAGGCAGCCCTCCAGGTCGAGGTAGCCGACCTGCTCCAGCCGACCCTTGAAGATCGGGTTGGCGTTGCAGAGCGCGGCGTACTCGTGCAGCCGCTTCTTCATCAGCTCGATGAACTCGGTGACTCGCGCCACGGTGCCCTCCGGCACGTCCTGCGCGACGCCGCCCGGACGGATGTAGGCGTGGTTCATCCGCAGCCCGGTGATGAACTCGAACAGGTCCAGGCACAGCTCGCGCTCGCGGAACCCGATCGTCATCACGGTCAGCGCGCCGATCTCCATGCCACCGGTGGCGATCGCCACCAGGTGGGAGGAGATCCGGTTGAGCTCCATCAGCATGACCCGGATGACGTCGGCCTTCTCCGGCACCTCGGCGCCGATGCCGAGCAGCTTCTCCACCCCGAGGACGTACGCCGTCTCGTTGAAGATCGGGGACAGGTAGTCCATCCGGGTCACGAAGGTCGTGCCCTGGGTCCAGGAGCGGAACTCCATGTTCTTCTCGATGCCCGTGTGGAGGTAGCCGATCCCGGCCCGCGCCTCGGTGACGGTCTCGCCCTCGAGCTCGAGGATCAGCCGGAGCACCCCGTGGGTCGAGGGGTGCTGCGGGCCCATGTTGACGACGATCCGCTCGTCCTTGACGTCCTTGAGGGCGTCGGTCAGCTCGTCCCAGTCCTGGCCGGTGACGGTGAACGTACGTCCCTCGTCTGCTGTCGCGGTCATGAGTAGCTCCTACGCGTGTCCGGCGGCGGGATCGTCGCGCCCTTGTATTCCACCGGGATCCCGCCCAGCGGGTAGTCCTTGCGCTGCGGGTGTCCGGGCCAGTCGTCGGGCATCAGGATCCGGGTCAGACCCGGGTGGCCGTCGAAGACGATCCCGAACATGTCGTAGGTCTCGCGCTCGTGCCAGTCGAGCGTCGGGTAGATCGCCACCCCGCTGGGCACGTGCGGGTCCTCGTCGGGCGCGGAGGTCTCGATCCGCACCCGGCGGTTGTACGTCATCGACAGCAGGTGGTAGACCGCGTGCAGCTCCTTGCCCTGGTCAGAGAGGTAGTGCACCCCGGAGACCCCCGAGCAGAGCTCGAAGCGCAGCTCGTCGCGGAGCACCTGCAGGGCCTCGAGCAGCCGCTCGCGGCGTACGTGGAAGGTCAGCTCTCCGCGGTGGATGACCGCCTCCGCCTCGGTGAAGGCGAGGGCGTCGGCGATCTCCTTGAACCAGCCGCCGTAGGGCTGCACCCCGACGTCGCTGGTGCGGCTCGGCATCGAGTGCCGGCGGGTGAGCCCGCCGTAGCCGCTGGTGTCGCCGGTGTCCGCCACCCCGAACATGCCACTCGGTTCGTTCTCGCTCACCGCAGCAGTCCCGTCTGGTCGATCAGCGGCAGCTGGCGCAGCGCCACTGTCTCGTTGTCGATGTCCTCACGCTCGGCGTTGACGCCCAGCGAGCCGTGCTGGATCTTGTCGTGGAGCTTGAGGATCGCGTCGATCAGCATCTCGGGCCGCGGCGGGCAGCCGGGGAGGTACATGTCGACGGGCACGATGTGGTCGACGCCCTGGACGATCGCGTAGTTGTTGAACATGCCGCCGCTGCTGGCGCAGACACCCATCGCGAGCACCCACTTCGGCTCGGGCATCTGGTCGTAGATCTGGCGCAGGACCGGCGCCATTTTCTGGCTCACCCGGCCCGCCACGATCATCAGATCGGCCTGCCGCGGGGAGGCCCGGAAGACCTCCATGCCATAACGGGCGAGGTCGTACTTCGGCCCACCGCTCGTCATCATCTCGATGGCGCAGCAGGCCAGCCCGAACGTCGCCGGCCACAGGCTCGCCTTGCGGAAGTAGCCCGCCAGGCCCTCGACGGTCGTGAGCAGAACCCCGCTCGGAAGCTTTTCTTCGAGACCCATGTCAGTCCCAGTCCAATCCACCGCGGCGCCACACATAGGCGTACGCGACAAAGACGGTCAGCAGGAACAGGCCCATCTCCGCGAGACCGAACCATCCCATCGAGTCGAACCTGACGGCCCACGGGTAGAGGAAGATGATCTCGATGTCGAAAACGATGAAGAGCATCGCGGTGATGTAGTACTTCACCGGGAAGCGACCGCCCAGCGCCTGCGGCGTGGCCTCGATCCCACACTCGTAGGGATCCGCCTTGGCCTGGTTGGCGCGACTCGGTCCCACGACCGAGCTCATCACCACCGACCCGACCGCGAAGAGCGTCGCCAGTCCCGCCAACGCGAGCACCGGCACGTAGAGCTCCATCTCGCCTCCTACCTTGAGCCGGCCCACCCCTGTTTGAGACTTTGTGAATAGAATCACAATGTGGGCCAACTCACATCCTGCCACTCCTGCGGCGGAATGCAAGTGGGTTGCTGAAATGGCGCGCGGGCACTTTCCCGCCCTGGCGGGAAACTGCCCGCGCATCCGGCGGCAAACGCTTGCACAACCACGCCATGGCGGGGTTGTGGCGGGTCAGACTTCGGTGCTGACCGCCGGCGTCGGAGTGTCGAGGAAGGCTCGGGGGATCACGACGATCCGCTTCTCGACATCGGTCAGCTGGGCGGGACTTCCGTCGGCGTTCGTCTGCATCACTTCGTACGTCACGGTGTGCTTGGTCATCCGGCGCTGTTTCAGCCACCCGTGGTGCCAGGCAACACTTCCCCACGGTCCCTGGATCTCGAGCCACTCACCGACGGCGCCGGTAACGGGCGCGCCGACCGGATACATCCCCGACATCCGGCCCTCGCCGGAAAGCAGCCAGATGAGTGGGTTGAACAGGATCACCACGACTAGGAAGGCCGCCATCCTGTAGGAGCCACCGGCCAGATGGATCGCGATGTTGAGGGCGATGGCAACCGGGACCACCCACGCCACGATGCCGAACGGTGCCGTGATGCCGAACTGCGTCCACAGCCATGCCCGGATGAGCCGCCACCTCAGGGCACGGTCGACGACGGTCGGCTCCCCGGCCAGCGGAACCTCCGCGGGCTCCCGGCCTGCTCTCTGTGCCAGTTCGTGTCTGATTTCCGGCCCGATGAGCTGGGCCGGGAAGTCGACCGACCGCGCCAGCTCATCCGGCCCGGTCGGTAGATACGCCGGTACGGCCAATGTCTTAAGGCCCTCCTGCCGACACTGCACAAGCACCGGCCCCGCCTCGACCTGCGTCAGCCGCGACCACGGGTAGAAGGTGAGTCGGCTAGGTGTGCGCACGCCCAATCCGCTCTCCGTCGTCCACGCGACGAGAGTGGCTCCGACAGGAAGTTCGCGCTTCACGCGGCGAGGGACTGTCCACAGCGGCAGCGGCAGCATGACCGCCGTGCAGGCGACTCCCAAGGTCAAGATCATCACCAGATCGACGGCATCGTTGAGCGGATCAAGCCCCAGATCACGCACCCCGAACCAGGCGGAGCCGGTCATCAACGCTGGCAGAACCAGCCCCAGGACCCAGTAGGACCAGCTTCGCAGCCGCAATCTCACCATGGCCCACTTGAGCCGACGCTGATCATCGAGCGTCACGGTCCAGACGGTCACCGAGCCCGGCACCACATCCGCATCCACGAGCGGCCCTCCTCAGCGTCCCCGCAGTCCGAAGTCGCCGCAGCGTACTGGATACCCCGGCCGGAATATGGGGAAACCGGGACCCGGTCATCGTCAGTCGGGATCGGGGCGGATCCAGCCCTTCGCGAGGCCGGCGCGGACGATGGCGTCGGTGGCTTCGCCGAGAGTGGTGCTCGCGGCGACGACGCCGGCCTCCCGGGCGCGGACGCGGGACTCGGTGGCCCCGGGCATGCTCCACGTGCCGCCGCGGTTGAGCCAGTTGAGCAGCATCGGCTCGAGGCGGTCCATGGCCTTGCAGAAGCGCGCCTCGGGCGTCTGAGCGGCCTCGAACTCGTCCCACAGCGCCCGGATCTCCCCCGCCTGATCCGGCGGCAGCATCGTGAAGAGCCGCTCGGCGGCAGCGATCTCGCGCTCGACCTGGTCGACGACCGCGGCAGGGTCGAAGACCGGGCTGTCGCCGGCGTAGATCTCGACCATGTCGTGGATGATCACGAGCTTGATGGCGTGCCCGACGTCGATCGGCTCGTCGGCGTACTCGGCGAGCAGCAGCACCATCAGCGCCAGGTGCCAGGAGTGCTCGGCGTCGTTCTCACGGCGGTCGGCCGCGGCCAGCGGCGAGGCGCGCAGGATCGTCTTGAGCCTGTCGGCCTCGGCGATGAACTCCAGCTGCTTCCGCAGCCTCCCGCCGATCTCGTCCGGGAGCGGGTTCAGGTCGGTGATCAGATCCTCGCGAGAGTCAGCCATGCCTCGACCCTCTCATCCGTCCGGACCCGAAGACAGGTCACCCCAGACGCGGTCACTGATCTGCAGACGCACCTTCCGCTGCCGCGAGCTGAGTGCCGGCCGGGCGGCACCCCAGGCGCCTCAAAACGTCGTCGGGAACCAACAGCGCCGGAATCGTCCCGCGAGCCATCGGCTCGACCTGGCCCGGATAGGTCAAGGCTGTTCGCCGGAGTCGGGAACCCTGCAGCGTTCGCCAGGGGAAGACCCTCTCGTCCCGCGCCGCCAGCACCCGGAGGCCTACGTCCTCGACCTGCAGCGTCGCATTGAAGCCGATAGGGAAGAGCGTGCGGACCTCGCGACGCGCCATCCACCAGGGCGCCCAGATGTTCAGGGCAAAGGCAACCGGGAGCAGAATGCTCGTCGGACGTACGCCATACCCGTCCAGGATCATCAAAGCGGTGATCACCGACTGCCCCGCCACCGCGGTGGCGAGGAGAACCTGGACGGCCAGCATCTTCGGCTCGAGGATCAGCGCCAACCAGGCGTCATGCGCGAGCCTGCGTTGAGAATCAGCCGTCACCACCCACGTGCGGGCCTGCGTGACTGCGGTGCCGCGCGGGAACCGATGCTGTGACCGCACCGGCGTCGTACCGGCAACCGGAAGCCCGAGGCGTACCAACACATCGTCTGCCATGAGGGCGCGGGGCACCCATACGCTCAGCTGCGGCATCAGCCCAGGGATGGAGTGATCAGCGCGCACGGCCAGCCGATCAGGAATGCCGAGCACACCGGCGTTGCTCCGAGCACCGTCGAGCTGGTCCCAGCGCCACGACGTCTCCCCGAGAGCGTTCGCGATTCGAAAGCCGCGGTCGTCCATCTCGGAGAAGACGACGAGGCCGACCGGATAGGCAGCGACGATCTGTTTGGCGATGATCGACCTGTGGGCGATCATCCACATGGCAGACACCAGGACAGCGATCACCCCGAGCGCCAGCAGCCCGATCCGGTCGAACCTGCCGATCGTTCCGGAATCGTCGCTCAGCACCCATGAGATGGCGAAGACCAGCCAGATCACGACGGCGATCAGCGCGTGACGTACGAGCGTTGCTCGTGTCCAGAGCGAGAGCCTTCTCGCCGCCTGGATGAGTTGCCGCTGCCCCTTTCGGGTCACGGTCCATGAATGCACCACGGACGGAGTGTGACCGAACCAGGGCCGGCGTACAGCGAAATCCGGAAACCCCGAGGGGTTTGTGGAGAAACTCGGTCAGCGAGCCGGGAGGGCCCGCTTGGAACGGCTCACGTACGCCGAGCCCTCCGGTCCCACGACGGCGTAGGAGTCACCCAGGCGGGAGTTGTACTCCAGGTGGGCGCGGCCCCAGAACATGCCGATCCGGATGCCGCCGTACATCCCGGGAGCGGTGAACCAGGCCTCGTCCGGGCCGCCCTCCTCGGAGATGAGCCGGACGTCGAAGGTACGCAGCTGGTAGTCGCCACGGAACTCGGCGGTCAGCTCGGCGAGGGTCGTGTTCACGTGATGGTTGACGCCCTCGAGGTTGTCACCGAGCGGGGTGCCGGGGCGGAAGTAGGGGTCGAGCATGTCGACCAGGTGCTCGTGACCGCGACGCTTGGCGAGCTGGTAGGGCGTCTCGCCGTGGGCGGTGGGCAGCGACCTGACCCCACCCAGCGAGAGCAGCTCCTGCACGGTCTCCCGCGGCGCACCGAGGTAGGCGGCGTGGTGGAGCGGCGTGAACATCGACTCGCCGCCGATCTTCCAGGTGTTGACGCCGACCGTGTAGTCGTTGCGCACCTGCGAGAGCGCGCGGCGCCAGTCGCCCTGTGCGGCCGCGTCGGTGAGCGAGTCCCTGGCCTTGACCGCGGCGGGGCCGTAGGCCTCGCGGGGCATCAAGATTCCGTCCCAAGGCAACGTGGAGGTCATGATTGAACTTTCGCAGAGATCAAGCCGTCGCGTGGTGGAGAGCGACGATTCCGCCGGACAGATTCGTCCAGGTCGGCGACTGCCAACCGGACGCGGAGAGCAGGTCTGCGAGACCTGCCTGGTCTGGCCAGGCCCGGATGGACTCGGCCAGGTAGACGTACGCATCGGGCGATGAGGAGACCGCGCGGGCGACCGGCGGCAGCGCCCTCATCAGGTATTCCACGTAGAGCGTCCGGAACGGCTTCCAGGTCGGGTGCGAGAACTCGCACACCACGATCCGGCCGCCAGGACGGGTGACCCGGCGCAGCTCACGCAGGCCGGCCGCCGGGTCGACGATGTTGCGCAGGCCGAACGAGATCGTCACCGCGTCGAAGGTCGAGTCGCGGTAGGGCAGCTTGGTGCCGTCACCGGCCGTGAACGGCAAGTGGGGCTTGGCCTGCTTGCCGACCTGGAGCATTCCGATCGAGAAGTCCGTCGGCACCACGGTGGCGCCCGCGTCCAAGAACGGCTGGGACGAGGTGCCGGTGCCGGCGGCGAGGTCGAGCACGAGCTCGCCTGGCAACGGGGCGACGGCCTTGATGACCTCGCGCCGCCAGCGCCGGTCCTGGCCGAGCGAGAGCACGTCGTTGGTGAGGTCGTAGCGCTTGGCCACGGCGTCGAACATCCGACGGACCTCGCCGGGCTGCTTGTCCAGATCTGCTCGGGTCACAGGCTGATTCTGTCTCGGGTCTCGGTCCGGACCGAACTCAGGCGAGCTTCTCGAAGATCTCGTCGGCGTACTTCGCCGCGTCCTTCTTCGTGGCCGCGGTCGCCTGGACGGTCAGGTCGTCGGACGCGTGCGAGCAGGTCGCCTGGGTCTGACCGGTCGACTGGTCGGCGCTGGAGTAGCAGACGTCGTCGCCGACCTTGGAGACCTCGCCACCGCCGTAGTAGGCGCTGCCGTCGCCGGCGAAGGCACGGATCATCACCGACTTCTTCATGTCCTTGGTGATGTAGGTGCGCGAGGTCATCGAGAACCCGAGCGCGTCGGACACGTTCCGGTCCTCGGTCTTAGCGCTGGTCGCGTTCTGCTTGATGAACGCGTCCAGCTGCTCCTCGGACGCGCCCTGCTTCTTGATCACGTCGAGGTCGTAGGAGGACTTCTTGTCCGCCGGCTTGTAGCCGCCGGACAGCGTCTCCGGGAGGGTGATCTTCACCCCCGAGTGGGACTCGGAGTCGCCAACCCACCGCGGCAGGCCCACGCCCAGCACGACGAAGAGGGCCAAGGCGATGATGCCGAGGGTGATGCCGTTCTCTGCGATGAACGACTGCTCTTTGTTGGTACTCACGCCAGGGCACGCTACAACCCATGGGGTCATGTATGGCAACCGGGGCGGATGCCATACATCACTTCGACTCGTCCTGGCCGACACCACGCCGATACCCTGAGGGTGTGAGTAACCGCCCCACGACGTCCTCGCTTCGCTCCGGGCGCCGTGGGGACCCCGAAAAGCATGACTCTGATCAGCGGTCCCTGGTGGCCACCACCGTGGCGCTCGACGCCGGTTCAGAGACGCTCGACGACCTGCTCGCGCTGTTGCCCGCCCGCCGGCGCGTTCTGTCCTGGGTCCGCCACGGCGAGGGCCTGGTCGGCTGGGGCACCGCCGCCGAGATCCGTACGTCCGGGCCGGAGCGGTTCGCGCACGCAGCCAAGTGGTTCGAGGAGCTGGCGGCCGTCTCGACGGTCTCCGACCCCGTGGGCGAGCCCGGCACCGGCCTGGTCGGCTTCGGCTCCTTCTCCTTCGCCGACCTGCCGGGATTCTCCGTCCTCAAGGTGCCCGCGGTCGTCGTCGGCAAGCGTGGCGACGTCGCCTGGGTGACCACCGTCGGCCCGGCCGCCACACCACCTCCCGTGCTGGCGCCGACGCCGCAGCCGGAGGCACCGCGCGATGTCGTCTTCGCCGATGCGTACGTCGACGGCGAGCACTGGATGCGGATCGTCGCCGACGCCGTCTCCCGGCTCCAGCACGGAGACCTCGACAAGGTCGTCCTCGCCCGCGACCTGCTGGCCGCGGCCAGCGCACCGATCGACATCCGGGCCGTGCTGCGTCGGTTGGCCGCTGCGTACCCGACGTGCTGGACGTTCCACGTCGACGACCTCTTCGGCGCGACCCCGGAGCTGCTCGTACGCCGCGAGCGCGGCCTGGTCACCTCCCGCGTGCTCGCGGGCACGATCTGGCCCACCGGCGAGGAGGACCTCGACCACGCGCTCGCCGCGTCGCTCGCGGAGTCGTCGAAGAACCTCGAGGAGCACGAGTACGCCGCGAGGTCGGTCGCCGACGCCCTGGAGCCGCACTGCTCCTCGATGAACGTGCCCGAGGCCCCCTTCGTGCTCAAGCTCCCCAACGTGATGCACCTGGCCACCGACATCACCGGCGTCGCCAGCGACGGGGTGAGCTCGCTCGACCTGGCCGCCGCGCTGCACCCGTCGGCCGCGGTCGGCGGCACCCCGCGCGAGGACGCCGTCGCGCTCATCGCCGAGATCGAGTCGATGGAACGGGCCCGCTACGCCGGTCCGGTCGGCTGGATGGACGCCACCGGCGACGGCGAGTGGGGCATCGCGCTGCGCTCGGCCGAGATGATCGACGATCGCACCGCCCGCCTCTTCGCCGGCTGCGGCATCGTGGCGGGCTCCGACCCGGAGACCGAGCTGGCCGAGACCCAGGCCAAGTTCGTCCCGATCCGCGACGCCCTGTCCTGAAACGCCCCACGGCGGACTGGATCCCGCGCGATAGATTCGGCGGCATGAGGATCACGAAGTTCGGCCATGCCTGTGTCCGGATCGAGCACGACGGGGCGGTGGTGGTCGTCGATCCGGGCGTGTTCACCCAGCCCGAGGCGCTGGACGGCGCGACGGCGGTGCTGATCACCCACGAGCACCCCGACCACTACAACCCGGCCCTCCTCGAGGGCAGCGACGCACCGGTCTACACCATCGGCGCGGTCGCGGCACAGATCCTGAAGGGCGCCCCCGCCGTCCACGAGCGGACCACGGTGGTGAAGCCGGGCGAGTCGTTCGACGCCGGGCTGCCGGTCACCGCGATCAACGAGAAGCACGCGGTCATCCACGCCGACCTGCCCCACTTCGACAACTCGGGCTACCTGATCCAGGCCGGGGACACGAAGATCTTCCACCCGGGCGACGCGCTCGACGGCCCAGGACAGGCCGTGGACGTACTCTTCCTGCCCGTCTCCGCGCCGTGGGCGCGGTCGAGCGAACTGATCGACTTCGCCCGCGAGGTCGGCGCCTCGCGGACGGTTGCGATCCACGACCGGGTCTACTCCGAGGCCGGCTCCGGCATCTTCGACAGCCAGGCGGCCGCCCTGATCCCTGCCGAACGCGGCTACGTACGTCTCGCGGACGGGGCTGACCTCTGATGGCCCTCGTCGCAGTCGTCTACGCCTACAACGACCTCCCTGACGTACGCGCCGAGCATCTCGACGCCCATCGTGGTTTCCTGGCGAGCCAGGACAACCTGGTCCTCTCCGGCCCCACCTCCGACGGCTCCGCCCTGCTCGTCTTCGAGGGCGAGATCGCGACGGTCGAGGTTGTCCTGGACGACGACCCGTTCCTCGCGGCCGGGCTGATCAAGGAGCGCCGGATCTTCGAGTGGACCCCGGTCCTCGGTTCCTGGAAGTCCCAGCTGGGTCTCTGAACCACGAGTCGGCGCGTCTGCCCCACGATCTGACGCCGAGTCGGCGCAACTGTCCCAAGAGCGTGGGACATTCGCGCCGACTCGGGGATCCTGGCTGGGACAGACGCGCCGGCTCGGCGGTTGGTCAGCCCAGCGCGAGCGCCTGCAGGCGGTCGTACGCACCGTTGAACGTGTCCTGGTCCAACGGTGAGGAGGTGTACTGCCAGAAGGTGTAGTAGCCCCAGCCGGCCGGCAGGGTGCCGGGCGAGCTGGCGTAGCGCGCGATCCAGAGCGGATGGGCGCTGGCGAACTGCGAGGTGTTGCCGGTGCAGGTCGTCCACCAGTCGGTGGTCGTGTAGATGACCGCGTCGCGGCCGGTGCGGTAGCGGTAGCGGCTCAGGAAGGCCGAGATCCACGAGCGCATCGACGACTGCGAGAGGCCGTAGCAGGTGCCACCGGAGTAGGGGTTGTACTCGATGTCGAGCACCCCGGGGAGGGTCTTCCCGTCGGCCGACCAGCCACCGCCGTTGTTGACGAAGTAGTCGGCCTGCGCCGCGCCACCGGAGTCGGACGGGTTGGCGAAGTGGTAGGCGCCGCGGATGAAGCCCTGGTTGTAGGAGCCGTTGTACTGCTGCGGGAAGTAGGTGCTGTTCTTGTAGTAGGTGCCCTCGGTCGCCTTGATGTAGGCGAACCGCTTCCCCTGGCCCCACCAGTAGGCCCAGTCGACGTTGCCCTGGTGGCCGGAGACGTCGATGCCGCTCACCGTCGCCTGCGCGGTGATCGGGGTCTCGTTGCGGGTGCCGCCCTCGGCGTTCGAGCCGGGCGTCGACCAGCCGACGTACGCCCCGTGCTCGAGGGTGACGCCATGGGACCTCGCGTTCCGGGTGAGATGGCGGTCGTCCTTCTCGGCGGCACCGGCGGACTGGGTCGGGGAGAGGGAGGTGGCGAGGAGGAGACCGGCGATGATCGCGGTCACTCTCATGGATCTGCAACGCGAAGGACTCATGGGGCTGCCTTTCCCGAGGTGGACGTGCACTGAGATGCATTCGTGGCTGGGAAACATCGTGCCGCAACCGATGTCCCCCGGGGAATGTTTTCTGGTAAGCAGGTTACTCAACCAAATGGTTGACAATTCCGCGCACGGCGGCCTAGCCTCGTTATCAACCAAATGGTTGAGGAGTAGCGGATGAGCGAGGACAGACTCTCCCGAGTCTTTGCGGCACTGGCCGACCCGACCCGACGCGACCTGGTCGCCCGGCTCGCGTCGGCCGACGCGACCGTCGGCGAGCTGGCGGCGCCGTACGACGTCAGTCTCCAGGCGGTCTCCAAGCACCTCAAGGTGCTCGAGGACGCCGGCCTGGTGAGCCGGGAGTCGCGCCGCGCACCCGTACGGCTCGAAGCGGAGGTGTTCGACCTCATGACCAGATGGATCGAGCGATACCAACAGCAGGCCGAGGAGCGCTACCAGCGCTTGGACGCGCTGCTCGCCGAGATGCAGGAAGACCGACCAGCCAGAGAACCAGCCCGAGAAGAGGACGCATCATGACCACCACGAAGCACGAGACCACGATCGAGGCCTCCAAGGAGACCCCGACGATCACCATCGTCCGCGAGTTCGACGCACCCTGCGAGCTCGTCTTCCGCGCCCACGCCGAGAAGGAGCTGTACGCCAAGTGGCTCGGGCCCCGCGACGTCGGCATGAGCATCACCGAGTGGGACTTTCGCACCGGCGGCTCGTGGGCCTACTCGGCCGAGCGTGACGGTGACGAGTTCACCCAGTTCTTCGGCAGCTTCCACGAGGTGCGCGAGAACGAGCGCATCGTGCAGACCTTCACCTGGCGCGGCGCGCCCGACGGGGCCTCGCTGGAGTTCCTCACCTTCGAGCCGCTCCCCGGCGGCCGCACCCGGCTGACCGGCCTCAGCGTCGTCGAGTCCTTCGAGACCCAGGCGGCGATCATGGCCAGCGGCATGGAGAAGGGCGTCGTCCAGGGCTACGAGCAGCTCGACGAGCTCTTGGCGGAGCTCGCATGACCCCGGGCGAGCAGCACGCGTACGACGCGGCCCGGTTCGCCGAGATCGTCGACTCCGCCACTCCCGAGGACTGGGAGCGTCCCTGCCCGGTCGAGGCGTGGACCGCGCTGGACGTGGTCGAGCACCTGGTCGGGTGGCCACGCGACTTCCTGCGCGCCTCGGCCGGCGTGGACCTGGCGCCGCTCGACGTCGCCGCGGACCCGGTCGCCGCCTGGAAGACCCACACCGCCGACATGCAGGGTCTCTTCGACGACCCCGCCGGCCGGACGGTCTCCAACCCCCACACCGGCGACATGCCGCTCGACGTCGCACTCTCGCAGATCTACACGCCCGACATCTGGATGCACTCCTGGGACCTCGCCCGCGCCCTCGGGCGCGACTTCGACCTGGGCGACGAGCGTGCGTCGGCGATGCTCGCCGGTGTGGCCGCCATGGAGGATGCGATGCGTGCCTCGGGCCAGTTCGGCCCCCGCATCGAGGTCCCGACTGATGCGACTCCGCAGGAGCAGCTCCTCGGCTTCATCGGCCGAGACCCCTTCTGGCGGGCCTGAGTCAGGACAGCGTCAGCGAACCGACGCCGGAGGTGAAGTGGGTCGCGTACGTCAGCTGCACCTGCTCAGCGCCGGGTGATAGCAGGATCGTGGCGGCCTGCTGGATGTAGTCGCCCTCGACGTGCACGCTGATGTGACACGCCCTCTCGGCCGGGATCTCGAAGGACACGGTGCCCCAGTAGACGACGTACTGCCGGCCGTCGATGCTCGCGATCGGGGGCAGCCTGCCGGGGTTGTTCGCCAGCATCTTGTTTCCGCTGGTCAGGTGGAGCACCAGGATGCGCTTCACGCCGGTGTAGAACTCGACATAGGGCACCACACCCGGCCACTGCGGCTGCGCTTGCGGCTGTTCGGTCACGGGCACACTGTGCCATGTCCGAGCAGGCCGGCGGCTCAGGGACGAGCGAGCGCGCGGATGGCCAGGTCGAGCTCCCGGCGGCCGTCGCGGGAGACGACGGCCTCGACGACCTCGATGCCGCCGTTCGGGGAGGCGAGGGCGGCCTCGAGCTCGGGCACCGAGGTGGCCACGAGGTGCGGGATGCGGTGGGCGGCGCAGAGCGCCTCCAGCGAGGTGCCGTGCGGGGTGCCGAAGAGCCGTTCGAAGCGGTCGGCGTAGTCGGCGGCCCCCTGCTCGAGCGAGGCGAAGATCGAGCCACCGTCGTCGTTGGCGACGACGACGGTGAGGTCGGGGCGGACCTCCTCGGGGCCGAGCAGGAGTCCGCCGGCGTCGTGCAGGAAGGTGACGTCACCCATCAGCGCGAGCGCGCGCGTCGACCACGGACGGCCGACGGCGGCACCGATCGCCGTGGAGACGACGCCGTCGATGCCGGCCAGGCCACGGTTGGCGATCACCTTCCGTCGCCCGCCGACGTTGTTGGGCCGCATCATCAGGTCCAGGTCGCGTACGGGATTGGAGGGGCCGAGCATCAGCAGCCCGCGGTCGGGCAGGGCGCGGGCGACACAGGCAGCGACGTCGTACGCCGTCATCTCCTGCTGCTCGTGGAGCAGCCGGTCCACCTGGCGGCTGAGCTCGCGATCGGCCGAGCGCCACTCCTCCAGCCACGCCGGATCGGGCTCGCCCTCGACGTGGAGCCGGGTGCGGATCGTGCGGTCGACCCGGAACGGGCGTGCCGGCCAGACACCGTCGACCGGGGCCGCGATGACCTCGATGTCGGCGCGCGCGAGCAGGTTGGTGACCGGCCGGGAGAGGGTGGGGTGGCCGTAGACGACGACTCGCTCGATCCGTTCGGCGAGCGGTGACTCCAGCAGCAGGCGGTAGGAGCGCAGGGCGTTGTCGCCGGTGCGTGCCCCCGAGGAGGGCTCGGCGAGCAGCGGCCAGCCGGCGTCCTGGGCGAGGATGCGGGAGGGCGGGCCGGCGTCGTCGCCGGCGATGACGACCGTGAGCGGTGTCCCGGCGCCGGTCGGGATCGACTCGTGGATCATCAGCTCCGGCCGCACCGGTTCCGGACGGACCGCGATCTCCCCCGGCTCCCACCGGTCGGGCGGGGTCAGCGGCTCGTCGAGCTGGATGTTCCAGTGGACGGGGCCGCGCGCGGCGTCGAGCGCATCGATGTCGTTCTCGTCCGGCGCTGCGGCCAGGTCGACGGTCTCCACCAGCCGGCCGAAGATGCCGACCTGGTCGGTCACCTGGTTGGCGCCGGTCTCCCGGAGGCGGGCCGGCCGGTCCGCCGTGACCACGGCCAGCGGTACGCCGGCGTGAGCGGCCTCGAGCACCGAGGGGTGCAGGTTGGCGACCGCGGTGCCGGAGGTGCACATCACCGCGGATCGGGCCCCCACCTTGGTGAGGCCGAGGGCGAAGAAGCCGGCCGAGCGTTCGTCGATCCGGGTGTGCAGCCGCACGAGCCCGGCCCGGGCCGCGTCGAAGACGGCGAACGACAGCGGTGCGTTGCGCGATCCCGGCGCGATGACGATGTCGGTGACCCGCGCCTCGAGGAGCGCGGTGACGACCGCCCGGGCGAGCTCAGTAGCGGTGGCCATGCGTGCCTCCTTCAGCGGAGCGTTCTCGGTAGGCGAGGACAGCGGCCAGACGCCGGTGCCAGAATTCCGTACGCTCCGGCGCGGCCCCCAGCGCCGGCTCGGCGAGCAGGCGCGCGGGCGCCGGCGAGGCGGGGAGCACCGACAGGACCCCGCCGGACGGGAGGAGCGGGGCGGCGGCGATGTCGTCGATGAACATCGAGACCGTGCCCAGCCCACAGGCGTAGGGCAGCTCGGGCAGCGCCGCCGCGAGCGCGATCCCGGCCGCCATCCCGACCGAGGTCTCCAGCGCCGAGGAGACCACGCACGGCAGCCCGATGTCCTCGGCGATCCGCAGGCAGGCGCGTACGCCGCCCAGCGGCTGCACCTTCAGCACCGCCACGTCGGCGGCCTCGAGATCGCGTACGCGATAGGGGTCCGCGGCCCGCCGGATCGACTCGTCCGCGGCGATCGGGACGTCCACCTTCCGACGTACGTCGGCGAGCTCCTCGACCGTGGGGCAGGGCTGCTCGACGTACTCGAGGCCACCGGCGGCCCGGTCCAGCACCTTGATCGAGGCCAGGGCCTCCTCGACCGTCCAGAGCCCGTTGACGTCGATCCGGAGGTTGCCCGACGGGCCGAGGGCGTCCCGGACGGCCTCGACACGGGCGATGTCGTCGGCCAGGCTCTGGCCCGGATCGGCGACCTTCACCTTGGCGGTCGCGCACCCGGAGCGGGTCACGATCTCGTGGGCGCGCTCAGCGCCTACAGCGGGGACGGTCGCGTTCACGGGGACCGTGTCACGGACCGGTGTCGGCCAGTCCCCCGCTGTCGCCTCCTCGGCGCAGCGCAGCCAGGGCTCGATCTCGGCGACGTCGTAGTCGAGGAACGGCGACCACTCGCCCCATCCACCGGAGCCCTCGAAGACGACGCCCTCGCGCTCGGTGATCCCGCGGAAACGGGTCGTCATCGGCAGCGAGAAGACCTGGAGGTTCATCGCGACTCCACCTCGTCGCTCGTGGCCAGGGCCAGCAGGGCCTGCCGGTCGGGCTTGCCGTTGCCGAGGAGCGGGATCGCATCGAGTGCGACGACCTGGCGCGGCGCCCAGGAACGGGGATGCTCCGCGGCGACCCACTCCCGGGCCGCAGCGGCGTCGATGTCGCCGACGACGAAGGCGACCAGCCGCTGGCCCCACTCCTCGTCGGGGATGCCGAGGGCCTCCGCGGCCGTGACGGACGGGTGCTCGCGGAGCCGCCTGGCGACGAGCGCGGCCGGCACCTTCACGCCGCCGGTGATCACCATGTCGTCGATCCGGCCGAGGATCCTGAGCCGGCCGTCCTCGTCCAGGGTGCCGGCGTCGGAGGTGAGAAACCAGCCGTTCACCAGGGAGTTCGCGGTCTGTTCGGGATCGTCCTGATAGCCGTCGAAGAGCGTCGGGCCGCTGATCCGGACCCGGCCGTCGGTGCCGATCGCGATCCCGACGCCGTCGAGCGGCATCGCGTCGTAGACGCACCCGCCGCAGGTCTCGGCAGAGCCGTAGGTGGCGACCACGTCGATCCCGGCCTGCTCGGCCCGCGTACGCAGCGACGGGTCGATCGGGCCGCCACCGAGCAAGACGGTGTGGAACTCGGTGAGGGCCGTGAGGTCCTCCCCGCCGGCCTCGATGATCCGGTGCAGCTGGGTCGGCACCAGCGAGACGAACCGCGGCCCTTCGTTCATCGCGGCGACCGCGTCGGCGAACGTCGCGAAACGCGGGGAGAAGATCACCGGCTCGAACCCCGCGAGCAGCGACCTGGCGATCACATTCGCACCAGCGACGTACGACTCGGGCAGCATCAGCAGCCACTGCCCACTCGCCCCGATGCGCCGGGCCGACGCCACTGCCGACGCCTTCACCGCCGACCGCGACAGCATGACCCGCTTGGGTGTGCCGGTGGATCCGGAGGTCTCGACGACCCAGTGCTCCGGCCCGTCCCCAGCGAGCCACTCACCCATCAAGACCACGGCCGCTTCCCTCCCTACGGCCGCCTCGTTCATGCCCCCACGCTATCTCCCGCCAACTTCCCCACCTCTCCCAGACCCTGCCGAGAGGTCAGCCCCGTCGGCCGAGACGTCACGTACGTCGGCCGAGTGGGCAGGTGGCTGCCCACTCGGCCGACGCGAGCGACGTCTCGGCTGTCGCGAGGTCGCCCGCCGGGTGTAACACGCTGTTCGTAGGTCTATCCGGTCGTTCACATAGGGCGAGTAGTCCTACGAACGACGTGTTACACGTGCCGCAAGCGCCGCTACTGGCCGCGGATGTCGAAGTCAGCCACCAGGCCGTGGTGGTCGGACTCGAGCTCGAACGTGGCCTGCCGGGTGGGGGTGGCGGTCGCGTTCGAACCGAGGAGCCAGTCGATGGTGCCGCCGCCGTCGTGGGTGGCCCAGCCCTGCGGAGGAGCGCCGAGGGCCTCGAAGGAGGAGGTCATCCCGGCCTTGGTCATCAGCGGCTTCGGTCCCCATGGGTCCCCGTCGCCGCCGTTGCGCGGGTAGGGCGAGTTGAGGTCGCCGGCGACGAGGACGGGGCCGTACTTCTGCAGCCCCTGCGCCAGCCCGGCGAGCTTCGCGAAGCCGCGCTGGGCCTCGTTCTTACGCGCCTGCGGGCTCTTGGCGGGCGAGGTCATCGTGTGGGTCGAGATCACCGAGATGCGCCCGGAGCCGTCGCTGCTCGCGAGGACCACCCAGGTGGCGTACCTGTTGTCGTTCTTGACCCCCGTGACCGGCTTGGTGAGCTGGACGGTGCCCTTGTCGACCGCCACCCAGCGGTCGGTGCGCCACATGACGACCGGGCTGAGGGCCTGGCTGCGGGTGCCGTACTCGTCCGCCGAGGCGCGGTAGGTGCCGTAGCCGCGCACCGAGATGTCGGAGACCGTACGTGACTGGGCCTCGTTCAGGGAGACGAAGTCGGGCCCGTGCTCCATGACCTCGGCCAGATCGGAGCGGTATCTCGAGCGGGACAGGGAGACCTTGATGTTGGCCTGCGCCAGGCGCACCTGCGGACCGGAGACCGCTGCCGGCGAGGCGCCGATCTGGCCCGCTCCGGGGAGTCCGGCGACCTGCTTGGTGGCTTCCAGGGTCTTGCCGATGTTCTTGTCCAGCCAGACCGCCGGGTCGACCTGGTCCTGCAGGTAGCCGCCGCCGTGCGGGTGCACCTCGAAGTGGAGGTGGCAGCCGGTCGAGTTGCCCTCGCTGCCGACCTGTCCGATGACCTGCCCGGCCTTCACCATCTGGCCCTCGCGGACCGAGAGCGCCCGCATGTGGGCATACCACGTGGTCAGGTTTCCGGGCGCCGTCTGCACCTTCACCAGCCAGCGTCCCGCCCAGCCCCAGCCGCCGCCGGACTCGATCACGATGGTGCCGCCGTGGGCCGCCTGCACCGGGGCGCCGCACGGCGCGGAGTAGTCGTTGCCGGTGTGCATGTTGGCCCAGTTGGAGCCGGAGTTGCCGTAGTTGCCCTGGTCGACCGCGAGGCCGGCCTGGACGGGACGTACGACGGTCGTGCTGATCCCGGCCATGCCGATGGTGCACGCCACGTCGGTCGCGGTGGCCGTCAGGTCGGCGGCCGAGACCCCGTCGGCGAGCGCGGCGACGAGCGCCCGCGCCTCGTCCTCGTGCTGGGCGTACGCCAGCGGGAACGCCGATCGCTGCACCGCCTGCGCCGCAGCGGTGACCTGCATCTTGCGCCACCCCGGGATGTCCAGGAGACCGGTGTTGCCGGTGTGGGCGGCCACGCCGTAGAACGCCTGGGCGGACTTGACCGGGTTCATGATGTCGGCGACGGTGCCCCACCCGGAGACCGGGCGCTGCTGGAAGAGACCGACCGAGTCGCGGTCCCCGTAGTCGAGGTTGCGCAGGCCGCTCTCCTGCATCGCGGTCGCGAGCGCGATCACCCAGCCGTAGGCAGGCACGCCGGACTGCTTGCCGACCGCCACGATCGTCCGGGCGTTCTGGATCTGCTCGGTGTCGAACCCGGCGATGCTGCCCTCGGGGACCTCACCGTCCGGCCCCAGGTTGCCGACCGGGACCGCGTTGGTCCCACCGACACAGCCCGACTCGGCCTGGTCCTGGTTGCTCTGCTCGGTGCTCGCCAGACCGCCGATCAGGATCACCAAGGCACCGGTGACCACCAGGACGAACGTGGCCGCACCAGCCACGATCCCCCAGATCAGACGCGCCTTGAAGATCCACATCGCCTAACCGCCCGGAAGGATGTTGGCGACGTACCAGACGTTGTCGACCAGCGTCAGGTAGACGATGACCTTGGGGCCGTCGGTGGTGACCTCGACGCGTGCCTCCCCATCGGTCTGATCGAGCACCTTCGGCGTGCCGACCACCTTGGTCGCGTCGATGTTGGCCGGGTCGGTGGTGCCCAGGGCCTGGGCCAGCGACTCGTCCGGGCGCGCGGCGTTGATCCCGGCCCACCACTCCTCGGTGGTCAGGTCGGGACGTGCCCAGGCGGCGACGAACTTGGTCGCCAGCGGTATCGGATCCGGGACGGGTGCGGGTGATCCGGTGGCGCTGGGGCTCTGCTCCGCCGACACCGAGCCCCGCTCGGGCTGCGAGGCCGGGTCGGCGTCGGGGGCATCGCTCCACTGGGCGATGAGCCAGATCACGAAGACGATGCCGACGACCACCGAGAAGAACCGGAACGGCGACCTCATGGGCCACCTCAGCACCGGCGCGATGACCTCCCACAGCACACCACGCGTCGTTGTCGACCGCACTACCGGGCTCCTCCTTCAGCTGACCCCCAGCTGGAACCGTTGTCGACGGGAACCGAGCGGTTCCCGTTCGGTGAGTAGATGACGAAGACCGGGTTGCCGTCGGCGTCGTAGTCCACATTGGCCTCCGCCACCGGCGAGTGCCGCGGCGGCTCCGGCTCGCGGTCGGCGTAGGCAGTGTGGTCGACGGGGCTCGGCGCCTCGGGGCGGTCGTTGGTGTAGACCTGCGCGGCGTGACCAGGCGTCGGCTCGTCGCGCTCGGCGGAGCGCGAGTCGAACCACTGTCCGGCCACGCGCTCACCGTCGTTGCCGCTCATCGAGGAGCCCAGGGCGTACGTCGGTGTGCTGCTCGCACCCGCTCCGGCACCCAGCGCTCCGGCGGCCGTCACCGGCGCCTGGTTGGGCACCTGCTCGGCGAACATCGTCGGCCGGCTGGCGGTCAGCTCGTGGCCGGGCATGTAGACCCCGCCGGGGCTCGAGACCGCTCCGGTGCCGGCGGGGACACCACCGGTGGCGGGGGGCCGGTCGGCGGTCGCGTCCCGGACCCCGGCCTCGGTGCCCGTCCGGGCACCGACGTACGAGGACAGCATCGAGGTGAGGCGCCCCATGCCCGGCAACGGGATCCCGTACGCCGCGGGGCGGGTGAGTCGCCAGGCCAGCACGGTCAGCACCGCGATCAGCCCCAGCTTGAGCACGAACCACATCGTCGAGGTCAGGATCGCCGAGTCCAACCGCAGCAGCAGCAGCGCGACCAGGAAGTAGATCGGGCCCATCACCAACGGCCCCACGACCCGCTTCAGCATCGCCACCGCCGCATCCCGGGTGTGGTCCAGCATGAACAACACCCCCGCGGCCGGCGCGAACGGCACGATCAACCGGATCAACGCGAACGACAACAGGATCGCCAGCCCGGCCACCAGCAGGAACCCGCACACCACCACGACCACGACGAGGTTCACCAGCGCCGTGGTCGCCCGCTGGGACCAGTGCTCACCCTTGAAGTACTCATACGCCACCGGGTCGGACTTCTTCACCGCCTCGGCATGCTTCTTGAACGCGTCCTGCTTGGCCTCCAGGACCTTCTTGCCCTCACCGTTGGGGTCCTTGCGATAGGCGTCGTACTCCTGCCAGGAGAAATGCGTCGCCCGGAACACCCGCGGCCCGTACGTCTTCGCCGTGGCCGAGTCCGGATCACCGAACGCACCCGCCAACCAGGTCCGGTACTGCGTCGAACGCACCACCTCATCCATCTGGCCGTCCACAGCCTTGACCGCATCGGTCTCGCCGAACTTGTCGTCACCGACGCCGGGGACCGTCCGGCCATCGTTGAACCCGGCCGCGATCAGGCCCGTCGCCGACCGCACCCCGTCATCGACCAGCTTCGTCGACTCCACCGGATACTGGATCAACCACGACGTCACCACCAGCACGCCCAGCGCCCAACCCGCCGCCGTGACCGCCCGCGCGAACCGGCCGTCCCGCGCCCGGATCATCACCGTCGCCGCCACCAGCAACAGCACCACACTCACCCACGGCGCCCACACCCCGTCGGTGACCGCCTTGGAGGCGGCCACGATCGGGTCATCGAGGGCCTTGAGGAACGAGTTCTCCCCGATCACCGCGTTCAGCAACGCATGCGACCAGTTCGGCAGGATCCCCGAGATCTCCAACATGATGTTGCCGATCGAGGTCCCCGCCCCCGCCACGAACTGCCCCGTGCACCCGTTGTCATAGGTCCACCACTGCGGAGAGGTGCCGTAGGCCGACTCCAACGAGACCTCGTCCTTGTTGCGGAACGGATCCAGCTCGTCGTCGACCTTCTCCGGATCGTTCAGCTCCGTGCCCGCCTTCGACGCCGCCCCCAACGCCGTCATCCGCACGATGAACGAGCCATCCCCGTACGGAGAAGCCGGCATCGGCGCATCCAGGTTGTTGCACGCATCGCTCACACCCGAGAGCCCACCCGTCGGATCGAACGGGATCGGGATGTCGATCCCCCTCGTCCCCGCAGCCGCCGGGCCGGCGACCGACAGCAGAGCAACCACGAGTACGACGAGGGCAGCCGCCCTACGGCGCAGGGGTGTCCTCCGGGGAGCGGGGCGCGGCAACATCAGCCGATCCCGTCCCCGGAAGGATCAGTCTCGGAAGGGTCGACCGGCTGTCCGCCGATGGCCCGGCTGACTCGGCGGGTGGGGTCGGCGGTGGTGTTGAGCGCCTCCTGCAGACCCGGGTGGTGGTTGAGGGTGACCTTGATGATCTCCATGCCGCCGTGGCCGGTGTCGCCGCCCAGGCCGTCGCGGTAGATGAACTCCCGGTAGCCCAGCTGCTCGTCGCCGCGGCGGGTGCGCGGCGAGAGCCGCGCCAGGATCGACTCGTAGCCCAGACCCTCCGGCTTGCCGAGCAGCTTGAGCGCGTCGCGCTGGGCGGTCTCGTCCTGCGTACGTCCCACGAAGGCCGCCCCGACGAAGTTGTTGATGTCGGAGCCCAGGATCGCGGAGGCGTTCTGGGTGGAGACCAGCGCGGCACAGTTGTTCTTGCGGGAGTCGCTGGAGAGCTTGTGGACCAGGGCACGCCCGGTGCCGCCGCTCGCCTGGGTGACCTCGTGGGCCTCGTCGAGCGCGAACAGCTTCCGCTCGTTGGGGTCGCTGCGGTAGATCAGGTGCAGCGCGGACCAGGCCGCGAGGGTCATGATCGGGCGCGCCATCTGCTCCTCGGCGCTCCACTCCTCCCGCGGCACGTGCTCGGGCGGGGTGTTGAGACCCTTGAGGTTGTAGAAGGTGAACGGCGTGCCCTTCAGCTCCGCGTCGGACTGGAGGAAGTCGTTGCCGAAGAAGAGGCGGCCGAGCTCACGCTCGCGGGCTGCGGCGAGCTCGCGGGCGATCTCCTGGTCGCCGCCGTCGCCCTCGAAGAGCATCTTCACGATCGTCGAGGTGTCGGCGCCGCGGTCGGCCTGCGCCTCCATGACGCGGGCACGGATGCGCTTGAGCACCTCCTCGTTGTTGGCCAGTCCGACCGGGAGGCAGGAGCGGAGCACGGAGACGGTCAGGTCGCGGCGCTGCTGCACGGCGGCTGACCGCTCCCGGTGGAGCCGCTCGGCGAACTCGTGGTCGGACATCGCCTCGGCCCGGATCAGCTCCGGGTTGGGGTCGGGCACGACCGCATAGGGCGACAGCGACCCCGGGCGACCGCCGAGCACGTCCACGCTGCGGGCCCGGGCCGGGACCCGCTGGCCGTTGAAGGCACCGCCACCGATCTCGGGAAGCGCCATCAGCCGCTGCAACCGGCCCGCCGGGTCCATGGCGACGCCGTGGATGCCGGAGAGGATCGACATGTAGATGACGACGCCCATCAGCGTCGACTTTCCGGAACCGGGCGTGCCGACGAGCGGGATCAGGCCGGCCTGCTCCATGACCTCGGTGAGATACCACGGGTCCATCAGGACGGCCCGCGACGCCATCGCCGAGGTCTCGCCGAGGTAGAAGCCGCGCTTGTCGCCGACCTCCGCGGTCACCGCCGGGAGGCCGGCGGCGACCTTGAGGACCGGGAACTTCCGCGCGTGCGCGGTCGACGCGAGCGGCTCGCCCGGGACGAACTCGCGAGCCAGGTGGTACTGCCCCAGCTGACGGGTGATCTTGATCTGCGGCCGGTAGAGGTCGACGACCTTCTGGGCCTTGTCGAGCGCCTCGGCCTCGGTGCGACCGGTGACGGCGATGCGGTACCAACCCCTGGTCCGGGTGGACAGGCCGGTGAACTCCGAGCGCATCTCGTCCTCGACGTCGGCAGCGCGGCCGGCCTGACGGGAGAGCTGCTTGGGAGGCCGCTTGCCGTGGTCCTCGGACCAGTGGCTGACCTGGCCGTCGATACGGCGGGTCAGCGACGCCATCTCGCGGGAGACGTCCTCCGGCGAGCGCGGCTCGACCCGGAAGGACCACTCCACCGGGAAACCGAGCGCGTCGGTCTTCGCCATCCACGGCGCGTGGGTCTCCGGGACCTCGATGTCGCCGATCCGCGAGACCGTCAGTACGCAGACGTGGCTGGTCTCCTGGCGGCCGCCGATGCTGCTGGTGACCTGCACGGTCGGCGCCAGCGGCTCGGCCGACCACGCGACCGACTCGAACCACTCGGCCATGTCGTCGGTGTCGAGGAAGTTCTGCTGGGCCTCGCCAGGCTCCGGCACCGGGATCTTCGCGCCCAGCGAGAGCGAACGGGCGATCATCCACTCCATGTCGTGGCCGACCGCGGGTCGTGCGGAGAAGCCGGGGCGCGACATCACCCGGTTGACCGTGTCGAGCCGCTCGCTGATCGCGGCCATCTCCCGCTCGGCGGCGCTGGCGGAGAACTTCGCCAGGGTCCGCACCGTCGCGTCGCGACGGCCGAGGTCAACGCCGTAGTAGACGAGCTTGTCGGCCTGGCTGTGCGCGGCCATGTGGGCCTGGTTGCGCGCCATCATCTCCTCGAACCCGGGCTGCGGGTCGGGGGCGTTGGCGAACGCGGCATGCGCCCAGTGACGTACGGGATAGGGGCGGGTGGTGACCCGGCCGTGGATCGTGTTGCCGACCAGGTCGGCCAGCTGGCTCGCCTGGTCGGTGATCAGGGCCTCGAGGTCGGAGTGGGCACGGAACGACCAGGTCTGTGGCTCGGCGAGGTACCAGGCGATGATGCGGTCGCCGGTGAAGGTCAGGTGACCGCGCACCTCCTCCAGCGCCCACTTGTCACCTCTGGGCTCATGGACGCCCTTCGAGTCGTCGCCGCCCCGGCCGAAGACGCTCTTGCGTCCCGGCTTGGGCTTCTCGAAGCCAGGCCCGTAGGCCCGCTCCGTTCGCGGCCGCCTCATGCGGTTCCTCCGTCGTTGGGTGCGTCGTCGCCGTTGAGGCGCTTGCGGTAGTCGTCCACGCTCTGCGGGCGCTCGTCGGTCGTCGCCCACTCGTCCTGATTGTCCCTGGGACGCGTACGTCCCGAGGGCGCATCGTCGAAGTCGTCGAAGTCGTCCTCGTCGAAGTCGTCGAGTCCCGGCTCCGGCGCGATCACCACGGCCGGCCTGACCGCATGCACGAGCGGCTGCCGCGCCGGCTTCGGTGCGGGCTCGGGCTCGGGTGTGGGCTCGGGTGCGGGCTTCTGCGCTGCGGGGGCCGACGAAGGCGGCGGCGGAGGCGGGGGTGGCGTCGTGGGTGCGGCGGGCCGGGTGACGGGCGGAGCGGGCGGAACAGGCGTCGCGGGCGGAGGCGGCGGCGCAGCAGGGGCAGTGGTCTCGGGGGCCGGCGCGGGCTGGTCCTGCTCCTGCCGGGCCTGCCACGGCGCACCGCCCTTCCACGGGACGTCACGGGGCTCACGCGGCGAGGAGGACGGCCGGCTCGACCAGCCACCCTTCGCCGGACGTACGCCACTGGCCTGCTGCTGCCTGGCAGGCCAGGCCTCGGGCTGGACCGTGAGCTCGGCCGGAAGCGGCTCCTCGACGACCTTGGCCTCGATCACGGGCCGAACGGGCGCGGCCTTGCCGCGCACCGGCATGGTTTGGGTTTCAGCGAAGCCGGAGGCTCTCTGTCTCGTCGAGGCGCTCGGCGTCGAGGCGACGACCGTCGCCTGCAGCATCCTCGGCGAGGGTGTGGCACCCGGCTGCTGCGCGAACCGCCGCCCGGGCCGTCGCATGGCCTTCGCCCAGCCGCCTCGCGGGCTGGTCGCGTGCCGGAACGCGGCGGCTGCGCCACCTGCGTACTGTGCGCCCGTCTCCACGCGCGGCGTGGTCAGCTCGTGCCAGAAGGTCATCAGCCAGGCGCCGGCCGAGCTCTCCGAGCTGATGTAGTCGGAGGCCTTCATCGAGAGGTAGGAGGCGCCGATCAGCCACAGCCCCATGCTGAGCAGCGTCACCGGCATGCCGAGCTTGCGCAGCAGCACAAGCGTCACCGGCGCGATCACCAAGAAGAGGAAGATGGTGCGGTAACGCATCTCCCCGATGTAGCGACGAGGGGGACCGAGATAGGTCTGGTCGACCTCGTACAGCTCGTCGTCGTCAGGCAGCCTCATCCCCGAGATCCCTCCCTGGGTTAGCTAACGGGACCGAGTTCACCCCTTGAAGAGACCAGCCATCCACTGACCGAGGTCCGTGGCGTTGTTGCCCACGGCGAGGCCGAGGACGCCGAGACCGATGATCAGGCCACCGACGATCGTGACGGCCTTGGAGATGTTGCCGCTGCGGGCAGCCCACAGGACCGTGACGCCGAGGATGAGGACGACAAGCGTGATGATGTTGTCGGTGATCCACTCGGCCAGGCCGCCGGTGCCATACTCGGCGGCTTGCGTCGTACTTTGAATCAACTGGTGCGGTGCCATTGTTCTGCTCCCTTTCCCGAGGTGAGGTCTGATTGCCGGACGCGTCCGGAAGTTATTCGGTTGTCCCGCCCGGCGCAGCCCCATGCGGCACCGGTGGGTGGAGGCGCCCGCCCCTCCCGCGCGCTGACGCAAACTCCCGGGCATCGGCATTCTGGACAAACGCCACCGCCATGTGAGACGAGGGTAGTCCCCAGACCGCCTCAGCGCACCTCGTTCCACCTGACGACACGTGTCTCACCGCGCGCGTACACGCCCTCAACCGACCCGCGCCACACAGTTGTCGTGCCATACACCGGACCGCTGGACGCGACACCGTCCCGCTCAGTGGTCTCCTTCGGCGAATTCTTGCGAGGGGAGGCTAACTTCGGGGAATCTATATCCCGGCGCATCCTCGCGAATTTCGCGCGCTTGCGTCTGGATTCGCGAATTTACATTCCATTCAATCGGATTTCTCGGGAGGACGAGCTCACATGGACAAGAAGAAGATCTTCATCGTCATCGGCGCCCTGTTCGTCGGGTTCTGGCTGTTCACCGATCCGCAAGGACTGACCAGCACGGTCTCGGCCATCGCCGGCGGCATCTGGGGCGTCACCACGGACGTCTTCGGCGGCGTGATCGGCACCATCGAGGGCTCGACCCGCTGACCCAGACCACGACCAACGCCGACGCACGGGCGTCGGCGCGATGGACTCCTGTTTCCTCGCTGCCCGGTTTGGGGACCGATCAGCCCGGATAACTGTTTGACGTCGAACTCCGCGAGGACAAGACTTCGCTTGTCTCGATGTCAAGATAGTTGGGAGTCGTCTTGTCCCCTCACTTCATCCGGTTGAGGGACAAGGTCCTCTCAGACGACCCGCTCATCCGGGCGATGTCGTACCAGTCGGTGCTGTCGGCCTTCGCCGAAGGCACCTTTCTCACCGGCTCGGCGGTCTTCTTCACCCAGATCGTCGGCCTCTCCGCCGCACAGGTCGGCCTCGGTCTCACGATCGCGGGCGTCGCAACCTTCTTGTTCGCCGTCCCCCTGGGCCGACTCGCGGATCGTCTCGGCACCCGGCTCAGCTGGATCGCCGGTGCCGTTCTCCAGGCGCTGCTGTTCGGTGCCTGGGTCCTCGTCGGCAACTTCGCCGCGTACGTCGCCGTCGAGGTGCTCCTCGCGCTCGCCTCGTCCTGGCAGAAGTCGGGGCGCGACGCGTACCGGATCTCGGTCTTCCCCGCGGCGACGCGGGTGCGGGGGTTCGCCTACATGCGCGCCGCCCGCAACGTCGGCTACACGATCGGCGCCCTCGCCAGCGGCCTCGCCCTGGCGGCCGACTCCAACACGCTGATCAAGGCCGTCCCGCTGATGACCGCCGTGGTGCTGCTGGTCAACGCCTACTGGATCTCGCGCCTCCCCCGCCTCTCCACCCCTGCTCCGTCCGGCGACACCACGAAGGACGTACGCGACCGCCTCGGTGCCCTGCGCAACCGCGCGTTCCTGGCGACGACGTTCTTCGACGGCGTGCTCGGCACCCATCAGGTCCTCCTCAACGTCGTCATCCCGCTCTGGCTCGTCCAGGAGACCGATGCGCCGCGCGTACTGCTGGCATGGCTGTTCGGCACCAACACCGTCATGGCCGTCGGGCTGCAGGTGATCGCCGCCCGCGGCGTCACGGACGTGACGACATCACTTCGCGCGCAGCGGCGCGGGGCGCTCTGCTTCCTCGCTTCCTGCGCCATCATCGCGGTCACCCACGACACCGTCGGACTTCTCACGATCGCGCTCGTCTGGCTCGGCCATGTGACCGTCACCGGCGCCGAGCTCTTCCAGTCGGCCGGCGAGTGGGGCCTGGTCGCCGACCTCTCCGACCCGGAGCACCGCGGCGACTACCAGGGCGCCGCCCAGGTCGGCTACACCCTCGGCACGGTGTGGGCCCCCGCGGCGTACACCTTCCTGGCCATGGAGCTCGGCCACCTCGGCTGGGCCCTCATCGCGGGCATCATCATCGTCGCCGCGATCGCCGTCCACCCCTCCGCCCGCGCCGCCGAGCGCTACCTCGCCCAGCGGACCCAGCCCGTCCCCGAGCCGGCGTAGCCGCCGCGGGAGGGCTGGCTGCGCGGGAGCCCGGCCGGTGTAACACGTCGTTCGTAGGACTACTCGCCCTATCAGAACGACCGGATAGTCCTACGAACAGCGTGTTACACCCCGCCCCAAGCCCGACCACGGGCCACCAACCATCCACAGACTCACGTCGTGTCGGGGTTATCCACAGCGCACTGCTCAGCGCTGGCAAGTGTCGATGTAGGGCCACAGGCTCGATCCATGAATCCACACATCCAGGCGATCATGGCGGCCAACCACGGCCTCATCACCCGCAACCAGGCGCTCGCGGCCGGCCTCGATCTCGACACGCTCTATCGGTACGTCAAGAACGGCTCGTGGACCGTCGTATGCCGCGGGGTCTACGCCGAACGCACCTACGTCGAGAGCATCACGCTGCCCACCGAAAGGCGGCGCCTTCGCGACCGGGCCGCCTGCGCGGCCATCACGGTTCCGTTCGTGCGAAGCCACGAGACAGCTGCCCTCGAGCTCGAGATGGGCATCCTCCTACCCACGAAACCTCAGACCCACGTCACTCGCCAGCCTGTGGTCGGCACTCACAACAAATGGGGCGTGAAGCATCACCTCGCTCCCTACTCCGAGGATCAGGTGGTGCAGGCGAACGGTTTCGACGTACTCGGTCTCGCCCGGACCGCGATCGACATCGCTCGGGAGCACGGCCGGCCGTACGGGGTTGTGGCGGTCGACTCCGCCAGGCGGATGGGGGCGTCCGTCAACGAGCTCTGGGCGGTCCTCGGCCAGATGAAGCACTGGCCCAACCGCCGTCTGGCGCGGGAGGCCATCGAGCTCTCCTACGCGGGGGCCGAGTCGGTCGGCGAGTCCCTCACTCGCGACGTACTCGAAGAGATCGGGCTGACCGGGATCGAGACCCAGTTCGAGATCACGGACGGCGTACGCACCGCAAGGTTCGATCTTCGCGTGGGCCGTCACATCTTCGAGTTCGACGGCCGGAGCAAGTACGTGCCGGTCGCAGATGGAGGTCTGGCACTCCGGTCAGTCGATGACATCCTCGCCGAGGAGAAGACTCGACAGGACTGGGCCCACGGCTTCCATCTCGGCATGTCCCGGATCGAATGGGACGACCTCTTCGGCCGCAACCGCATCTACCTCAAAGATCGCCTGGCGCGGGAGTACCTCGCCACCTGCCGAGCCTTCGGCACCGACATCTCAGACCTGGAACGGTTCCGCGTACGTCGCTCGAAGGCCGCCTGAAGCTGCCCCGCCCCTGCTGTAACACGTCGTTCGTAGGACTACTCGCCCTATCAGAACGACCGGAAAGACCTACGAACAGCGTGTTACACCCCGCGGCGAGACCTCAGATGAACAGCAGCGGTACGCCGACGAGCAGCCCCCACACCAACGTGGCCAGCCCCGTCTGCTGGAGAGCAGGGATCAGGCGAGGGCCGAGGTTGGCGCGGTCGAGGACCGTGCGGACACCCTGGGCGGCGACCGCGATGAACCCGAGTCCCAGCAGCGCCCACCAGGAGGTCGTCAGCGCCACGAGCACGACCGAGACGACGGCGACGGCCACGAGGGCGACGTAGAGCCAGCGGGTGCGGGCGTCGCCGAGGCGTACGGCGAGGGTGATCTTGCCCGACTCGGTGTCGCCGGGGATGTCGCGGAGGTTGTTGGCGACGAGGAGCGCGGAGGTGATGGCGCCGATGCCGACGCCCGCCCACAGCGCACCCCACTCCCAGCTCTGCGTCTGGACGAACGTGGTGCCGATGACCGCGACGAGCCCGAAGAAGACGAAGACCATGACCTCGCCGAGCCCGGCGTAGCCGTAGGGGTGCGAGCCGCCGGTGTAGTACCAGGCCGCGATCATGCAGACCAGGCCGACGAGGACCAGCCACCATGCCGACGTCACCGCCAGCACCAGGCCTGCGACCGCAGCGATCCCGAAGGCGATGAACGCAGCGCGCTTGACCGCGGACGGTGCCGCGAGCCCGGATCCGGTCAGGCGCAGCGGCCCCACGCGGTCGTCGTCGGTCCCCCGGATCCCGTCGGAGTAGTCGTTGGCGTAGTTGACCGCGACCTGCAGCGCCAGCGCCACGACGAGCGCGAGCAACGCCTTCCACCAGACCAACCCGCCGGCGTACGCAGCCACCCCTGTCCCGGCGATGACCGGCGCGAGCGCCGCGGGGAGTGTGCGAGGACGGGCTCCCTGGAGCCACTGAGCGGAATTTGCCACCCCGCTATTCAACACCGGTGGCTCGAGGCGGGTGCGGCTGGGCTGTAACACGTCGTTCGTACGACTATCCGGTCGTTCCGATAGGGCGAATAGTCCTACGAACAGCGTGTTACACGAGCCGCCAGCCCCGAAAACCCAACGACCCCTGCCCGGGGGGAGGCAGGGGTCGAGGGGTGGGGGATGAATCAGGTCTTCGGGGGATCGTTGGCGTCGACGCTCAGTTCCGCCTCCATGGCCTCGATCTCCTCGGCCAGCTTGTCGGGCAGCGGCGCGCTGGGCTCGGCGGACTCGGCACCGGCGCCACCGGACCCGGCGGTGCGGCGCTTGTTCCACACGTCGAAGGCGACGGCGAGCAGGAGCACGAGGCCCTTGATGGCCTGCTGCCAGTCGATGGAGACACCGAGCAGCGACATGCCGTTGTTGAGGACACCCATGACGAGACCACCGATGATCGCGCCGACGACGGTGCCGACACCGCCGGTGACGGCCGCGCCACCGATGAAGGCGGCGGCGATCGCGTCGAGCTCGAAGTTGACGCCGGCCTTCGGGTTGGCCGCCGTCAGACGGGCGGTCGTGACCAGGCCGGCGAGCCCCGACAGGAGCCCCATGTTCATCATGACCATGAAGTCGACGCGCTTGGTGTTGACGCCGGACATCGTGGCCGCGTCGACGTTGCCGCCGATCGCGTAGACGTGCCGGCCGAAGACGGTCCTGTTCATGATGAACGTGTAGACCACGATCAGGCCGCCCAGGATCAGGCCGACGATCGGCAGACCGCGCGCGTCGGCGAGCAGGTAGGCGAAGTACATGATCACGATCGTCAGCAGCGCCAGTTTCACCACGAACAGCGGGAAGGGCAGGACGTCGAAGTTGTACGCAGCCTGAGCGGCCCGACGCCGCACCTCGAGCACGATGAGCACCGCGACGGCGGCGACGGCGATGAGAAGCGTCAGGTTGTGCAACCCGGTGTCCGGCCCGATCTCGGGCAGGAAGCCGTTGCCGATGGCCTTGAACTGCTCGGGCAGACCACCGACGGTCGCACCCTTGAGCACGACCAGGGTCAGACCACGGAAGAGCAGCATCGAGGCCAGCGTGACGATGAACGCCGGGATCCCGACGTACGCCACCCAGAACCCGTGCCAGGCACCGATGGCAGTGCCGATCAAGAGCCCCAGGAAGACGGCCAGCCACCACGGGAAGTCGTACTGGGTCATCATGATCGCCGCGGCGGCGCCGACGAAGGCGGCCACGGAGCCGACCGAGAGGTCGATGTGGCGCGCCACGATCACGATCACCATGCCGATGGCCAGGATCAGGATCTGGGCATTCTGGACGACCAGGTTGGAGACGTTGAGCGGCTTGAGCAGCACGCCCTCGGTGGAGATCTGGAAGAGGATGACGATCGCCGCCAGAGCGATGATCATCCCGTACTGGCGGACGTTCCCGCGCAGCGTGTTGAGCAGGGCATTCATCGGGTCTTACTTCCTCGCGTCCGCGGTCATGTAGCGCATCAGGGACTCCTGGGTGGCCTCTGAGCGGTCGAACTCATGGGTGATCACGCCCTCGGCGAGCGTGTAGATGCGATCACACAGACCGAGCAGCTCGGGCAGCTCGGAGGAGATCACCAGTACGCCGCGACCGCTGCGGGCGAGCTCCTGGATGATCCCGTAGATCTCATACTTGGCACCGACGTCGATGCCTCGGGTCGGCTCGTCGAGGATCAGCAGCTTCGGGTCGGTGTACATCCACTTGGACAGCACCACCTTCTGCTGGTTGCCGCCGGAGAGCTTGCCGACGCCGGCCGTGATCGAGGGCGCCTTGATGTTGAGGTTCTTGCGGTAGCCCTCGGCGACCACGACCTCCTTGTGCTCGTCGACGACGAGCCCGGAGCGCAGCTTCTTCAGCGCCGCCGCGGTGACCGAGGTCTTGATGTCGTCGATGAGGTTGAGCCCGAGGCCCTTGCGGTCCTCAGAGACGTACGCGATGCCGGCATCGATCGCCTGGGTGACCGTGCTGAGGTGCAGCTCCTTGCCCTCCAGCACCAGCGACCCGGAGGTCCGGGAGCCGTAGGAGCGGCCGAAGATCGACCGCGCCAGCTCCGTACGTCCCGCGCCCATCATCCCCGCGATGCCGACGATCTCACCGGCTCGCACGGACAGGTTGGCCTGCCGGATGACCTCGCGGTGGCTGTCCTGCGGGTGCATGACGGTCCAGTCCCGCACCTCGAAGAGGACGTCCCCGATGGATGGGGTGTGGTCGGGGAAGCGGTTCTCGAGGTCGCGGCCGACCATCCCGCGGATGATCCGGTCCTCGTCGACGCCGCCACCGGCGACCGACAGGGTCTCGATGCTCTGGCCGTCGCGGATGATCGTGATCTCGTCGGCGATCTGCTCGATCTCGTTCAGCTTGTGGCTGATCATGATCGAGGTGATCCCCTTCTCCTGCAGCCCCTTGAGCAGGGCGAGCAGGTGCTGGGAGTCGTCGTCGTTGAGGGCGGCGGTCGGCTCGTCGAGGATGAGCAGCTTGACCTCCTTCGAGAGCGCCTTGGCGATCTCGACGAGCTGCTGCTTGCCGATACCGAGGTTCTTCACCGGGGTCAGCGGGTTCTCCCGCAGACCGACCCGTGCGAGCAGGTCGATCGCCTCGCGGTTGGCGCGGCCCCAGTCGATGATGCCGCGCTTGGCGGTCTCGTTGCCGAGGAAGATGTTCTCCGCGATCGAGAGCTCAGGGATGAGGGCGAGCTCCTGGTGGATGATCACGATGCCGGCGGCTTCGCTCTGCCGGATGTTGGCGAACTTGGCGGTCTCGCCCTCGAAGACGATGTCGCCGGTGTAGGTGCCGTGGGGGTAGACCCCGCTGAGCACCTTCATCAGGGTGCTCTTGCCGGCGCCGTTCTCACCGCAGATCGCGTGGATGTCACCGCGGTTGACGACGAGGTTGACGTCGGAGAGCGCCTTGACGCCGGGGAACTCCTTGGTGATGCCGCGCATCTCCAGGATCGGTGAGCTCATGTGGTTCCTGCTATCTGGCCAAGGGCCGGCGTGGGCCCGGTCCGGAGGGACCCGGGCCCACGCCGCGTACGGGGTGCTACTTGATCTCGTCGGCGGTGTAGTAGTCGGAGTCGACGAGCACCTTGGTGACGTCGTCCTTGGTGACCACGACCGGGTCGAGGAGGTAAGACGGAACGACCTTCTTGCCGTTGTCGTACGTCTCGGTGTCGTTGACCTCGGGCTCCTTGCCCTCACCGACGGCGACGATCATGTCGACGGTCACCTTCGCGAGCTCGCGGGTGTCCTTGAAGATCGTGGAGTACTGCTCACCGGCGTTGATCGACTTCACCGACTGCACCTCGGCGTCCTGACCGGTCACGACCGGGAGGTCGGCGGTGGTGTAGCCGTTGCCCTTGAGGGCGGCGATGATGCCGAGCGAGAGGCCGTCGTAGGGCGAGAGCACGCCCTGGACCTTCTTCGAGGCGTACGTCTTGGTGAGGATGTCCTCCATGCGCTTCTGCGCGGTGGCCGGGTCCCAGCGCAGGATCGCGGCCTGCTTGAAGTCCGTCTGACCGGAGGGGATGACGATCTCGCCGGACTTGATCAGCGGCTCGAGCACCGACATGGCGCCGTCCCAGAAGAAGGTGGCGTTGTTGTCGTCCGGCGAACCGCCGAAGAGCTCGACGTTGTAGGGGCCCTCGCCCTTGGCCTTCAGGCCCTCGACGAGCGAGGTGGCCTGCTGCACGCCGACCTGGAAGTTGTCGAAGGTCGAGTAGTAGTCGACGGCCTCGGTGTCGCGGATGAGGCGGTCGTAGCTGATCACCGGGATGTCCTGCGACTCAGCGGTCTCGAGGACCTCGCCGAGCGCGGTGCCGTCGATGGCCGCGACCACCAGGACGTCGACGCCCTTGGTGACCATGTTCTCGACCTGGGAGACCTGGGTGGGGATGTCGTCCTCGGCGTACTGGAGGTCGACCTTGTAGCCCTTGGCCTCGAGCTGCTTCTTGATGTTGTTGCCGTCTGCGATCCAACGCTCCGAGGACTTGGTCGGCATGGCCACACCGACGGTGCCCTTGTCGCCGCCATCGCCGCCGTCGCCGCCGCCGCATGCCGCCAGACCGAGCGCAAGCGCTGCCGCGGTGATCGTGGTGAGTACCTTGCGCACTTACCTGCTCCATTTCGTCTACGGTCGCGCCGGGTAGGCCGCGCGCCGCTGTGTGGGGGTTGCCACGGCCGCGAGCCTTGGCATCGGTGTCGGAAACCGGTGCACAGACCGGAGTCCCGGTGAGTCAGATCACAGATGTGAGCGCTCACATTGGGACAATGTGCCTCCTCACATCCAAATGCGTCAAGTACAGGACGAGGATGTTTCCGACTCGTGACATACGGGAGGCCCCGTTGATCACCTGTGCTCGCACAGGGAACTCACAGGAAAGTCCCGCGAGAGTCCGGTTACAGGTGACGTACGCCCACCAACGACCCGGCCCCGTCCGGCCAGGTGACCTCGATCGACTCCGCACCGTCAGCGTCGGAACCGTCGACGACCCGCTTCACCACGACCATGAAGCTGCCCGCCTCGACGCGTGAGTCGGCACCGTGGGAGCGGATGGTGACGCCGTCGAAGTGCGGCACCGCGTTGCGTGACCACGAGCCGGTGCCGGTCGCGGTCACGACCGCCTCGCGGCGCTCCACCAGGCGGCCCTGATCGTAGACGTCCATCGGTTCCTGGGTCGCGCCGGTGAGCGCGGCGGCCAGCAGGACCCGGACCGCCACCGGGTCGGCGCAGGCGTCGTAGACGTAGCGGGTGCCCAGCGTCGAGTGCTCGGTGGTCGCCATCAGGAACTCCTCGGCGCCGTCGAGCGGTGCCTCACGGTAGGAGACCGGGAGGTGGACGACGGACTCGCCGACCTCGAGGAGCACGCACTCGATCCCGACCCTGCCGGCCGGGTCGTCGAACCGGTAGGAGCCGATCGTGGCCGTCAGGTCACCCTCGCACCACGCCTGGGTGGCGAGCCAGGCGCCGAAGATCTCTTTCTTCGTCGGGGTGAGCGTGGCCTTGTGAACGATCGACATGACCGTTGTCTAACAGGTCAGGACACCTTGTGGCCATCGCCTTCGCCGTTCGACGCGGTGTCGGCCTCGGAGTCGATCTCGCCGTCCTCCTTGGCGCGGGCGGCCGCGACCGCCTTCGCGGCCCGGGCCTCGACCTTCTCGGCGAAGGCCCGCCGCTGCGGGTCGAGCACGAAGAAGGACAGCGCACCGCTGATCAGGAACGCCAGGATCACCGCGAAGAACAGGTTGACCTCGCCGGCGACGAGCGACCAGATGCCCGCCACGATGCCGAAGGTGGCGACCAGCGACAGCAGCCGCAGGCCGGTGTAGATCCAGAACTCTTTCATGGGACTTCCCTATCGGGTGGTCTCGACGAGCTCGGCCGACGGAGCGGCCGGCGCAGCGTACGAATGCTGCGAGGTCGAGGAGAAGTAGTTGATGCCGATGAAGTTGAACCACAGCGTGGCCAGCCCGATCAGCGCCACGATCGCGGCCTTCTTGCCCTTCCACCCGGCGGTCGCGCGAGCGTGCAGGTAACCGGCGTAGACGACCCAGGTGATGAACGCCCAGACCTCCTTGGGGTCCCAGTTCCAGTAGGAGCCCCAGGCGTCGTGCGCCCAGATCGGACCGGAGATCAGCACCCCGAAGGTCCACACCGGGAAGGCGAACGCGTGGATCCGGTAGGAGACCCGGTCGAGCGCCGGCAGGTCGGGCACCCGCGCCAGCAGGGCGGCGTCGGGGAAGCGCGTCTTGAGCAGGTACGCCGCCGAGGCGATGCCGCCCAGCGTGAACCCACCGGTGGCGATGATGGCAGCGACGACGTGGATGACGAGCCAGTAGGAGTTGAGCGCCTCGGTCAGCGGCGCGACCGGCTCGTAGAGCCCGACCACGGCCAGCATCAGCACCACGAGGGTGAACCCGAGCACCCACGGCGCCATCCAGCCCAGCTTCAGCCGCCGGTGGAGAGCGACGTACGCCGCGGCGACCACGAACGAGCCCGAGATCGTGAACTCGTACATGTTGCCCCACGGCACCCGGTTGGGATCCGCGGCCATCCCGCGACCGAGCAGCCCGACGAAGTGACACGCCACCGCGATCGCGGTCAGCAGCAGACTGAGGCGCCCGAAGAGGGCGGCCCGCTGCTCGCGCACGGCATCGGCGGGGTTAGCGGGAGCGTCGTCGGCCTCGTCTGCCGGGGCACCCGCGCCGACGAGCTCCTTCTCCGCGACCGCGGCCCTGGCGCGCGACTGCCAGGCCGACCACTCGACCAGCGCGCACAGCAGCGCCAGGAAGTAGACGACCCCGGCGGCCGTGATGGCCTGGTTGCTGAGAACGCCCCAGGTGTGGTCAGACATCCTTCTCCTCCTGTGTTCGCGCGCCTCGTAAGGTCTCGACAAGGCCGGTGACTACGGCTGCGGTGTCTCCACCGCCGGAGCGGTCGAGGGCGGCGATCTCGACCAGTGTGCCCCCATCGACTCGGCGGGCGCGAACCCACACCCGTCGCGAGCGGATGAAGAGCGACCCGAGCAGGCCCAGCAGAGCCAGCGAGACACCGAGGAGCGCCCACTCCTTGCCGGGCGACTTCGAGATCTGCACCCGGTTCCACTGCTGGACGTCGTCGAAGGAGACCGAGCCGAGCCCGTCGGGCAGCTCGACCGTGTCCCCCAGCCGCAGGTTGAACGCCTTCCCGGAATCGTCCGGGGACATCATGTTGGCCTTCGAGGTGTCGAGCGCGTAGACCGACTGCGGGCCGGCGTCGAGGTTGAGATCGCCTCGGAAGCCCTGCAGCGAGAGCATCGCGTGCGACCCGTCGCCGATGTCGCCCATCAGGTTGACCGGCTCACCGTCGACCGTGCCCTCGAACGGGTAGAACAGCCCCTGGAAGCCGATCTCCTCGGGCGAGGCGTACGGCGCCTTCACCACCCCGAAGGAGAGCAGGTTCCGGCTCTGCGGGAGGAAGATCGTCGGGCCGGAGTAGGCCACGTTGCCCTCACCGTCGCGCACCGTGATCACCGGCGCATAGCCGTGGGCGAGCAGGAAGATGTCGGTGCCGCCGATCGTCAGCGGGTGGTTGACCTTGAGGTCGTAGCGCTTCTCGTCGCTCGTCCCCGCGGTGTAGCGGAGCTTCGCGTTGAACCCGCGCGCGGTGCCGGCGCCCGCGCCGCTGGTCAGCCACTCGGCGTGGAAGTCGTCGATCTTGAAGCTGAAGTCGTCGAGGTCCTCGGGAGCGAAGAGCGAGCCGGGCTTGTAGTCGTCGTACTGCGAGAGCTCGTTGGCGAAGCCGTACTCCTCCCCCACCAGCACGATCACGCCGCCCTTGTAGCCGAAAAGGCTCCCGGTCGCGAACGCGACCAGCACGATGATCAGCGACATGTGGAAGATCAGATTGCCGGCCTCACGCAGGTAGCCCTTCTCCGCCGAGACCGACTCGCCGTCATCGTCTTTACGGAGACGATAGCCGCGCAGCTGCTTCCGCGCCGCGGCGAGCACCTCCTCGGGCTCCTGATCGGCGACGTACGACGCGGAGTCGGGCAGCCGGGTCAGCTTGGCCGGCGTCGCCGGCGGCTGAGCACGCATGGCCCGCGCGTAGACAAGGCACCGCGGGATGATGCAGCCGACCAGCGAGACCATCAGCAGCAGGTAGATCGCCGCGAACCACGGGGTCGAGTAGACGTTGAAGAGGCCGAGCTTCTCGTAGATCGGCGTCAGCGTCGTGTGCGCCTCGCGCCACTGGTCGGCCTTGAGCGAGTCGACACCGTCCTGCGGGATCAGCGACCCCGGGACGGCAGCCAGGGCCAGCAGCAGGAGCAGGATCAGCGCCGTACGCATCGAGGTCAGCTGACGCCAGCCCCAGCGTGCCAGCTCGCGGGCGTTCAGCTCACCCGGGCGGCGTACGGAATCTTTCCTCTCCTGGTCGGGAGCCGACGTCGTGCTCACAGTGCGATGCCCTCCCAACGCTGGACGAGCTGGACCTGCAGCCACTGGACGCCGTTGTCCCACCAGCCGGTGAGCATGGCGACGCCGATCAGGATCATCAGCACGCCGCCGACGATCGTGATCGCGCGGGTGTGCCGGCGGAACCAGCCGAGCGCGACGGTGGCTTTGCGCCACATCACCGCGACGAGCACGAACGGGATCCCGAGGCCGAGGGCATAGACCGCGAGCAGCAGACCGCCGCGCGCGGCGGTGCCCTGGTCCCAGGCGAGGCCGGCGATGACACCGAGCGTCGGCCCGGTGCACGGGGTCCAGGCCAGGCCGAAGAGGAAGCCGAGCAGCGGCGCCGCGGCCAGGCCGACCGCCGGCACCTTGTGGAACTTCAGGTCGCGCTGGAGCAGCGGGATGAAGCCCATGAACGCGATCCCCATGATGATCGAGAGCACGCCGAGAACCTTGGTGCCGGTCTGCTGGAACTCGAGCAGCTTGTAGGCGATCCCGCCCACGGTGATGCCCATCAGGACGAAGACCACCGAGAACCCGGCGACGAAGAGCAGGGCGCCCGCGAGCATGCGGCCGCGGCGTACGTCACCGGAGGCGAGGTCGGCGCCGGACAGGCCGGTGGCGTAGGAGAGGTAGCCCGGGAGCATCGGCAGCGTGCACGGCGAGACGAACGAGAGGAACCCGGCCAGCAGCGCGACCGGGATCGCCAGCATCAACGACCCGCTCCCGGCGGTGCTCGCGAACCAGTCGGTCACGATGACTCCCCTGCGGTGGAGATGAGCTCGTCGAGCGTACGTGCCGAGGGGATCTCGCCCCGGATCAGCGCCGCGACGCGGCCCTCGGTG
The DNA here is from genome assembly GCF_044453405.1 of Nocardioides sp. NPDC051685. Lineage (NCBI taxonomy): Bacteria > Bacillati > Actinomycetota > Actinomycetes > Propionibacteriales > Nocardioidaceae > Nocardioides > Nocardioides sp. NPDC051685. The sequence continues at coordinate 392,880 of NZ_JBITCR010000004.1, read as the reverse complement.
TCGAGGATCGCGGTGGCCGGGATCGCACGCGGCGCCAGCGAGCCCTTCAGCGCGAGGACGGCGGAGCCGTCGGGCGAGTAGACCGACGGGTACTCGACGCCGTAGTGCCGCTCGAAGGCCAGCCCCTGGGCGGCCGAGGCGTCGCGGGTGTTGATCCCCACGAAGGCGACGTCGTCACCCAGCTCCTCGTAGGCGGCCTGCAGCATCGGCATCTCCTTGCGGCACGGCCCGCAGCCGGTCCACCACACGTTGAGCACCGTGACCTTGCCACGCGTGTCGGCGAGGTCGAACGGCTTGCCCTCGAGGGTCTCGCCGGTCAGCTCGACCGGCTCACCGCGGTCGGCGACCGGGATCTCCCGGGTGCGGCCGTCACCGGAGATGTAACCGGCTTCGTTCGTGCCGGTCTGCCCACACGCGGCTAGCAGCCCCACCATGACCACGGTGAGGAGAAGACCGCCGAACCTGTAACGCACGCGCAGGACTCTGCCTGACAAACCTGAGAGACCCGTTAATCCGCGTCGCCGGCCGAGAACGGCGCGTACTTGTCCTTCGCCGGGAGCATGTCCCCGGCCGGCTCGCTGTAGGAGATCGCGACGAACTCGTCGCCGACGAAGTGCAGCGAGGTCAGCGAGCAGAGCGCGCACTGCCGCTTGCGCGGGTCGTGCAGGAAGCTGCGGCCCTCGATGTGCAGCCGGGTGGTCCAGATCGGCAGCTGGTGGGAGACGATGACCGCCTCGTGGCCCTTCGCCAGGTCCCGGGCGTCCTCGATCGCAGCCATCATCCTGGCGACGATCTCCAGGTAGGGCTCACCCCATGACGGCTTGAACGGGTTGAGCAGCTTCGGCCAGACCTTGGGGTCCTTCAGCGGACCCATGCCGTCCTTGAAGCTCTTGCCGACGAACAGGTTCTCCGACTCGAGCACCCGCTCGTCGAGCGAGATGTCGACGCCGAGCGCCTTCGCCAGCGGCCCGGCGGTCTGCTGCGCGCGCTCGAGCGGGCTGGAGATCACGTGGGTGATGTCCTGCCCGCCGATCCGGTCGGCGACCCGCTCGGCCATCTTCAGCCCGAGCTCGGAGAGGTTGAACCCTGGCCGGCGGCCGTAGAGGATGCCCTCCGGGTTGTGCACCTCACCGTGACGGAGCAGGTGAACCGTGGTCTCGATACTCATGCCTTCACCTTCATACCAGCACCTTTTACAGCAGCCTCGGCGGCGTACGGAAGCGCCTCGGTGATCTGGGAGATCGCCCGCTCGTCGTGGGCGGAGGAGAGGAACCACGCCTCGTAGGCGCTCGGCGGCAGGTAGACACCCTGGTCGAGCATGGCGTGGAAGAAGGCCTTGTACGCCGCCTCGTCGGTGGTCTTGGCCTCGTCGAAGTTGCGCACCGGCTTGTCGGTGAAGAAGACCGAGAACATCGTGCCGGTGGACTGGATGACGTGCGGGAGGCCGACCTTGGTGAAGCTCTCCTCGATCGCCACCTTGACGGTCTCGGCGGCCCTGCCGATGTGGTCGTAGACCTCGTCGGTCGCCAGCCTGAGGGTCGTGAGGCCGGCGGTGGTCGCGACCGGGTTACCCGAGAGCGTGCCGGCCTGGTAGACCGGCCCGTCCGGGCTGAGCGAGCCCATCACATCGGCGCGGCCGCCGAAGGCCGCGGCCGGGAAGCCGCCGCCCATCACCTTGCCGAAGGTGACCAGGTCGGGCGTCCAGCCCTCGTTCTTGCCGTCCAGGCCCCACTGCCCCTGCTTGCTGGCCCGGAACCCGGTCATCACCTCGTCGGAGATGAACAGGGCGCCGTTGTCTCGGCAGGTGGTGGCGAGGAACTCGTTGAACCCGGGCTCGGGCGGCACGACGCCCATGTTGCCCGGCGAGGCCTCCGTGATCAGGCAGGCCACCCGGCCGGCGTATTCCTCGAACGCCGCCGTCACCGCGGCGCGGTCGTTGTAGGGCAGCACGACGGTGAGCTCGGTGCTGCTCTCCGGGACGCCCGGGGTGCCGGGGATCGCGTGGGTGACAAGCCCGGAGCCGGCGCTCGCGAGGAGCGAGTCCACGTGGCCGTGGTAGTTGCCGGCGAACTTGAGGATCACGTCGCGCCCGGTGAACCCTCGTGCCAGCCGAATGGCCGACATCGTCGCCTCGGTGCCGCTGCTGACGAACCGCACCTTCTCGACCGGCGCCCGCTCGACGATCGCCTCGGCGAGCTCGACCTCGGGCGTCGTGGGGGTCCCGTAGGACGTGCCGCGCGCGACGGCGTCCATGACGGCGGCCTGGACCTCGGGATGGGCGTGACCCAGCAGCATGGGGCCCCAGGAGCAGATCAGGTCGACGTACTCGTTCCCGTCGACGTCGGTCAGCCACGCCCCCTTCGCCTCCCGGATGAAGCGCGGCGTACCGCCCACGGCGTTGAAGGCGCGCACAGGTGAGTTCACGCCGCCCGGCGTCACGGCCTTCGCACGGGCGAAGAGCGCATCGGATGCCGTTGTGGACAGGGGTGAGATGTCGTGAGGCACCGGCTCATTCTTCATCAACCCCATCCGCAATCCCATTCCCGGCCACCTCCACATGCGCGCGACCACGGAATCGAGTTACCGATGCGTACGATTTTCGATGTTCGGCGTCACGAATCGCCATAGCCTGCGTCTCATCGGCGTCTCGTTAACTGGAACGCTATGTGCCAGTAAAACGTGACGTGCGTAACTTTGACGTGAGACGGTTCGTTGAGAACGTCGGGATTTGGGGAGCAAGACCCGGGGCTTTGACCCGGGGATTGAGAGGGAGATTCGATGTCCGCTACGCGCTACAACCGCCTTCAGAAGGCGACCGCGCTCGTTCCGCTCGCCCTGCTGAGTGCGGCCTGGACGGTCAACGTCACCGGCCTGACGCAGTCGAGCGCCACCGCATCAGGGGCCGGATACGACGACGCGTTCAGCCTGCCCGACGGGACCTCGGTCCCGTCCGAGGCGATCGAGGCGCCGGCCAGCGTGTCCGCCTCGACCAACCAGGGCGACGGCTCGTTCCCTGGGACGGCCAGCGCCGCCGGCATCCCGTCCGCCGCGCTCGCCGCCTATCAACGCGCGGCCACGGTCATCAACGCCGCGGACGCCGCCTGCAAGATCGACTGGCCGCTGATCGCCGCGATCGGGCGGGTCGAGTCCAACCACGGGCGCGCCAACGGCAACCGCCTCTCCGCCGAGGGCGTCTCCGCCCCCGGCATCTACGGAGTGCCGCTCAACGGCAAGGGCAACGTCTCCCAGATCGTCGACACCGACGGTGGGCAGTACGACGGCGACACCAGCTACGACCGTGCGGTCGGCCCGATGCAGTTCATCCCCTCCACCTGGGCGATGGTCGGTGTGGACGCCGACGGCGACGGCAAGCGCAACCCTCAAGACATCAACGACGCCGCCCTCGCCACCGCCGTCTACCTCTGCTCCGGCGACGACGACCTCTCCACCGACCAGGGCGCGCGGGCAGCGGTCTTCCGCTACAACCACAGCCAGACGTACGTCACGACGGTGCTCGGCATCGCCGAGGCCTACCGCTCCGGCGAGTTCACCTCGATCCCGAACAGCACGGTCCCGGTCGACTACGCGATCCCGCGGATGGAGGCTCCGAAGTCCTCGAAGCACAAGGACCGTGAGCTCCGGGCAGGCGGCCAGCAGTCCGGCCCGCGCGGCGGCTCCGCCCAGTCCCCGTCCGACCCCTCCAGCGAGGCCCCGTCCGGTGAGACCCCCGGCGGGAGCACCGGCGGCGGCGGCGGTGGCACCGGCGACGGCGGCGGCAGCACCGGCGGGTCCACCGAGACGGTGACCGAGCCGCTCCAGAACACGGTCGAGACGGTCGTCGCCACGCCCTCCCAGATCCTCGCCGCGTGCCAGAACGAGCTGGCGAAATACCCCCTCCTGAGCCCGACCCAGTCGGGCCAGGCGTTGACCCAGTGTGTGAACGCCATGGCCGGCAAGACGCTCGAGCAGGTCAACGCAACCGTCAGCAACGTCCTCACGCTGATCCTCAAGGGCATCCTCGGCAGCCTGTTCGGTGCGCTCACCGGCAACTGATCCGACATGCGAAGGGCCCCGCCGTGATGGCGGGGCCCTTCGCATGTCCGGAGCGGTGATCGCCGGCCGGCGGGCGTGTAACACGTCGTTCGTAGGACTACTCGCCCTATCAGAACGACCGGATAGTCCTACGAACGACGTGTTACAGCTGCGCGAGCCACGCAGTCACACCGAATCGCGACAAACGCTCAGGCGGCGGGCTCGTCGTCCTCGTACTCGGTGACGAAGTCGCGGCCGGCCTCGCGGACCGCGGCCAGGGAGGACGCGTCGGCCAGCAGGGAGCTGAGGTGGTAGTCGGCGACCGACTGGGCCAGGGCGTCCGAGCTCTCCGACGCCCTCTCCTCCTCACGCCGGCCGTGCCACAGCCGGTGCTGGGCGCCTTCGTTGAGGGAGAGCAGCATCAGGGCGGTGGCGGCGGGGTCGGTCTGGCGCAGCTCACCGCTGTCGACGCCCAGCTCGAGGAGCTGGGCGGCCGCAGCGCGCAGCTTCTCGCCGTCGTCCTCGAAGCCCGCGAAGACCTGGGGCTGCGCCAGGGCGGCGACCTCCAGCTCGTAGAAGTCGAGCGGGGCGGTGCACAGCTGGCGTACGTCGGTGTAGAGGAAGGCGTAGAGCCGCGGAGCGACCGGACCGTCCTCCTCGAGAAGCTTCTCCGCGAGCGTGAGCGACTCGCGGTTCTTCTCCATCAAGGCGGAGAGGATCTCCTCCTTGGACTTGTAGTAGTAGTACATCGAGGACTGACGCAGCCCGACGCACTCGGCGATCTGACTGATCGTCGTCGCCGCGACACCTTGAGCGGTGAACAGCCTGGATGCCTCTTTGAGGATCTCTTCTCGCGGATTCGCCGAATCACGTCCACTGTTGCGCGGCCGACCGGTGCGCTTGGGGCTGGCCAACTCTCCATTGGTCACGGGCTGCAGTCTACTCTCAGGATATGTTCCACGTCACAGAGCTGCTCGGCTGCTGAAGCGAGGACGTCAGCCTCGCAGCCAGCCGGCCGCTTCGGTGGCCCAGTAGGTCAGAATGACGTCCGCGCCCGCCCTCTTGAAGGCGGTGAGTGTCTCCAGGATCGCCGGTTCGCGGTCGATCCAGCCGTTCGCAGCGGCGGCTTCCAACATCGCGTACTCCCCCGAGATGTTGTAGGCAGCCACGGGAACATCGACAGACTCACGCACTCGCTGCAGAACGTCGAGATACGGGAGCCCGGGCTTGACCATCACGATATCGGCGCCCTCGGCCACGTCAAGGAGCGCCTCGCGGACACCCTCCAAGGCATTGGCCGGATCCTGCTGGTAGGTGCGCCGATCACCCGTGAGCGAGGAGTTGACCGCCTCCCGGAACGGACCGAAGAAGGCGGAGGCGTACTTCGCGGAGTAGGCGAGGATCGAGACGTCGGTGTGACCGGCGCCGTCGAGGGCATCGCGGGTCACCGCGACCTGGCCGTCCATCATCCCGGACGGACCGACCATGTGGACGCCGGCCTCGGCGTGGGCGATCGCCATCTGTGCGTAGATCTCGAGGGTGGCGTCGTTGTCGACGGAGCCGTCCTCGGCGAGCACACCGCAGTGACCGTGGTCGGTGAACTCGTCCAGGCACAGGTCGCTCATCACGGTGAGCGCGTCGCCGACCTCGGAGACCACGTCGGCGATGGCCAGGTTGAGGATGCCCTCGGGGTCCAGCGCGCCGGAGCCGACCGCGTCCTTCGTCTCCGGGACGCCGAAGAGCATGATGCCGCCGATCCCTGCCGCGGCCGCCTCAGCGGCCGCCTTGCGCAGCGACTCGCGGCTGTGCTGGACCACGCCGGGCATGGTCGACAGCGGGACGGGCTCGCTGATGCCCTCGCGCACGAACGCGGGCAGGACCAGGTTGGCGGGACGTACGGCCGTCTCCGCGACCATCCGGCGCAAAATCGGCGTGCGGCGCAGCCGGCGGGGACGGATCACGGGCTTCTCGATGCTCATCTGCACTCCATCGCAAAAGGGTACGTTCCACGGTAGTGCAACAGCCGCGTGCACCCACACTCGGGAGCACGCGGCTGTTGCCGTCGAACGGTCGGTTCAGGAGGTACGCGAGCGGCGTCGCGAGGCGGGGCGTCGGTCGGACGGCTTGGTGACCGGCAGGCCCTGCTCGACCAGCGAGGCCCGACGCGCGGCACCGAACGCGGCGAGCGCCTCGGTGAGCGCCTCGATCGACGGCTCGGGCGACATCACGTCGACCCGCAGGCCGTGCTCCTCGGCGGTCTTGGCGGTGGCCGGACCGATCGCCGCGATCACCGTGGAGGTGTGCGGCTTGCCCGCGATGCCGACCAGGTTGCGGACCGTGGACGAGGAGGTGAAGACCACCGCGTCGAACTTGCCCGTCTTGATCGCGTCGCGGGTCGGCGCGGGCGGCGGGGCCGCCCGGACGGTGCGGTAGGCGGTCACGTCGTCGCACTCCCAGCCGAGGTCGACCAGGCCGGCGATGAGGTTCTCGGTGGCGATGTCGGCGCGCGGGAGGAAGACCCGGTTGATCGGGTCGAGGTCCTCGTCGTACTCCGGCCACACCTCGAGCAGGCCGGCGGCCGACTGGTTGTCGGTGTTCGGCACCAGGTCGGGGCGCAGACCCCAGGCCTCGAGCGCCTGGCCGGTCTTCTCGCCGACGGCGGCGATCTTCAGACCGGAGAAGGCACGGCAGTCCAGGCCGTACTCGTCGAACTTCTCGCGCACGGCGCGCACCGCGTTGATCGAGGTGAAGGCGATCCAGTTGTAGCGGCCCTCGACCAGACCGCGTACGGCCTTGTCCATCTGCTGCGGGTTGCGCGGCGGCTCGACGGAGATCGTCGGCACCTCCTCGGGCACGGCACCGAAGCCCTTCAGCTTCAGCGACAGCGCCGGCGCCTGCTCCTTGGTGCGCGGCACCAGGACACGCCAGCCGAAGAGCGGCTTCGTCTCGAACCACGAGAGCGTCTCACGCAAGCTGACCACCTTGCCGATCACCACGATCGCCGGCGGCGCCATCCGTGCGGCGCGAGCGTCGACGGCGATGTTCTCCAGCGTCGACTCTACCGTCGACTGCTCGGTCGTGGTGCCGACGCGGGTGATCGCGACCGGGGTCCTGGCCGAGCGGCCCGCCGCGATGAGCTCCTTGGCGATGTCGCCGATCATGCCGACACCGGAGAGGAGGACGAGCGTGCGGTTGTCCGCGTACTGGCTCCAGTCGACCTTCTCGTTGCAGGTGACGACCGCGACCTCCTGGTGGTCCTTGGTCGTCAGCGGGATGCCGGCGTAGGCCGGAACCGCCGACACCGACGAGACGCCGGGGACGATCTCGAAGCCGATGCCCGCCTTGGCGCAGGACTGCGCCTCCTCGGGGCCGGAGGCGTAGAGGAAGGGGTCGCCGGTCATCAGGCGCACGACGCGCTTGCCCAGCTTCGCCTGCTTGACGACGGCCTTGGCACGAGCGGCGTTGGCCAGGGGCTGGCCGTCCACGCCGAACCCGCCGTCGATGAACTCGGGTCCGACCGGTTCCGGGGTCTCGTCACCCTCGGCCGGCTCGACCGGCTCGGGGATGCCGAGCACGCCGCGCACCAGTGATGCGTGCTCGGGGGCCTCGGTCACGACAACATCGGCCTGCTTCAACAGGTCGATCGCCCGTACCGTCAGCAGCTCAGGGTCACCGGGACCGCTGCCGACGAAGGACACCCAGCCCAGTGGGGTGGTCGAGCTGTGCTCGGCCGTCTGCTCGGTGGTCTTTGCTCGGGTCATGCGTTGTGCACCTTGTCCTGCTCGGGAGCGGTCTGGGGGGAACCGCCCGTGTCCATGACAGCCTGGCCTGGGTCCGCGGGATCGTCGGTCAGGTCTGCTGCACCCTCGGCGAGCATCTCCTCGGCGAGCCGGCGCCCGACGCCGGCGGCGTCGTCGAGCGGCCCGGATGCGGAGAGTCGAACCGAGAGCGAGCCGTCGAGTGAGAGCGCCACTGCCCGCACCCACAGCTCTGGTCCTTCCTCACCCTCCACCACGTCGGCGAGGGTCCCGATGGGCGCGGCACAGCCACCTTCGAGGGTGGCGAGCACTGCGCGTTCCGCCTCGACAGCCGCTCGGGTGGGCGCGTCGTCGAGGGAGGTCAGAATCTTGCGTACGTCGGCATCGGCGTCGCCCGCACGACACTCGACCGCCAGGGCCCCTTGACCGGGAGCGGGCAGCACCTGGATCGGGTCGAGGACCTCGGTGACCTCGTCGAGCCGGTCGATGCGGGCCAGGCCGGCACGCGCGAGCACGACCGCGTCGAACTCGCCCGAGCGGACCTTGCCGATGCGGGTGTCCACGTTGCCCCGGATGCCGGCCAGCTCCAGGCCGAGGCCGAGGGCCTTGATCTGGGCGACCCGTCGCGGCGAGCCGGTGCCGACCCGGGAGCCCTGCGGGAGCTCGCCGAGAGTCAGGCCGTCGCGAGCGACGATCACGTCGCGCGGGTCCTCGCGGGGCAGGATCGCGACCAGCTCGATGCCGTCCTCGGGGTAGGTCGGCAGGTCCTTGAGAGAGTGGACCGCGAGGTCGATCTCTTTGGCGTGGAGCGCGTCGCGCAGCGCGCTGACGAAGACGCCGGTCGAATTGGCGCTGGTCAGCGGGGTGTTCGCCGCCTGGCTGCGGTCGCCGTCGGAGACGATCTCGACCAGCTCGACGATGTGGCCCTGGGCACGGAGCATCTCCGCGACGAGGGTCGACTGGGTGACGGCGAGCTGGGATCGGCGGGTGCCGAGGCGAAGTGTTCTCATGAGGGGTCTCCTGGGACGTCGGCCCGGGTGACGGCCGAGACCGCGTTCTGGTCGAGCGCGAAGAGCTCGGCAAGAGCAGCCGCGTAGGACACCGCGCCGGTCTCGTTGGCGAGCTCCTTGACCCGGACGGTCGGCTCGTGGAGGAGCTTGTCGGCCACGCGGCGTACGGTCCGGAGGACCTCGGCACGAGTCGCCTCGTCGAGGTCGGGCAGCTTGTTGTCGAGGCGTTCCATCTCGGCGTCGACGACGCCGGTGGCCATGCTCCGCAGCGCGACGACCGTCGGGGTGACCGCGGACTGGCGACGAGCGCTCAGGAAGGCCGCGACCTCCTGGGTGACGATGTCGCGGACCGCGAGCACCTCCTTGCCGGCGGGCGAGGCGTGCAACTCGTCGGCGAGGGCGGCCAGGTCGATCAGGGTGGCTCCGGGGAGCGAGCCGGCGTCGGGGTCGATGTCATGGGGCAGGGCCAGGTCGATCAGCGCGATCGGGTGGTCGCTGCGGTCCCCGACCATGTCGGCCGGGACGAGCAGCCCGCTGGCGCCCGCACAGGTGATGACGATGTCGGCGGCCGCGACCTCCTCGGCCAGCTTGTCGAGCGAGGCCGAACGCGCGCCGTACTCGTTGGCGAGCCGCTCGGCGTTGGCCGTGGTGCGGTTGACCACGACGACGTCGGCGGCCTCCAGCCGGGAGACGGTCGCGGTGGCCAGCCCGGCCATCGCACCGGCGCCGACGACGGCGACCCGCTTGCCGCGTACGTCACCCACGGCCTGCTCGGCTCGGCTCAGCGACGCGGTGACCAGCGATGGGGCGGCCCGGTCGATGTCGGTCTCCGTGCGGGAGCGCTTACCGACCCGCAGCGCCTGCTGGAACAGGCTGTTGAGCGCTGGCCCGACCGTGCCCATCTCTTGGCCGAGCTGCAGGGCGGCACGCGCCTGTCCGAGGATCTGGCCCTCGCCGACGGCCATCGAGTCGAGCCCGGCGGCCACCTTGAACAGGTGGGAGACGGCACCGTCGTCGTAGTGGACGTAGAGGTGCGGCAGCATCGTCTCGAGCGTCTGACCGGCGCCCTCGATGATCCGGCGCGACAGCTCCTCGACGGAGCCGTGGAAGCGCTCGACCTCGGTGTAGATCTCGAGGCGGTTGCAGGTCGCGATGACCGCTGCCTCGCTGACATGTTCACAACCAGCCACGTCAGTGAGGAGCTTCTGCAGACCGTCCGCGTCCACCGCCGCCGCCTCGAGCAGCGAGACCGGCGCGGAGTTATGGGAGATGCCGACAACTAGGACGCTCATGCGGTGATCCCTTCCTCGGAACCATTATCTACCGCTCCGTCAGCCTCGGCAGCCTTGCGCGACTCGTGATACGCGAGGATCTGCAGCTCGATGGAGAGATCGACCTTGCGTACGTCGACGCCGGGCGGCACGTTCAGGACGGCGGGCGCGAAGTTGAGGATGCTGCTGATGCCGGCCGCGACCATCGCGTCGGCGACGTCCTGGGCCGCGGTCGCCGGCACCGAGATGACGCCGATCGAGACCTGCTCGGCTGCGACGATCTCGGCCAGGTCGGCGAACGGCCGGACCTCGAGCCCGGCGACCGTGCGGCCCTGCATCTGGGCGGCCGCGTCCAGGAGCGCGACGGTGCGGAAGCCGCGGCTGCTGAAACCGGAGAAGTTGGCGAGCGCCTGACCCAGGTTTCCGATACCGACGATGATGACCGGCCAGTCGTGGGTCACGCCGATCTCGCGGGCGATCTGGTAGCTCAGGTAGTCGACGTCGTAGCCGACGCCACGGGTGCCGTAGGAGCCCAGATAGGAGAGGTCCTTGCGCAGCTTGGCGGAGTTGACCCCGGCAGCCGTCGCGAGCTCCTCGGAGGAGCAGGAGGCGATGTTGCGCTCGGCGAGCGAGGTCAGGGCCCGGAGGTAGACCGGGAGCCGGGCGACCGTCGCCTCGGGGATGTCCCGGTGGGGGTCCTGGGCACTGCTGCCCTCGCCCGTATTGGTGCTCCGTGCCGTCACGCTCTGCTCTTTCAATGCCGGCGCCACAGACGGGGGCTTTTTAGCCCGGGATCGCCCTGCGGCTCAGCCACCATACGGAGTTTGTGACCGTGAGAACAAACTCGGAGACCGTCGGCTAGCACACGTGTTTGCGGAGTTGTCAGAGGGGGGTTGTTCGGGGTAATGGGCCGATCGACAGTTATTCTGGGGAGCGCGCCAGCGCTGACCTCAGCCGCTCCTCGGAGACACGCCAGAAGTCGTGCTGCTTCCCGTCGACGTACGTCACGGGCACCTCGTTCGTGAAGCGCTCGCGCAGCTCCTCGTCGGCGTCGATGTCGACCTCGGTGTAGTCGTCCCCGACCACCTTCTCGACGACCAGCCTCGCCTCGTCGCAGAGGTGGCAGCCCTGGCGGGAGTAGAAGGTCACACGCGGTTCCATCCGACCATCTTCGCACCTGGCCCGACACCCGGCGTGGAACCTGGGTCCCGCGACGGCGTCCGGACCACTACTGTTGGCGAAATGAGCAGCGCCAGCGACCGCCGCCGCGCCGAGCTGCGGCGAAAAGACCTCAAACGCCGTTCGGCCCTCGCCGGCGAGGCATCGGCCGCGGCCGCGGAGATCGAGGCCTGGCTGCATCCTGCCGGCGGCGACCCGACGGCTGCCGCCTTCTTCGACGTGGACAACACGATCATGCAGGGCGCGACGATCTTCCATCTGGCCCGTGGCCTGTATCGGCGCAAGTTCTTCCGCACCCGCGACATCGCCTCGGCTGCGTACAAGCAGGCCTACTTCCGCGTCGCCGGCGTCGAGGACCCGGCCCACATGGAGTCGGCGCGTTCGTCGGCGCTGTCGTTCATCCGCGGCCACCGCGCCGAGGAGGTCGAGAGCCTGATGGAGGAGATCTTCGAGGAGGGCATGGCCCACCGGATCTGGCCCGGCACCCGAGCTCTCGCGCAGACCCATATCGACCAGGGACAGCGCGTGTGGCTGGTGACCGCGGCGCCCGTCGAGGCCGCTCGGGTCATCGCCCGGCGGCTCGGGCTCACCGGTGCCCTCGGCACGGTGGCGGCCACCGAGGACGGCGTCTACACCGGCGAGCTGGTCGGCGAGATGCTCCACGGGCCCGCCAAGGCCGAGGCGGTCAAGGCGATCGCGGCCCGCGAGAATCTCGATCTGTCTCGCTGTGCGGCCTACTCGGACTCCTACAACGACCTGCCGATGCTCTCGCTGGTCGGACACCCGTGCGCGATCAACCCGGACGCGCGGCTGCGCGCCCATGCGCGCTCGAAGGGCTGGCCGATCCGCGACTATCGCACCGGGCGCAAGGCAGCCCGGGCAGGCGTGGTGACCGCGGCGCTCGGCGGCGCCGCCACGGGGGCGATCGCCGTGGCGATCGCACTGCGTGGTCGGCGGCAGTGATCGTGCCCGTGGCGACCCGTATGCACGGACGGGTATTCAGCGCCGTGTCAGGAAAATGCCAACACACGCCGACGCAACTTCGGCTCGGGACCTGACATCGGGATGCCCTTACCCGTAAGGTTGGGCTCGCTCAGGGGGAGTCTTCGGGAGGGACCCACATGTCGCGCCGCGCCAATGACGTCCATCGTCGCTTGGATGCGCTGCGTGCTGCGGTCGAGCTGCTCCTGATGAACGAGGGCTACGAGCCCGCCTACGCCGGCGTGGCCGGAGCCTCCGGTCCGTTCGCCGAGCCCGAGCGTCGCGGCTCGGGTGGCACCCACGAGACCCAGCCCCGCTCCGACAACGAGCCCGACGACGACACCGAGCTCGCCGCCTCCTCGGAGGAGAGCGAGGCCGATCGCACCCGGCTGATCGCGCTGGTCGAGCTCGCCCGCAAGGGCGACAAGGAGGCTTTCGGCCTCCTCTACGACCACTACCACGGCGCGGTCTACCGGTTCCTCTTCTACCGGACCCGCTCTGCCCAGGTCGCCGAGGACCTCACCTCGGAGACCTTCTTCCGGGCGCTGCGCTCGATGACCGGCTTCCGCTGGCAGGGCAAGGACTTCGGCGCCTGGCTGATGACCATCGCGCGCAACCTGGCCACGGACCACTTCAAGGCGGGACGTACGCGCCTGGAGATGACCACCGAGGACATGGGTCAGCACGACTCCTCGGCCGACGGGCCCGAGAAGATCGTGATGGCCGGGATCACCAACGAGATGCTGCTCGGCGCACTCTCCAAGCTGCCCGACGAGCAGCGCGACTGCATCATCATGCGTTTCCTCCAAGGGCTGTCAATCGCGGAGACAGCCGCTATCCTCGGGCGCAGCGACGGAGCCGTGAAACAGCTCCAGCTACGCGGGATCCGCAATCTCGCCAAGCAGATGCCTGACGGGATCCGCTGATGACTGTGTTCCGCACCACCTTGAATGCTCGACCGGTTGCCGTAACCCGCGGCCGGGGCGACTCGTTGTCCGACATGGCAGCGCCTTGTGCGCAGCTGTTTCGACGAATCCCTGACAGCCGACACCGAGTAGGAACCCCCCGATGAGCCCGGCATTCCCGGCGCGAAAGCGTGCCGACGAGTTCGACCGAATGGTCGCGGCTGCTGCCGCGACGGATCGGCGTGCCTCGCAGTCTGCCGACGAGCTTCGTGATCTGGCCGTCTTCGCTTCGTCGCTCTCCACTCTCAGCGACTCCGCCGTCCCCAGTCGCGACTTCTCCGTCTCCCTGCGCGAGCGCCTCATGGCGGCCGCCGACACCGAGCTCGTGCCCGCGCCGCGCACCGAGAGGACGGTCGAGCGCAAGCTCACCGTCGGCCCGGTCCGCAGGCCGCGCCGGCAGCGCAAGCTGGCCGTCGCCTTCGCCGCGATGGCGATCGTCGGTGGCACCGCAGGCGCCGCGGCCGCATCCCAGACCGCCCTTCCGGGTGACTCGCTCTACCCGGTCAAGCGTGCCGTGGAGAACGTCTCCGCAGGCTTCACCGTCAGCACGCAGGCCCGCGGCATCCGGATCCTCGAGGACGCCGGCACCCGCCTGCGCGAGGCCAAGTCGCTGGTCGCCGACGCCCCGATGACCGACGCCGAGCGGGTCACCACGACGCTGGAGACCTTCTCGCAACAGGCCGCCCGTGGCTCCGACCTGCTGATCAGCGACTTCGAGCAGTCCCAGGACAACGACTCGCTCGCCCAGCTGCGTACGTTCGCGGCCGATGGTGTCGAGGAGCTTGCCGAGCTGAGCCCGCAGGTCCCCGAGCGGGCCGAGCCCGCGGTCTCCGACGCCGCCCAGACACTCGTGCTGATCGACCAGGCCGCGGCCCAGCTCTGTCCCACCTGCGAGGGTGGCATCACCGAGCTTCCCGCGACGCTGGTCTCCAGCCTCACCTCCGACATCGACGGTCTGCTTCCGGCCGACACCGTCGTCGAGGCCGAGGCCCTGCCGCCGCTCACGCAGGACGACAACGCCCTCGACCTGCCGTCCATCGACCCTGACAAGATCGGTCCCGGCTCGGTGACCGACCCCAAGGACGACACCAAGGACGACGCCGAGCAGCCCTCCGAGGCTCCGGACGACGACGGCAGCGTCCTGCCCACTCCCACCCCGTCGGACGGCGACCCCTCCGAGGACCCCGACACCGACACCGGCACCGTGACGGACCCCGTCACCGGCCTGGTCACCGGTGTGACCGGCCTGGTCGGCGACGTGCTCGCCGGCGCCACCGGCCTGCTCAGCCCGTAACCGCCCGCCGAGGCGTCACCTGCGCTGGTCGAGTTGGCACGCGCGTGCCATCTCGACCGACGGGAGTGACGCCTCGGCCGACGGGGCTGACGCCTCGGCGGGAGGGGGTCAGCCGAAGACGGAGGCGCGCTCGCCCAGGAGGCGGTAGAGAGTCTGCTGGATCGTCTCGCGCACCTGGTCGGTGACGTTGAAGACCAGCATCGGGTCGTCGGCCTCGGAGGCGTCGTACGCATCGGTGCGAATGGGCTCGCCGAACTCGATCAGCCACTTCGACGGGAGCGGGATGAGACCCAGCGGCCCGAGGAGCGGGAAGAACGGGGTGATCGGCAGGTAGGGCACGCCGAGGACCTTGGCGAGGGCCGGGATGTTGCCGACCAGCGGGTAGATCTCCTCGGCACCGACGACGGAGAGCGGCACGATCGGGACGCCGGTGCGCAGCGCGGACGAGACGAAGCCGCCACGACCGAAGCGCTGGAGCTTGTAACGCTCGCTGTAGGGCTTGCCGATGCCCTTGAAGCCCTCGGGCCATACGCCGACGAGCTCGCCGTTGCGGAGCATCCGCTCGGCGTCCTCGCTGCAGGCCAGCGTCGCGCCGGCCTTGCGGGCGATGTTGCCGACGATCGGCATCCTGAAGACCAGGTCGGCGCCCAGCGGGCGCAGGTCACGTCCGAGCTCGTCGTGGATGGAGACCATCGTCATCAGGCCGTCCATCGGGATGGTGCCGGAGTGGTTGGAGACGATCAGGGCGCCGCCGTCGGTCGGGATGTTCTCGATGCCGCGCACCTCGACCCGGAACCACTTCTCCTTGATCGGCCGCAGCACGGCCAGCAGGAAGCGTTGGGTGAGCTCGCGGTCGAAGCCGTATTCGTCGACGGAGTATTCGCCCGAGATCCGGCGCCGCAGGAACACGATGAACCGAGCGAGCTGCTCCTCCCACTCGACGCCGAAGACCTCTTTGGCGGCGCTCTCCAGGGCCGCGGCCCAGTCGGCCGCCGGGATCGCCCGCAGCGGGTGGCGCTCGCGCGCCTGGGCGCCGCTGAAACTCTGGGCGGCGGACTCAGTCACCGGACGCTCCTGTCAGTCGGCTCTCCAAGGCCGCCAACGCACGGTCGGCACGATTCGGGGAGGGCATCACGCTGTCCGCAAAGTCTAGGACCGTGTCCTCGGTGGTGTATCGAGGTTCGAAGCCGAGAAGGGTGCGCATCCGCGTGGTGTCGACGCCGCGGCCGTAGGTCAGCAGCGCCCTCAGCTCGGCGGGATACTCGCCGCCGCCGAACCTCGCCAGGCCGAACAGCGGCTCGGGGATCGGCACGGTCATCCGCTGCAGCCGCCTGGCGACCTGGGAATGGGTCAGTACGCCGTCGCCGGCGACGTTGAAGGTGCCGGGGACGCCGGTGCGTACGGAATGCTCCAGGACGCCGTAGAGATCCTGCTCGTGGAGGAACTGCAGGCGCGGGTCGAAGCCGAGCACGTTGGGCACCACCGCGCGCCGGAAGTGGGCCGCGATCGGGCTGACCACGCTCGGGCCGAGGACGTTGGCACAGCGCAGCACCGTGACCACCACGTCCGGACGACGACGGGCGAAGCCGCGTACGTAGGACTCGATGTCGGCCACGTCGCGGGCATAGCCGGAGGACGGGGTGCGCCGCGGCTCCATGGACTCGGTGAACATCGCCGGGTCGCGGCTGCTCGCCCCGTAGACCTGGGTCGTCGACTTCACCACGACCTGGCGCAGGGACGGCGCGGTCTGGCACGCCGCCAGGAGCTGCATCGTCCCGATGACGTTGAGCTCCTTCATCGTCGAACGACCCCCGGTGGTGCCGGGGGTCGCGATGACGCTGAGATGGACGACGGTGTCGACCTCCTCCTTGGCGATCACCTTGGCGATCACCGGGTTGCGGATGTCGGCTCGGACGAATCCGACCTTGCCGATGTCACCGCGAGGCGGTGCGACATCGACGCCGATCACCCGCTCGACGTTCGGGTGGCAGGCGGCAGCGCGCGCGAAACGGCGCCCGAGGTCACGCGAGACCCCGGTGACCAGGAGGACCCGACCTTGCTGCCCGCCGCGGGCTTCGCTTCGGCCGGGCCCAGTGCGCTCCGCCACCTACGCCACGTACGTCACTTGCCGAGCTTGCGGCGCTGGACGCGAGTCTTCTTGAGCAGCTTGCGGTGCTTCTTCTTCGCCATGCGCTTGCGACGCTTCTTGATGACAGAACCCACGGGGAACCCTTCACGATCGTTGCAGAGAATGCCGGCCCGGTGCCGACGCGGCCACTCACCGCAGCGCGCGGCAAACAGACCTAGGGGGTAAGACTAACGAAGCCCGGGCACCCAGAGAGAATCGGTGACCCGCTTGGGACCGGTGTTGCCCCCGCGCCCATCCTGCCCGGGCGCGGGGTCCGACAACTAGCCCGCGTTGTAGAACGAGCTCTTGAGGTATTCGTTCGCGTCGTCCTCCCGAACCCGGAAGGAGCGACCGACGCGCACCGCAGGCAGCTCGCCCGAGTGAACCAACCGGTAGACCGTCATCTTGGAGACGCGCATCATCGACGCAACCTCGGCAACGGTCAGGAACTTGCTGTCAGAGATGTCTCCAGAAGGAGTAACCATCTGCTTCCACCGTTCTCTCTCGAGTGATCGCGACGCCAGCGGCTTCCCCACCGCTGGTCCAAAACGCGATCCCAAAGTGAGAATAGGGCCTGATGTGACTGATGGGGAAGGGGACACCCTTGAGAATCTCACATACGACCGGCGTGTCGGGTTGCTTTTGGGCGCGACGATCTGCGGTTTCTAGACCAGCTCGAAACTAGGTGCCGGGGACTACGGCATCGGGTCGAGTCCGTGCAGCGGGAACACCGCTGTGCGAGTCGCGTGGACCTGCCGGTCCAGCCACGTGCCGGGGTCATACCCACTCCCCCAGTCGCGGTAGGCCGGTTCACGTCCGTCCGTCATACGCAACGGTGCGACCCTCCCGAGGCGCGTCTGCACGTGCTCGCGCCAGCCACCTGGCACGTCGAGCGTCGGCTCCAAGGGATGACCCGAGACTAGCGCAAGAAGGTGCGTCCACGCGCGTGGCACGACGTCGACGACCGCATAACCACCGCCCCCGAACGCCACCCACTTGCCCGCGCACACCTCGTGAGCGAGCTCGTGGAGGGCGACGTACGCCGCCCGCTGGCCGTCCACGCTGAGTGCCAGGTCGGCGAGGGGGTCGTCGGTGTGCGAGTCGCAGCCCTGCTGGGTCACCAGGATCTCCGGCTGGAACTCGCGGATCAGCTCGGGTACGACGGCATGGAAGGCACGCAGCCAGCCGTGGTCGGCCGTGCCGGGCGGCAGCGCGACGTTGACCGCGCTCCCCTCGGCCTCGGGCCCGCCGACCTCCTCGGCGAAGCCCGTCCCGGGAAAGAGCAGCTGCCCGGTCTCGTGCAGCGAGATCGTCAGGACGCGGGGGTCGTTCCAGAAGGCGCGCTCGACGCCATCCCCGTGGTGCACGTCCACGTCGACGTAGGCGACCTTCTTCACCCCTTGGTCGAGCAGCCACTGGATGCCGGCGGCGACGTCGTTGTAGATGCAGAACCCGGACGCTCGGCCGCGCATCGCGTGGTGGAGGCCGCCCATGATGTTGGCGCTGTGCAGGCTCTCGCCGGAGTAGACCTGGCGGCAGGCCTCGATGCTCGCGCCGACGATGTGGGCGCTGGCGTCGTGGATGTGCGGGAAGACCGGGTCGTCCTCGGTGCCGAGGCCGTGGGCGAGGTCAGCGTCGCCGCTGCGGCCGGCCTTGATGACCGCCTCGATGTAGCTCTCGTCGTGGATGGTGAGCAGCTGCTCCGGCGTGCCCATCGGCGCCTCGACGACCTTCAGGTGGTCGAGCACGCCGAGCTCGCCTGCCAGCCGCATCGTCAGATCCACCCGGATCGGCGCCATCGGATGCGTCGGACCGAAGTCGTAGTCGGCCAGGCTGTCATCGAAGACGACCGTCGAGTGCCCCTGGCAGGTGGTCGGCTCTGTGATCGTCGTCATGGGCCACACGGTATCCGTGACGTGTGCGACACTGGTGGGGTGTTCAGCATTCGTTCCACCCAGTGGTGGCCCGCCTCCTAGGCGGTCCACCCGATTGTTGAGCACTCACACCAGGCCGCCCACGGGCGGCCTTTCTCGTTGATCGTCGCTGACCCGTGGGCCTCACACCCGAAAGGTCCACCATGACCAGGCGACTCTCTCTCATCACTCCCTCCGGCCGACTCACCCTCGGCAACCTGCTCGGCGCGCTCCGGCCGATGCGATGTATCGAGCCTGTCGAGATGGCCGCCACGGCCGACTCCACGGCCTTCTACGGGCTCTCCGACCTGCACGCGCTGACGCTGCCCCATGAACCGTCGGTGCTGCGTACGCGGACGGAGGAGATGGCCCTCCTCCTGATGGCCTCCGGACTCGAACCGGCCACGTTGTTCATCCAGTCTCACGTCCCCGCGCACCGGTCGCTCGGCTATCTGCTCGAATGCGTCGCGCACACCGGCGAGCTGGGCCGGATGATCCAGTTCAAGGAGAAGTCGCGCCGCGTCGGGGCGTCGGTGCGCGCCTCGCTGTTCACCTATCCGGTGCTGATGGCGGCCGACATCCTGCTCTACGGGGCCACAGAGGTGCCCGTCGGCGACGACCAGCGCCAGCACGTCGAGCTCGCTCGCGACATCGCGATCCGGTTCAACACGACGTACGGCCGGGTCTTCTCGGTCCCGCAGGCGGTGCATCCTGCGGCTGGGGCACGGATCATGGACCTGGCCGACCCGACCCGCAAGATGTCGAAGTCGGCCGGCGACGAGCACCCCGGGTCGATCTTCCTGCTGGACGAGGCCGATGTCGTACGCCGCAAGGTCTCTCGTGCGGTCACCGACTCCGCCGGGGACGTCTCCCGCGATCCCGAGCGTCCCGGTGTCACCAACCTCATCGACATCCTCGAGGCCTGCGGCGGTTCTTCCGCGGGGCTGTCGGGATACGGGGCTCTCAAGGCGGCGGTCACCGACGCGGTCGTCGCCGAGCTCGAGCCGCTCCAGAAGCGCTACCGCGAGCTCGCCGCGGACCGGACGTACGTCACCGAGGTGTACGCCGCGGGAGCCGAGCGCTGCCGCGAGGTCACCGCCCCGGTCCTGGCGGCAGCGGAGGCGGCGATCGGGCTGGCCTGAGCTCGGCCGCGGCCCGTGTAACACGCTGTTCGTAGGTCTTCTCGCCCGTTCAGATAGGGCGAGTAGTCCTGCGAACGACGTGTTACACGGGCCGTGCCGGGTCAGATCCGTACGTCAGATCCGTACGTCAGATCCGTACGTCGGCCAGCTCGGTGACCCGCGAGCTCTGCGGGCGCAGGTAGACCGCGAAGGTGACCAGGGCGCAGATCGCGTAGAAGATCGTGAAGCCGACGAAGGCGGACTTGGTGGCGTCCAGCGGGTTGTCGACCCACGGGCTGTTGAAGGCGATCGGGATGAGGAACCCGCCGACCGCACCGACCGCACCGATGATGCCGACGGCGGCGGAGGACTTCTTGGTCGCGGCGGCCAGCGCGGCCTCGCGCTCGGCGGTGCCCGGGGTGGTGGCCATCTCGGCCTCACGGCGGAAGATCGACGGGATCATCTTGTACGTCGACCCGTTGCCGATGCCGGTCGAGGCGAAGACCAGCATGAAGAAGCCCAGGAAGACCGGGAACCACGACTGGTTCTCGGACGCGATGGCGGGCGAGGCGTTCGGGTTCGGGGTGAGCTGCATGAGGGTCCACAGCACCGCGAGGGTGAAGACGACCATCCCGACGAACGCACCGAGGGTGACCTTCGCACCGCCCAGGCGGTCGGCCAGCCAGCCACCGAAGGGCCGGGTGGCGGAGCCCACCAGCGCGCCGAGGAAGGCGAAGTAGGCGAAGTAGATGCCGGTGCCGAGCGGCGCGGGCTCGGGCACCCAGAAGTTCAGCTTGATCAGCAGCGGCATCGCGGCGGAGTAGCCGATGAAGGAGCCGAAGGTGCCGATGTAGAGGAACGACATGATCCAGGTCTGCTTCGACTTCACGATCGAGAGCTGCTCCCTCGGGGAGGACTTGGCATCGGTGATGTTGTCCATGAAGAAGAACGCCGCGATGACGCCCAGGATGGCCAGGCCGGCGTAGACCAGCGCGGCCCGCTCGAGGTGGATGCCACCCTCCGAAGCCTTCACCAGACCGAAGACTCCGGCGCCACCGACCAACACCGGCAGCAGGAACTGGATCAGCGCGACGCCGAGGTTTCCTCCGGCCGCGTTGAGGCCGAGCGCGGCGCCCTTCTTGTCCGAAGGGTAGAAGAAGTTGATGTTGGCCATCGAGGAGGCGAAGTTGCCACCGCCGAGACCGGCGGTCGCGGCGATGAGGCAGAAGGCCCAGTAGGGAGTGGACGGCTGGGTGACGGCGTACGAGAAGCCGAGGGTCGGCACGAGCAGCAGCGCGGCCGAGATCATCGTCCAGTTGCGGCCACCGAACACCGGCACCACGAGGGTGTAGGGCACCCGCAGCAGCGAACCGACCAGGTTCGGGATCGCGATCAGGAAGAAGAGCTGGCTCGGGGTGAACTCGAAGCCTTGGGCGACCAGGAAGGCCGAGGAGACCGACCAGATCAGCCAGACCGAGAATCCGAGATGCTCGGAGAAGATCGACCAGATCAAGTTGCGGCGGGCGGTCTTGGCCCCGGTTTCCTCCCAGAAGGTGGCGTCCTCCGGACGCCAGTCGTCAATCCAGTGGCGGCGGCTCATGTGGGCTCCTCAGGTGCGGGCAGTCGGCGAGATATCACCCACGATCACCAGCCCAGGTTTCAACAGCAGCCAACCCTCGCATGCGAGACCGTCAACTTCCTCTCACGACCTCACAGTTCTCACAACCTCACTTCGAGCCGCCGCCCCGTGATCCTCAGCCGAGGTAGCGCTCCCACGGGCCGGCGATCGCCAGGGTGTAGCCGGGGTCCTGCATGTTGACGAAGAGCACCTTGCCGTCGGGCGAGAAGCACGGCCCGCAGAACTCGGAGTCGTTCAGGTCGTTGCGGGCGATGGCGTACGCCGGGCCACCAGGGAACGCGCCGAGCACGTGCGAGGCGCCGGTGCCGTCCTCGGCGAGCACCAGCGAGCCCCACGGGGTGACGGTGACGTTGTCGGGGCCGTCGAAGGTGAGGTCGGTGTACTTCGGCGCCGGGGCATCGTCCTCGGACTGCGTCTGGTGCGGGAAGTACGTCACCAGCTGGATGGTCTCGGCCTCGTAGTCGTAGAACCAGACCATGCCGTCGTGAGGCGATGCGTCGGCCGGAAGATCGGTGTCCTCCCAGGCGTAGGAGTTGACCACGTAGACACCCTCGTCGGTGCCCCACACACCCTCGAACTTGCGCCCGCGGGTGACCTCGCCGTCGGCGAACTGCTCGCGGCACTGCGTCTCCTGGGCGTCGCGCTCGGGGACGGTCTTCCACGTCACCGGGAAGGGCTGACCCATCTGCGCGGAGGTCAGGTAGGCCACGTCGGGCAGCACCGAGCCGTCGGGGAGGATGATCTGCATCGCGGCGAGCGTGCCGGCGTCGTCGGCCAGCTCGGTGAGCACGCCCGGGCCGAGCTTCACCCCGGCCGGGGCGGTCCAGCGGTAGAAGAGGCCGTTGGGCTCGTCGGCGTCCTCGGAGAGGAAGACCTTGGTGCGCGTCTTGTCGATCGCCAACGCCTCGTGCTTGTAGCGGCCGAAGGCCTTGATCGGGCGCGGGTCGGCCGAGCCGTCGGCCCAGACCTCGAAGACGTAGCCGTGGTCCTTCTCGTAGACGCCCTTGCTGCCGTCCTCGCCCTCCCACTCCTCGCCGGCGTCGTCGACGGTCTCCTCGCAGGTCAGCCAGGTCCCCCACGGCGTCGGGCCGCCGGCGCAGTTGGTGGAGGTGCCGGAGATCGCGACGTACTCACCGAAGTTGGCGCCGCCCGCGTCTGTGGTGATCACGGTGCAGCCGCCCGAGGGCGCGCCCGGGTCGTAGACGGTGCCCTCGACGAGCGGAACCGGTACGCCCTCGCCGGGCTCGATCTCGTGGTTCTGGATCAGCGTGTAGCGCCCGCGCCTGCCACCGAGCACCATCATCCCGTCGTGGTTGGACGGCGTCTTCTGCCCGGAGTCGAGGGTCGTCTCGCCGGCGGAGGTGACGATGGCGTACGTGAAGCCCTCGGCGAGCGCGAGGATCCCCTTGGGGTCGTCCACGAGCGGCGGGAAAGGCTCGCGGGCGCGCCTGCGGCCAGGGGTGCCCGGCCGAGCGGGCTTCGCCTCGGCGAGCGCGGGAACGGCGCCGGCGACGGCCAGGCCGACCCCGGCCGCGGCGCCTCCGGTGAGCAGGGAGCGACGAGTTGCGGACATGGGTTGGAACTCCTCGGAGCTTCGTAGGGGAACCCGTGACAGGTCTCGGCCCTCTACCCAAGCCACTCCGCGGCACCTGCGCGCCCGCCTGAGGTGAACCTCAGGCGACGGCACCGTGAAACGTACGCCGGTGGCGTCTCAGGCCGCTCCGAACAGTCCGGTCAGACCAGTTCTCCGGGCGGGGCCGGAGCGCCCGCTCTCCCACGCGTATCCACACCTGCAGCACATCAGCCGCCGGCGGCCCCCCGCCGAACGCGAGAGAACCCGGATCTCCTCGTCTTCGGTGCACTTGGCACACATAGCCGAAGTCATCGAGTGAACTCCTCGCACTTCTCAAGTGAACAGAACCTGTACAACTCCGCCCAGGGTGTCATATTCAAGGACCTATCCACCAGATGAGCACGTCCTGTGGATGAACTGTAAAGCGCTATTGACCAGCGGGAACGTCGTCGGAGTTGGCGACGCCGTAGGGGATGTGGACCCCGGCGATCGACTCGACCGCCTCGTCCAGGTGGGTCGTCTGGTCGTCGAAGAAGATCAGCGGCCGGAGCACCTCGAGCACCCGCACCTTCTCCACGCCGCCCAGGAAGAAGGCCTCGTTGACGTAGACGTCCCACGACTGCAGCGATCGGATGGCCCGCTCGTGGGCCGGGGCACCGCGGGCGGTGACCAGCGCGATCCGCAGCCGTGGCTCGTAGTCGGGGTCCTCCAGGCGGCGCTGCTCCTCGATCTGCTGGATCCGGTTGAGGTCGCGCAGCAGCGGCTGCAGCGGCCCGGGCTCGAGCGGTTCGGTCTTCCGGCTCGCCTCGTAGGCCCGATACCTCTCGATCCCCTCCTCGCGGAAGACCCGCTCGGAGCCGTCGTCGGCGAGCACGCCGTCGAAGTCGAAGGCGACGACGACGGAGCGATCGGTCTCGTCGTACGTCGCCGCCGAGGGCAGCACGTGACCGGCCGGGAAGCCCTCGTGGTTGGCCGCGATGACGTCGTCGCGGTTGCCGCTGAGGAACAGCGACATCCCGAGCGCGCCGATGTAGCGGTGGGGCGAGCGACCCTGGGTGAAGACGGCGCGGGTCATCGGCAGGCCGTGGTGCTCGATCGAGCGCATCACCCGCAGCCCGGTGTTGGGGTCGTTGCGCGAGACCACGATCACCTCGACGAGACCGTCGTCGACATCGTCGGCCAGGTCGTTGAGGCTCAGTAGCCGCTTGATGAACGGGAACGCGACACCCGGTCGGAGCGGGTCGTCGATGCGCTCGTCCTGGTAGCGGCGGTAGGCCTCCTCGCCGTGCTCGCGGAAGTAGGCGTCGGACTCGGTCAGGTCGAAGAGCGCGCTCGACGCGATCCCGACCACCAACCGGTCCCTCAGCTCGTATCCCACGCTCCGCAACCTACCGCGCACCAGTTCGGGGCATGACGAGAAGCGGATCGGGTACCTGGACAGTCGGCAGAGGAGGTAGTGATGTCGACGAGCGAGCGGGGACGGCACTCCGGGCGGGAGCGGGCCGGCGGCGATCAGCAGGACCAGAAGACGATGCCGTCGGAGGTCTCCGGCCGGCTGGGGTTCTTCGACCGCTTCGCCAGCCATGCCAGCGCGTTCGTGTCGCGGGCGTGGTTCTTCGTGCTCTGCGTGCTGCTGGTGGTGATCTGGGCACCGTCGATCCTCGTGCTGCCCGATGTGGACACCTGGCAGCTGATCATCAACACGGCCACGACGATCGTCACGTTCCTGCTGGTGGCCCTCTTGCAGAACACCCAGAAGCGATCCGACGACGCCGTTCAGCAGAAGCTGAACGCGATCGCCGAAGGGCTCTCCGCGATGATGGAGCGGCTGGCCCGCGACCATCCTGAGCTCAGGGACGACCGCGACGAGCTGCGACAGGCCGTCGGTCTGGAGCAACGGGAGAGCGCGGAGTAGCCCGGAGCAGCGCGCGAAAAATGGTGTGCGCCCGGGGCTTCGGCCTGGTTAGCGTGGTCGGCATGCAGCGACCGCGTCCGAGCCACCGCTACCCGTCCGGGGAGCGGCCGCCGACCTGAGCCTGCAGCCAGGCGCACCGAGGGCCGCTCCGAGGACGAGCTCCTCGTGGCGGCCCTCGTCGTCTGTGTGGACAACGGGTTGTAGGGAAGCGGCCATCCCCCCTGGTTTGGGTCCAGGCGAACGCGGGTTCGAGTCCCGCCAACCCGACGGTCAGTCCGCGTTGGTGACGCGGAGGAACTCCTGGACGTCGAAGACGGCGCGGAAGACGCCGGCTGCCTTGGGGAGCAGGGGTGCGACCTCGGCGTAGGAGACGATCCGCGGGTCGGTGACGCGGTGGTCGACGCCGTCGTAGACGATCGTGGCCGACTTGGCGGCCATGACGTTCTGGGCCCAGTCGACCTTCGAGGTGTAGGGCAGGTTGATGACGAAGCCGTCGGGGGTGGGGAACGGCGTGACCGGGGTGGCGTACTCCCGTCCGCTCGTGCGGCCGACGTGGAGGACGACGCCGTTGGTGGCGCCTTCGGTGCCGGCGGTCTTCAGCGCCTCGGAGGCGAACCGCTTCGAGAAGGCACGGATGCGGTCCTGCAGCCACGGCGACTTGTTGCGCATGCCGATCACGAAGGCGGCGCCCGCACCCACCGCGCCGGCGGCCAGCAGACCCGGGATCACTCGACTCAATCGCATGCCGCAAACCTACCTCGCACCCCGGCCGTGGCTCGGGTGACAGATAGCGTGGGCGCCGTCACACTGGAGGCCTCGGCCGAACCACTGGCGAGGAAGGAGCACGGATGCGGCGCTGGTTACGCACCTCGTCTGGCACCCACCTGGGCACGGAGGCCGACCGGGCGACCTTCCGTACGCTCCACAACGCCTCGCTGGCGAGCCCCGCGCTGCGTGGCGGCCTGACCGTCGACAGCGCCGAGCGGGCCGCCCCTCATCTGCAGGCGCTCCTGGCCGCACCGGCGCTCGCGATCACCGACACCGACGGGCTGCTCGCCTGGGAGGGCATCGGCACCCATCACCAGGAGCACGTGAGCAAGCTGGCCGAGGCGACGCTGGAGCGCGGCGCGACCAAGTTCTACGACCGGGTCGACCTCGAGTGCGGCCAGGCGGGCTGCCCGCTGCACTCGGCCGTGGTCAGCCCGCTGGTCGTCGACGACCACCTGGTCGGCACGCTGCAGGCGTACGCCCCGGACACCTCGGCGATGATGGTTCGTGCCACCGACGAGGTCGCTACCTGGGTCTCCGGCCAGCTCGAGCTCGCCGAGCTCGATGCGTCGCGGCGGCGCCTGATGGAGGCCGAGGTCCGCGCACTGCGGGCGCAGATCAGCCCCCACTTCATCTACAACTCGCTGGGGGCGATCGCCAGCTTCGTACGGACCGATCCGGAGCGTGCCCGCGAGCTCCTCCTGGAGTTCGCGGACTTCACCCGCTACTCCTTCCGGACCCATGGCGAATACACCACCCTGTCCGAGGAGCTCCGCTCCGTGGAGCGCTACCTGCTCCTGGAGCAGGCCCGGTTCGGCGAACGGCTCTCGGTGAGGCTCTCGGTGGCACCCGAGGTGCTGCCGATCGCGGTGCCGTTCCTGTGTCTGCAGCCACTGGTCGAGAACGCCGTACGCCACGGGCTGGCCGACGCGCAGACCGGCCACATCTCCATCCGGGCCGCCGACAGCGGCACCGAGTGCGTGATCGAGGTCGAGGACGACGGCGCCGGCGAGGACCCGGAGAAGGTGCGCAACGCGCTGGCCGGCGGCGCCGACTCCGTCGGGCTCGGCAACGTCGACGCCCGGCTCCGCAACGCCTACGGCGACGACTACGGTCTGGTCGTCGAGACCGCCCCCGGCGCCGGCACGAAGGTCATCCTCAGAATCCCGAAGTTCGCCCCAGGAGTGCACACATGAACGGCCGTACGACGCAGGCCTTTGCCGCGCGCCAGGGAGCGCCGGGAGGCCGGCTCCGCATCCTGGTCGTCGACGACGAGCCGCCGGCGGCCGACGAGCTCTCCTACCTGCTCACCCAGGACGCCCGGGTGGCGGAGGTGCGCACCTGCCTCAACGCGACCGACGGGCTGCAGCAGCTGCAGGGGTCGGGCGTCGACGCGGTGTTCCTCGACATCCAGATGCCGGGCCTGAACGGGCTCGAGCTGGCCCGGCTGCTGGCCCGGTTCAAGACCCCGCCGGCGGTCGTGTTCGTGACCGCTCACGAGGAGCATGCCCTGGAGGCGTTCGACCTGCGCGCGGTCGACTACGTGCTCAAGCCGGTGCGTGCCGAGCGGCTGGCGGAGACCGTCACCAGGCTGATGGGCAGCATGCCGGAGGAGGAGCCGAGCGGCGACGTACAGATCCCGGTCGAGCTCGGCGGTGTCACCCGCTTCGTGTGGCGCTCCCAGATCACCCACGTCGAGGCGCAGGGCGACTACGCCCGCCTGCACACCGCGGACGCCTCCCACCTGGTGCGGGTCCCGCTGACCCAGCTGGAGCAGGAGTGGGCCTCCGCCCGGTTCGTACGCATCCACCGCTCCCTCCTCGTCAACCTCGCCCACGTGACCGAGGTGAGGTCGGAGGCCGGGCGCTGCTCGGTCGTCGTCGGCGGCGCCGCCCGCGGGACCGAGCTGCAGGTCAGCCGCCGCCACACGCGCCAGCTCAAGGACCTGCTCGCACGACGCTCATGACCCGATCGACATGACCGAACCCCAACGCGTACGCGTCACCGGACCGCCCCGGCGACGCCCGGCGGTCCGCCGGGTCGACGTCGACGAGGACACCCGCCTCGGCGAGGTCTACCTCGGCTCGCTGATGCGCGCCCAGCTCTCGATCGCCGTACGCACCCTGGCGGTTCTCCTCCTCGGCGTCGGCTCGCTCCCGCTGCTGTTCTGGTTGGCTCCGGGGCTGGCGCACACGGCACCGTTCGGCGTGCCGCTCCCCTGGCTGCTCCTCGGGGTGCTGGTCTACCCCTTCCTGTTCCTCCTCGGCCGCTGGTACCTGCGCGGCGCGGAACGCAACGAGGCCAGCTATGCGGACCTGCTCCGTACCGATTCTTCGGGCTCCGAGGACGAGGCGCCATGACCTTCGACTCCGCCCCGGCGATCGTCGCGGTCACCCTGGTCACCCTGGCGACGCTGACGATCGGCACCTGGGGGCTGCGGTTCAGCCGCACCACGAGCGACTTCTACGTCGCCTCGCGATCGGTGCGGCCCGGCCTCAACGCGAGCGCCATCGGCGGGGAGTATCTCTCCGCCGCCTCCTTCCTCGGCGTCGCCGGGCTGGTGTTCACCTCCGGTGCCGAGATGCTCTGGTATCCGATCGGCTGGACCGCCGGCTATCTCGTGCTGCTGACCCTGGTCGCAGCACCTCTACGCAGGTCAGGGGCGTATACGCTGCCCGACTTCGCCGAGGAGCGGCTGGCGTCGACGGGGGTGAGGCGGCTCTGCTCGCTGCTGGTCGTGACCATCGGCTGGCTCTATCTGCTGCCTCAGCTGCAGGGCGCCGGGCTGACCCTGGAGCTGGTCGCGGACGCCCCTCGCTGGGTGGGGCCCGTGCTGGTCGGGACGGTCGTGCTGGTCAGCGTCTTCTCCGGCGGGATGCGCTCGATCACGTTCGTGCAGGCCTTCCAGTACTGGCTCAAGCTGACCGCCCTGCTCATCCCCGCAGGAGTGCTGGTCGCGGTCTGGGGCAGCGACGGCGCGCCCCGCGCCACCGACCTCAGCCAGGCCTGGTCGCTGCCGATGGGCACCGACGGCTCGGCCGGCCTCTACGCCACCTACTCGCTGATCGCGGCGACCTTCCTCGGCACCATGGGCCTGCCGCACGTCGGCGTCCGCTTCTACACCAACCCCGACGGCCGCGCCGCCCGCCGCACCACCCTGGTCGTGCTGGCCCTCCTCGGCGTCTTCTACCTGCTGCCGCCGATCTTCGGCCTCCTGGGAAGGGTGTACGCAGCCACCCCCGCCTCCGCGGACACCCTGGTGCTCGAGCTGCCCCGCCTGATGGTTCCCGGCTGGGCGGGTGACGCCCTGACGGGGCTGGTCTGCGCGGGCGCGTTCGCGGCCTTCCTGTCGACCTCGTCCGGCCTCGCGATCGCCGTCTCCGGCGTGCTCTCCCAGGACGTGGTCGTGCCGCTGCTGCGCCACCGGGGCAGCAGGTTCGGCGGCGTCGCCGCCTTCCGGATCGCCTCCCTGGTCGCCGTCTTCGTCCCGGTCACCGGCGCCCTGCTGACCCCGAGCGTCGGCGTCGCCCGCGGTGTCGCGCTCGCCTTCGCGCTCGCCGCAGCCACCTTCTGCCCGCTGCTCCTGCTCGGCATCTGGTGGCGCCGGCTGACCGCCTACGGCGCCGCGACCGGGCTGGTCACCGGCCTGATCACCACGGGCACGGCCGTGATCGTCACGATCAGTGGGTGGCGTACGGACACCTGGGCCGACGTCGCCCTCACCCAGCCGGCGCTCTGGGCCGTGCCGCTCTCCTTCGCGGTCATGATCGTCGTCAGCCTCGCCTCCGCGGCCCACATTCCCGCCCACACCACCCGACTGCTGGTGCGCTTGCACTCTCCCGAGCCGACGATCGAACCGGCCGCGCAACGCGGTCCGACCAGACCCGGTTCCACCGAACCCGATCCCGTGGGCACGCACCGGAGTAGCGTGAGAGCCGAGGGGTGATCCCATGACAGGCACGACGACGGACGCGCTGCGAAAGACCTGGGACGCCGCGGCGCCGGGCTGGGCCAGGTGGGAGCCGCACTGGGGACGGGCTCTCCAGGGCCCCACGGACGTCCTGCTCGACCATGCCGCGGTGGGGAGCGGCATGCGGGTGCTGGATCTGGCCTGCGGCGCCGGCAGCCAGACGCTGCGCGCCGCCCAGCGGGTCGGGGGGTCAGGTGAGGTCATCGCCGCGGACATCTCCGCGACCATGCTGGACTACGTCGCCGAGGCGGCCCGCGCGGCCGGCCTCGAGAACGTCCGCACGGTCGCATCTCCGGCGGAGGAGCTGGGGCTGCCGACGGAGAGCATCGACGCGGGGATCTGCCGGCTCGGGTTGATGCTGTTCGCCGACCCCGGGAGCGCTCTGGAAGCCGTCCATCGACTGCTCAGGCCCGGCGCCCGGTTCGCCGCGCTGGTGTTCTCCGCGCCCGCCGCCAACGCCTTCATGGCCGCGCCGATGGCGACCCTGCTGCGCCATGCCGGGTCCCCCGCACCGGCCCCGGGAACTCCTGGGCTGTTCCGGTTCGGCGCCGACGGAGCTCTGGCGGGCGTCCTCGCGGCCGCGGG
This sequence comes from Nocardioides sp. NPDC051685, assembly GCF_044453405.1. NCBI lineage: Bacteria > Bacillati > Actinomycetota > Actinomycetes > Propionibacteriales > Nocardioidaceae > Nocardioides > Nocardioides sp. NPDC051685. Next base: position 362,778 of record NZ_JBITCR010000004.1, on the reverse strand, counting down.
GCTGACGGACGTCAGGTCCGACGTGATCGCGGCGACGCTGCGGTTCGAGAGCGTGGACGACGCCATGGGGATGTTCCAGCAGGCCGCGGGTGCCTACCGTGCGGCCATCGCGCAGCTGGACGACGACGCGAAGGCGGCGGCATGGGCCGACGTCCGCGACGAGGTCGCCGGCTACGCGACCCCGGAGGGCGGAGTCGAGGCGAGCCTCGAGGTCGTCGTGGCCTCCGGCGCGCGCTGATAGCCAACCGACCGACCCTGCGAACAACCTGCGAACCTCGAGCCTCCTCGCTAGTCTGACCGAGCGTTCCGGGCTTCTCCGTGCCCGTGTCCGCCACCTGGATCCGGGAGTCGACGAGTGGATGAGAGCGCGGACGTCGGCGCCGATCTGGGCCTCTGGGCGACGGCTGCCGGTGGCCTGCTGGGCGCGTGGCACGCGGCCGGCGGACGCGAGATCGACGGCTTCGGGGACGTCGCCCTGACGGTGCTCGCGGCCGTGGCCGGCGCCTTTGCCGGGCTTCTCCTCGGCCTCGTGGTCGGCGTGGTGATCCTGGCCATCCACACGATCGCGGTCGCGCCTGCCTTCGCGTGGTGGCGCGAGCGGAGGGTCGGCCGCGTCGCCGCACTCGTCGTCCTGCTGTGGACACCGGCCATCGCCGCCCTGCTCTGGTGGTGGCCCGACCGCTTCCTCCCGGCCGCCCTGATCGCCGGCTTCGGGGGCTGGGCCGTGTTCCTGGCCCACCGGCGGTTGGGCGAGTCGGAGCATCTCGTCGGGGCTGCGGTCCCGCACCTCGGCGGGGTCGCGGTCGCCACCCTCGTCGGCGAGCAGGTCTTCTTCGGCAACCTGCTCTCGACGACGTACGCCGCGCCGGTGCTGTTCGGGATCGCCGGGTGGCTCTCCTGGTGCGGCTGGCGGGCGATGCGCGCGGCCCGGCGGCTCACGGTGCGGGCGGCGGCCGACATCGTCTGGTCGATCCAGCTCGGCCTGCTGCTGACCCTGATGCTGGTGTGGCTGTCCACGGTGCTCACCCTCGGCCCGGCCCAGGTCACCGCGATCCGGGCCGTGCTGGAGAGGATGCAGACGCTGTCGGGGGTGCACTGGGCGTACTGGCTGGCGGCGTATGTCGCCCTCGCCGCGAGCAGCTTCCTCGTCCTGCGGTGGCCGCAGCGCTTCGGCGAGACCCGGCTGCCCCTGTTCGGCATGCTCACCATCGGGAAGCGGACGCTGGCCGGGATCAACATCGGCCTGATGGTCTCGCTGGTCTTCACCATCACCGCGGTACCCGTCTCCGAGGGGGCGTGGAAGGGGCAGGTCGAGGACCGCTACGCCCTCGAGACGCGACACGTCCGGCACGCGGAGGGCGAGGAGGCGGCGTACGAGCAGATCCACCAGTACGTCACCGCGAACCGCCACGCCGCGGACCGGCTCACGCCGGTCGTCGAGGCGGTCCACGAGGCCGCGCCCGCCGAGCCGGGCGAGCCGGTCTCGGAGAGCGCCCTGGGCATCGCCCGGCAGCTCGGCCGATTCCAGGCAGCGGCCCTCGGCCCGGCGGACCCGGCTCCGGACGAGGTCGCGGACGAGGTCGCGGACCTGCCCGGCGGTCCGGACGTGAGCGAGGCGTTCGAGGAGCTCGCCGGGGTTCAGCAGGCCAAGACGCAGCAGGAGGCCCGGGCCGGCCGGTTCGCGGACGCCGCCGCGGCCGCGGTCGCCGGCACCCTCGACATCCCCGACGTCGGACGCAACGAGGTCGTCCACATCCTCAGGGCCTACCTGGGCGGGCTGGTCGAGGAAGGTCGGGTGCGGGACCTCTTCTACCGCTGGGCGCGTGACGGCGGGACCGCGCCGCCCGCGGTGGGCCGCCTGGTCTCCGTCGACCTGCCCGCCCTCTACGCCGCCGCCTACGACCTGACCCGGAGGGCGGCGGTCCGCGCGGGTGTGGACGTGTGGGCGTTCAACGCGACGTACGGCCTCGGGCTCACCATGCCGGGCGAGTCCCCGCAGCCGGCCGAGATCGTGATCCTGGCTCGCCAGAACCACCACCTCAGCCACAGCAGCAGCCCGTGCCCGGGGTGCATCCACCCGCACGAGGGCGGAGGCGCCCGGACCGGCGGCGGCAGGTCCGGTGGCGGCGGGCGGCGCGGGTAGACCCGCCACTCGACGCACGATTTCGACCGCTCATCGCGCGACGGCGCCGTCCACCGAAGGACTGCTTGCTACCCCACGACGAGCAGGGCGAACCACCCCTAATGTGACTGCGATCACACGTCGTCCGTCCTTCACCCCCACGATGGACGGCCTCGTCAACGAAAGGGTTACCCGTGAGCGCTGAAGCACACGACCAAGCCCACCGGCACGACCCGGTCTACGACAGCCTGCACGCCACGGCGGAGTTTCGCGCTCTGCGGTCGGCGTACCGGAAGTTCGTCTTCCCGGCCACGGTGGCATTTCTGGCTTGGTATCTCCTCTACGTCTTCTGCTCCAACTGGGCCGACGGCTTCATGGACACCAAGCTGGTCGGCAACATCAACGTCGCGCTGGTCTTCGGGCTCCTGCAGTTCGTGACCACGTTCGGCATCGCGTACCTCTACGCCAACTACTCCAACAAGCACCTCGACCCGCTGGCTCGGAAGCTCGACGAGGAATACGAGAACGAGAAGCGGGGGGCCTGACATGGACGGCAGCCAAATCCTCACCACGGTCCTCTTCCTGGCCGTCGTCGCGATCACGATCGGCATCACCTTCTGGGCGAGCCGGCAGACGAAGACGGCGGCCGACTACTACGCCGGTGGCCGCGGCTTCTCCGGTTTCCAGAACGGTCTCGCGATCGGTGGCGACTACATGTCGGCGGCGTCGTTCCTCGGCATCTCCGGCGCCATCGCGCTCTCGGGCTACGACGGTTTCCTCTACTCGATCGGCTTCCTCGTCGCCTGGCTGGTGGCGCTGCTGCTGGTCGCGGAGGTGCTGCGCAACTCCGGTCGCTACACGATGGCCGACCAGCTGGCGTACCGGATGAAGCAGCGGCCGGTCCGGATGGCGGCCGCGACCTCGACGGTCGTCGTCTCAATCTTCTACCTGCTGGCCCAGATGGTCGGTGCGGGCGCCCTGGTGGCCCTGCTGCTCGGCGTCGAGGACCAGGCGGTCAAGAACATCGTGATCCTCTTCGTCGGCGCGCTGATGATCTTCTACGTCACCGTCGGCGGGATGAAGGGCACCACCTGGGTCCAGATCGTCAAGGCCGTCCTGCTGATGACCGGCTCGGCGCTGATCGTGATCCTGGTGCTCGCGCACTTCGGCTTCAACCTGTCCTCGCTGCTCGGCTCCGCGGCCGAGGCCTCGGGCAAGGGCGACGCGTTCCTCGAGCCCGGCCTGAAGTACGGCCTGACCTTCACCAGCGAGCTGGACTTCGTCTCGCTCGGCCTCGCCCTGGTGCTCGGCACCGCCGGCCTGCCGCACATCCTGATCCGCTTCTACACCGTCCCGACCTCCGCGGATGCTCGCAAGTCGGTGCTGTGGGCGATCGGCCTGATCGGCGTCTTCTACCTGTTCACCCTGGTCCTGGGCTTCGGTGCGGCCGCGCTGGTCGACCCGACCACCTTCGACAAGGCCGGCAACCTGGCGGCACCACTGCTCGCCCAGGAGGTCGGTGGCGGTGACGGCTCCATCGGTGGCGCCGTGCTGCTGGCCCTCATCTCCGCGGTCGCCTTCGCCACGATCCTCGCCGTCGTCGCGGGCCTGACGCTGACCTCGTCGGTCTCCGTCGCCCACGACATCTACAACTCGGTGATCAAGCGCGGCAAGGCCTCCGAGAAGGAGGAGCTGAAGGTCTCGCGCTGGGCCGCGGCGGGCATCGGCCTGGTCGCGATCCTGCTGGCCATCCCGGCACAGTCGCTGAACATCGCGTTCCTGGTGGCGCTGGCCTTCGCGGTCGCCGCCTCGGCTAACCTGCCGGCGATCATCTACAACATGTTCTGGGCGCGGTTCAACACCCGCGGCGCGGTCTGGTCGATCTACGGCGGCCTGATCTCCTGCGTCGGCCTGGTCTTCTTCTCGCCGGTCGTCTCCGGCAAGACGGCCGTCGACGCGGTCACGGGCGACACGATCTCCGCCTCGCTCTTCCCGCTCGGCGTGGACTTCTCCTGGTTCCCACTGGAGAACCCCGGCATCATCTCCATCCCGCTCGGATTCTTCCTGGGCTGGCTGGGCACGGTGACGTCGAAGGAGCCGGAGACCGCAGAGCGGTACGTCGAGCTCGAGGTGCGCGCCCTCACCGGCGCCGGCTCGGAGAAGGCGATCACGCACTGATCCCCCAACGGCGGGCCGTCGTACATCTGCTGTTGTACGACGGCCCGCCATCATTCTTTCCCCCGCACTACCCTGTGGCTTGAGCCACACATTTTTCGTACGTAGGAGTCACTGTGACCGACGAGACCCTGTCCAACCTGCTGCACGAAGAGCGCCGGTTCGAGCCGCCCGCCGAGTTCGCCGCCGCTGCCAACGTCAAGGCCGACGCCTACTCCGCCGCCGAGGAGGACCGGGACGCCTTCTGGGCCGCCGCCGCGGAACGGCTCACCTGGGCCAAGCCGTTCGATCGTGTCCTGAACTGGGACAACCCGCCGTTCGCGAAGTGGTTCGAGGGCGGCGAGATCAACGTGGCGTACAACGCCGTCGACCGGCACGTCGAGGCCGGGCTCGGTGACCGGGTCGCGATCCACTGGGTCGGCGAGCCCGCCGACGACAAGCGCACCATCACCTATGCCGAGCTCAAGGACGAGGTCTCCCGGGCGGCGAACGCCTTCGAGGCCCTCGGCGTCGGCAAGGGCGACCGGGTCGCGATCTACATGCCGATGATCCCCGAGGCCGTCGTCGCGATGCTTGCCTGCGCGCGGATCGGCGCGATCCACACCGTCATCTTCGGTGGCTTCTCCGCCGACGCCCTCGCGACTCGCGTCGTCGACTGCGGCGCGAAGCTGATCGTCACCTCCGACGGCGGCTACCGCCGCGGGGCGCCCTCGGCGCTCAAGCCGGCCGTCGACGAGGCGGTCACGAAGGTCGAGGAGGCCCAGCCGGGCCTGGTCGAGAACGTCGTCGTCGTCCGCCGAACCGGGCAGGACGTCGGCTGGAACGACTCGGTCGACAAGTGGTGGTCGGATGTCGTGTCGTCGGCGTCGACCGAACACACTCCGGTCGCGCACGACGCCGAGCACCCGCTCTTCGTCATGTACACGAGCGGGACCACCGGGAAGCCGAAGGGCATCCTGCACACCACCGGCGGCTACCTCACCCAGGCGGCGTTCACCCACTGGGAGGTCTTCGACCTCAAGCCCGAGACCGACGTCTACTGGTGCACCGCCGACATCGGCTGGATCACCGGCCACTCCTACATCGTCTACGGACCGCTGGCGAACGGCGCGACCCAGGTGCTCTACGAGGGCACCCCGGACTTCCCGGAGAAGGGCCGCTGGTGGCAGATCATCGAGGAGTACGGCGTCACCCTCTTCTACACGGCGCCGACCGCGATCCGGACCTTCATGAAGCAGGGGCGCGCCATCCCGGACGCCCGCGACCTCTCCTCGGTCCGGCTGCTCGGGTCCGTCGGTGAGCCGATCAACCCCGAGGCCTACATCTGGTACCGCGACGTCATCGGCGGGTCCGCGGTCCCTGTGGTGGACACCTGGTGGCAGACCGAGACCGGCGCGATCATGATCTCGCCGCTCCCCGGCGTGACGGCCGGGAAGCCGGGTTCGGCGATGAAGGCCCTGCCCGGTGTGGGCGCCGACGTGGTCGACGACAACGGCGTCTCCGTGCCGAACGGCTCCGGGGGCTACCTCGTGCTCACCCAGCCGTGGCCGTCGATGCTGCGTACGATCTGGGGGGACGACGAGCGCTACGTGGACACCTACTGGGCGCGGTTCAAGGACCAGGGGTTCTACTTCGCCGGCGACGGCGCGAAGAAGGACGAGGACGGTGACGTCTGGGTCCTGGGCCGGGTCGACGACGTGATGAACGTGTCCGGGCACCGGCTCTCCACGACCGAGATCGAGTCGGCGCTGGTCTCGCACTCCTACGTCGCCGAGGCCGCGGTCGTCGGCGCGACCGACCCCGACACGGGGCAGGCCGTGGTGGCGTACGTCATCCTGCGCGACGGGTCGCCCGAGGACTGCGAGAAGGAGCTCTCCGACCACGTCCGCAAGGAGATCGGCCCGATCGCCAAACCGCGGCAGATCATGATCGTGCCCGAGCTGCCCAAGACCCGCTCGGGGAAGATCATGCGGCGCCTGCTGCGTGACCTCGCCGAGGGCCGCGGCGTGGGTGACACCACGACGCTCGCCGATCAGACGATCATGGACCTCATCGCCGCCGGACAGGCGACCTCGACGGAGTGAGCCTCTGCCGAGTCGGCGCATCTGACCCCGTGTCTCGCGAAGCGAAGCGAGACGACCGGAGCGAGGCCGAGCGGCGAGCTTGCTCGTCCGCTCGTGCCGAGCGAGGGAGTAACCGCGCGCAGCGCGGAGCGGGAGGGGTCGGATGCGCCGACTCGGCGTTTCCGTACGGCCTAACGATGCTTCGTGTACTTCACCCGGCGGATGAAGTAGCTGTCGGTCCAGATCGGGTCCTTCTTGACCGTCTCGCCGGACCGGGGTGCATGCCAGATCCAGCGGCGGCCGTCGTGCTTCCCGGCATAGATGCCGACGTGGTAGACGCCGCCGCTGCCATAGAAGAAGACCAGGTCGCCATTGCGAGGCTTCTTGACCTTGAAGGTGTGGCCGACCTGCGCCGACGAGCTGTGCGGGAGCTTGTGACCGAGCTCCTTGTAGACCCACTGGGTCAGGCCCGAGCAGTCGTAGGCGTGCGGGCCGTTGGCACCGTAGGAGTAGGGGTCGCCGGCCTGGCTCTTGACGCGCCGCAACGCTTGCAGCCCGCGCGACTTCTTCTTCTTTTTCTTGGCGGTGTGCGTGCTCGTCGGGGCGCCGGTGGTCGCGCCGGCTTGGGCACTTGCGCCCGGCGGGGAAGCAGCCGTGGCGGACTGGTGAGGAGCAGCGACGAGCGCGAGGCCGACCACAAGGGCGGTCGCGACGCCGACGGTCATCGTTCTGTGGGCGCGCGCAAGCGCACCGAAACACGATCCGGTCATTCGAGGTTCCCCTGTTGCAGCGACGCCTGCGAAGGTCGACCTGTCGGATTCGGGCTGCTGTTGCCCGGGCGCTGGTGGTGTTCCGTCTACGCCTTCACCCCAAGCCGGTCGGCCTTGTCTCTGGCCCCCGGCGTGCTGCTTGGCTCCCCCGTGCCCGTCACCGTGGTCGGATCGACTCTCCTCCGGCTGTGACGGGCCTCGGCGCGTCCGGAGCGGCCCCACCGTGCGGAGGGACTGACTCGACTATGCAACGGAACCTCGTGCCGACGGGGGTATTTGTGCAGCAAGTCACACGTCTTGTGACGTATTGGCGTTTGTTTGATTATGTTTGCGTCGTTCTACGAAACGGATCCGGTCCCCGGACCGATCGCTCTTCGGACTCCGACCGGGACGCTTGCTAGGGTCGGTATCAGGTGTGCCGGGAAGTCTGGTCGGCGTGAGTTCGACGACCCCTGAGCCTCTGGAGGCCCACTCGTGACCGACAACCGCAACCGCCTGTTCCCCCGTGGCTCGTGGCTGGAGACGTCGCGTACGGCCGACATCCTCCGCGCCGAGACGACCGGCGGCATCCTCCTCATCATCGGAGCGGTGATCGCCGTCGTCCTCGCCAACAGCCCCTGGCGGGACGCGTACGAGGCGGTGCGCGACTTCCGGATCGGGCCGGCCGCGCTCCACCTCGATCTGAGCATCGGGGCGTGGGCGGCGGACGGCCTGCTGGCGATCTTCTTCTTCGTCGCCGGCCTGGAGCTCAAGCGGGAGTTCGTCGCCGGTGACCTGCGCGACCCGCGACGGGCGGCGCTCCCGATCGCGGCCGCCGTCGGCGGCATGGTCGTGCCTGCCGCCTTCTACGTCGCGGTGAACCTCCTCGACGACGGCTCGCTGTCGGGCTGGGCCGTGCCCGTCGCCACCGACATCGCCTTCGCGGTCGCCATCCTGGCCGTCATCTCCACCCACCTGCCTGCCGGGCTGCGTACGTTCCTCCTCACCCTCGCCGTGGTCGACGACCTCCTCGGGATCATCATCATCGCGGTCTTCTTCACCTCCGAGCTCCACATCGGGACCCTGCTGCTGGCGCTGGTGCCGATCGCGCTCTTCGGGGTGCTGGTGCAGCGCCGCGTGCGCAGCCCGTGGCTGCTGATCCCGCTCGCCCTGATCGCCTGGGCGCTCGTGCACGCGAGCGGTGTCCACGCCACCGTGGCCGGGGTGCTGCTCGGCTTCACCGTGCCGGTGCGCCGCAAGAACCCGGAGTCCAAGCGCGGCTACGCCGAGCACCTGGAGCACCTGACCCGGCCCATCTCGGCCGGAGTTGCGGTGCCCATCTTCGCGTTCTTCGCCGCAGGTGTCTCGCTCGGCGGCTGGAAGGGCGTCGCGGGCGCCGTCACCGACCCGGTCGCGCTCGGCATCATCGCCGGCCTGGTCCTCGGCAAGCCCATCGGCATCGCCGGATCGACCTGGCTCCTGTCCACGTTCACGAAGGCTTCCCTCGACGACGACCTGGCGTGGTCAGACGTGATCGGGATGGCGATGCTGGCCGGGATCGGGTTCACCGTCTCGCTGCTGATCGGCGAGCTCGCCTTCCACAACGAACCGGACGTGCACGACCACATGAAGGTCGGTGTCCTCTTCGGTTCGGTGCTCGCCGCGCTGTTGGCGACGGTGGTGCTGCGCACGCGGAACCGGGTCTACAAGCGCATCGAGGAGCTGGAGACTCTCGACGTCAACAAGGACGGCGTGCCGGACGTGTTCGAGGATGATCCGGGTCGGGACCGGTAAGGTCGTGGGCGCTCCACAACACACGTTCAGCGAAGGGTTCCCATGGCAGTCGACATCGTGAAGTCCCCGGGCGGCGAGGACCCGACGATCGGGAAGCTCGTCGTCGACGCCACTCGCGACATCTCCGAGCTCGTCAACAAGGAGATCACGCTCGCCAAGCAGGAGCTCAAGGTCTCGGTGACCAACGCCGGCGTCGGCATCGGCCTCTTCGCCGCCGCCGCGTTCCTGCTGGTCCTCGCCGTGATCATGCTTTCGGTCTCGGTGGCCTACTTCATCCACTGGGCCGGCCTCGGCCTGCACTGGTCGTTCCTCATCGTCTTCGGCTTCTACGTACTCCTCGCCGCCCTCCTCGGTTTCGTCGGCGTACTCAAGGTCAAGAAGGTCAAGGCCCCCGAGAAGGCCATCGCCCAGGGCAAGGAGATCCCCCGGGCACTCAAGGGCCACCGCTGACCCCTCCCTGCCGAGGCGTCAGCCCCGTCGGCCGAGGCGTCACTCCGGTCGGCCGAGGCGTCACGGGGACGGGCCGATCTCCGTCCACAGGGCGCACTGAGTCCGAAGTTATCCACAGCCTCTGAAAAGGCGGATGATTTCGTACGCAACCTGGCGCACGCTGCGGCCATGAACCTCTCACTCGTCAAGACCGACAGCCCTCTGCCGGAGCGGCCCTTCACAACGTCCGACATCGAGTCGGTCGCGACCAACCGATACGCACTCGCCCAGGCGATCAGCCATGGCGACGTGCGCCGCCCGTTCCGGGGTGTCTATCTCGCCGCCCAAGCCGAGGACGACCCAGTGAAGCGCGCCGAGGCGCTCGTGCAGGTGGTGTCCGAACACCAGGTGATCAGTGACCGGACCGCCGCCTGGGTCCACGGCATCAACACCTTCACCCAGACGGAGATGGCGCAGCCTCCGGACGTGGAGACGTGCGCCGTCCGTGGTCACACCCGCACGCGGCGCCCGGGCACCGACGGTCGCTCGCGCGACCTCCTTCCCGAGGACATCACGGTCATCGGCGGCGTACGTGTGACGACGCCGTTGCGCACCGCCCTCGACCTCGGCTGCAACCTGAACCGACGGGAGGCGATGGCTGCGCTCAACGAGTTCGCCCGACACCACGGAATCACCCGGAGTGCTCTCGACCAGCAGCTGCCCCGCTTTCGGGGGCGCCGCGGCGTCGTCCAGCTCCGCGAGCTCGTCCCGCTCCTCAACCGCCGTCTCGAGTCCCAGCGCGAATCCTGGACCCTGCTCGCGATCAGCGACGCCGGGCTTCCTCTCCCCGAGGCACAGGTCTGGGTCGACGTCGAAGGCATCCCGACCTACCGCCTCGACTTCGCCTACCGCCTCGCCAAGGTCGCGATCGAATACGACGGCGAGGATCACGACGACCCCGACCAGCGCATCTACGACGAGGAACGACGAGGCTGGCTGATCGATCACGGCTGGACGATCGTCATCGTGCGGAAGGGCGACTTCACCGGCGACCGTCTCGACACCTGGCTCCGCGAGATCAAGGACGCCCTGACCCCGACCTACTCCGCCCGCCGCTTCTGACCGAAGCGTCACCCCCGTCGGCCGAAGCGTCACCCACGCAGGCCGAAACGTCACTCCCGTCGGCCGAGTTGGCATCGTGTTGCCAACTCGGCCGACGTACGTGACGTCTCGGCCGACCTAGCTGACGTCTCGGCCGACGCGGCTGACGTCTCGGCGAGGGGTCAGCCGGCGCAGGCCCCGGTGTCGACAGCGGCGGTCTGGGAGCGAGCTTCGCGAGCGATGTCGATGACCTGGTCGGTCGTGAGGGCGTAGCCGGTCTCGGAGTCGGTGACCGAGGCGGCGAAGACGACGCCGACGACGTCGCCCTCGGAGTCGACGATGGGGCCGCCGGAGTTGCCGGGGCGGATGAGGCCGCGTACGGAGTAGACGTCCCGGATGACGGTGCCGACACCGTAGATGTCGGGCGAGCGGAGGCGCTGCTCGGCACGGATACGACCGGGCTGTACGTCGAAGGGGCCGTCCTGCGGATAGCCCAGGACCGCGATCGGGTCCTCAGCGGCGGCGGTGCTGTCGAACTCGAGGCGCTTGAGGTTTCCGCCGCCCTCGAACTTCAGGACCGCGATGTCGATCTCGGGGTCGTAGTGGACGACCTTGGCGTCGTTGGCACCGTCACCGATGATCACGTTGGGATCGTCGACACCGGCCACCACGTGGGCGTTGGTCATCAGATAGCCGCGCCCGATCACGAACCCGGTGCCCTCGACGCCCTTGCCACACTCGTTGGCGCCACGGATCTTGAGGACCGACTCGCCGGCGCGTACGACGTCGGGGTCGGTGAGCATGCGCCGCGGACCGGGGCCGACCTCGACGATCCGCTCGCGGGCGAACGGCTCGAGGTAGCGCGGGAAGAACGAGGTGCCGACGACGTCGTTGAACGCGCGCAGTGCGCGGTCGGCAGGCGACGGCATGATCGAGTCGACCTTGGCCAGGATCGCGGAGCCGCGTACGGCCGGCGTGAGCCCGTTGATCTGGGCCCCGGAGACCGCGACCCCGAGCGCCCAGGCGACCACCAGCACGGCAGCCGCGCTGAGCAGCGCTCCGCCGAGCGCGTCGACGATCCGCGCCGGCTGCCAGGTGATCTCGTCCCGCACGCGTACGCCGCCGTATTGCAGCACCGCCTGGCCGATGGAGGCGCAGGCGATCACGATGAACAGGGCACCCAGCGAGACCCACAGCGACGGAGCCGCGCTGCCGAGCACCTTGGGTGCCAGCCAGATGCCGATGAAGCCGCCGAGCAGCAGTCCACCGGTCGCGAAGGCGCCGGTGATGAAGCCCTGCCAGTATCCCGACAGCGCATAGGCCCCGACGAGGATGATCAGGATCCAATCAAGAAAGTTCACGGCCGATTCCGTTCGCGTCCCTGCAGCATGTATTCGGGCAACTCCTTGATCGGGGCGTCCGGAATCTCCGAGATCCACCCGAGATAGGTGAAGAAGCGGTTGATGATTCCACCTGTGAAGCCCCAGAGAATGACATCCTTCTCCGGTCCGATCAAGAACGCGGGCATCAACCATCCGCCGCGCCCCGGCGAACCCACCTGGATCCGGTGGGCCGGATCCATGAGATCGGACAACGGCACCCGATAGACCGCGTGCACCTCCTCGACCGAGCGCGTCGTCACCGGCGACGGCTCCCGCCACCACGCGATGATCGGCACCACCGCATGGTTGGAGAACGGGATCCACAGGGCCGGAAGCCGACCGACCACGTCGACACCAGTCGGGTCGAGCCCGGTCTCCTCCCATGCCTCCCGGAGCGCCGCCTCCTCGGCGGTCTCGCCCGGATCGAGCCGGCCGCCCGGGAACGACACCTGGCCGGGGTGGGAGCGCATCGTGTGCGAACGCTCGGTCAGCAACAGATCGGGACCTTCGGGGCCCTCGCCGAAGAGCAAGAGCACGGCCGACTCCCGAGCACTCCCGTCCGCAGGCGGCAGGAACTGCGAGATGTCCTCGCCCTGGATCCGCTCGGCCGCGCCGACGATCTCGTCGAACCACTCCGGCCGCGTCCCGTTCGCAGTCACAGCGAGATCCCCAGCTTCTTCTCCACGAGCTCCTTCACCTGGGCCGCACTCTTCATGCCACCCATCTGCAGCAGCTCCACCTTGCCGGAGGAGGACAGGACGTACGTCGCCGGAACTGCTCGCGCCGTAAGCGGCCCGCCCTGCAGCTCACCGCCGGGATCGGCGTACATCGGAAAGGTCACCCCGCGTGAGATCGCCTCCTCGAGCGCGACCCCGGGAACGGTGTCCATGACGTCGATGCCGATGACCGGGACCTGGTCACCGTAGGTCTCGTAGAACGACTGGAGCGCGGGCATCTCCTCCTTGCAGGGCGCACAGAAGCCCTGGAAGAGGTTGATCACCAGCGGTCCCTCGAACGAGGCGAGGTCGGCGGCCTCACCGCCACCGAGGCATGGCAGCTCGATCGACGGCAGCCCGCCGTCGCTCGCGGACCCGGGCTGACACGCTTCCACCTTCGATGCCTTCTTGGCCGCGACCATCTCCGCCGTGGCGACGTTCACCTTGGACGAGGACGGCTTGTCGGCCAGCGGCGCGCCGGACTGCCCACCCCCGGCCGAGGACTCGGTGCCGCAGCCGGCCAGGACAGCCAGCAGGACAGCGGTCACCGCCGCACCGCGGGCTTGTCTCCCCAGGGCACGGACCATCAGTTGCGGCCCTCCGTGCGGACCAGCTTGGCCGCGGCGACCGGGTCGGTCGGCCCCTCCCCGTACGCAGGGCACAGCTGCGACACCGGGCAGGCACCGCAGGCCGGCTTCTGGGCGTGGCAGATCCGTCGTCCGTGCCAGATCACGTGGTGGGACAGCATCGTCCAGTCGCGCTTCTCGAACAGCGCGCCGACCTCGTGCTCGACCTTGACCGGGTCCTTCTCGGTCGTCCAGCCGAAGCGGCGCGAGAGCCGGCCGAAGTGGGTGTCGACGGTGATCCCCGGCTTGCCGAAGGCGTTGCCGAGCACCACGTTGGCGGTCTTGCGCCCGACACCGGGCAGCTTCACCAACTGCTCCAGGCGGGAGGGCACCTCCCCGTCGTACTCCTCCACCAGCACCGCGCTCAGCTTCAGCAGGGCATCGGTCTTGGCGCGGAAGAAACCGAGCGGCCCGACGAGCTGCTCCAGGTGCTCCCGGGGTGCCGCGGCCATCTCCTTCGCGGACGGATAGGCCGCGAACAGGGCGGGCGAGGCCAGGTTGACTCGCTTGTCGGTCGTCTGTGCGCTCAGCACCGTGACAACCAGGCACTCGAACGGGTTGGTGAAGTCGAGCTCGGCCTTGGCATCCGGGTAGGTCTCACCGAGGATGCGGTCGATCCGACGGGCGCGACGCACCAGACCCAGGCGCGTCTCAGTCGCAAACTTCTGGGCAGGCACGCAGCAAGGCTACGCGGCCGCACCGACAATGCCGATCCGGCCCAGCAGGCGGCTAGCACAAATACCGCCGCGCACATGCACTTTCTGGGGTTATCAGCGGCTTATCGGTGGGGGATGTGCACCTGTGAGACGTTCCACAGATAGGATTCCCGATGTAATACCCGCGGATGTGGGGAAAATCCAGGAGGAATGGCCGCAATGGACAACGACGTACTCCGTCAGGCACCGCTCTTCAGCGCACTCGACGACGAGTCGATGACGGCCCTGCACGCCTCGATGGCCGAGTCGAAGCTCCGCCGCGGAGAGGTTCTCTTTCACGAGGGTGACTCCGGCGACAAGCTGTACGTCGTGATCGACGGCAAGGTGAAGCTCGGCCGCACCTCGTCCGACGGCCGCGAGAACCTGCTCGCGATCATGGGCCCCGGCCAGATGTTCGGCGAGCTCTCGCTCTTCGACCCGGGCCCCCGCTCGGCCACCGTCACCGCGGTCACCGACTCCGCCTTCGCGAGCCTGTCGCACGAGGACCTCCTCAAGTGGCTCGAGGGCCGCCCGGTCGTCGCCCGCGGCCTGCTCGCCCAGCTGGCCGGTCGCCTCCGCAAGGCCAACGACGTCGTCGCCGACCTCGTCTTCTCCGACGTTCCCGGCCGCGTCGCGAAGGCCCTCCTCGACCTCGCCGACCGCTTCGGCCGCACCGCCGACGACGGCGTCCACGTCCACCACGACCTCACCCAGGAGGAGCTCGCCCAGCTCGTCGGCGCCTCCCGCGAGACGGTCAACAAGGCCCTGGCCGACTTCGCCAGCCGCGGCTGGCTCCGCCTCGAGCCGCGCAGCGTGGTCATCATGGACATCGAGCGCATGGCCCGCCGCGCCCGCTGATTCTTTACCTTCCAACAGGCATCCGGCCTCCTTCCACCTGGCGTAACAGCAGGTGAAAGGAGGCCGAGATGCTTTTCGGATCAGATTCGGGTGAGGCGGAGTCCGACGAGTTCGTACGCTCCCGCACCCATGCGCTCTCCCGCACGGCGTACCTGCTGACCGGTGACGCCCACCTCGCCGAGGACCTCCTCCAGCAGGCGCTCCTGTCCGCGGCCAAGGCCTGGCATCGCATCGAAGGCCACCCCGAGCCGTACGTCCGGCGGATCCTCTACACCCAGAACATCTCCTGGTGGCGCCGCCGTCGTTTCGCGGAGACCCCGCTGGATGCGCACGAGGCCACCACGTCAGCGCCCGAGACCGGCGACCGAGATCTCCGGCTCAGCCTGGAACAGGCCCTTGCACAGCTGACGCTGAAACAACGCACGATCCTGGTGCTGCGCTACTTCGAAGACCTCACCGAGGCCCAGACCGGTCGGAGCCCGAGAGCCGCCCGCTCACCCCGGTCGTCAGCGGGGATACACAGGCTTGGCCTTCCGAGGCACAGAGCTGTAGGTCATCAAGCAGCCTTTCGGAACCGAGGTGCTGCCGGTGGATGGGACCTCACCCGGTCTGAAGACCGATGCGACCGGGTATCCGCGGCTCGTCGGCTGGATCGGCGCGGACCCGATCCTATGGCAGGAGATCGACGACAACCTCACCTCCTTCGACCGGTACCGGCCCACCGACGACATACCGTCGAGCCTCGTCGTGATGCACCGGCCGATCGCGGAGGGCGCGACGATCGCCTACCGGCTGATCGAACCAATTGAGCCCAGGCCCGACCGTCACCCGACCTGACCCGACCTGACCCGACCTGACCCGACCTGGCCTGAGCGGTCGAGCGGGCTTGGCCTGCCGATGACCGGCCTCCTCATCGCGGGCCTATTCGCCCTGGTCCTCACCCCACTCGCACTACGCCGGCGTCAGCTCCGTCCGGCGAGGAAGGCCAGCTGAGCGCGCACGTGAGCGGCGCTATCGAGGCCGGCGCTTCTGTGGATGGATCGTCTCGTGACGGGCGAGCATGGCGACGTACTCCTCGACCCTGCGCGCCCGAGCGGCCTCGGTCTTCAGCGAGGTGATGCGGTGATAGAGGGCGTAGCGGTTCTGGGAGGTGAGGACGTCGTACATCGCCTGCGCCTCGGGCACCGCAGCGATCGCGGCCAGAAGGTCAGGCGGGGTCTCGGCGGTGGCCGGACCCGCGTACGCCGCCTCCCACCGCCCATCCGCCTTCGCCGCCTCCACAGCGGCCCGCCCGGCGGTGGTCATCCGGCCCTCGGTCTCGAGCCGGTCGATGTGCTCGACGTTCCGCAGCGACCAGCGGCTCTTCGGTCCGCGCGGGGTGAACCGCTGGAACGACGACTGCTCGTCGCGTCGCCGGGCCTGGCCGTCGATCCAGCCGAAGCAGAGCGCTTCATCAAGGGCGGTCTGCCAGGTCAACGTGGTCAGCGTGCCGCCCTTCTTGGTCAGCACGAGCCAGACCGCGGACGTGTCGGCATGGCGCTCCTCCAGCCAGGCCCGCCACGCGGGCGGGTCGGGAAGCAGGAGCTCGACTCCGGACAGGATCGCCATGAGCCGAACAGTAGGCCTCAGCGCTCGGCGAGGTAAGCCAATTGCGCTCGCACCGAGAGCTCGGCGGCACCCCAGAGGACCTGGTCGACGTCGGCGTACACGATCTCGACGACCGCCCGTGGGTCCGCGTCGGCCGGAGTGACGCCGAGCCCAGCCACGGCGTCCTCGACCTGCCCGAGGCGCTCACGCCGGTGGGCGATGTAGTAGTCGAGCGCGCCGAGAGCATTGCCGATGACTGGGCCGTGGCCGGGCCAGACGCTGCCGACGCCGTGCTCGGAGGCGAGCGCGTGGAGCCGGTCGAGCGAGTCGAGATAGGCACCCAGCTCGCCGTCGGGATGGGCGACCACGGTCGTCCCTCGCCCGAGGACGGTGTCGCCCGTCAGCACGGCCCCATCCCCCGGCAGCCAGAAGGACAGCGAGTCCGAGGTGTGCCCGGGGGTCCCGACGACACGGATCTCCAGACCGTCGACCTCGATGACGTCGCCGTCGCCGAGCCCCTCGGTCCCGAGCCGGTATTCAGGATCAAGAGCGCGTACGCCGGCCCCGACCCGCTCGGCAAAGGCCCGTGCCGCCTCGGAGTGGTCGTAGTGATGGTGGGTGAGCAGCACCGTCGCCACCTCGCCGGCCGCCTCGGCGACAGCGTCGAGATGCCCCTCGTCGAGAGGTCCGGGGTCGATCACGACCGACCGGCGCGCTCCGGGCTCGCGCAGGACCCAGGTGTTGGTGCCGTCGAGCGACATGATCCCGGGGTTGGGCGCGAGGATGCACTGTCCTCGTTCGCCGAAGACCCCGCCCGACCAGGACTCGGTCACGAGCGTCCCCTTCCCGCGACGAGCGAGGCGTGCAGCGGCATCATCGACAGCGCGTGGCCGCCGTCGACCTCGGTGACGGCTGGCGTGAACATGGTCAGCTCGCGCTCCGCAGCCGCGGCGACCACGTCGTCGACGGCCCCGATCGAGGCGACCTCCAGACAGTTGAGATAGGTCGGCGGCATCATCGCCAGCTCGCCGGCCTCGACCTGGTCGACCGCCTCGGCGGCGGCGAGCCAGTGCACCGAGGAGGACTCGCTCGACACGTCGCGGGTCACCTGCCCCTCGGGCAGCCGCGCGACGAAGAACCAGGTCGCGAAGCGCTTCGGCTCGAAGACCGGCGTCGTCCACGCGGCCCACGGCCCCAGCAGATCCGTACGCAGCACCAGCCCGCGCCGGGTCAGCAGCTCGGTCAACGACAGCGAGCGCGACTCCAGGGCGACCCGATCCGCCTCCCACTCCGAGCCCGAGACGTCGTCGACGACAGCATCGGCCGACACGCCCGCGAGCAGGACCCCGCACTCCTCGAACGTCTCCCGCACCGCCGCGGCGACCAGCGCCCGCGCCCGGGACTCGTCGACCCCGAGCCGGCGCGCCCACTCAGCGGGGGACGGCCCGGCCCAGCAGGCGTCGGGCAGCTCGGCGTCGCGTACGTCCACCCCACCGCCGGGGAAGACGGCCATCCCGGCGGCGAAGCCCATCGTCAGCTGCCGACGGAGCAGATACACCTCGGGGCCAGCACCCGAGCCTGGCCGCAGCAGCAGGACCGTCGCCGCGTCACGCGGCTCGACCGGGGTGCGTACGCCCTCGGCGTACTCCCCGGCCAAGGCCACGATGTCGTCACCAAGCCGAACAGGAGGGATCGGGATACGCACGCTCGTCACTGTAGCGACGCTCACGTCCGCGCCCTACCCCATCCGAGCCTCAGACCGAGGCTCAGCCGAGGCTCAGATCTCGACGACAATCTCCACCTCGACAGGAGCGTCGAGCGGCAGAACGGGCACGCCGACGGCCGAGCGCGCGTGCCGGCCGGCGTCGCCGAAGACCTTCCCGAGCAGCTCGGAGGCGCCGTTGGCGACACTCGGCTGGCCGGTGAAGTCGGGCGTGGAGGCGACGAAGCACAGCACCTTCACGACCCGCTTGACCTGCGAGAGGTCACCGATCTCGGCCTTGACCGCGGCCAGGGCGTTGAGCGCGCACTGCTGCGCGGCCGCGTAGCCGTCCTCGGCCGACACGTCGCCACCGACCTTGCCGACGGAGAGCAGGGCGCCCTCCTTCATCGGGAGCTGGCCCGAGGTGAACACATGGTTGCCCGAGCGCACCGCCGGAATGTAGGCCGCCACCGGCGGCACCACCTCCGGCACGCTCAGCCCGAGCTCGGCGAGGACCTCCTCGGGCGCGCTCACGCCGCCACCCCCGTAGCGCAAGCGCCAGAATACGGGCGCGACGGCGTGTTGCACTGATGGTTCACTCGCTGACGCTCGCTCACTCCGAGACCGCCCGCTTGAAGAAGCCGACGTAGTTGCCGGTGCCGTTGTCGAGGATGGAGACGAGCTCCCACCCGTCGGCACCGAAGTTGTTGAGGATCTGCGCCGCGGCGTGATTGAGGATCGGCGCTACCTGGTACTCCCACTTGGTCATAGCGGCACCCTACTTCGCGGACCCGCGGACCGGTTTCCCGACGACATGGTTTGACCTTCCAACCTTGGACTCCTGCCCGCTATCGTCAGGTCCGTGACTTCCGCAGAGCAGCTGAAGACGTACGTCGACACCTGGTGGTCTTCCGTCCAGGACCTCCTGACGCTCCTGGAGGAGCTGTCCGAGTCCGACTGGGACCTGGCCACCGACCTCCCCGGCTGGGACGTACGCGCGATCGCCTCCCACGTCGCTCACATGGAGGGCCTCACTGGCGGCGCACCCCGCGAGGACGCACCTCTCCCCGAGGCCACCCGAAGCAAGTCACCGATGGGCCAGTTCAACGAGGTCGGCGTGCTCACTCGCCGCGACGTCCCACCGGCGAGCATCATCGACGAGATCCGCCGCTACACCTCCGTACGCCACGACGAGCTGCTCGCCTCCCCACCCGAGGACCCCGCGGCGCCGACGCCCGGCCTCTTCGGTGCGATGGGGTGGGGCATCGACAAGCTGCTCCGCAACCGGCCGTTCGACATCTGGCTCCACGAGCAGGACATCCGTCGCGCGACCGGACGCCCCGGAAACCTCGACACCGCCGGCGCCGTCCACACCGCCGACTACCTCCTCGAAGGCGTCGGATTCGTGCTCGCCAAGAAGGCCGGCTGCGCTGCCGGCACCACGGTCGTCGTGGAGGTCGAGGGCCACGCCCCGTACGCCTTCACCGTCACCGAGGCGGGCCGGGGAGTCCTGCTCACCGACCCGGTCACCGATCCCACCGTCACCCTCACCACCGACCGGGAGACGTACGTCCTCCTCACCGGTGGCCGCGCCTCCGCCGACCCCGCCAAGGTGAGGATCAGCGGCGACACCACCCTCGGCACCAAGATCGTCGAGAACCTCAACATCACCCCCTGACGCCACGTCCCGGATAAGGTCACTCTCATGAGTTCCGACTGGCCCCACGTGCAGCTGCATGTGGTGACCGGCAAGGGCGGCACGGGTAAGTCGACGGTGGCTGCTGCCCTGGCGCTCGGGCTGGCGTCCCACGGGAAGAACGTCCTGCTCTGCGAGGTCGAGGGCCGGCAGGGAGTGGCGCGGATGTTCGACGTCGACCCGCTGCCGTACGCCGAGACGCGGATCGCGACCGGGCTGCGGATGCGGTCGCGCTCCGGTGCCGACGCCGAGCCGGGCAACGTCTACGCCCTGCACATCGCCCCCGAGGAAGCCCTCCTCGAATACCTGAAGATGTACTACAAGCTCGGCCCGGCCGGCCGCGCCCTCGACCGCTTCGGCGTGATCGAGTTCGCGACCACGATCGCGCCCGGGGTCAGGGACGTCCTGCTGACCGGCAAGCTCTTCGAGGCCGTCCAGCGCAACAGCCGCAACAAGGGCGCGCGGACCTACGACGCCGTCGTTCTCGACGCTCCCCCGACCGGCCGGATCACGACCTTCCTGAACGTGTCCGAGTCGGTCGCGGGCCTGGCCAAGGTCGGCCCGATCAAGAACCAGGCGGACACGATGATGACCTTGTTCCGCTCCCGGCGCACCGCGGTCCATCTGGTCACGCTGCTCGAGGAGATGCCCGTCCAGGAGACCGCCGACGGCATCAGCGAGCTGCGCTCCGCCGGGCTTCCGGTCGGCGGCGTCATCATCAACCAGGTCCGCCCACGTGACCTCCCCGACGAGTCCCTCGCCGCCGCCCTCAACGGCTCGCTCGACGACGAGACGATCGCCGAGGACCTCAAGCGCGCCGGCGTCGAACCCGACCCCGCGCTGATCGCGACCCTGACCGCCGAGGCGAAGGAGTACGCCGAGCGCCGATCGCTCGAGGACGCCCAGCGTGACCTCGTCGCCGGTCTCGGGGTTCCGACCTACGAGCTCAACCGGCTCGCCGGTGGCATCGACATCGGTGGGCTCTACGAGCTCGCCGCGGAGCTGAAGGACCAGGGGCTCGCATGACGTCACGTCCACGCGTCGGCCCGCTGGCCGCCCACGCCGACCGCACCCTGACCCTCGAGGTCGACCGGCTGCTGGATGACCTCGACACCCACATCATCGTCTGCTGCGGCAGCGGTGGGGTGGGCAAGACGACCACGGCGGCAGCGCTCGCGCTGCGCGCGGCCGAGCGGGGTCGCAAGGTGGTTGTGCTGACCATCGATCCCGCCCGACGGCTCGCCCAGTCGATGGGCATCGCCCAGCTCGACAACACACCTCGCCCCGTTCCCGGGGTCGGCCCGGGCCGGCTCGACGCGATGATGCTCGACATGAAGCGCACCTTCGACGAGGTGGTCGAGTCCCAGGCCAGCCCCGAGAAGGCGCAGCAGATCCTCAACAACCAGTTCTACATCGCGCTGAGCTCCAGCTTCGCGGGCACGCAGGAATACATGGCGATGGAGAAGCTCGGCCAGCTCTACCGCGACGCCTTCGCCCACAACGGCGGCAACGGCGACTACGACCTGATCGTCGTCGACACGCCCCCGAGCCGCAGCGCCCTCGACTTCCTGGACGCTCCCGAGCGGCTCTCCAGCTTCCTCGACGGCCGCTTCCTACGCCTGATGCTGGCACCCGCCAAGGGACCGGTCCGGCTGATGTCGGCCGGGATCAACATCGTGACCAACGCGCTCAAGAAGGTGCTCGGCGGGCAGATGCTCACCGACCTGCAGACCTTCGTCACCGCGCTCGACACCATCTTCGGTGGCTTCCGGCAGCGGGCTCAGGAGACGTACGCACTGCTCCAGGCCGACGAGACCGCCTTCCTCGTCATCGCGGCCCCCGAGCCCGATGCGCTTCGGGAGGCCGCCTACTTCGTCGAGCGCCTCTCCGGTGACCGGATGCCGCTCCAGGGGCTGGTCGTCAACCGGGCCACCCTTCCCGACGACGCCTCGCTCACCGCCGCCGCGGCCGGCGCCGCCTCGGAGCGTCTCCCCGACGCGCCGCTCACCGCCGGGCTGCTGCGGCTCCACGCCGACCGCGCGCTCCTGGTCGAGCGCCAGGACCAGCTGCGCGAGCGCTTCGCCGTCGCCCATCCCCAGGTTCCGACCGCCGTGGTGCCGGCGCTGCCCGGTGACGTACACGATCTCGACGGGCTCCGCGAGATCGGCCGGCTGCTGGCCCAGGGCTGAGCACCCGGAAATGGGTCGAGCCAGGACGTACGTCACGTACGTCCTGGCTCGCACAAGATCAGTCAGCGATCCACTCGAGTAGGGGACGAGTGGTCACTCCACCGAAGCACGGGTGCGCGCGGCCTCGAGCACCGCACGCCACGACGCGTTCGGGCTGCGGCGGAGCAGCGCGCGACGCTCACGCTCGGTCATCCCGCCCCAGACGCCCCACTCGATCTGGTTGTCGAGCGCCTCGGCCAGACACTCGGTCCGGACGACGCAGCCGGAGCAGACCATCTTGGCCTTGTTCTGCTCGGCTCCACGTACGAAGAGCTCGTCGGGCTCGTTCTCACGACAAGCGGCCTGCAGCGACCATTCATCAACCCACATTGTGTGCCATCCCTTCGTCGGAGCGCTTCGCCCTCCCCAGTTGACGGCGTGGGCGCCCGTGCGGACTAAAGGTTAAGGACCTGAACCTGTCGAGTGACACACCCTTCTGACCCAAAGTACGTAGTCCGAAATGACTAGGAGGGGTCCCAGGACGCCTTTTCGGCCTCCAGCCCGGCGCCGATTGCGAATCATGTGCTGTTGGTCGGGATCACCTACGATGACCAGCATGTCCTCGCCGTCGCTGCGCCCGCAGACCGTGCTCAAGCATCTTGCCGTCATGTGCGGAGTGGCAGCCGTCCTCGGGGTCGTCGCCGCAGGTCTGGCCATCCCCTTCGCCGGCGTGGCCGGGATCGCGGCCAAGGAGACGGCCGAGCAGATGGACTCGCTGCCGCAGGAGTTCGAGGTCGACGACATGTCCCAGACGACCAAGATCGTCGACCGCAAGGGCAACCTGATCACGACGCTCTACGACCAGAACCGGGTCTACCGCGCGCTCGACCAGATCTCGCCCAACATGTCGAAGGCGCTCCTGGCGATCGAGGACTACCGCTTCTACCAGCACGGCGCGATGGACCTCAAGGGCACGCTGCGCGCGCTGATCACCAACCAGGCCAGCGACTCGGTGCAGGGTGGTTCCTCGATCACCCAGCAGCTGGTGAAGACGACCCTGGTCTACTCCGCGAAGACCGAGGCCGAGCGCAAGGCGGCGATCGAGAAGTCGACGGCACGCAAGATCCGCGAGCTGCGCTACGCGATCGCGCTGGAGGAGAAGCACTCCAAGGACTGGATCCTGGAGCGCTACCTCAACGCGGCCTACTTCGGCGACGGCGCCTACGGCGTCCAGGCCGCCGCCAAGCACTACTTCAACGTCAACGCCTCCGAGCTCAACTGGCAGCAGTCGGCGATGCTGGCCGGGATGGTGAAGAACCCCACCGGCTACGACCCGACCAACTACCCCGACGCCACCATCGCCCGCCGCAACGTGGTCATCGACCGGATGGCCGCGCTCAAGGTCGTCTCCCGTCCCGAGGCGGAGAAGATGAAGGACGCCGGCCTCGGCCTGAACGTCCAGAAGCAGCGCAACGGTTGCCTCGGCTCGTCCGCGGAGTTCTTCTGCGACTACGTGCTCAACTGGCTGGTCAAGGACCCGGCCTTCGGTGAGACCGAGGCAGACCGGATGGCGCTGCTGCGGTCGGGTGGGCTGACCATCAAGACGACCCTCGACCAGCGTTTCCAGGACGCCGCGCAGGCGTCCGTCGAGGACCACGTGTACGCCACCGACGACGCGATCGGCGCGCTGGCGATGGTCGAGCCGGGCACCGGCCGGGTGCGCGGGCTCGCCCAGTCGCGCCCGATGGGTGACAAGCGGAAGAAGGGCCAGTCCTACCTGAACTACATGGTGCCGACGCAGTACGGCGACTCCGCCGGGTTCCAGGCCGGATCGACCTTCAAGCCGTTCGTGCTCACGGCAGCGATCGAGCAGGGCTTTCCGCTCAAGCAGAAGATCAACTCCCCGGAGAACATAGTCCTCCAGGAGTCGTCGTTCGCCGGATGCCCCGGAGACGGCAACCGCGTCGGCTCCTGGCCCGTCGGCAACTCGACGACGAGTGGTTCGAAGGACGCCTACACCGGCACTCGCGAATCGGTGAACACTTTCTACGCGCAGCTGGAGCAGATCACCGGCCTCTGTGCCCCCTACAAGATGGCCCAGAAGATGGGCATCCAGCTGACCGATCCCAAGGACGAGCGAGTGCCTTCCTTCACCCTCGGGGTCACCAGCGTGAGCCCGCTGGAGATGGCGGAGGCGTACGCCACCTTCGGCGCCCGCGGCAAGCACTGCGACTCGATCCCGGTGAACGAGATCCTCGACGCCAACGACAAGCTGATCAAGAGCTACAAGCCCAAGTGTCAGCAGGTGATGGCCAACGGCACCGCCGATGCGGTCAACGACATCCTGAGAGGGCTCCTGGAAGGTGGGTTCGCGAGCAACGAAGCGCTCTCCGTACCCGCCGCCGGCAAGACCGGAACGATCAACGGCAACCGGGCAGTCTGGTTCATGGGGTACACCCCGAAGCTCGCCACCGCCGCCATGATCGCCGGAGCGAACTACGACGGCACCTGGAAGAGCCTCAACGGTCAGGTCGTCGGAGGCTCCTACATCGGCTCCGCTTCTGGTTCCGGCCAGGCTGCCCCGATGTGGGGCGATGCGATGCAGGTCATCGACAAGTACCTCAAGTGGGTGGACTTCCACGAGGTCGATCCCAAGGTGATTGCCGGCAACACGGTCGACGTCCCCTGGGTCGGCGGCATGACCGTCGAGAAGGCGACGAAGGTGCTGCGAAGCGCAGGCTTCCAGGTCCAGGTCGGCCCGGAGGCCTACTCCGAGTACGACAAGGGGCTGGTGGCCTTCACCACCCCGTCCGGCGACGCCGCCGAGGGATCCCCGATCACGATCTACACCTCTCTCGGCCCGGAGCCGAAGCCCGAGCCGAAGAAGAACAAGCAGCCCGAGGAGTCGCCGCCGCCCTCCGACGGCGGGAACCAGAAGCCGAGGGCCTCTCCGGACCAGCCCGACTTCGGCTGGGAGTGGCCGACCGGCTGACGGCCGGCACTCCCGACGACTGTGGCCCCCACCGATCCGGTGGGGGCCACAGTCGTTCTCTGATGCCGTTCAGGCGAGCTGCTTGCGCACCTCCGCGGCCACGGCACCACCGTCGGCCTTGCCCTTGGTCTGCGGGGTCAGGATGCCCATCACCTTGCCCATGCCCTTCATCCCGAGCTCGGCGGCACCGGACTGCGCGATGGCCTTGCTGACCAGGTCGGAGATCTCCTCGGCGCTGAGCTGAGCGGGCAGGTATTCGGTGATCACCGCGGCCTCCGCGGTCTCCTTCTCGGCCTGCTCGGGGCGACCGCCGTCGGCGAAGGCGGTGGCTGCCTCGCGGCGCTTCTTGGCCTCGCGGGTGAGGATCGTGATGATCTCGTCGTCGGTGAGCTCCTTGGCCTCCTTGCCGGCGACCTCGGCCTCGGTGATCGAGGCCATGACCATGCGCAGCGTCCCGGCGCGGTCCTTGTCACGGGCCTTCATCGCGGAGGTCAGGTCAGTCCTCAGGCGATCCTTCAGAGTGCTCATGGGGCCATTGTGGCAGGGTTGAGCCATGCGGCTCGCCACAGCAATCGGCGCAACTCTCGGGACCGGGCTCGCCACCGGCGCGGCCATGACGGCGTACGCCCTGTGGGAGGCCCGTCAATACACCCTGCGCCACGTGGGGCTGCCGGTGCTCCCCGAAGGCGCGGACCCGCTCCGCGTGCTGCATCTCTCCGACATGCACGTGGTCCCCTCGCAGCACAAGAAGCTCGACTGGATCGCCTCGCTGGCGTCGCTGAAGCCGGACCTGGTCGTCGACACCGGAGACAATCTCGCCCACCAGCGGGCGGTCCCGGCGATCGTCAACGCCCTCGGCACGCTGCTCGACGTGCCGGGAGTCTTCGTGCACGGCTCCAACGACTACTACGAGCCGCGCCTGCGCAACCCGTTCGGCTACCTGCTGCCGGACAACGGCAAGCGGCAGACGAACGTCCCGGAGCTCCCCTGGCGCGACCTGTCGGCCTCCTTCACCAAGTCGGGCTGGCTCGACCTCACCAACACACGCTCGTCGCTGACCGTCAAGGGCATCGAGCTCGCCTTCGCCGGCGTCGACGACCCTCACCTCGGCCTCGACGACCTGTCCTCGGTCGCCGGCCCCGCCGACCCGGCCGCGGACGTACGTCTCGGGGTGGCGCACGCTCCCTATCTCAGGGTACTGGACCAGTTCACCGCCGACGGCTACGACGCGATCCTGGCCGGTCACACCCACGGCGGCCAGATCTGTCTGCCCGGCGGGCGCGCTCTGGCCACCAACTGCGATATCGACCCCGAGCGGGCGCGCGGGCTGCACACCCACACCTGCGGTGGGCGGCAGGCCTGGCTGCACGTCTCGGCCGGTCTCGGCACCTCCCCCTACACCCGGATCCGCATCGCCTGCCGTCCCGAGGCCACCCTCCTGACGCTCACTCCGCGAGGGGCGTCTCGCCGGTAGGGGCCGATTACGGTTCGAGGCAGTCTCTGGGCTATGCTCATTCCTCGTTGGACCGTTGATCGGTGCAGCATTCGGGTTGTAGCGCAGCTTGGTAGCGCACCTCGTTCGGGACGAGGGGGCCGCAGGTTCAAATCCTGTCAACCCGACATCGAGTTCAGGCTCGGAGATCGCAAGATCTCCGGGCCTGATCCCGTTTTCCAGCACAGTAGGGTCGACGCCATGAGCTTCGACACCCGCAACGGCACCCGCGGCGCCAGGCAGCCCACGGCCAACCCGCTCCTGAAGCTGGGCAACAAGCTGATGATGCGCCGTGCCCGCAAGAGCGACTCCACGACGGCCGGGATGCGCCTGCTCGTGCTCACGACGATCGGCAAGAAGAGCGGCGAACCCCGATCCTCGCCTCTGGCCTGGTTTCCCGGGGATGACGGCACCTGGCTGGTGGTCGCCTCCGCCGGCGGCGCCGCGAAGAACCCTGCGTGGTACTACAACCTCGCAGCCAACCCCGACCGCGTCACGATCGAGCTGGGCGGCGAGACCATTCCGGTGGTGGCAGAGCAGCTCAACGGTGAGGAACGGGCGCAGGCCTGGGCCACGATCGTCTCGTCCGCCGCGAACTTCGGGAGCTACGAGAAGAAGACCGACCGCGAGATCCCGGTCATCCGTCTGACCCGCGCCTGAGTTCAAATGTGACGCTCGACATGCGAAACTGCCCCTCATGAGCAACGACCCCACCGACAAGCTCGCCGCGCCGTCGTTCGGCTTCAAGAAGAAGCGTGGGGGCACGGAGCCGGCGAGCACCAAGCCCGAGAAGGCTTCCGCGGAGATGACCCAGGTGCTGGAGAAGACGACGCCACCCGTCATCGCTCCCGAGCCGCCTGCGCCGAAGCAGAAGGCGCCGAAGCAGAAGGCGGAGAAGCAGAAGGCGGAGAAGCCGACCAAGTCCGCGAAGGCACCCAAGCAGCCCAAGGACCCGAGCCAGCGGCGGATCAATATCGGCACCCCGTCGGGCCTGTCCGCGGCGGTCATGATCGGCGCCATCGTGGGGGCGTTCATGGCCCTGGCCGTCTGGTTCAGCGGCACCGTGAGCCAGTGGACGCGCGGCACCTCGTCGCTCGGCGACATGGGCGCGATCGTCCTCATCGCCGTGTTCGTCCTCGCGGTCCTGGTCGGCGGCTACCTCCTCCGCCTGGCCAGCGCCCGCTCGCCGTTCACGATCAGCTTCCTGGGTTCAGCCCTCGTCGCCGTACTCTCGATGCTCTTCCTCACCGACGTCTTCGCCCAAGCCTGGGGTGTGATCGTCGCCGTGATCCTCACCGCCGCCGCGTACGCGCTCGCCTACTGGGTCACGACCAACTACATCGACTGACAGGCTCCCGTCGAGACGTCACCCCCGTCGGCCGACGCGTCACTCGCGTCGGCCGAGATGGCACCGGAGTGCCATCTCGACCGACCTAAGTGACGTCTCGACCGACGGGGGTGACGTCTCGTCAGAGGGCGGTGGCTACCAGCTCGGCGAGCTGGACCGTGTTGAGCGCAGCGCCCTTGCGGAGGTTGTCGTTGGAGATGAACAGCGCGAGGCCGCGGTTGTCCGGGACGCCCTCGTCCTGGCGGATGCGACCGACGTAGGAGGGGTCCTTGCCGGCTGCGTACAGCGGCGTGGGTACGTCGCGGAGCTCGACGCCCGGGGCGTTCGACAGGACCTCGGTGGCGCGCTCGGGGGTCAGCGGCGAGGAGAACTCGGCGTTGATCGCGAGCGAGTGGCCGGTGACGACCGGGACCCGGACGCAGATGCCGGAGACCCGCAGGTCAGGCAGATCGAGGATCTTGCGGGACTCGTTGCGGAGCTTCTGCTCCTCGTCGGTCTCGTTGAGCCCGTCGTCGACCAGCGAACCGGCGTAGGGAAGGACGTTGTAGGCGATGGTCTCGACGTACTTGTCCGGCTCCGGGAAGGCGATCGCGGACCCGTCGTAGGCGAGCTCACGGGCCTTGTCGCCGGCAGCGGCGACCTCGCTGACCAGCTCTTCCACGCCGGCGACGCCCGAGCCCGAGACCGCCTGGTAGGTCGATACGACGAGCCGCTCGAGGCCGGCTTCGTCGTGGAGCGCCTTGAGGGCCGGCATCGCGGCCATCGTGGTGCAGTTGGGGTTGGCGATGATGCCCTGGCGGGCCTCGATGACGCCGGCCATCGCCGAGGGGTTGACCTCGGAGACGACCAGCGGGATCGCCGGGTCCTTGCGCCAGGCCGAGGAGTTGTCGATGACGATCACGCCGGCCTCGGCGAACTTCGGCGCCAGCGCCTTCGAGGTGGCGCCTCCCGCGGAGAAGATCGCGATGTCGAGACCCGACGGGTCAGCGGTGGCGGCGTCCTCGACGACGACCGAGCGGTCACCGAACTCGATGGTCTTACCCGCCGAGCGCGCCGAGGCGAAGAAACGGACCTCGCCGAGCGGGAAGCCGCGCTCGAGCAGGATCTGGCGCACGGCGACGCCCACCTGTCCGGTCGCTCCCACGATTCCCAAGTTGATGCTCATCGGCCGGTCCCTCCGTAGACGATGGCCTCAACGTCGCTGTCGAGGCCGAATGCTCTGTGTGTGGCGCGCACTGCGCGGTCGAGGTCGTCGGCGCCGACGAGCACCGAGACGCGGATCTCCGAGGTCGACACCATCCTGATCAGGACTCCCTCGGCGGCGAGCGCGGCGAAGAACTTCGCGGTGATCCCCGGATGCGTACGCATCCCGGCACCGACGATGGAGAGCTTGCCGACCTGCTCGTCGGTGACCGGGTCGGAGAAGTCGACCTCGGCCTGGATGTCGCCGAGGGCGGCACGAGCCTTCTTGACGTCCGCGCGGGGCAGCGTGAACGAGATGTCCGTGCGCCCCGTCTCCTTCGCCGACACGTTCTGCACGATCATGTCGATGTTGATGCCGTTGTCGGCGATGGTGTCGAAGATGCGGGCGGCCTTGCCGGGCTCGTCGCTGACGCCGGCGATGGTGATCTTGGCTTCGCCACGATCGTGGGCCACGCCGACGATCTCCGGGGTGTCCCCGTTGGTGTCCGCGCCGTAGGAGACCTTCTCGACCGCGACGTCATTGAACCGCGCGGCCGCGGCCTCCCAGGCCCGCTGGACCTCGTCGTCGTCGACGACGACCGAGACCCGGACCTCGGAGGTGGAGATCATCTGGATGTTGACGCCGGCCTGCGCGATGGCGGAGAAGAAGTCGGCGATCTTCTTCGGCTGCGTGCGCAGCCCCGCACCGATCAACGAGACCTTGCCCACCATCTCCTTGGCGTCGACGTCCTCGAAGCCGAGCTCGGCGCGCGCCAGGTCGAGCGCCTTCTTGGCACGCTCGACGTCGTTGCGGGGCAATGTGAAGGTGATGTCGGTGCGTCCGGCGCGGGCCGCCGAGGAGTCCTGCACCACCATGTCGACGTTGATCCCGACGCCGGCGATGATCTCGAAGACCTTGGCGGCCGCACCGACCTGGTCGGGAGCGTTGACCACGGTGATCTTCGCCTGGCTGCTGTCGTAGGCGATGGCAGCCACGATCGGCGCCTCCATGCCGCCGTCCTCGCCAGGCTGGAGATCGCCGTGCGGCGAGACCGCGTCGATGCTGCCCTTGACCACGGTGCCGTTGAGGGTGGAGAAGGAGGAGCGTACGTGGATCGGGAGGCTGTGACGCCGGGCGAACTCCACCGAGCGCAGGTGGAGCACCTTCGCGCCGGAGGCCGCCAGCTCGAGCATCTCCTCGAAGGCGACCGAGCTCAGCTTGCGGGCGGTCGGGACGATCCGCGGGTCGGCGGTGAAGACACCGTCGACGTCGGTGTAGATCTCGCAGACGTCGGCGTCCAGCGCCACCGCCAGCGCCACCGCGGTGGTGTCGGTGCCACCCCGGCCCAGCGTGGTGATGTCCTTGGTCTCCTTGGAGACGCCCTGGAAGCCGGCCACGATCGCGATCGCACCGTCCGCCAGCGCCGCCTGGATCCGCTCGGGCGTGATGCTGAGGATCTTGGCGCGCCCGTGCTGCGCGTCGGTGATCAAGCCCGCCTGCGACCCGGTGAACGACCGAGCCTCGTACGCCAGGCCGCGCTCGTTCGCGACGTCGTTGATCGCCATCGCGAGCAGCGCCATCGACTGGCGCTCGCCGGAGGTGAGCAGCATGTCGAACTCACGCGCGTGCGCGGTCGCGTCGGGCGAGACCTTGTTGGCCAGGTCGATCAGCTCATCGGTGGTGTCGCCCATGGCGGACACGGCCACGACGACGTCGTGGCCCTGCTCTTTGGTCGCGACCACTCGCTGAGCCACACGCTTGATGCCTGCAGCATCCGCGACCGAGCTGCCACCGTACTTCTGAACGACGATTCCCACGGCGGGAAAGTCTACGTTGCCGATACGGGCGTCTTCTCCAGCATCTCATCAGCGGCCGCCAGGTCCTCGTCCTCACCGGTGAACGGCTCGGAGTCGAGGCGGTCGTGAGCGACCACGGTGAGCAGCGCGTTGAGCACCGCGCCGGCCAGGTTGCCCCAGTTGTTGACGTAGCTGAACTGCCACCACCACAGCGCCTCGTCGACGTCGCCGAGGCGGTAGTGACGCAGACCGTATTCCAGGTCGGTCACCAGGCTGGCGACGTCGTCGGAGATCTGGCTGTCGACCACGTCAGGGCTGTAAGGATCGAAGACGAAGCTGTAGGTGTCGATGTCGCCGAACATCTCGGCCAGGCCCATCCGCAGCTCGTCGACGTCGGCCTCCATGCCGACGTCGGGCTGGAACTCCTCACGAGGCTCGAAGTCCTGCTGAGCGCCCAGTCGCGCGCCCGCCAGCAGGATCTGGCTCACTTCCAGCAGCAGCATCGGGACGGCGCTGCCGCCATCGCCGTCGGCAGCGATCGCGCGCACCGAGAGCAGGAAGCTCTCCACCGAGTCGGCGATGCTGGTGGCGAAGTCCTTGCCGGTCAAGTCGTTCGTCATGACGGCCCCCTTCCCGAGGTCCCTTTGAATCGTCAGGCTACCGCCGAAGTTCTGGCCTGACGAGGGTGAAAGGTCTGGTCT
This sequence comes from Nocardioides sp. NPDC051685, assembly GCF_044453405.1. NCBI lineage: Bacteria > Bacillati > Actinomycetota > Actinomycetes > Propionibacteriales > Nocardioidaceae > Nocardioides > Nocardioides sp. NPDC051685. The sequence goes on along the minus strand of NZ_JBITCR010000004.1, from coordinate 331,403 downwards.
CAGGGACTATTCAGCCGCGCGTCGCCCGGCGAACGCACGACCGAGGGTGACCTCGTCGGCGTACTCCAGGTCGCCGCCGACCGGAAGACCGCTGGCCAGACGGGTGACCTTCAGACCGAGCGGGCTCAGCTGGCGGGTCAGGTAGGTCGCCGTCGCCTCGCCCTCCAGGTTGGGGTCCGTGGCGAGGATCACCTCGGTGATCCCGGGGTCGTTGAGCCGCTGGACGAGCTCACGGATGCGCAGCTGGTCGGGACCGATCCCGTCGATCGGGCTGATCGCGCCACCGAGCACGTGATAGCGCCCGCGGAACTCACGGGTGCGCTCGATCGCGACGACGTCCTTGTATTCCTCGACCACGCACAGCACCGACTGCTCACGACGCGGGTCGCGACAGATCCGGCAGGTCTCCTCCTCGGAGACGTTGAAGCAGACCGAGCAGAACTTCACCTTCGCCTTGACCTCGTTGAGGATCGAGGCCAGCCGGTGTACGTCTGCGGGATCGGCCTGGAGCAGATGGAACGCGATCCGCTGGGCGCTCTTCGGGCCTACGCCCGGCAGCCGTCCCAGCTCGTCGATGAGGTCTTGGACCACACCCTCGTACAACTCTGTTGCCTGTCCTTCTAGAAGCCGAGCTTGAACGGCGGCTCGTTGCCGCCGGGGGCACCACCCATACCGCCGCCGAGGCCGCCCGCGAGCGGGCCCATCGCCTCGCCGGCGAGCGCGTCGGCCTTGCCCTTCGCCTCGCGGTAGGCGGCGACGATCACGGCGCCGAGGTCCTCGAGGTCATCGGGGTTGCTGCCGTCGAACTCGCCCTGCTTGATCTCGACACCGACCAGCTCGCCGGTGCCGGTGAGCTTGACGGTCACCGCACCGCCGGCGACGGTGCCGTCGACGATCGTCTCGGCCAGCTTCTCCTGGGCGTCGACGATCTGGCTCTGCAGCGCCTGGGCCTGCTGCATGATCGCGTTGAGGTCGAAGCCGCCCTCGCCGCCGAGGCCTTCGAGTGGGTTCGTCATCTGTGCCGTCCTAGTTGTGAGGAATCTCTTCGATCATCGTTGCACCCAGCTCCTGAGCGAGCAGCGCCTCGGCGCCCATCGCGGCCGGCCCGTCGTAGGCCTGGTCGTCGGGGTTCACCGCGGCGTCGGCCTCGGCCAGACGGGCCGCGGTGTCGTCGACCGGGGGTTCGTAGTCGGCGGCGCGCGTCGGCCGGATCGCCTCTCGTGCCAGCGCGATCGCTCCCGGGTCGGCCTGCTGGGTCGCGGGCGGCTCCGGTGGAGCGGGCGGCTGGTCGGGGGGCGGCGGCTCGGCGGCCCAGTCGGGCGGTGGCGCCTGCTCGTTCCAGGATGCCTCCGGCGGCTGCTGCGGCTGAGCGGGTTCCTGGGGTTGCGTCGGTTGGGGCTGGGGCGGGGCCTGCCGCTGCGGGGCGGGCTGGCCGCCCCCGGCGACGATCGCCTCGATCTTGGGCTGGATGCCGATCACGTTGACCAGCGCCTGGCCGAGGATCGGCTCGTGTCCGCCGGTCGCGAACCGGTCGCGGAGTCCGGGCGAGCCGAACCCGAGGGTGAGGATGCCGTCGCGGAAGTCGACCACCTGGGCGTTCTGGCCCACGAGCGACCAGGTCGCCCGGCGCAGGCCCTTGGTCTGGGCGATCACGTCGTCCCACAGCCGACGGATGTCCACGTTGCCCATGCCGCCCGGCTGCGCCTGTGGCTGGGGCCGGCTCGGCGGCTCCGGCGCGGGCGTCGAGGGTGCGGCCGGCGCCTGCTGCGGCGTCACCTCTGCGGCTGGCTCTGGCTCGGGAGCGGGCTCAGGAGCGGAGGCGTACGTCTGGACGGGCTCCGGCTGCGGCGACGCAGGCGCGACGGTCTCGTGCCCCGGCGCGCCGACCGACGGCTTGAGCACCGGCCGGTCCTGGGCGGGAGCGGCCGCCACCGGTGGAGCGGTCACCGTCGGCGTACCGCTGATCTCGATCCGCCTCTCCAGACGGTCCAGCCTGGCGGCGAGGCCGTCGGCGCCGTCGGCCGCGGGCAGCAGCACCCGGGCACAGATCAGCTCGAGCAGCAGTCGAGGCGCGGTGGCGCCGCGCATCTCGGTCAGGCCGGTGGCGACGGCGTCCGCGGCGCGGGAGAGGTCGTGCGGCCCGAAGCGTCCGGCCTGGGCGACCAGACGCTCGCCACCGTCCTCGGAGACGTCGATGAGACCGGTCGTGGGCGCGTCCGGGACCGCCTTGACGATGACCAGGTCACGCAGCCGCCGGAGCAGGTCCTCGGTGAACCGCCGCGGGTCCTGGCCGGTCTCGATGATCTTGTCGATCACACCGAAGACCGCGGCACCGTCGTGAGCGGCGAACGCGTCGACGACCTCATCGAGCAGTGCGTCCGGGGTGTAGCCGAGCAGCCCGGCCGCCAACTCGTACGTCACGCCCTCAGGCCCCGCGCCGCCGAGCAGCTGGTCCATGACCGAGAGGCTGTCGCGCATCGACCCGGCGCCCGCGCGGGCGACCAGCGGCAGCGCGGCCGGCTCGACGTTGATCCCCTCCTTCTCGCACAGCGTCGAGATGTAGTCGGAGACCAGCTTGGGCGGGAAGAGGCGGAACGGATAGTGGTGGGTGCGCGACCGGATCGTCGGGATGACCTTCTCCGGCTCGGTCGTCGCGAAGATGAACCGCAGATGCTCCGGCGGCTCCTCGACCAGCTTGAGCAGCGCGTTGAAGCCCTGCGTCGAGACCATGTGGGCCTCGTCGATGATGTAGACCTTGTAGCGGCTCTTCACCGGCGCGAAGAACGCCTTCTCCCGCAGGTCACGGGCATCGTCCACACCACCATGGGAGGCCGCGTCGATCTCGATCACGTCGATGCTGCCGGGCCCGCCGCGCGCCAGGTCCCGGCACGACTCGCACTCCCCGCACGGGTCCGCGATCGGCGCCTTCTCGCAGTTCAGCGCCCGCGCCAGGATCCGCGCCGAGGTCGTCTTGCCGCAGCCGCGTGGACCGGAGAAGAGGTACGCATGGTTGACCCGGTTGCCCGCCAGCGCATTGCGCAGCGGGCCGGTGACGTGATCTTGGCCGATGACCTCGGCAAACGTCTCCGGCCGGTAGCGGCGGTAGAGAGCTAGCGGTGCGTCCACCCCATGAACCCTAACGACCCCCACCGACAGTCGGTAGCCGCCGGGCGCCCGCGAGCCCGACGAACTGAGCAAAGTGGTCATCTCGTCGTCTCTTCGGATCCGATCGTGACGCGTTCGTGACCGCATCGGGGGTCGCCGCGACGGCGATGGCGGACCCTGATGTCCCCAAGACTTGTTCAGAAAGGACGCTCGATGAGCAATCCGTACGGCTCCCCACCACCCTTCCCGAACCAACCCGTACCCGCCCCGTACCAGCAGGTCCCGACCGGTCCTCGCGGCCTGGCCACCGCCTCGATCTGGCTCGCCATAGCCCTCACTGCCGTCGTGGTCATCACGGCCGCGGTCTCGTATCCCGTGTCCGTGGCAGTCAACGACACGATGCTGAGCGCGACCCCGTCGACCTCGACATTGATCTGGGTCGGCGCCTCTGTCGCACTGGGACTCGCCCTGTTCGCCGTCCTGATCTCGCTCTACATCGTGGGGTGCCTGTGGCTGCTGCGGAGCTATGACTTCGCGAGGGTCGTAAACCCCACGTTCCACATGCGACGCAGTCGCGCATGGGTGTGGCTCGGCTGGTGGGTGCCGATCGTGTCGTTGTGGTTCCCGCTCCAAGTAGTCGATGACGTACGCCGAGCGACCGCCAACAACCAGCCCCGTCCGTCCCTCGCCATCTGGTGGACAGCCTGGTTGGTGGCCATCTTGTCCACCAACCTGTCGGGAAAGATCTTCAACAGCGAGGACGTCCTGTCACGAGACGCGATCATCATCGTCGCGATGATCGACGCGCTGTCCGCCATCGCGCTCGTGATCGCCTGCGTCAGCTGGATCTCGATCATCCGGGGCATCACGCGAGACCAAGAGGCGGCTCGGGGCTGATCCGCTCGGGGCTGATCCGGAAATAGAAAAGGCCCCCCACGTACCCAACAGAGCTCGCTTATCCTTGCTGCCTTCCGGCCCTGGGGAGGTTCGACAAGATGTCGCCACATGGGGGGTTGCCGAAGAGTCTAGACGAGTCCCCGCGCCGATCCCAAAGGCGGCCCGCTGGCCCTCCGCCGATTTCCCCGATGCTCACGGAGCCGCGTAGGATCCCTCACGGATCTGTCGCCTAGTGGCCTATGGCGCACGGCTGGAATCCGTGTTGGGTTAACGCCCTCGGGGGTTCGAATCCCCCCAGATCCGCCAGCAGGAAACCTTGGTTGACCTGCAAGAACGCCGATCCGGACAGCGCAAGCTCCGGATCGGCGTTCTTCATTTCCTCGAACGGTTCAGTCCAGGACGGCGTACGCCTCGACCTCGACGAGCACGTCTGGCTCGAACAGGTAGTCCACGCCGATGGCCGACAGGGGCGGTAGGGGCTGCGGGATGCCCAGCTCGTCGACGACGCTCTCGAGACCCGCGACGAACGCGTCGTACTTCTCCGGGGTCCAGTCCGTGACGAAGAACCGCAGGCGTACGACGTCGGCGAAGGTGGCGCCGGCGCCGGCGAGGCCACGGGCGGTGCTGCGGAGGGCGTGGGCGAGCTGACCGGCGAGGTCGCCGGGTGCGACACCGCGACCGAGCTCGTCCCGGGCGATCTGTCCGGCGACGTGGATGTGGCGGCTTCCGGTGGCGACAGAGACATGGTGGTAGGGCACGGGCTGGAACATGCCTTCGGGGGTGAGCAGATCGACGGACACGAGGAGATTCCTTTCGATGGTCAAGGTTTCCCATGTGTACTTGGTATCCGAAGGACACTTCAACGAGACTAGGTGTCATGCCGGATACCGTCCCTGGCCCGCTTCGACTGACCCAGGAGCATCGCGAGCTCCTCGACCAGCTCCTCGACAAGTGGTCGCTCCAGGTGCTCGACACACTGTGCGAGCGACCGCGACGCTTCAACGAGCTGCGTCAGGCGATCCCCGCGGTGACCCAGAAATCACTCACCACGGCACTGCGCCGCTTGGAGCGCAACGGCATGGTCGAGCGGGTCGTGCTGAGCACCCGCCCGCTCGCGGTGGAATACCGCATCACCCCGCTGGGCAGCACCCTGCAGGACCTCATCGACCGGCTCTATCACTGGACGACCACGACGCTGCCCGAGGTCGAAGCGGCGCGCGAGGCCTTCGACCACTCGGCCTGAAGAGCTACATCGAGCCCTTGCGGCGCGAGAACAGGGGTCGCAGAACCAGCCCGAGACCCAGCGCGCCGCCGCCACCGATCCCCCACCAGATCGCGTTCTCACGGACACTGGCAAGCGGGTCGACCTTCTCGCGGGCCATCGGGGCTTGCTCGACCTCCGGCGGCTCGGCGGCCTCCTCGACGGCGGGGCGGGTGAGCGCGTCGTAGGCGTTGACCACGCCGGCACCCCAGTAACGGCCGCCCTGGCCCTCGACGCCCGAGGTGGTGCTGTAGAGGCGGTCGATGACCTGACTGGCGCTCCAGCCCGGGTTGGTCGACCAGATCAGCGCGAGCACCGCCGAGACCTCGGCGGAGGCGAAGGACGTCGAGATCGTGTCGACCCAGCACGGCTGGCCGAAGAGCGTCTTCGACGGGGCCCCGTAGGTCGGGGCGGCGACGTCGGTTTTGGAGTTGGGGAGCACCGCGGAGTCCGGGTCCGAGGCCCACGTTCCGGAGGCGCTGACTGTCACCACGGGGTCGTTGGCGTTGGGGAAGACCTTGGGGGCGATGTCCCGGTCCGTCGCGGTGGTGATACCGGACCAGTCCGCTGCCATCACCACGATGGCACCCTTCTTGATGAGCGTGTCGACCGCCGTGTCCAGGCCCGAAGCACCCTGCGCCGCGGGCAGGCCGATGTCGACGATCAGACCCTTGGCGTTGCCCTTGGCCAGCGAGTTGAGCTCGGCCGCCATCCGCTTGGCGTCGACCGTCGACTTCTCCTGGCCGACCTTGAGGACCGGATGGTCGCTGAGCTTCGCCTTGGGCGCGATCTGGGAGATCAGCCCGGCTGCGACGGTGCCGCGATAGTCCTGCGCGCTGCGGCTGTAGCCGGAGTCGACGACCGCGACGCGGATCCCTTGCCCCTGCTTGCTCACCTTCTGCGCCTCGGTGATCCGCATGATCGCGAACGGAGCGACCGTCTCCAGCACCGGCGCCATCTGGGTCTCCGCCTTCTGCGGGGCGCCGCCGCCGAGATTCTTCTCGTACTCCTTACAGAGTGGCCGTTCCTCCGCGGCGTACGCAGGGCTCGGACTACCTAGGAAGGTGAGCCCACCGATGACGGCGGCGAGCGCGATACCGCTACGTAGGGATGTCACTCGGTCGCCACGCACCGGCTCTCCTTTACCTCTCCGGTGGTGGGCGGGCAGAGCGCCAGGTCGGTCGAGAGCGCGGCGCCACGCGGAAGCAGCTGCAGCCAGGTGCCGGGCACGATCGGACCGGAGTCTGGCCCGAGATCGAGTCGGTCGACCGTCAACTTGCCGTCGAGGGTGTTCACCGTGCCGCGGGCATCGATCAGGTAGGGCGTCGCGCTCTTCTTGTCGAGCTTCTCGCCGTTGGCGGCGTACACGAAGGCACCCTTGCCGGGGTCAACTCGGGCTGAGGTGAGGTCGGTGGCCGCGGGAGGTTCCGACGCCCGCCAGGCATCCTCGCCCGGCTCGACGCCAAGGCGCACCGTCGTCTCGTCCTGGGTCTCGAGCTTGGCGCAGACACTGCCGGTGCCGGGCTCGAGCTCGTTGGCCGGCCATGAGGTCTCCGGCTCGTCGCCATTGATTTGCGGACCGCTGTCCAGCGATTGGAGGCTGACCGACTTGCCCGCTGCCTGCATGGCCGTGTCGTACACCTCAGCGGTGAAGTCACTGATGCGGATCCAGCCACTCTCCATCAGCAGGTAGCTCTTCGCGTCGAAGATGCCCCTCGTCCCGATCGGATAGTCCTCGCCGGCCACCGCTTGGCCGAACTTCGAGTAGGCACTTCCGAACGCCTCCGCCCCCAGCGGCGCGCCGGCAGGGAACAGGTTGACCCACGCCTGCGGAACCTTGAGCGTCGGTGGCGCATCCTTGAAGACACGGTCGGCGTATGTCTCCTGATCGCCCTCGATCTTGTAGCTGTAGGCCTGGGTGTAACCCTCATTCGTCCGTGACTCCGCGATGAGGTAGTTGCCCTCTTCGGTCTGCACCATGAAACCGGTGTCCGTGGCAGCCTTCACGTCCGGCTTCGCCGAGATGTTCAGGAACGTGCCGGCTCCGTTGGCGGTGCACGCGGTCCAGCCGCTGTTGATGAAGTCGGACGTGAGCGGCAGCTCCTCGGGGACGTTCGGGCCGGAGAGGCCGATGGTCTCCTTCGGGAACTCCTTGTCGATCTCCTCCTGGTCGATGACCTTGGACCTCTTCTCCAGGTCGAGACCGAGGATGAGCTGGGCGCTGGCCAGGTTGACGACCGGGTGCAGCTCCTTGTCCTTGTCGGGGCCGGTGACGACGTAACGGGCACCGCCCTTGGTCACGATCAGGCCGTCCTCGTCGGCCCAGCCGGTGGCGGCCTTGGGCGAGAGGAAGTGGGCGACGGCGCCGCCCGCGATGAGCAGCACCGCGAGCACGAGGCCACCGAAGACCGAGCGACCCGGCCGGGCCGGCTCCACCTCGCGCCCACCGGGCGCACCGGAGAGGAACGCGGAGACGAGGCGGCGGCGGCTGAAGGCGTGCGCCTCGACGAGGTCCTTCTTGCTGGCCATCAGAAACCAGCCACCGCGGCGCCGAAGAGGCCGGAGGCGAGCACCATCAGCGGCAGCATCGCGAGCAGGCAGATCGTCTCGGCGACGTCGGCGAGCCGACCGCGCCGGATCGAACCGACATCGGGAACGAGCGTCAGCACCAGGAGTACGCCACCCGCGGCCGCCAGCACGACGGCGGTCGTCGGCCGCCACGACTCGTGGTAGACCAGCAGCGCCGAACCGATCGCGAGCAAGCCGGCGATCCCGGAGACGAGGCCGACGAGCACCTCCGAACCCGTCCGGTACTGCCTCGTACGCAGCATCAGCACGACACACGCGGCGAGAGCCAGCAGCGTGCCGAAGAGACCGAGGCGGACCACGAACGGCGCGGTCAGCACGACCAGGACGCCGACGGAGAGGGAGATCGCGACCAGGATCTCGTGGGCGACCTTGGCGTCGACCTTGACCTGGTCCTGGCGGATCTCGTCCGGGTCGAGGTTGATGTCCTCGTCGGAGTAGAGCTGGGGGACGTCGGTCTTGGTCGTGCTCAGCGCGAGCCACGGGAAGAAGCTGCCGGCCAGCACCACGACGACCAGCACGATCCCGAGCACCACACCGGCCTTCCAGCCGGTCGCGCTCAGCAGCAGACCGGCCACCAGGAAGACGCCACCGACGAGCGCCCCGGGCATCGCCAGCATCCGGGCCTCGCCCAGGCCGAGGAAGCCGATCGCGGCGGCGAGCATGGCGCCCGCACCGGCGAAGGCCAGCGGCATGCCGACCTCGCCGCCACCGCCGACCGCGGCCGCGCCGATCAGGAAACCGGCGACCGCACCGTAGACCTCACCGATCCACACCGCGGCGATCGCGGCGTCGTTCTCCGCCTCGAGGCGGGAGAGCACGATCGCGCCGCCGGCGAGGACGACGCCGATCACCGCGGCAGCGACGCCGGCGAGCATCGACGGCGCCTGCGTCCACAGCGCACCGGCGCCGAGGAGCAGCAGCAGCGCGGCAGCGAGCAGTGACGTACGTCGTCCTGCTTCCGGCTTCCAGGGGGCCATCTCGCTCTCGACGACATCGGTCATCGCCTCGACCACGTCGTCGTAGACCCGCGGCGGCTTGTCGTCGATCCCGGCGCTCACGGTGAGCACGCCACCGTCCTCGACACCCTGCGGGATCAGACCGAGGTCGCCGGCGAGCTTGCGGCCGTCGGCGAGCACGACGCGGTAGCCGGCGTACGCCGTCTGCGGGTCGAGCAACCCGACGCTTCGCGCAAGCTCCGGCACGAGCTCCGCCACGGGAACCGAGCCCGGCAGCACCAGATCCATCCGACGTGTGCCGGAGGCGACTGTGACCCGGACCAGCCCAGTGGGCGCCACCTGCGCCTGCGTCATTTCACGAACTCCTCGCGTCGTGCCTGTGCCCGAGACGAACCGACCGAATGTCCCGAGAATTACGCCGTACCATCGCCCGCGGCATCAACCGGCGAGCATCAGCGCTGACTTTGCCATAAATCCAACGACGAGGGGACCGGTGCCCCGCACCGGTCCCCTCGTGTTGCCTGTGTGCTGAAGAACTCAGCCGCCGAAGCCGCCGGCACCGCGCATGTCAGCGTCGTGCATCTGCGCCTGCGACTCGTTGACGAACTTGCTGCTGCGGTCAAGCGCGGCACCCAGCTCACGGATGGTCCCGTTCCACTTGGCCTGCGCCTGGTTGTAGGCGTTGGCCGCCTCACCGGTGAAGTTCTCCTGGAGGTTCAGGATGTACCTCTCGAGCTCGTCGAGGGCGCCGTCCATCTCCCTCACGCCCTTGATCAGCACGTCCACGATGGAGCCCATGGCTCCGTGGTTAACGACAATCTCTTCGCCCATGACAGTTCCTTTTCAGTCCGTTGCGTTGATCAGAACGAGTACTTGGTGCCCTCGACCTGGCTGCTGATGGCGCTGGTCTGCCCCGCGACATCCTGGTCGGCGTCGGACCCCAGCTGGCGGGCCTTGGTGAGACCGGCGGTGAGCTGGTCGAGGGCCGTGGTGATCTCGCGGGCCTTCTCGTTGTAGGTGTTCATGAGCTGCTGGAACGCGTTGCCGCCAGCGCCCTTCCACCCGGAGGACCCAGCCGACTGAGCCTCGGAGACCGTGCGGGAGTTGATGTTCTCCAGCTTGGCCTTCGTCTCCTCGATGAACTTGACGGCGGACTCGATCGCCTGCCCTTGCTTGATCTCACTGCTCATGGTGCTGTCCTTCCACCGGCGGAACCGGTCCCTAGGTCGATACCTGTTGGAGCCCGGCTCCCGATGGGCTCCCCCGAGGTCCGGACAATGTGTTCTTACCCCGTCTCCGGAGTTCTAAACACAAATCTCTGAACTTTTTTCAGCCCTGCTGTCTAACCGCTGAAACCCGATTCCCACAGGTGTCTGAAGAACCCCGAGGAAACCACGAACGAAGCGATCACGGCGGCGCCGCACAGCGACTCGGCCCAATCGGCCCGAGCCGCCCACTTCGCCGATCGCCAGCCCCGGCCGGTCGCGATCGCCGCGATGATCACGGCGAACCCGATCACCACGACAGCCAGACCGAACCAGGAGACCAGCTCCGGGTCAGCCCACCCTACGAAGGCACGGACCCCGACCGCCAGCGCAATAACCCCGGCCACCCGCAGTACGCCGCGGGGCAGCCAGTAGCGGTAGCTGCGTGCCGACAGCAGGATCACGAAGGCACCGGCCAGCATGATCAACCAGCCACCGACCCGGTCCACGTCGGCGGTCGCGGTCGCCACCAGCGCCGGCCCGCTGATCACGACCACGCCGAGGATCGCCCAGGAGGCGGCTGCCAGCGTGCGGGCCCCGCGCTCGGCCACCTCGGTGACCTCGTCGAACGGGACGGTCGCCTTGCCGGACGTGGTCTTGGCGCGTGCCGACCAGGCGGTCACCGACAGCTTCGAGACGTCGAGGAGATAGGAGTCAGGCACGTCCACGGCGTACGACGGGACGATCCGAGCCGCGAGAGCGGCCGCGGCGAACAGGATCGACCACGGCACCTGCGGCGAGGTGCCGAGCAGCGCGCAGAGCGCGGTCACGACGAAGACCGAGACACCGGTCAGGGTCCAGACCTTGAGGGCGGCATCGACGGTGTCGACCAGCGAACGCGAGACGGTCGCGATGACCGCGCCGCTCAGTCCGGCCACGCCGACCGCCAGAGGCAGCGTCTCCGGTTCGGGGGTGACGGTGATGACGAACGCGGCGCCCGCGGCGAACGCCGGGGCCGCGATCGCCCGGCGGGCGGCGTACGGCCCGGCGGGGATGATCCCGACCAGAGCGCCGAGGCCGAGCAGCCCGGCGATCGCCAACCGCTGCCAGCCGTCGGCCTGGGCGCCGAATCCGGAGGCCGCAACCGCCAGCAGGGTGGCCAGGCCGACCCAGTAGAACGAGAAGCTGCCTGCCCGGACCGCGGCGACCGTCTCGACGACCTCACGTCGCGCGTAGGCCTGGGTGGGCGGCGAGTCGGCCGCGAGCAGGGCACCCGAGGTGATGCCGCGCGAGGCGAGCGAGGCATCCGGCTGGATTGTCTCGCCACGCCGGTCGCGCAGCACCGGCGCGGCGGGCAGACCTACCGCGGTGGCGTACTCCCGCGCCAGGTCCGAGGCGTGGGCATCGGACGGAACGACGATGTCGACCACTCCGGCGGTGCCGTGGACCGTGATCGCCAGGCCGCCTGCTGCGAGCGCCGGCTGAACGGCATCGGCCGTCTGAGTGGGCATGACACCTCCCGGATGCGTGATGACCCTGTGACAGAGTTCCACATCGGAAGCTCCACCGCCCGTTTTACCCGACCGGCACGGTTAAGGGTAGTAGCCGGGGTGCGAGCACTCTAAGATCCAGACCACCCGCGGCATCCGGGCCCGCGGGGCACTGAACCAGTCTCAGGGGGACACGTGACTATCGCTGCGACAGCCGGCGGTACCCGCACGGAGGAGCCGGAGGTCCCCGAGGGGGAGCTCGCACTCAACGCTCCGCCGGCTATCGAAGAGGGCGAGGGTGTCGGCGGCGTTCTCATGAACGCCATCCCGATGCTCGGCAGTCTCGGTTCGATCGTGCTGGTCGCCACGATGCAGCCCGCGGGCGGCACCGGTGGCGGTGCTCCGATCCAGAAGTACCTTGCCGCGGGCATGTTCCTCTTCGCGACCCTCGGCTTCATCTTCGTGCAGATCGACCGCCAGCGGAAACAGAAGCAGAAGCAGGTCGGCGGGCAGCGCACCGACTACCTGCGCTACCTGGCCGGTATCCGGCAGTCGGCACGCAGGGCCGGTGAGCAGCAGCGCAAGGCGCTGACCTGGCACTACCCCGCGCCGTCCTCGTTGCCGGCGATCGCCGAGGAGCGCAGCCGGCTGTGGGAGCGCTCGAACACCCACAAGCGCTATCTCGACGTCCGCTACGGCGTCGCGCACCAACCTCTGGCCCTCACCTTGGTCCCGCCCCAACAGACCCCGATCGACCAGGTCGACCCGGCCTCGGCGAGCGCGCTGCACCGGCTGCTGACCGTCCACCGGGTCCAGCCCGACCTGCCGGCCGCGACCAACCTGCGCGGGTTCGACAAGATGGAGATCTGCGGCAACGAGGACCAGGCCCGAGCGCTCGCCCGCGCTCTGATCTGCGGGATGACCGCCTTCCACTCCCCGGAGCAGCTGATCGTCGCCGTGCTCACCTCCGAGCGCAACCTCGCCGAGTGGGACTGGGTCAAGTGGCTGCCTCACGCCCAGAGCGGGCGCGAGGTCGACGCCGTCGGGCCGCGCCGCATGGTGGTCACCAACATCAACGACCTCGCCGCGCTCCTCCCGACCGAGGTCGGCGAGCGCGCCCGCTGGGGCACCGACGACCGGATCCCCTCGCCCCAGGTCGTGGTCATCGTCGACGGCGGCTCCGTCCCGCCGGGCAACCACGTGCTCCCCGACGACGGCATCCAGGGCGTCACCGTCATCGACCTGCCGACCCACTGGGACGAGCTCTTCGACTCCAGCCGCGTGCGGTTCCTGATCGACGACGAGGAGCCCGACGAGAACAACACGGTCGCCGGCTACCAGGTCCGCGTACGCATGGACCCGGTCCGCCTGCGCGTCGACCAGATGAGCATGGCCGACGCCGAGGCCTACGCCCGTCGCCTGACCGCGCTCTACACCGTCGCTCCGGAAGGCTCCGACGCGGCCGCCGAGACCCCGCAGGACACCGAGATCGCGGCCCCGAAGGACTACATGGCGCTGCTCGGTCTGGGCGACGTACGCTCCTTCGACCCGGACGTCGCCTGGCGTCCCCGCGCCAACCGCGACCGGCTGCGCGTGCCGGTCGGTGTCGGTGAGGCCGGCCAGCAGATCTACATGGACATCAAGGAGTCGGCCCAGCAGGGTATGGGGCCGCACGGCCTCGTCATCGGCGCCACCGGTTCCGGTAAGTCGGAGTTCCTCCGCACCCTCGTCCTCGGTCTGGTGCTCACCCACCCGCCGGAGGTCCTCAACCTGGTGCTGGTCGACTTCAAGGGTGGTGCGACCTTCGCCGGGATGGCGGGCATGCCGCACGTCTCCGCGGTGATCACCAACCTCGAGGGCGAGCTCACCCTGGTCGACCGTATGCAGGACGCGCTCTCCGGTGAGATGACCCGTCGCCAGGAGCTCCTGCGCGAAGCCGGCAACTTCTCCTCCCTGAAGGACTACGAGAAGGCCCGTACGCAGGACCCGTCGATGGATCCGCTGCCGTCGCTGTTCATCGTGGTCGACGAGTTCTCCGAGATGCTCTCGGCCAAGCCCGAGTTCATCGACCTGTTCGTCGCGATCGGTCGTCTGGGCCGATCCCTCGGCATCCACCTGCTGCTCGCCTCGCAGCGCCTCGAGGAGGGCCGCCTGCGCGGTCTCGACTCGCACCTCTCCTACCGCGTCGGTCTACGCACGTTCTCCGCGCAGGAGTCGCGGACCGTGCTCGGTGTGCCGGATGCCTACGAGCTCCCGGCGGTCCCCGGTCTCGGCTACCTGAAGCCCGACCCGACCAACATGCAGCGGTTCCGGGCGGCGTACGTCTCCGGGCCGCCGGCCGCGGGGTCGCGGATCCGCCGCGACGAGGGCGGCAAGCTGCAGGGCATCTTCCCGTTCTCGATCGCCGAGGTGAAGCAGCTCGCGGCGCCGGTCGAGGAGGAAGAGCGTCCGGCCACCCCGGTCGTGGGCGCGGACGGCGTCGAGAAGTCGATGCTCGACATCGCGGTCGACCGGATGACCGGCCACGGCACCCCGGCCCACCAGGTCTGGCTGCCGCCGCTCGACATCCCCGACACGCTCGACTCGCTGATGCCCGACCTGACCACCTCGGCCGAGCTCGGCCTGCACTCGCCGGCCTGGAAGCGGCTCGGTGGACTGGTCGTGCCGCTCGGCATCGTCGACAAGCCGCGCGAGCAGCTGCGGGACACGCTCACCGTCGACCTGCGCGGCGCCGCGGGTCACGTCGCGGTCATCGGTGCTCCGCGCACCGGCAAGTCGACCACGCTGCGCACGATCGTCACCTCGATGTCGCTGACCATGACGCCACAAGAAGTGCAGTTCTTCGTGCTCGACTTCGGTGGCGGCACGTTCGCGCCGCTGGCCAAGCTCCCCCACGTCTCCGGTGTCGGCACCCGTTCCGAGCCGGACGTCGTACGCCGGGTGCTGGCCGAGATCTCCGGCATCATCGACCGCCGCGAGGCCTACTTCCGAGCGCAGGGCATCGACTCGATCGAGACCTATCGCACCCGCCGCGCCCGCGGCCAGGCCGACGACGGATGGGGCGACGTCTTCCTCGTCATCGACGGGTGGGGCACGCTGCGCGCCGACTTCGACGACCTCGAGTACGCGATCCAGGAGATCGCTCCGCGCGGCCTGACCTTCGGTGTGCACATCGTCGCGGCGGCGGGCCGCTGGGCCGAGTTCCGCTCCTCGATGCGCGACGTCTTCGGCACCAAGCTCGAGCTGCGTCTCGGTGACCCGATGGACTCCGAGCTCGACCGCAAGCTGGCCGCCCTGGTGCCGACCGGACGCCCGGGTCGAGGCATCGTGAAGGAGAAGCTCCACTTCCTCAGCGCGCTGCCTCGGATGGACGGCGACGGCTCCGCGGCGACGCTGGGCGACGGTGTCGACGATCTGATCTCCCGGGTCTCGGCCGCCTGGCAGGGTCCCAGCGGCCCGAAGCTGCGGCTGCTGCCGGAGAAGATCACGATCGAGCGGATCCGCGAGCAGGCCGGTGTCACCGACGAGCAGCCCGGCAAGCGCATCCTTCTGGGCATCAACGAGAAGGAGCTGGCCCCGGTCGGTCTCAACCCCGACACCGAGCCGCACCTGCTCGTCTTCGGTGACGGTCAGTCCGGCAAGTCCACCCTGCTTCGCAACATCGCCCGCGAGATCATGCGGACGCATTCGCCGAAGGAGGCCCAGATCGCAGTGGTCGACTACCGGCGATCGATGCTCGGCGAGATCCCGGACGACTACCTGGTCAGCTACCTCACCTCGGCGACCCAGGCGACACCGGCGCTGAGCGATCTGGCCGACTACCTGTCGAAGCGGATCCCGGGCCCCGATGTCACGCCCGAGCAGCTGCGCAACCGGTCCTGGTGGACGGGTGCGGACCTGTTCCTGCTGGTCGACGACTACGACCTGGTCTCGACCCAGCAGGGCTCGCCGGTCTCTCCTCTGCAGCCGTTGATGGCGCAGGCACGCGACGTCGGCCTGCACGTGATCATCGCCCGCCGCTCGGGTGGAGCCTCGCGGTCGCTCTACGAGTCGGTCATCCAGTCGATGCGCGACCTGGCCATGCCCGGCCTGCTACTCTCCGGCAACCCTGACGAGGGCCCGCTCATCGGCAACATGAAGCCTGTCCCGACGGTTCCGGGTCGTGGCCGCCTGGTCACGCGCGATCGCGGTGTCGAGGTCGTCCAGCTGGGGTGGAGCGAGGCTTCGGTGTAGCCCGTCATGACCGATGGAACGGCCCGCGACCTGATCCAGGTCGCGGGCCGTTCCTTGTCCTCGCCGCCGATCTAGAGCGTTCCCGTGCCGTTGTTGTTGGAGGCCTTACGCAACGGAGGGTGGGTCTGGAACTGGTCGGCGCCGGGCATCTCCCACGTCTCGGCAGTGAACGCGTCCTTGCCGGAGATCAGGACCGACGCCTTGTTGAGGTACTTGTAGTCCCCGTCGCGAGAGCGCAACGGGTTGACCAGGTCGTCCTTGCCGTCACCGTTGACGTCGGCCGCCGCGGGGATCTGCGATCCGCTGACCGTGTCGTCGTTCTTGACCGGGTCGTCGATGTCCCATGACGGCTCGTGGACGAACTTCGTGCCCTTGGCGTCGTAGGAGTAGACCCGGAGAGCCCATTTCTGGTCCACGATCTCCTGGGTGATCAGCTCGTCCTTCCCGTCACCGGTGACGTCGGCGATGATCGCCGACCCCGCGGACCGGTCACCGTCGGGTCCGGGCACCTCGAGCTCGGTCTTGGTGAGCTTCGAGCCGTTGCTCATCAGCAGGACGGCTGCTGCTGGCGAGGCCTCCCTCGCGCCCATGACGATGTCGGCCCGCTTGTCGCCGTCGAAGTCACCGACATCGAAGCTGACGTCGAACGTGGTGCCCTTCCAGGGACCGGTGTACCAGTCGGCGCTCTTGGCCCAGGTGTTGTCGGCCTTGCTTCGCATGACCGTGACATGGAACTGGAGATCCTTGAGCTTGCCGAGCTGGTCGTCGTCCGCGGGCAGCTTGGTGCCGTTGCCGACAGAGATCATGCCGATGTCGTCGCGTCCGTCGCCGTTGAAGTCGGCGCAGAACATCGCCAGGCGCTTGCCCGAGGCGGGCACCTGGATGGAACCGTCGGGCTGATCCTTGGCGTTGGACTCGACGCTGAACGTCGACCCGACGCCGGACAGCTGGACCACGTCGACGCGCCCATCGGCATCCAGGTCACCGAGCAGGTTGCCGAACCTGAGGTTCTTGCCGGTGCCGGTCTTGAAGCCCTTGCCCGTCGAGGCGAACAGGGTGGCGGCGTTGCCGTCCCAGTTGTAGTTGACGTCGCCGAACGGCGCACCGAGAACCAGGTCGCCCAGCCGGTCTCCGGTGATGTCGCCGCGTACGGCCGGCTTCGGCTTCGCCGGAGTGTTCTCCGTGGTCGTGAGCGTGATCCCGAGCGCGGCGCCACCGGCGACGAGGACCGCCGCGGCCGCCCCGGCAGCAACCCACCACTTGGTCTTTGCGCGCTTGAGCGTGACGGTGGCGCCGGAGGCGAACCCCATCTGGCGTCCCGCCATGGCCGCGAACCGGTCCCGGATCCGCACGGCGTCGCTGGACCGTTGAGCCGGGTCCTTCATGAGCAGGCCGCCCTGGCCGGAGAGCAGGTCGTTCGCCTGGAGCGTGAAGTCATCGCGTCCGGGCAGCGTGGGAATCGGCTGAGAGCTGTGGGCCATCGCCGTCTCGACGTCGTTCGCGCCGGTGAAGGGCACCTCGCCGGTGACCAGCTCGTAGAAGAGGCAACCCAACGAGTAGAGATCGCTCGCCGGGCTGGCCGGCGCACCCATCGCACGCTCGGGCGCCAGGTAGTCCCAGGCACCCGAGTGGAGGCCGGGCCGGGCCGTCGCGGAGTCGTCGGCGCGTGCCGCCGCGAAGTCGGAGAGGTAGGCGTACGGCGGGCTGTTGCCGTCACGCAGCAGGATGTTCGACGGCTTCACGTCGCTGTGCACGACGCCGACCTCCGGCGAGTGGATCGCGGCCAGGCCATCCGCGATCTGGGCACAGATATCGGCGGCCACCGGCCCGGGGAGCCGGCCATGAGCCTTCAGCAGCGAGCCCAGATCGCCGCCGTCGGCGTACTGCGAGACCAGATAGGGCGCGCCGTCGTTGGTCCGGCCGTTGGTGTAGACGCCCATGATGTGCGGAGAGTCGAGCTTGGCCATCAGCGTGGCCTGCTTGTCGAACCTGGACACGAACTCGGGGTCTCGGGCGCTCCGCCCGAGGAGCACCTTGATCGCGACCGCTCGGTTGAGGCGGGTGTCGGTGGCCCGGTAGACGACCGCGTGGTCGTTGGACGCCACCTGCTGATCGAGCCGGTAGGGCCCGATCATCCCGGGGGTGTCCCCGGGCGCAGAGGATGGCGCTGAGGACGGCGCCGGTGCGGGCGGAGGCGGTGGCGGCGGCGCGGGCCACCCCGGCGCCTGGGTCGGCGGCGGGGGTGGCGTCTGCGTCAGCGGCGGTGGTGGGGGTGGAGGCGTACCGGTGGGGCCGCTGGGTCGAGCGATCCGGGGCCGGATCGTCGTCTTGTCAGGGTCGTCGACGGCCGGACGCTCGAAGGAGGGCTGAGGCGCGCGTGGGGTGTTGTCAGGGATTCCGGTGGAATCGCTCATCCGATGGTTCCTCCCATGAGGTTGTATCGACGTACGTCATCGGGCGACGACTTCCACGTCGCCAGCTCGTGGCCCTGGAACGAGCCCTCCTTCGCCGCCAGGGCCACGTAGAACGCGTACGGACTGTCCTTGGTGTCCTGGGAGACCGCGATGACGTCGGTCAGCCCGTCCCCGTTCACGTCGGCCAGGGTCACGGGATACCTGCTGGTGGTCTCGAGGGTGTTGCGGGGCTTGTGGAGCTTCCCGCGGGTGGCGAGCGAGAGCTCGGCCAGGTCGTCGCTGAAGGTTCCGACCGTGATCGTCTGGCCCTCGCCTCGGCCGGACTCGGCGGCGACGATCTCGTCCCGACCGTCGCCGTTGACGTCACCAGCGACGAAGGAACTGATCCCCTTGTGCTTGAAGGGGAACGACTTGGCTGCGGCAACGCCGGCGCCGTCTCCCTGGTAGAGGTCCAGCTCCGAGGTTCCACTCGTGAGCGTCTTGTCCTCGGGCTCCCCTGCGGCTCGGTTCAGCACCACCAGGTCGGCCTTCTCGTCACCGGTGAACTCACCCACCACGACCTGCTCCCGCTCTTCAGCCGGATAGGCCGCGAACCGCGTCGGCTCCGCGAACCCTGACCCGGTGCCGCGATAGACCCAGATGGCGCCGTCCCCGACCGTTCTGCCCTGCTTGTCGAGGGCAGGGTCCGGGTTGCCGAAGCTCGTGGCCATGAACAGGTCGGCGACACCGTCACCGTCGAAGTCGTCGGCACCCAGGTCGTAGTAGAACGACGACCCGGCCATCTTCTTGCCCTGCTCGACGACCCCCGCAGGCGCCTTGAGGGATCCCTCCAGATCGCCGTGGAAGTTGAAGCCCTTCTCGCTGCGTACGAAGGTGATGAACGAGTTCTTCCCGTCGCCGGTGAAGTCGGCGCAGAGCGGATAGACCTCGTTGCCGTCGTTGTCCTCCGCGAGCGCCGGGTCGTCGTACGTCGCGGGCTTCGACGGGGTCAGCGAGCGGCCGTCCGACTTCCAGGTGACCACGTCGACACCCTTGCCGTCGGGGTTCTGGACGTTGGTGACCACATCGCCGAACTTGTCTCCGTTCACGTCCGCGTACGCAGCGCCCTTGACGGTCGGCACGATGGGCTCGGGCCCGTCCTCGACCCAGGGCTGGGTGATCGCCAGGGCTCCACCGACCCCCAGGGCGGCCACGCCGACCATCGCCGCACCGACCCGGAGCGGGGTGATCTTGGAGGGCCGGGCCTGCTCCTCGATCAGGATGGCCTCGGCCTCGGTGGGCGGCCTGATGGCGGAGACGAGGATGGGCATCGGATTCGGGTCCGTCATCGACGGCGCCGGCCGGAGCTGAGGCGGAGAGGTGATCTCCCGGAGCTTCAGCAGGTCGTCCTTGAAGACCGCCGCGCTCTGGTAGCGACTCCGCGGATCCTTCGCCATCGAGAGCTGCAGGATCCGGTTCGCCGTCCGGGTCCACTCGTCATCGCCGACGAACTGCGGGATCGGCGCGCTCTGGTGGGCCATCGCGACCTGCACGGCTGCGCCGGAGTAGGGGATCTTGCCGGTCAACGTGAACCAGAGCATGCAGCCGGCGGCGTAGATGTCGCGCGACGGTGCCGGCTGGATCGGCCGGCCCTGCGCGTCGCGCTCGTCGCGGATGTATTCGGGCGCCAGGTAGTTCCAGGTGCCGGTGATCCCTCCGGCAGGCGAGTCCGACGAGGAGGTCGCGATCCCGAAGTCGCACAGGAACGCGAACGGATCGAGCGGGCTCTCCGGGTTGCGGACGAGCACGTTCGACGGCTTCACGTCCTGGTGGATGATCCCGACCTGGTGGGCGTCGTGGAGCGCCCCCGCCACCTGGGCGTTCACCAGACACGCCAGGTGTGGCGCCAACGGTCCCTTCGAACGTACGAGTCCGGTCACGTCGCCACCCTTGATGAACTGGGTGACGATGAAGGGGCTGCCCTGCTGCTCGCCGATGTCGTAGATCGCGATGATGTGGGGCGACCTGATCTGCGCGAGGGTCTGCCCCTCGCGGATGAACATGTCGATGAACTGTCGGTCGGCGAGGTGGGCATGCACCATCTTCAAGGCCACCTGGCGCTCGAGTCGGGTGTCGAAGGCGTCATAGACCACGCCCATCCCACCCTCGCCGAGAATGCGATCCAGGCGGTAGTGGCCGAACACTGCCCCGGGATGAAGCGTCGTCATGCCCGCACCCTATTCAAGGGGTGCCGAACCCAACCACTCAAAACTTCGAAAAGTCGTCTACTTCTTGGTGGGCGACCACTCGACGACGGTCGAGACGAGCGGCGCGACCTGTCCCGACCGAGGGCGTACGCTGTCGACCTTCTTGTCGATCACCGTCACGGTCGGGTTCATCACGATCGGCACCACGATCGAGTCCCTGACCAGGGACTTCTCGATCTCGACACGTACGTCGCGGGCCTCGTAGGGGTCGGCGGTGCGAGCCAGCTCGCTGATGAGGCGGTCGCGTTCACGGTCGCCACCGCCGGTCGCGTTCAGGCTGCCCTTGGTGCCCCACTGTGCCGAGATCTCCTCCGGCGTCTGCGGGATCGGGATCCGGGCGAGGACGGCGTCCCACCTGCTGCCGGAGAGCACCTTGTCGGCCGAGGACACGCCACAGTCGGCGGTGGACCAGCCCTCGTCGTCGACGGCGTTCGCGATGGTGTCGTAGGCGCCCGAGGCGAACGCGCTCGACTTGTCGTAGGAGATGCACACCCGGGCGCCACGCGGAGCCTTCGCGTCCTCGGAGGCTCCGAACTTCGTGTTGAACCCGGAGTCCTCGGTCGCGATCTGGTAGCCCTCGCCACCCGGCGGGAACAGGACGACGTCGGTGGCTTCGTACGCCTCGGCCCAGTCGCCCGCGCCGCCCTCGGAGATGTCGCCACGGGGCACCGCCCGCAGATAGGACGTGCGGGTCTCCTTGCGCTTGAACACGCCACGGTCGGTGCGGAGGGTCAACGCCCACATGGTGCCGTCGTTGGCGGTCGCGACACCGTAGTCGCGGCGCTCGAGGTCGCGCACCTGCTTCCGGTTGCCCTTGGTCGGCGCAACCTGGACGACGTCGACCTTCTCCCCGAGGCTGTCCAGCGCGTCGGCGCCCGCCGGGGTGAGGCGTACCTGCTCGTAGGTCGGCTTGGCCTCACCCGCGTATTCGGGGTTGGCCTCGAGGTCGACCTCCTGGCCGCCTTCTGCGGTCGAGATCTTCGAGATCTTGTAGGGCCCGCTGGAGAGCAGCGCGGCCTCGGACGCCTTGCCGTCCTCGGCGACCGCGAAGATCGACTTCCAGGCCTCCGCGATCTTGGTCAGCTTCGCGGTGTCGGACTCCTCGATGGCGTTCTCGACCGCGACCTTGGCCTCGATGGGGTCCTCGATCTTCAGCGCCTTCTGGCCGACCACGTGCGCCGGGACGGCGACGTTGAGTGCCGTCTGCCAGTCGACGACCGGAACGACGAGCGGAACCTCGATGGCCCGCGCGCCCTCGTCGATCTCCGGAATATAGGCACTCTTGGTGAGCCCGGTCGTCACGCCGCCGAAGTCGACCGTGCCGTCGGAGCTGCCCTCCTTCGGATTGCTGAAGTAACCCGAGCTCGCCGCCCAGCCGAGCATGAGGTCGGCGGTGTCGATCGGCACCCCGTCGGACCAGGTGGGCTTGGCCAGGTCAAAGCGCACCCGGGGCTGCTTGTCGTCGCCCTCCATGGTGACCTTGCCGAAGGTCTCGTCCATCTCCACGGTGTCGTCGACCAGGGTGCCGAAGGCCCCACGGGTCACCGAGGCGATGTCGAGGTTGCCGTCGGTCACGCTCGCCGCGTTCGCCGGGTTGGTGCTGGTCAGGGACCCCGTCCACGCGACGGTGACCTCCGTCCCCTCCTCCACCGACGCGGGCAGATCACCCGAGCAGGCGGTGGCAACGAGCGCCATACTGGCAACGGAAACGAGCCCTATGCGACGACGTGCCCCAGGATGCACCTTCAAGTCCCCTCTCCGAGACAACGGACGCCCAGATCCTAACGAGCCTGGGCGGAGACCTGCTACCGACGTAGCCGGTCTCCGCCCAGGTGGCGTCGAGACTCAGCTGGCGGGGATCTCCACCTGCTCGGTGAACTCCGCGATGGTCTTGTCCGAGCCGAGCACCTTCGCACCGTCGCGCTCGTACTCGATGAGGTACGTGTCGGCCTTCTCCTCGACCTGGAAGGCGATCCAGCCGGTGTGCTCACCGCCGTCGCGCCGCTGCACGTCCTCGAGCGGCGTACGCTTCGCGGCGGTCAGCTCCTCGGTCATCAGGCGGGTGTCAGCGCTCTCGAAGTCGGCGCCCTTGTCCCAGGAGATCTCGAAGTTCCCGTCCGAGATCCGACCGCCGTACTCCTTGCCAGGCTTGATCTTCACCTGGAGCAGCACGACCTCGCCACCCTCGGCGATGAGGTCGGCCTCCTCCGTCGACGGGAAGTCGCGGACGGCCGAGACGATCTCGATCGTGTCACCCATGTCGGGGTCCTTGAGCGTCTTCCCGATCTTCACCTCCGCCTCGGCGGCGGCAGGCGCCGCGGACGGAGACTCGGATGCCGGTGCGCTGGACTCGACCTCGACCGCCGCGTCGGCGTCCGCCTTGGTGTCGTCCGAGCCGCATCCGGTCAGGGTGAGCGCGAGGCCGACGCTCAGTCCGGCTGCGGCCAGTCGGCAGGTCCGGACGGTGGTGCGATTGCGCATGAAGGGGTCCTTTCAACGGTGAACGTTCCCGAGATCGAGAGGTACGCGCGTCACCTTGGCAACCCGAACCCGTCTGGTCGCGCTTTACTTCGGCGTGTCGCGCCGTGATCTCCCTGACATCAACGAACCTGCTTGTCGCTCGCGTCGAACTCGCGCCATCCCACGTGGCGATATTCCAGCACCCGCCGCCATTCCCGCTCGTCCAACCCATCGAGTTCCGACCAGTAGCCCAGGGGCATCTCCCGGAGCCGGATCCGGTCTCCTTCGTCCACCTTGACCAGCCGACGCTGGATGAGGATCTCCAGAAGCCTGTCGCGCGCCTTCCCTGCCCGCAGCCGCCGGCCCGAACCTCGTGGCCCCCTCGGTGGCGGCTTCCGGTTCTTCGCGCCACCCTCAGGCTTGGAGACCAGCTCGAGAACCAGATGTACGGTTCCGAGAATCGCGGCGACGAGCGCCAACGCAGCCAGCCAGGCCATCTCAGGTAGGTCGAGGATCAGAACCAAGACGTACGCCGCGCCCGCGCCGATCGCGGTGACGGCCGCGGTCGCCACCCCGAGGGCGCTTCGCCGGCGCGTCCCCCACCACGTTGAAAGCCCCAGGCCGACCATGAGGATCGCAAGCCCGAATGCGAGTCGGGCCAGCCACAGCAGTCCCTCGGCGCCGGTGCTCTGTGCTGGGGCGAGCGCAACCAGAACGAACCCGATCACGGCGGCCCCGTAGAACGGCGCAGCAATCAGAGCGAGAATCCCCAGGGCGACCACGCCCACGAGCTTCAGCACGAACATTCCCGGCAGCGGCGGGTAGTCGCGATCGAGCACCGCGGCCTCCGCCTCGCCCCAGTTCAACGGCTGGGAGAACCGTGCCGTACGCGCCCAGCTGTCGACCGCCTCCCGAGCCCACACCTTCTCTGCTTCATCGGTCTTGCGCGCCCACGCCATGAACGCCTTCGGCACCTCTGCCATCAGCTACTCACCCTTCTTGGCCAGCCATGCCGGATCGATCGCCAAAGCAGTGACGCTGGCGTCCTTGGTCGGGAAGTCGACGTCCTTCATGTCGATCTCCAGGGCGATGGAAGGCTCCCCGGTGGCCGGGTCCGTACGCACGAGGCTCAGCTCGGTCAGCTCCGTCCAGACGCGATCGCTGTGTCGGCTCCTGGACCACTTTCGCTCGTGCAGGTCGGTCTCGTTCGTGACCGTGTAGGCGGCATTCGACGAGTACGCCAGCACCTCGGCATCGAGCCCGACATATCCCTCCAGGTAGCCGACCTCGCGTGCCTCGACCGGTCCAGCGGCAGCGCTCGGAAGCGGTGCGCTCCACATCGTGTTCTCGACCACCCAGACGAGTTGGCCGTCCACAACCGTCACCGCAGAAGGTCCACCGATCTGTGAGGAGGCATCCTTCGGATAGACGATCTCGTGGTCGACGGCGGCCTTCGCCGCCGGCGTCCCCTTCGCGGTGTTCCAGGTGCGTACGAAGTCCTGGTCGTCGTCGTTCTCCCACCCTTCGTAGACGATGCCGTCGGCACAGGGCGACGTGGCGCCCGGACCGGTGGGCTCCAAGGTGCTCAACATGTCAGTGCCGTCGTGTGGATACGCCGAGGTCAACGCCGCGCGGTCCCACTGCTCCTCCGGGATCGACTCGCTGTCCTCCTCGAACGCCTTGGTGCCGGTTCCCCTCCCCGGCGCGAACACGCGCTCACCACACACCGCCGCCGTCGACGTCTCGCCGTACGGAGACACCCGTGTAGTCGTCTTGCCGCTCTCACCGTCGATGTAGGTCACGAACGGATCCTTGGACGAGTCCGCGGGGCTGAAACCGACCAACGTCCCCGCGCCGACCTGCACGCGGTACCACTCATGACTCGTCTCGAGAGACTTGTCGCCACTCGTGCGCTTGTTGTCGGTGAGCCCGGACTCGTCGATCACGTAGTCGTGCTTCGGGTCGGAGGTCGTGATCCCATGCTCCGTCCAGGAGATCCCGGCGCCCTCGACCCCTTCGAGCTCGATCGCTCGGGTCTTCCCCTCGGGCGAGACCAGCACGAGATAGCTGGAGTCCTCCCCGCCCTCGTGCACCCGCATCGCCAGGACCGCATCCTCGATCGCGAAGTCCTTGGGCGGCGCACCAACGCTGCACCCCGAGACCAAGGCTGCCGTGGCCGCCGTCATCGCTGCGATTCCCCGAGTCACCGCTCACATCCCGTCATCAGTAGGTGCGTAAAGACGCGGTAAGGCTAGCGATCCCGCTCCTACGTCGCGTTCGCCGCCTCGTCGGACTTCCGCTGCCCGACCCCAGGAGGCCGGATCGGCCAACGCTCACGGAGAAGGTTGCGGAACTCGCGCTCGCTCACCGTCTGCCACACCTGCAAGCCCATGCAGATGAGGACGAGGAACGCGGTCGCGCCGATCAGCCCCAGCGCAGGCGACACGTACGCACCGAAGATCTGGTCGCTGCCGCTATAGATGTCAGCAAAACCGCCCATGTCGAGGGAGCCCAGAAGCACGAGGCCGGTCCCGAACACGGACACCAGTCCCGCGACGAACCCCATCCCCTTCAGCGCCGGCAGCCCCTGGCGCTCCGAAAACCCGAGAAGCACTTGGTAAGGCGGCCGGTCAGTCGTCGGATCAGCCGCCCGCTCGCGCAACCAACGCTCCATCGCGCTCGTCCCCACCTGCGCCAGCACGGCGGAGGCGAGGATCATCAGCACGCAGACAACCACGACCGCCAGCATCAGCCACCAGATACCGCTGAGCAGGGTCTCTCCAGCTGCGTCGTACTCCGCCGCGTCAGCGAGCTCATACTTGGACGAACCCGGGTGGCGAACCGCCAGCCCGATCTGCATCAAGAACACAGCAACGAGCGCGAGCCCGCCGGGCAACAAGACGAGTGTCCGGGCAAGCGCCCGAAGTCGCCCTCCGGGGGCGCCTTCGATGTCGCCTTCCTGCACCGATGTCGGCTTCTTCGCCGCTCGTGCCCGCACCGCGTTCTCAGCCTCTTCCGGCCAGCGCGCGGCGACCTGTTCCCGCCATCGCTGCTGTCGCCCGGTCAGCCTGGCACGCAGCTTGTCGACCCCGACCCGCAGCCCGATGGTGTACGCCGCGACAACGAGCACAGCGAGCCAACCCTTCGCCGACTCCTCGACGACGGCAAACAGCACGAGCATCGCGACAGCAACCCCGCCGACCCAGAGATTCATCTTGGCGAAGATCCGCATCGATTCCAACGGCTCGCTCTCGACCTGCCGAATCTGCGAGGGAGGCGGCACCAAACGAGAGTCACTGTCGTCTGCCGCGGCGAACAGCGCCTTCGACACCCTCGCCTCTACAACGGTTTCAGCGAGTGTGATCGCCAAGAACGCCAGGTAGGCGAACGCCCCGAGAGGCAGGATCGAGATCCTCAGCAACAGATCCAGGTTGTCGCTGACGTCCTGAGCGCGATAGAGCGGAATCCAGCGCGCCAGCACGTCCGTGATGAGGCCCTCCTCACCCACCACACCGATCACGATCATGCTCACGAACGAGACGACCAATCCGCCCAAGAACGGCACCATGACGAAGCCCACCGCGTACGCCCACTCGGCCCGCATCCCAACCGCGTACTCGTGCCAGCGCGCATCGCCGGCAACCGTCTCCTCGGGATTGTTCACAGTTGCATTCCTTCCGAGATCCGCAATCCGCGCTTGCGCTGCAAGAAGATAGCCCACCTCAACGACACGAAGGCCGCGTCCCGAGGACACCGCGCGCGGAGCAGTCAGCGGGTGCGTCAGCGAACGAGTCCGATCGCGATCTATGGCCAACGCCGCCAGTTAGGGTGTGGGCCAACAACCTCGGGCGAGCGGAGCAATCATGAGTTCAGGTGATGTCGGCGCGCTGCTGGTCGGGCTCGCAATGCTGATCCTCCCGGCATGGCTGACGACTCATCTCGTACGCCGCTGGCGACGCCTGGCCACCTGGACACGCACCCAGGCAACGATCCGCCACGTTTGGAAGAAGAAGCACCAGTCGTCAGCAACCGGAACAACTTCGTCGGAGACGCCCATCCACGCGCGCTACGAGTACCGCGACACCGGCGGCATCCGACACGTCGGCGAGGTCGAGCACCTGGCGAAGCCGCAGGTCGGCGACCTCCTGGATGTCATCTACAACCCCGACGAGCCGGCCGCGAGCGACACCGTCTCCGGCGGATCCGTGGTCGGTCGCATCATCAACTACGGCTTCATCTTCATCTTGTTCGGCGGAGGTGGCATCTTCCTGATCCTCGCCGTCCTCGACCTGATCTCGCTCTGAACGAGAAAGGCGTTGGCCAGCATGGAAATGGATGACGTCATCGGGTTGACCCTGTGCGTCCTTGCGGGCATCGGGATCAGCACGGCGGGTTACCTGAATTTCGGCGACGCTTGGAGGCGAGCCCTCGCCAGCCGCGACTGGGCGCGGACCACCGCGCGCATCACCCGGGCATGGAAGGTGAATCTCGGCGGTGGTCCGGGCTCGACGAGATACAACGTCGACTACGCGTTCACTGCCCCCGAGACCGGCGGCAGCTACTACGGCCACAGCGAGGGCGGTGCCCCGGACATGAAGACCGGGGACGACGTCGAAGTGATGTACGACCCCAAGGGTCCGTACGACAACGAGCTGCCGCTGAACAGGTTCGAGAGGTGGTTCTACCCCGTCGCCTTCGGCACCCTCATCGTCGCCGGCGCCGTCCTAGCCGTCGGGGCCCTGGTCGCTGCGACCGTGATGATCGCCGACCTCACCCGCTAGAGCTACGCCGGCGGCGCCCAGCGAAGCGTCGAGGCACACACGTCGAGAGCCGTCTTCCAGCCGATGAACTTCGGGTCCGTGGCCGCCATCTCTGCCGGGCGGGCGATGGTCGCCGTCAACTGCAGACCGCGGCGCCGGTTGGAGCCCGGGACAGGCGCGACGTAGACGATGGACGTCACCACGATCGAGCCGCCCTCGATCTCCTTGCGTGACTCCCGCTCGAACCGGATGAAGCGCTTGTCCCCGAACAGCGGCTTGGCACCGTACTGCTGGATCGCGTGGGTGACGTACGCGTCGAGGCTCTCCCCGTTGGGCGAGCGCCGAATGGTGGCGAACATGGTGCCGGGAACGTACGCCTTGCTCGTCGTCTCACCGGTGGCCGCGAAGTAGGCGACCACGTTCTGCTGCTTCATCAGCGTGAAGGCCTGATCCAGCTGCGTACGGAAGGTCGCGTGCAGATCCGGCCTGTTGGCCGCCATGCATCGCGCCTTCAGCTGCGCATCGATCGCGTCGCGATCTGACTCGTTGGGAGCGTGCCGTTCCCAGCCGTCCAGGAGCTTCAGATAGAACTCCGGATCCTTGGTGACACCCAGGGTCTCCCTCAGGGAGCCTCCGCCGTTCACGGACATGTCAGGCCCTTCCATCAGTAGAAACGAGGGGCGTCCGGTCGAGCTCGTCGAACTCGTCGTAGGACACGATCGACCGTGCCCGCAGGGTGGTCAGCGCGCGATGCCGCGACGCGAGCAGCACCTCCAGGTCGTCGGACGACAACGTGGTCACATCCACCGTCGGCGGCTTCTCCTTCGAGTAGAGCCGAAATGCCGCGACGAGCGCGACGATCTCCAGCACCAACAGCACAACAGGCGCGACCAGGAGAGGGAATCTCGGGTACGCCTCAGGGTCGCTGATGAGAATGAGGACCAGGAGGAGGACGGTCGAGACCAGCAGGATCACCGAGAACCCGACGAGGTTCCGGTTCCACTGCCGATGCGATTCCTGCAGCCACGGAACCAGAAAGTAGAGGATCGAGACTGCGCCCAAAGCACAACCGATATAGATGAACGGGACTTCGACACCCGCCGAGAAGTCTTCGGAGAACTTCGTCAGGCCCCCGCCGCTGATGAAGACGCCCACGGCGATCAACGGTCCACAGAGTCCGATCAGAGCCAGCCAGAACATCAAGCCGGCGCCGACCTTCGTCAGCCCGGAACGCTGACGCTTCCTGGCAGCGGCCTCCAACTCGATCTGGGCGTAGTCCAGGACAACGCGGTTCAGCTCGTTGATGTCGAACTTCTTGAAGTTCCCATGGACCGTCGCCCACGTCGACGGATTCGGCGCAGCGGCCTTAGGCATTCGAGGACAACTCCCACTCATCGGCGTCCGACCTGGTGATCCCAGGGACGGCTTCGGATACGAACGGCTCGCCATTCGGCTGCGTGACGCGCAAGTTCGAAAGGATCAAGGGCATCTGCGCGAGCGTCATCTCGAAGACACGACGCTCACCCGACTCGACGATCACCAGGACGCTTCCCGATGCCGCGGTGAACGCGTAGACGGCCGTCGACAGATGGTACAGAACGCGATGGATCTCTTCGTCGCGCGTCGCCAGGCACTTGAGGCCCGGCCCCATCTCGGCTCCGGGATACTCGTCGATGTCGAATCCGGCCTGACGCCATTCCTCCTGTGCGTACGGCTCCCCGGTGGCGAGAATGACTCGGACACGGCTCGACACCGGAACCGACAGCGGCCAGTGGACCATCGTCGCCAGCGTTCCCGCTGATTCTGCCAACGGGAAAACGCTGTTGAGCGTGTCCTCGACGACGGCCTGCGCGGTCGAGGGATCGTCCCACCGCGTCGCAAGTCTCGCGCACTCGTCGCGTACCCAGGTGTCCTGGTCCTTCGAGTCACGTGGACTCAGAGACCAGTTGTCTTCCGGGTAAATACCCTCAGCAGTCCATTCGTCTTCCATGATCATCCCCTGTCAAGAACGCCAGCCGTGCCGGTGGACATCGCTACCAACACCCCGGATCAGCCGAACGGGTTGTCGGTGAGCGTGTCCGGCAGCCCAGTCGCGGCACCGACTGCACTGAAGGACGCCGCGATCTGCTTTCCGATCGCGCCCTGGATCTCCGCGCCCGCCCAGCCCGCCTTCGCGTAGTTGCCGAGCCTGGTGAAGTCTCCGACCTCTAGCCCCGTGTGCAGGCTCGTCATGATGTCGGGGAAGCTCTTGATCGCTGTCGCCTCACCGATGCCTCCGGCGACCTTGAAGCCGGCCTTGAACTTGGCGAACTTCGATGCGCCCTCGCCCAGAGCCGTGACTCCGTCCGCCATCTTGCCGAACTTTCCGAACGGGATGACGTCCAGCACCGCCAGTCCCAGGTCCGCGAGCGAACATTCGCCGGCGCAGAACTGGATCGTCCGGCACAGCAGGATCGCGGCCGAGACGGCGAGCGCGATCGCTGCGATCGGGCCAGCGACGAACAGACCGACGACGAAGAGGACCATACCGATGACCTCGAGGACGGCGATGATGTCATCGAGGACCTCCCAGAAGCCGTCCTCGATCTTGCCGGACATCTCGTTGCCGATGCCGCTGACCGCGGCGTCGTACGCGTCCTCCCAGGAGTCGTAGTAGCCGTCCCAGGTCTCGGCGGCGTTCTCCCAGTCGGTGCGGGCCTGTTCCTTCGCTTGGTCGGCTTCCTCCTCCTGCTGCGCCTCGGGGCTTCCTTCCTCCGGCCCGGCGCCCGGAAGATGGTTGGGCGCACCCTCCATGCTTTCGAACTTGGCCCACAGGTCCTCGCAGGTGTCGACCTGCGACCTGATCAGCGGCTGCCACTGCTGAAGCTCTTCGCCGTACTTGGCGATGATCGGCCCGACCGGCGTGTAGAGCGCGGCGGCCTCTTCGAGCGTCTTGTACGAGTCGCCGATCTTGTCTTGAAGCTTTTCGACGGCCTTGCCGTCCATCTCGCCGTTGGCGAGGTCGTGCTCCGAGATCTTCTTCAGCTCTTCATAACAGGACTTCATCATCTCGCCCAGACGCTCGATGGCGTCGCCGCGCTCGATGATGCCCGAGGGGTTGCCCTCGACAGTCTTGATCTCTCTGCCCTTAGGTGATGAATCCATGGCTCATGTGCTCCTTCGTCGAGCCCGTCGGGTGTCCTGAATCGTCCGCCCCGCCGCGGTCACCGCGTCGCGGGTCGCCGGACGTCCTACTTGGTCTGGAACTGAAGGGCAGTCTCGCTGTCCCAGTTCTCGAAACCGTCGACTACGCCTTTGACGTGCTCGTGGAGCTCCTTCAGGCTGTCCTTGAGTTCGTCGCGCTTGTCATCCCAGCGCTCCTCGAAGTCCTGTGCCTTGTCCCGGAGGTCACCGCGGCCGTACGGATTGCCGATGTCCGCCTCGAGCTCCTCGGACTGGCTCGTCGCATTCTCGAACTCGCTCACGATCGAGTCCAACTGTGTCGCGATCCTCGAGAGTGTCTCGATCTTGATCTTGACGTCCGCCACCGCTCGCTCCCCTTCGATCTTCCGTCAATCTGCCCGGTCAAAGTTGCCGAAATGCCGCTTCGGGCGGGGCGATCGCTCTCGCGTCGCCCCGCCCAACCAAGCGATTGGATCAGCCGCCGGCGAGCTGGCTGTCCAGGTCCTGGATCGCCGTGGCCATGTCACGCAGAGCCTGAGCCATGTCCTCGACACCAGCAATGGCGTCCTTCAGACCCGTGGTCATCTCCGAGTAGCCGTCCTGGAACTTACCGGACGCCTTCTCCGTCTTGAACCCGTCCTGAACCAGCTCGTCCACGTAGCCCTGGCACTCGTCCAGCGCGGACTCGATCGTGTCCTTGCCCTGGTCGAGCTTGTCGGCGGTGCCGGTCATCTCGTCGTATGTTGCCCCGAAGTCACTCATCGATCATTGCCTTTCCCGCGATTTCCATTGCAGAACGCCCGTCGGGGCGTCCGGTCGTCACCGTATTGCACGCGACGCCGTGTAGTGAAGCGTAAATTCAGGCTTGTTGTCACCTTCATACGCTGGTGGCCGCCAAGTTGCGTCACACGACCCGCAAAGTTGCTCCAACAACCTCGGAATCCTGCTGCCCGTGCTCCCTTAGCGACGTCTCTAGCCTGGTTGAAAAGCAGCCCCGATCCACACTTCGACTACGTTTCGGGCCCCAACTCGGCGGGATCGGGGTGCCGTCAGCACACCGCCGACGGTCGTTTTGCCGAGCGTCACCCTCGCGTAGACCGACGAGCGACCTCAGGCCCCTAAACCTGAGGCGATCAACAGCACGCCAATAACAAGCAAGACCGCCGAGAAAACTAGGAGAATGTACAACCAAGTCATAGAGGACGCTTCGCTGATTTCTGGATTGTCAGGATCGTACATGACAGCAATTCGGGAGTTTCGCTTCGGCTCCCTAAACCACGGCGTATCGGTCCCCGATCGTTGCTGCCCTGCCGAGTCCACGTACTGATAGCGCACAGACGTCTGAGTTTCTCCATTGCTCCGACGCTTCGTCTTGACCGACGTGACCGTTCCGTCGACATGTATCCACGAGCGCCGACGCAGCGACGTGCGAACCGCCATGATCAGCACAACCGGAAACACGAGTGCCAACAACACGCCAACGCCAAACAAGCTCAGCGATTCCATCGGAGAACCTTCCTAATCAGACTGTCGCGCAACGTCTCCTTGTCCACAGTCGAGGCGTCGCCGAGCGCGCGGTTAGGAGCGGTCATCAAGCTCTCCCCACGAACCAATCGGCATATCCAACATCGCGGGGATGTCGATACTCCTCTCGTCTACCACCCCGCGCTTCACGAGCGCTTCGAGGACCCTTGCTCGGACGTTGTTGTAGCTTCGATCCTCTCGACTCTGCGGGCGCAAGCTTCGCGGCGTATAGCGTCGCCATCCGTTAGAACCAAGCACCAGCAGGACGAACACGCCGACTCCCGCGACCGCCGCAACTGCCGTGAGAACCATCAACGCGCGTCCGCCAAGGTCCGCGCTGCCGCGTTGCAGCAGGATGAACGCAATCACAGATGAAACTCCGGACAATGCAGTCACGATGAGGTCCATCGGTCGCCGCCTGCGCCCACTCGAGCGCCACATCTCCCAGGTGACGACAGGAATTACCAGAGCAATCAAGAAACACGCAAACGCCGCTCGGCCCCAGCCTCCCGAATCGGGAATGGCCCCACCAACTCGAGCGAGTAATATCCCTACACCGGCCATCGGGAGGGCGTACATAATGACCCCAACAACGTAAAGCGGAATCCCGAAGATGGGGTTGGGGCCCGGAGCGGGATTACCATCCGGGACTGGCGCACTGAGGATCCGATTCTCGACAGCAGACCACTGCACCGGAGTCGGAAATTCAGCCACGCGCGCCCAACGAACAATCTCGTCCGCGCCTGACGAACGTTCACTCATAAAAAACTTTGCTCCACTTCTGCATCGCTATGCCGGGGATCAGGAGGTTACAGTGGAGGTACGCCATCTAAGACTTGAGACGCAGGAGTCGAAAAGGAACTTAGCTCCCAGAACGTAAGGGTCATCTGGCGCCATCTCCAGCGGCGTCGCAAACCCTCCCACAATTTGCAGCGCGCGGCGACGCTTGGTTCCAGGGATCGGAATTAGGTACGTCGCCGTTCGGCTCACGACCGACTCACCACCCACCTGGATGGTCTTCTCTTGCTCATAACGCAACGTCCGCACGTCACCCATCAATGGCTTCGCACCGCGACCCACAATCAGTCCGCGGGCCAACTCGTCAAGGCTGGATCCTGGGTCCGGCCGACGAATGGAAGCAACCATCGAAGCCGGCAACCACAACGTCGTCCGTTGCTGCTCAGTCGCCACAAAGAACGCGAACGCACCATTTTGTCGCATCTCGTCGAAGGACTTCTTGAGCAATCGGCGAAGTTCCGCGTAGAGCTCAGGTTTGTGTTCTTGCATTAGTCGCCGCTTCAAACCGGAGACCATGGCTTCAAACGTCTGCTCATCGACTTCGCTTCGCGACCAGCCCGGCGGGAGGGTCATCTCAAAGTCCGGATCAGGCGCAACGCCGAGCGACTCTCTCAGGCTGTTCATGCGCTCTCCTCGAATCGCCAGGGCGAATCCTCTAGGACGCCATCGAACTCGACCGACCGGAACGATTTACCATCACTCGACCGAACGAGACGAAGCGTTGCAAGCAGCGCCATCGCTCCTCGTAGCGCGTAGACAGTCAATGGCTCATACGCTTCCGCCACACTTACGACTAGGGTCGAGTCCCCGTCGTCGAAGACGAAATGTACCCCCGCAAGAGGCACATTCGGACCATCGTCGTTAACGACTTCCCGCTTTGTGGAGCATTGAACCCCGGGACCGATATACGGAGCATCAAATCGGTGGACGATCGCATCACTGTCAATCCAGTCTGGCATGTCGGCGCTCGGGTAGAGACCGATGTGACATGTAGCGATATCGCCAGCTAGTGGCGGCCAAACCTGGAACGTAGCGATCGAGTCCGCGGTATCACTTTCGGCGATCCCAGCGGTTAGTACTTCCAGGGCCTCGTCCTTCGTGATGGGCTCACCATCCCAGCCTTCTTTACCGATCAAGTCATCGAGAACTGTGGAGACCCATTCGTTTCGCTGCTCGTCATCCATGCCCTTCGGAACGAACAGCCACCCTGGGACCTCGATATCTTCGGCCAAGTCCAATGACCAAATATTCTGAGTCACGTCCTGCCCATGCCTCTCAGCCGACCCACGATGGCAACTTGGGGGCGTTTGGAAGGTTGATGACGGGAAGACGATCGATCTTGTCGTACGTCCCGAGAACACCGGTTCCGGTGCCGATTGCATAGTCGAAGCGCGCTAGGTTCTTGACTGCACCGCCATTGCGGGTCGCAGCAAACTCGGCACCTTCCCAAAGTGCCTTGTGCGATCGATACACACTCTTGAAGCCTTCGTTTCCGAGCACCAACTTTTGAAAGCCAGCGCCGGCACCACGATACTTGAATGCGCCGATCAGACCATCCTTGTAGAAGAGCTTCGGATTCTTCAGTGCCGACGTAAGCCCCTTGCACGCGGTGAACTTCCCGAAGATAGCCGACTTCGTCGCAGCCTTGTTGAGATGCGCAAGCTTACCGAATGTAGTCATCTTGCCGACCGGGATAATGCTGACTGCAGCGAGGAATATATCCGTCTTGTTTGCCTCGTCATTACAATACTGACCAATGACGGCGGCGAGGTAGATAACCCCAGCGACGAGCGCAATCGCCGCAAGAATCGGCCCACCGATAACCAAGGCAACAACCGCGATAACTACAGTGACGACCGCCATGACCTCTGCGATGTCCGACCAGAAACTGTCCTCGATCTTGCCAGAGGTTCCGTCGGTGATGCCGTTCGTAGCCTCATCGAAGGCATCTTCCCAGACGTCGTACCAGGTGTCGAAGGTCTCAGCCTCAGCCTTCCAGTTGTCGTACGCTTCCTTCTTGGCCTTGTTGTCCGCGGCTTCCTCTTTGTCAGTGCCACCGATTCCGAGAAGGCCACCTTCCTCCTCCGTGGTGCTGTCGTCCTTGTCGCCCGGGAGGTTCTCGTAGGTCGACCACAGCTCCTTGCATGTGTTGGCACTCCCGTCGATCCTCGGCTTGCACGTCTCGAGCGATTCGCCGTACTGCACGAGAACAGGCCCAACGGGCTCGTAGAGGTCACCGGCCTCTCTTAGCTTCTCGTGAGAGTCGCCGATGATCTCTTGAAGCTTCTGGATGGCCTGACCCTGCTGCTGTCCATCCGAGAGGGTGTTGTCCTTGAGAGTCTGCAGAGTTGTGGCAGCGTCATGCATCTTCTTGCCGAGGCTCTCGATCTGCTTGCCTCGCGAAACGATCTCTCCGGGCGTGCCTTCAACATGCTTGATCTCCCTGCCCTTGGGAGAGTCTTCCATCCCGCCAAACATCGACTTGATCTCCTTGTTCCCGAGCTACAGCCCAGTCGTTTCCGCCACCACGCTACTGTCGTCTCACTTGGACTCGAACGCCAGCGCGGTCTCGCTGTCCCAGTTCTGGAATCCATCAACCACGCCCTTGACATGCTCCTGGACGCCCTTGAGGGCATCCTTCAGCTCGTCACGCTTGTTGTTCCATCGATCCTCGAAATCCTCAGCAGCTTCCCGCAGGTCATTGCGGTCGAAGGGGTCCCCGATGGCGTCCTCGAGCTTGTCGGCACGACTGCTCGCCTGCTCGAACTCCTCGACGATACTGCTGAGGCTCTTGGCCACCGTGTCCAACTCAGCGATCTTGATACTGACATCGGCCATAACCGACCGTCCTTCTTTCCCAAACAGACTCTTGACGTACCAACACTCGCCGATGACGGGGCGATGCACCGTCATCGGACGGCAGCGGCGGGTCACCCGTCGGGTTGACCCCGCCGCCACCTGCCGTCGATCAGCCGCCGGCGAGCTGCGAGTCCAGGTCCTGAATGGCAGTCGCCATGTCACGCAGAGCCTGCGCCATGTCCTCGACACCAGCAATGGCGTCCTTCAGACCCGTGGTCATCTCCGAGTAGCCGTCCTGGAACTTACCGGACGCCTTCTCCGTCTTGAACCCGTCCTGAACCAGCTCGTCCACGTAGCCCTGGCACTCGTCCAGCGCGGACTCGATCGTGTCCTTGCCCTGGTCGAGCTTGTCGGCGGTGCCGGTCATCTCGTCGTATGTTGCCCCGAAGTCACTCATCGATCTTCGCCTTTCCCGCGATTTCCATTTCACGACACCCGATTGCGGCGCCGTTCGTCACCATCACTCACGCGTCACATAGTCGTGAAGCGTGAACTCGACGAGCCGACACCCTCATCCCGGGCGTGGTCCGAGATCTGGGCAATCAACGTCGTCGCGGTAGTCCTACCCGCTACGTCGAGTTCTAAACATCTTCGAAAGTAAAGTTTCTGCTAGCCCGGTTAGAGGGTCGCGGCAGCGCACCGGCGGGTGTCGACACCGCAGCACCTGACCGAGACGGGTGATGGTGGGCCGACAGACGCCAGCCCACCACCTTGGCAAGCGTTGTTGCTCAGCCGCCGGCGAGCTGCGAGTCCAGGTCCTGGATCGCCGTGGCCATGTCACGCAGAGCCTGAGCCATGTCCTCGACACCAGCAATGGCGTCCTTCAGACCGGTCGTCATCTCCGAGTAGCCGTCCTGGAACTTGCCCGACGCCTTCTCCGTCTTGAACCCGTCCTGGACCAGCTCGTCCACGTAACCCTGGCACTCGTCCAGCGCGGACTCGATCGTGTCCTTGCCCTGGTCGAGCTTGTCGGCGGTGCCGGTCATCTCGTCGTATGTTGCCCCGAAGTCACTCATCGGTTATTGCCTTTCCCGGGATTTTCATGAGGTGACGCCCGTAAAAACGCCGCTGGCCACGCTAGGCCACCCTTCACAAGGTTGTGAAGGGTAAAAACAGATTCGTTGTCGGAATCATGCAGAGGTTCATGCAGAGCCCTCGGAGTCGCTCGCCAGAGGCATCTGCATGGTCACCATGCGACCCGCCTGGACGAAGATGCCTCGGCCCGCAGGGAAGTCGGTGCGCTTGAGCTTGCCGAACGGAACCTTGAACAGCGTGTCGCCGTCGTAGGTGTCCGGCTTGAGCACGATGCCCTGGCGGGCGGCCTTCCATTCACCCATGACACCCGAGCCGCCGCCGGCGCGGGTGACGTCGGCGTCGCCGACGAACAGGTGGTCGGAGTTGTTGATCGCCTGGAGCAGGGCGCGCATCGGGCGGTCGGCGGGGCCGTCGGCCAGGTGGGTCATGTCCTCGGCGACGATCATGATGCGGCCGGGGAAGGACTCGTCGGCGACGATCTCGGCGAGCTCGGTGACGAGCGCCTTCTCGTCGTCGGGGCGGGTGGCGCTGCGTACCCAGGGCCTGAAGTCGCCGAGCAGGGCACGGCGGCTGCCGAGGTGGAACAGCTTCACCTCAGGATCGAAGCGTTCGACGGACTCGACGAGCGCCTTGAGAGCGTTCGTCTTACCCGACTGCGGCGGGCCGGTGATGATGAACGAGCCGATCGGGTCGAAGCCACGCGCCGACAGGGTGTCGTCGGAGATACCGAAGACGGGCTGGCCGTTGGCCTGGGCGGGGAGGTCCCGGCTGTAGATCTTCGTCGGCAGGGCACCGATCTCGCCGACCTCCCGGACGCCCTGTGCCCGCAGCTGGGAGACCAGCTCGTCGAGCGCCTTGGTCTGCTCGGCGACGTTGGTCGTGCCGCCCAGCACAGCGAGCTGCACCTCGGCCTTGTCGACGACGGCGCGGCCGGGCACCGACTGCTCGTTGAGTACGTCCTTGGGTGCTCCGACCAGGACGTACTGGCTCGGGTCGGAGAGCCGCATGACGACACGGCGCGGGATGTTCGCGAAGACGGCCGTCGGGACGGACCCGGACCGGTCGGCGGTGATCACCGCGTGGATGCCGAGCGGGCGGCCCTCGCCGAGGACCCGCATGAAGGACTGGTAGAACGGCGCGCGACCGGCGGCGATCTCCCACTCCTTCTTGAACTCGGGGTAGTTGTCGATCAGGAGCAGGATGCGCGGCATCGACTGGTCGGCGATCTCACGGTATTCGGAGAGATTCGCGGCCGCGGCCTTGGAGAACAGCTCCGAACGGCGGTCCATCTCCCGCTCGAGGGTGCGCATCAGCCGCTGCAGACGCTCGGCGTCGTCACCGTCGATGATCGAACCGACGTGCGGGAGACGCTCGATCGCGCCGAGGGCGCCGGAGGCGAAGTCGAGACCGTAGACCTGGACCTGGCCGAGCTCCGGACGGGCTCCGGCGGCGGTCGCGATCGTCTTCAGCAGGGTCGACTTACCCGAACCCGAGGACCCGAAGATGAGCAAGGAGCCGTCGCGGTCGGGCGCGAAGTAGATCGCGTTCTGCTGCTGACGCTCCGGGATGTCGGCGAGACCCAGCAGGATCTGTCCGTCGCCCTCCAGGGGCAGGTCGCGCATGTCGACCACGGAGGCCAGGTCGTCGAGCCACGGACGCCGCGGGGTCATCAGCCCGGCGGTGGCCGAGGCCTTGATCAGGTTGGCCACGATCCGCTTCTGGTCGTTGGGGCCGAGGTCCTCGTCGTGCGAGTCGCTCTCCGGCGGACGCTCCGGCTCCCACTCGGTGATCGAACCGAACTTGAGCTCGGCGACCTTCACGTCGGCGGTGACCACCTCGTCGTCGCGCGTCCAACCGCCCGCATAGGCCGACTGGAACGGCGTCAGGCGACCCGGTCCCGTCTTCGCGATGCCGCGACCGGGAATGGACGGCGGGAAGGTCCCGGCGATCGGGTCGTCGACGACGTCCTTGGAGTCGGTCTCGTCGGCCATCCGCAGCGCGACGCGGAGGTTGGTGTTGGCCCGCAGGTTGTCCTTGATGACACCGGCCGGGCGCTGGGTCGCCATGATCAGGTGGATGCCGAGCGAACGGCCTCGCTGAGCGATGTCGACGACACCGTCGACGAACTCCGGCACCTCACCGGCAAGAGCGGCGAACTCGTCGATGACCAGCACCAACGCGGGCGGGCACTCGGGGTCCTGACGCTTCTCCAGCTCGAGGAGGTCCTTGGCCTTCTTCCGGTTGAAGAGGTGCTCGCGGTAGTGCAGCTCGGCCTTGAGGCTGGTCAGGGCGCGGCGTACGAGGTGCGGGCTCAGGTCGGTCACCAGACCGACGCAGTGCGGCAGCTCGATGCAGTCGGCGAAGGCCGAACCGCCCTTGTAGTCGACGAAGAGGAACGTGACCCGGTCGGGCGAGTGCGCCGACGCGATGCCCAGCACCCACGCCTGCAGGAACTCGGACTTACCGGCACCGGTGGTGCCGCCGACGAGGGCGTGCGGGCCCTGCGTACGCAGGTCGAGGGTCATCGCGTCCGAGGCACCCTGGCCGATGATGGCACGCAGGTTTCCGGCCTTCTTCAGCCGCGGGCGCGGGCGGTCGGAGCGGTCGATGATCGAGTTGTTCTGCCGCCAGCGCTCCACGACGGAGTGCGGGTCCTCGGCAACCTCGTTGCCGACCAGCGACAGGAAGCCGACCGAGTTGGGCAGGTCGGAGGAGTCGTGGACGACGGTGCTCGCGTCCACCACCGGCGCGAGCCGCTTGGCGAACATGTCCATGTAGGCGTTGGAGACACCCTCGACCGTGACGCCCTCGTAGAGGTCGCCGTTGCGGACGAGTCCGACGGTGGCGCGCTCCAGGCCGTTGCTGACGTCCAGGAAGCTGCGGCACACCGCCGGCAGCGCCTCGACGGTGGACGACATGAACACCGCATGTACGCCGACATCAGCTCCGCGCTCGAGGACCTGGACCAGCCGGGCACGATCCACCGGAGCGTCATTGGTGACGAAGACGATGATGGAGACCTGCACGCGTGCGTTGGTCTCCTCGCCGGCCCGAGCGACGTCGGTGCCGTACTGCATCGGGTTCCACTTCTCGGCGAACGGGCCGCGGTGCTCCGCCGTCCGCCCGGCGCGCATGATGTATTCCTCCAGCGCGCTGAGCAGGGCGTTGGCCGTCGGCGCGGAGTCGGCCAGCGGCATGTCCTTGAACCGGTTGGTCTCCGAGGTGGTGTGCGGCAGCCACTTGAGCCACTCGAACTCCGGGACCCAGTCCGGGTCGGCGAAGGCGACGGTCACGACCTCGTTGGGCGCGTGCAGGCCGAAGAGCTGCACCGCGAGCCCACGCATCGCGTCGGCGGCCGGGCCTGCCGGTCCGGCGACACCCACGGAGCCCACCGCAGGCAGCGACTCCAGGAGCGGTACGTCGTCGACGTACTTGTAGCGCTCCTGGAGTCGCTCGATGCGCTCGATGAACTCGGGAAGGCCGTTCTGGGTGTCGCGCTCCGCGATCGAGTTGCGCGACAGGGCACGGGTGGTGCCGAGACGTACGGCCAGGAAGTTCCAGTGCTCGGGGCGCCGGGTCCACAGCCGCGGACCGAGCTGCATCGCCTGCTCGAAGACCTCGGCGACCGCCGGGACCTCCTCGTTGCGCGCCAGCTCCTCCTCGGGCTTGCTGCGGTAGAAGACCTCTTCCAGCTTCTCGAACTGCCGCTCGAAGAGCTCGATCTCATGGTCCTGCTTCGCGCCGGCCTGACGGTGCTGGTTGATGTAGTTGCCGACCGCCATCATCGGCGTCATCACGACCAGCAGCAGTGCCCGGGCACGGCCGGTCATCGCGTAGATCGAGAGCGCCATGATGATCGGCGCGATCAGCACGAACCACGGGAACAGCTTCTTCTGCATCTCGGTCGGCATCCACGGGGGCGGGTGCTCGGTGCCGGGATAGCGGACGTCGACCCGCGGGCTGCGGTTGAAGAGCAGGCCGCCGCCGCGCTCGAGCACCGGGTCCTCGACCGTGTCGAGGAAGTCCTGGGAGAGCTGCATGACCAGCGTCGTGCTGCCGATGACGACGGGCGTGTCCGGCGCCAGACGTACGCGGGAGACCTGTGTGCCGTCGACGACGACGCCGTTGGCGGAGTTGAGGTCGACCAGCTCGACCGAACGGTCCACCTCGATGCGGGCGTGGCGCTTGGAGACCATCGGGTCGGCGAGCACGATCTCGTTCTCCGGGCCGCGACCGATCGAGGCATGCCCGGTGACCAGCGGGAACGCCTGACCGCGCACGGGCCCGTCGATCGCTCGCAGGACGCCGACGCTCTTGCGCCGCGAGCCGGTCGCCTCGTGATCCGGTCCCAGGTTGACCACGGCCGCGGCGAACCCGGACCCGATCGGAGCCTCGCCGATGGGGATGTCGTGCTGGAGCGGCTCCATCCGCTCCGCGGTCGGCGGGGCGACCGCCAGGGTCAGGACGTCGTGCTCACCCGCGATGATCGAACGAGCCGGGTCGGCGTCGGCGATGTGCCGAGCGACGTCACCGGCGGTGGCCGTCGAGTCAGCTGTGACGATCACATCCGCAGGCGCGACACCGGGCCGGTGCAGAGTGAGCTTGACCTTCATCCTTCGTTCCCCTCGTCAACGTGTCTGAAAGACCATGCAGAAAGATCGTGCGCGCGGGCCGCGGTCACCCGCGGCGCACCAGAGCCGAGCGGTCACCGAACCGGATCATCGCGCCGACCGGGGCCAGCACCGGCTCCCAGGCCTTCAGCCGTCGGGTGGCACCCTCGTGGATCACCACGGTGCCGTTGGTCGAGCCTCGGTCGGTGACCTCGACACCGTCGCCGCTGGGACGCAGGGACATGTGGGTCTTCGAGACGGAGACGTCGATGATCGAGACGGTGCGCGCGCCCAGCGTGTTCTCCGTCAGAGCAGGGTCGCGACCGACCAGCACCAGGCCGGAGACCGGGATCCGCTCGCCGGAGTCGACCTTGAGCATGATGCCCCGCTCGCGCGCCTGCGCCGGAGGCTGCTGGCCGCCGGACGTGGGCAGCGGCGTGGGCGCCGGAGTGGGAGCAGGCGTGGGCGCCGGCGTGGGAGCCGGAGTGTGGTGCGGAGCCGGCTGCGGAGTCGGGTGCGGCGTGGGAGTCGGGGTCGGAGGCGGCGGGGGCACGACCTGGCCGTGGTTGGGCGGCACCGCCCGCGAGACCGGGATCGACGGGGTCACCGGCTTCGGTGCCACCGGTCCCGACGGCGGGGTCGCGAGCGAACCACCGGGAGAGGCACCGGGATCGTCCTGCCTCGCCTTCGGACGGGACACGCCGAGCACACCGGCGCTGACGCGACCGGCAGGGCGGTAGCTGCCGGCGTCGTGGTCGTTGGGGGTGCTGAGCGAGGGCAGCGACTTCCGCTCGGCGACGGGCGCGGCCGCGACAGTCTTCCGGGCGATGCGCATCCGCTTCTCGTCGTAGGGGTCGAGCCCCTCACGCACGTCGACCATCCAGATCTCGGCGACCTTGTCGTGCCAGCCGCGGCCCCGGTTCTCCTTGTCGAAGAGCGGGGAGGCGAGGAACGCGATCGGAGCAACCGGGATGATCCCGGAGCCCCACAGCACCAGGGCGCGCAGGAAGGCACGGCCGATTCCGGGCCGCTCGAGCGTCTTGACGTTGACCGAGCGGACTCCGGCGACGGCCTTGCCCAGCGTGACGCCGCGGCGGCCGTGGAAGACGATCTGGACGACGATGAAGATCAGGCTCAGCAGGATGGTCGCGCCGCCGGCGATCGCCGCCAGCATGAAGTCGGGGTGGCTGAGGAACCGGGCGAAGCCGAACTTGCCCTGGGCCAGCTTCAACAGCAGCGGGAGGGTGAAGACGAGATAGGGGACCTGCAGGAGCGCGTAGCAGACGATGTCGACGCCTGCCCCGAGCGCACGACGGCCCAGCGGAGCGTCCTTCAGCCCGAGCGAGGCGGCGTAGGCCGGGTCCGGCTTCCCGTCGGCGGTGAGACCC
Source organism: Nocardioides sp. NPDC051685 (assembly GCF_044453405.1). Lineage (NCBI taxonomy): Bacteria > Bacillati > Actinomycetota > Actinomycetes > Propionibacteriales > Nocardioidaceae > Nocardioides > Nocardioides sp. NPDC051685. Next base: position 288,411 of record NZ_JBITCR010000004.1, on the reverse strand, counting down.
TCGATCCGGTCGTCATTTTCGGCGACCTCCCATATCTCCACCGCAAGAACTCCCTCACGCCCGATGTCCGAGTATTTTTCGGCGCTGAACCAACAACGCCAGAAGGCTACCGGAATGTCCCGGCTCGGGCGCGATGGTGTCTGGCAGGATCGACGTATGTCAACACCCTCCGGGCCATCCGGGAGCCTCGAGCGCATCGACTTCTCGGACGGCAGCACCGCCGATCTCGTACGCAAGGAGGATGGCTGGGCCATCCAGATCGGCGGCGTCGCGCAGTCCCACCTCGGGGAGGACCCGGCGCAGCCGCCCAAGCTCGCCTCGATCCGGTGGATGCTGGCTGCGCTCGGGGATCAGGCACCACGCACGGCCGCCCATCTGGGTGGCGCGTTGCTCGCGCTCCCCCGTGCCGTCGCCCACCGGTGGCCCACGGCCGCGCAGACGGTCGTCGAGCTCGAACCGGCCCTGGTCGAGCTCACCCGGTCACGGTTCCCGCTCCCCGACGGGATCACCATGGAGACCGCCGAGGCACGCTCGTGGCTCGAGGCTCACCCGGGCTCGGAGCACGACGTCATCGTCATCGACATCTTCGTCGGCAACCGGATCCCGCCGGCGTTCACCTCGCTGGAGTGCATGACTGCGGCGCGAAGTGCGCTGCGCGAGGGTGGCCGGCTGGTGCTGAACTCCGTCGCCGGCCCCGAGCTGCTCTTCACTCGTCGCGAGCTCGCCACGTTGCGTACGGTCTTCGAGCATGTCGCGATGATCGTGCAGGGGTCGGCGCTCGCGGGCGCGAGGTTCGGCAACGCGACCCTGATCGCCTCGGCGTCCCCGATCGACCACGAGGTGATCCGCTCGGCCCTCGCCGGTGACCCCTCGAAGGGCGCGCTGGTCACCGATCTCGACCCGATCATCGACGGAGCCGATCCGATCAGCGATGCAGACCAGCTCTGGTCCCCGGAGCCGAACCTGCCCGACGCGAGCGCCGCGCTGCGGCTCCTCGAGCAGGCTCGCCACGCGGTCGACTCGCTCAGATCAGCCTCCGACTGACCCTCCGTCCCCTTTGTCTAGCGAGATTCGGCCCTATCGCTCGGCAGATTCCCGGACAGGCATCGACAGCCATTTCTTTTACCGAAACCGACTTGTAACGTTCAAACAACCTGCTCGCGACGTGCGGGCGGGATGCTTGATTCGCAGGACAAACCCACGATGCACACCATCTATCCGTTGTAGGGGGGACCTCGATGGAAACACTCACCGCGACCCAGCCTGAGGCGAACAGCGCCGCGAAGCAGCGCAGCCTCAAGTTCCGGCACGCCAGTGCCCTGACGAAACTCATGGACGAGCGCCAGGACCTGCGCGGTGTTCACGTGTTCGCCGACTTCGTCGACGACTCGGTGCGCTGGTCAGCGTGACCAACGTCTGATTGAGGGGATCCACGATCCCGTAGCGCAAGGCCCGGCCGACGATGGCCGGGCCTTCGCCATTTCCCGGATCTCCTACTCGCTGCGGTGGACGATCCGCCCGCCGACGGTGGTCAGCACGACCCCGCCGTGGGCGATCGCGGCCAGGTCTCCGACCGACGCCCGCAGCGGGTCGACGTCGAGCACGGCCAGGTCGCCGCGAGATCCGGGAGCGACCGTGGGCTGACCGTCCACCGAGGCCGCCAACGCCTCCTGGGCGGTGAGCGCCTGCTCCGGATGCCACGGCTCCTTGCCGTCACGCGAGCGACCGACGGCCGCCGCGATGGCCAGCCACGGGTCGAGCGGCGCGACCGGGGCGTCTGACCCGAGCGCCACACGTACGCCCTCGTCGAGCATCCAGCGGGTCGCGAAGCAGCGGTCCTCCCGCCCCGGCCAGACATCCTCGGTCATCTCCCGGTCGTCGAGGATGTGCGCCGGCTGCACGGAGGCGGTGATCCCGAGGCGGGCCATCAGCGGCAGGTCCTCGTGACGTACGAGCTGGGCGTGCTCGATGCTTCCGCGCGCACCCGTCGCCGCGTACGCCGCCAGTGCCTCCGACACCGCCCGGTCACCGATCGCGTGCGTGGCGACCTCGAGGCCGGCCGCGTGGGCCTTGGCCAGGAGTCCCTGAAGCTCGTCCGGTGACTGGTTCGGCGCTCCGCAGCTGTCGGGGTCGTCGGCGTACGGATCGCAGCACCACGCCGTCCGGGTGCCGAGCGAGCCGTCGCTGATGATCTTGAGCGGCCCCATCGTCAGCCGGTCGTCGCCGTCGATCAGCGCGTCGCCGGTGCGGAGACCGGACGCGATCGCCTCGTCCAGCTGGTCGGCGTACGTCGCCACCCGGATCCGGACGAGGTCGCAGCCGTAGGCCCAACGCCACCGCCAGTCCTCGAGCCGGACGCCGACCTCGAAGTCGGTCATCCCGACCACCCCGAGCGCGGCGGTCCGGGTCAGCATCCGACGGTAGGCCGCCGGCGTGCTCCCACTCGCCTCGAAGAGCTCCGCGACCCGCGGATACGTCTCGTACCACTCCGTCTCCTGCACCATGTCCTCACGGCGCGGCAGCCCCACGGCGTCGAGCGCGGCGGTGTTCAGCCAGGCGTGGTGGAAGTCGTGGTTGACCAGGATCGCGGGCGTGCCTCCGGTGACGGAGTCGAGCTCGGAGACGGTGCCCCAGCGGTCCCAGGTGCCGGCCGAGTGGCCCATCCCGACGATCGCCTCACCCGGCTGGACCTCCCGTGCGGCCGCGGCGACCCGAGCCAGCGCCTCGGCGGGCGAACGGGTGCCGTGCAGGTCCAGCCTGCTGGCCCGCAGCGTCCACTGGCCGAGGTGAGTGTGGGCGTCCCACAGCCCCGGCACGAGCCAGCGGCCACCGGCGTCGTACGCCTCGACACCATCCGGTCGCGACAGGCCTTCTCCGACCGCCGACACGACACCGTCGGCGACGAGAACGTCAACCACCCCGGCGGGCACGTTCGCCCGAGGTGAGAGCGGAACGATGCGTACGTTCCGGAGGAGAAGGTCGGGCATGAGCAGACGATAAGGATTCCGCCCATGCCCGAGCCAATCAGCATCACCGGCGCTTGAAGAGTCCCCGGACGAGCTCCCTGGCGGCGGTGCGTGCGGCCTGCTTGAAGGCGGTCGACTTCACCACGGTCTCGATCATCGAGTCGTCGTCGTCACGCGACCGGGGCCGCGAGCCGGAGGGCTTCTTCACGGCGGTCTTCTGAGCTGTCTTCTGGGCGGCCTTCTCCTCGGCCTCGGCCTTCTGGGCGGCCGCTGCCGCGTCCGACTTGGCCTTGATCTGGTCGACGGCGGACTCGACCTCGACGGTCGTCGAGTACTTCGCCGCCAGCGGCGATGCCGCGACCGCGGCCGTCATCGCCGCCGCCTCGGCCGGGCCCATCAGCGACTCGGGTGCCCGCAGCCGGGTCCAGGCGACCGGCGTCGGCGCGCCCCGCTCGTTCATGACGGTCACGATCGCCTCGCCGATCCCGAGCGTCTGGATGACGGCGCCGAGATCGTCGTAGGAGGAGGTCGGGTAGGTGTTGACGCTCGCCTTGAGCGCCTTGGCGTCGTTGGGCGTCGCGACCCGCAGCTGGTGCTGGATGCGCGAGCCGAGCTGACCCAGCACGTCGTCGGGCACGTCGGTCGGCTTCTGGGTGACGAAGAAGACCCCGACCCCCTTGGAGCGGATCAGCCGGACGGTGTTGGTGATCTGGTCGAGGAACGCGTCGGAGGCGTCGTTGAAGAGCAGGTGCGCCTCGTCGAAGAAGAAGACCAGCTTCGGCTTGTCGAGGTCGCCGACCTCGGGCAGCGCCCGGAAGAGCTCGGCGAGCAGCCACATCAGGAAGGTCGAGAAGAGCGCCGGCCGGTCCTGCAGGTTGGGCAGCTCGAGCAGCGAGATGATCCCGGCATCGCCGTCGTTGCGTACGAAATCGGTGACGGCGAAGGCCGGCTCACCGAAGAACTCGTCCGCGCCCTGGTCGGCAAAGGCGATGAGCGTACGCAGGATCACCCCCGTCGTCGCGGACGACAGGCCGCCCAGGCCCTTGAGATCGGCCTTGCCCTCGTCGGAGACCAGCCACTGCAGCACCGCCCGCAGGTCGTCGAGCCCGACCAGCTTCAGACCGGCCTTCTCGGCGTAGTGGAAGACGAGCCCGAGCGAGGACTCCTGGGTCTCGTTGAGGTCCAGGACCTTGGAGAGGAGCGTCGGGCCGAAGGCGTCGACCGTGACCCGGACCGGGATGCCGGTGCCCTCGCCACCGAGCGCGAAGTATTCGACCGGGAACCCGCGCGCCTGCCAGGTCTGCCCGACGGAGGCCGTCCGTGCGGTCAGCTTCTCGCTCGACTCGCCCGGCGCGGACAGACCGGAGAGGTCGCCCTTGATGTCGGCAGCGAACACCGGGACCCCGGCCGCGGAGAGCTGCTCGGCCAGCAGCTGCAGGGTCTTCGTCTTTCCCGTGCCGGTCGCGCCGGCGACCAGCCCATGCCTGTTCAGCATCCCCAGAGGAATGCGAATCGGCGTCTCCAACAAAGTCTCAGCGTCCGCCATGAGGCCCCCGAGCTCGAGGGCCGAACCCTCGAATTGGTAGCCGGGCCCGACCGCTTCTGAGAGAGCAGCAGCATCCGTCATGGGCTGACTCTATGTTGGGATTTGGTCGGGGGGCGATACAGTCACGAGGGTGATCTTCAAGCGTGTCGGCGATTCTCGCCCCTACCCTGACCATGGTCTGACGACCAAGGGGTGGGCCGCGCTGCCTCCTCGGACGGTACGTCTCGACGAGCTGGTGACCACCAAGGACACCCTCCAGCTGGTGGCTCTGCTCAACGAGGACTCCACCTTCTTCGGCGACCTCTTCGCCCATGTCGTGGAGTGGAACGGCGATCTCTACCTCGAGGACGGGCTCCACCGGGCGCTCCGCGCGGCGCTGCAGCAGCGCAACGTGCTCCACGCCCGCGTGCACAGCCTCGGCTAGGAGATCGCGATCTCTCAGGCGGCGCCCCGGTGCCGGCCCGGAGGACCAGTACTTCCTCGGATCGCCAAGGTCGAAGTCTGCAGTCACCGGGCGACCACAAACTTCGACCTTGCGACGTGGATGCCTCACGGGAGCGACGAGAAGCTCCACCCCATCCGGTTGCGGTAGATCTCCCCGGGGCGGAGAACAGCGGACGGCCAGTCGGCGTCGCTGCCTACGCCGACAGGTCCACGGTTCGGGGTGTCCGGGGCGAGCTGGGGCTCGAGACAGAGGCCGTCGCCCTGGCGAAGCAGGCGACCGGTGCGGTCGAGGGCGGTGCCGGCGAGGAAGTTGCCGGTGTAGACCTGCACTCCCGGCTGATCGGACCACAGTTCCAGCCGGGTCCGGGTGGCCGGACCGTCGAGGACAGCGACCCGGCGCCACCCGGAGCCGTCGAGGACGAAGTTGTGGTCGATCCCGCGAGCGTCGCGGACCTGAGGATCAGCGGCGCGGATCGGGTCTCCGAGCCGAGTCGGCGTCCGCAGGTCGAAGGGGGTGCCGGCGACGGCGGCGTGGCCCCCGATCGGGATCGAGTCGGCACCAACCGGGGTGTAGCGGGAGGCGTCGATCTGCAGCAGGTGATCATCGATCGTCCCGGCGCCATGCAGGTTGAAGTAGGCATGGCTGGTCAGGTTGACAATCGTCGGCGAGGTCGTGGTGGCCGTGATGTCGAGGCGTACGTCATCGCCTACGACCCGATAGGTCGCCCAGACGGTGAGCTCACCTGGATAGCCCGCATCACCGTCGGGACTGACCAGCTCGAAGGTGACCTCCTCCGCGGACTCCTCGATGACCGCCCAGGTGCGGACGTGGAACCCGTCGGGACCGCCGTGCAGGTGGTGCCCGCGGTCGTTGGCGGGGAGGTCATGCTCGACGCCGTCGAGGACGAAACGACCGTGCTCGATCCGGTTCGCGTAACGGCCGACGATGCTGCCGACGTAGTCGGTCGATGTGCGCACCGCGTCGCCGTCGGGCAACCCCAGCACCACGTCACGGCGTACACCGTCACCGCAGGTCACGAGCAACCGCTGGACGGTCGCCCCTACCGGGAGCAGGTGCAGCTCCGGCCCCGGGGCCCGGCCGATGACCACCACGTCAGCGGGTTTCATCACGTTCTCTCTCCTGATCATCTGAGGTGCTTTCACGGGTTCTGCTCCGAGGTGTCATCGGCAGTCCGCGACCCAGGGTTGACGCCACAAGTGGCGCCCATCACACTGCCATGTTAGCGCTAACACATGGAGGAACGATGCCTCATTCGCCAACGGCCTTGCGCCGTCTCCCCGCCCTGTTGACCCTGACTCTGGTCAGCGGCCTGCTCCTGGCCTACCCAGCCACGGCCGCCGCGACCACAGCCCCGGACGGCGGCACCGCCATCCGCACCTTCATCGCGGCTGACGACAGCGACCAGACCAAGACCGACGAGGACGCCGCAGCAATCGAGCTCGTGCACCCCGACGACGTACGGGGCAGCCTCACCCTTCCGACGACCGGCACCAATGGCTCCACCATCAGCTGGGTCAGCAGCAACCCCGCGGTCGTCGCCAACGACGGCGTCGTGAACCGCCCGGCACACGGCGCGGGCGACATCACCGTGACGCTCACAGCCACCGCGACCATCGGCTCCGCCACGGCCGCCCGTGAGATCGAACTGACCGTGCGCGAAGCGCCTGCGGCAGCTGCGTACGCGGGCTACGCCTTCAGCTACTTCACCGGTAACTCGATCGAGGGCGAGAAGATCTACTTCGCCGCGAGCCGCGGCAACGACGCGCTGACCTGGGACGAGCTCGACAACGGCGAGCCGGTGCTCCAGTCCTCGATGGGCGAGATGGGCCTACGCGACCCGTTCCTGATCCGCTCCCCCGAAGGTGACCGGTTCTACCTCATCGCCACCGACCTCTCGATCGGCCGCAACGGCAACTGGGACCGCGCACAGCGCACCGGTTCGCGCTACCTCGAGGTCTGGGAGTCGACAGACCTGAAGAACTGGTCCGAGCAGCGACACGTGCTCGTCTCTCCCGAGACCGCCGGCAACACCTGGGCGCCGGAGGCCTACTGGGACGACGACCTGCAGCAGTTCGTCGTCTTCTGGGCCTCGAAGCTGTACGCCGAGGACGACCCGGACCACACCGGCAACACCTACAACCGGATGCTCTACGCGACCACCCGCGACTTCGTCACCTTCAGCGAGGCGAAGATCTGGCAGGACATCGGCGCCTCGCGGATCGACTCAACCGTCATCCGCGAAGGCGAGACGTACTACCGCTTCACCAAGGACGAGGGCGCCGGCACGACCGGTTGCTCCGACATCATCCAGGAGAAGAACGACAAGCTGACCGAGCCCGATCTCGTCGACAGCAAGGCATGGGCCTACCAAGCCGGCTGCATCGGCAAGAACGCCGGCACCTCCGCCGTCGAGGGACCGTCGATCTTCAAGGCCAACGAGGGCGACGACTCCGGCAGCAACTACTACCTCTTCGTCGACGAGTACGGCGGCCGCGGCTACATCCCGCTCGGCACCGACGACCTGGAGAATCCCGACTGGCAGGTGGCCGGCAGCTATGACCTACCCGCCAGCCCGCGCCACGGCACGGTCATCCCGGTCACCCTGGCAGAGCTCGACAGCCTGCGCGAGGGCATCGTCGTGCCCGAGGAGGCGACGCCGGTCGAGGCCGACGAGAACGGTCTGGTCGCGCACTACGCGCTTGATGAAACCACTGGCACCACGGCCGCCGACTCCTCGGGCCACGGGTACGACGGCACCATCTCCGGCGACACGGCTTGGGCTGACGGCGGCCTGACTCTTGGTGGCACCAACGGTCACGTGAAGCTCCCTGACAACATGATGGCCGGGCTCGACGCGATCAGCGTGTCGACGGAGGTCTGGGTCGACACGACCCAGGCGACGCCGTACTTCATCTGGGGCCTGGGCAACACCGGCAGCGGCGGCGTCGGCAACGGCTACCTGTTCACCACCGGCAACAGCACATACCGGTCCTCGATCGCGACGGGCAACTGGTCCACGGAGCAGACCGCAACGAGCGGGACCGCGCTCGCCCGAGGCGCCTGGAAGACGCTCACCTACACACTGCAGGACGGCACCGCGACGCTCTACCTCGACGGCGTACGGGTCGGGGAGAAGACCGGTGTCACCATCAAGCCCGGCGACATCGGCGAGGGCCGGACCACCGCCAACTACATCGGCCGCTCGGTCTATACGAGCGACAAGTACCTCAAGGGCAAGGTGCGGGACTTCCAGATCTACAACCGGGCTCTGACCAGCGACGAGGTGCGCAACCTGGCTGCCGACCCGTCCGCGATCCTCGGCGTCGAGCTCGACGCTCTCAAGGTTCCGGCCGTCATCGACAGCACCTCGTCGACGGTGACGCTGCCGGTCGAGCCCGGCACGGACCTGACCGACCTCGACCCGGCGTACGACATCAAGGAAGGCTCGACGCTGGACACCGAAGGACCGGCTGACTACTCCTCGCCGCGCACCCTCACCGTCACCACTCCAGACGGAGCGACGCGGGAGTGGACGGTGCGCGCGGTCGAGATGAAATCGCCGGTCTTGGCGGGCCTCTACGCGGACCCGAACATCGCGGTCTTCAACGGCACCTACTACATCTACGCCACGACCGACGGCGTGGCCGGCTGGGGCGGCAAGGACTTCTACGTCTGGAAGTCCACGAACCTCGTCGACTGGGAGCGCTCGGAGAAGCCATTCCTGACCCTCGACGGCAAGAACGGCAACGTGCCATGGGCATCGGGCAACGCGTGGGCGCCGACGATCATCAAGCGCGGCCGGAAGTACTACTTCTACTTCTCCGGCCACAACCCGACCTACAACCGCAAGACGATCGGCGTCGCCGTCGCCGACAGCCCCGAGGGCCCGTTCACGGCCCAGCCAGAGGCGATGATTCTCAACAACGAGGCGGTCACCTCGGGTCAGGCGATCGACCCCGCGGCGTTCCGGGACCCGGCCACCGGCAAGTTCTACCTGTTCTGGGGCAACGGCTCGCCCGTCTACGCCGAACTGTCCGACGACATGTTGTCGATCAAGGAGGACACGCTCACGGCGATCAGCGGGCTGACGAGCTTCCGCGAGGGCTCGTTCGTCAACTACCGCCGCGGTACCTACCACCTGACGTACTCGATCGATGACACCGGTTCGCCGGACTACCGGGTCGGGTACGCCACCGCCACAAGCATCGACGGCCCGTGGACCTACCACGGCGTCATCCTGCAGAAGGACGCCTCGCAGGGCATCCTCGGCACCGGTCACAGCTCGATCGTCGAGGTCCCCGGCACCGACGAGTGGTACATCGCCTACCACCGCTTCGGCATGCCCGATGGCAACGGGACCCACAGGGAGACCACCATCGACAAGCTGACCTTCAGCAAGGACGGGCTGATGCAGGTCGTCACCCCGACCCTCACCAGCGTCAACCCGCTGACGAGGCGTCGCGAGTCGGCGCACCCCTCCGACTGATCGTCCGTACACCGTCCAGCCCGCCGTCCGGCCACGCCTCATCGGGCCGGACGGCGGGTAGGCTCGGCGGCATGCTCGATTCGGCCCTCACGGGACTCCGTACGTTCATCATCCTCGCCGTCCTCGCGGCCGCGGTCGCTCTGGCCGGCGCCTGGGGATGGAAGGCGATGACCGCACCCTTCCCGCAGAAGGTGGATGTCGGGCCGTGCGTGGACACCCCGGTCAAGAAGGGCTCCGAGGTCTACCCGTCGCAGGTGGTCGTGACCGTGCTCAACGCGAGCACCCGGGCCGGTCTCGCCACCCGGGCGATGACGGACCTCGTCGATGAGGGCTTCGTCAAGGGTCGGACCGGCAACGCTCCGAGCGGCACCAAACTGAAGACCGTCGAGGTGTGGACGCCCGACAAGAACGCCCCCTCCGCCGCGCTCGTCGCGAGCTGGCTCGGCGACGCGAAGATCGTCGAGAAGAAGTCCGACATCCCCGGCATCGTGGTCATCACCGGTGAGCGCTTCCCGGAGGTCACCGGCGGCGACAAGACCGTCACGGCCAAGGCCGACGGCACCATCTGCAGCCCGCCGGTGGAGTAGCCGTCAAGGCAGCCAGCCCGCCAGCCGGCCCTTTCGGCTGATCAGCTCGAGGCGCCGTTCGGCCCGCTCACGCTGGTGGCGGGGCACGACGACGAGGACGACGTCGCGAGCGCGAAGGACGGTCGTGCCTTCCGGGACCAGGGTCTGTCCGTCGCGGATGAGCAGCGACACCGACGATCCCGCGGGCAGCCGCAGCTCGCCGACCTCGACACCGTGCAGGCGTGACTCGCGCGGGATCCGGAGCTGGATGAGGTCCGCCGCGATCTGCTCCAGCGGCGCGACGTCGAGATCCAGGGAACGCGGGTCGTTCGGGCGGGCGACCCCGAGGACCCGAGCGGCCCACGGCAGTGTCGGACCGGTCAGCAACGTATAGACGACGACCATCACGAAGACCAGGTCGAAGAGCTGCTCGGCGCCGTCGACGCCCTCGGCCAAGGGGATGGTGGTGAGCACGATCGGGACGGCGCCGCGGAGCCCGGCCCAGGAGACGAACGCCGTCTCACGCCACGTCATCCGGGAGACCACCGTGCTGACCAGCACGGACGCCGGCCGGGCGAGAAAGGTCAGGATCAGCCCGGCCGCCAGCGCGAGGCCGATCGTCTGGAGGTCGATACGCCCCGGCGACAGCAGCAGCCCGAGCATCACGAAGAGCCCGATCTGGGCCAGCCAGGCGACGCCCTCGGCGAAGGACCTGGTCGCGCCGCGGTGGGGCAGGTCGGCGTTGCCGAGCACGAGGGCGGCCACGTAGATCGCCGCGAAGCCGGATCCGTGCAGCCATGCCGATCCGCCGTAGGCCAGGAACGCCAGCGTCATCACGGCCAGCGGGTAGAGACCGGCGGAGGGCAGGGCGGCTCTCCGCATCAGCCATGCGCCGCCGAAACCGGCGAGCAGGCCGACCACGATGCCCAGCAGCAGCTCACCGATCACGATCCCGGCCACGGCAACCGGAGGATTCTCGCCGATCGCACCGCTCGCGATGAGCGTCACGATCACCACGGTCGGGGCGTCGTTGAGCCCCGACTCCGACTCGAGGACACCGGTCAGCCTCTTGGGCAGCGGCACCACCCGCAGCACCGAGAACACCGCGGCCGCATCGGTCGGCGAGGTCACCGCTCCCAGCAGGAACGCCAGCTGCCACGAGAGCCCCAGCAGGTAGTGCGCCCCCACCGCGACGACCCCGATCGAGACCACCACGCCGACCGTGGCCAGCGTCAGGCCGAGGCCGAAAGCGGGACGTACGTCCTTCCACGACGTCGTCAGACCACCTTCGGCCAGGATCAGCGCCAGTGCCCCGAAGCCGAGTGCGTGCGCGAGCGCGGCGTCGTCGAACCGGATCCCGAGCACCGACTCGCCCAGCAGGACGCCCATCAACAGGTAGATGAGCAGCGACGGCAGCCCGGCCTTCGTCGACATCCGCACCGCGAGGATCGCCAGGAGCGTGACCAGGGAGCCGACCAGCACGAACAGGTCGAACTGGTGGACGTCGAAACTCATGTGCGTCGGGCCCCCCTCCGACCTCTGGACCTGCATCCTAATGTTTGCCTCTATGGACCGCCTGACTGTTGCCCAACGCGCGAATGTGCCTCCCTTTCACGTGATGGACATGCTCGAGCGGGCAGCACAGCGGCAGCGGACGTACGGCGATCTCATCTCGCTCACCTCGGGGCAGCCGTCCACCGGGGCGCCGCAGGCGGTCACCGCCGAGGCGGTGCGGCTGCTGCAGAGCGGTGACCCGCTGGGCTATACGCCGGCGACCGGCATCCTCGAGCTGCGGCAGGCGATCGCGGGGCATCACCGCGCTTGGCACGGGATCGAGGTCTCCCCCGAGGACGTGATCGTCACGACCGGCGCCAGTGGCGGATTCCTGGCCAGCTTCCTGGCCGCCTTCGATGTCGGGGACCGGGTGGCGATGGCTCGGCCGTCGTACCCCTGCTACCGCAACGTGCTCGCGGCTCTCGGGTGCGAGGTCGTGGAGATCCCGACCGGTGCCGCCGAGCGGTTCCAGCCGACCGTGGAGCAGGTGCGGGATCTGCATGAGCGCGTCGGGCTGAAGGGTCTCGTGGTGGCCAGCCCGGCCAACCCGACCGGGACGATGCTGCTGCCCGAGGAGCTGGCGGCGCTGGCGCGCTACTGCGAGGAGGCCGGGATCCAGCTGATCTCGGACGAGATCTACCACGGACTGACCTATGGCGGGGACGGTAGCCGCGGGCGCAGCGCCTGGGAGACCTCCCGTGATGCCGTCGTGTTCGGCTCGTTCTCGAAGTACTTCTCGATGACCGGGTGGCGCATCGGCTGGCTGCTCGCACCGGCCCATCTGCGTCGCGCGATCGACGTCCTGGTCGGCAACTTCACGATCTGCCCGCCGGCCCTCGCTCAGCATGCCGCGGTGGCGGCGTTCACCCCGGACGCCTATGCCGAGCTCGACGGTCACGTGACGCGCTACGCCACCAACCGCGGCGTGCTCCTGGACGGTCTGCGCTCGCTCGGCATCACCGAGATGGCCCCGGCTGACGGCGCGTTCTACGTCTACGCCGACGTCAGCCGCTGGACCGACGACACCATGGTCTGGTGCCATCAGGTCCTCGACCTCACGGGCGTCGCGATGGCCCCCGGGGTCGACTTCGACCCGGTCGACGGGCACCGCTTCGTACGCCTCTCCTTCGCCGGTTCGGCCGCCGAGATCGAGCAGGGCCTCGACCGTCTCGCCACCGTGCTTCGCTAGCCGTCTTGGCTGAATTTGAGAAAGTTCACGATTTTACGTTTAGAAACTCTCCGGCGGGGTAGGACCATCCCAGAGACCTGTCCGAGGAGGGATATGTACGGCGACAGCGACGTGATCCGTCGTCGGGTGAACCGTCTGCGTGAGCAGGCGGATGACATCCGCGCGAGTGCCGACAAGCTGGTGAGCCAGGCCGAGGCGGTGCCCTGGCACGGGCGGGCGGCCGAGTCCCTCCGTGGACGGATGAAGGAGCGAGCCACCGCGCTGCGGAGCGCGGCCGAGCAGCACGATCGCGCGTCCGACGCGCTGGCCAAGCATCTCAAGCAGGTCGACCTGCTCAAGGAGCAGATCGCCGAGGTCGAGGCTCGCGCCGAGGCGCTGACCATCGATGGCAAGCTCGACGGATTCGAGGCCCCTGAGCCGGGCCACAAGGACTGGCTGGAGGTCACGCTCCGATGACCACGATCGACCTGGGACCCGCTCCGGCGGCGCCGACCGAGCCGTGGGCGGGAGTGCCCCGCCGCGTCGGACTGACCCTTCCCGAGCTCACCCATGCCTGCGAGACCATCGGGGCGCCGCTCCCGTTCGAGGTCGCGACCCACCGCGAGGAGGGGCTCGACGCCCGGCTGGGGCAGACGCGCTCGGCAGCCGAGGCCGAGGCCCTGACTCGCGCGGTCGCGGGCTTCGGTGAGGGCAGCGCCTCGTTGCAGCGGCGCGATCTCCTCTCCGCCGACGGCACGCTCGACGCCGGCATCGCCGGTGCCCTCGGGCTCCTGGCGACCCCGGAGGTGGTCATCGACCTCGACGTCGTCGTCGACGGCCGCCGTGGCCGCGCCTGGCACCGGCAGAAGGGCGAGGCGGCCGCCTCGCTCGCCACCGTGGACGGCCTCGTCTTCGAGCTCTCCTGGTATCCCTCCGCGGCGTGGGCGAGCGAGCTCGGACGCACCGCCACGCTGCCGAGCGACACCGCCCGGCTGACCTCGGCGGTGCCCGAGCAGCTCGAGGTCCCGTTCGCGACCGCCGACGCCGTCTTCGAGGCGCTGCGCACCGGACGCGGCGACCTGGTTCCGGTGCTGACCGCGGGCGACGTGGTCGTCTCGAGCGCCCTCGAGGCGCTGTCCACCGAGGCCCACGGCCGCCTGCGCGCCGTCGTCGCGACCACGGCCGATCCGGAGAACCCGCTGATCGGCACGGTCTCCTGGACGCTGGTCAACGACGGCTGGCGTTCGATGCGTACGGTGTCGCTCGATGGCGAGCTGACACTGCTGATCACCAGCGTGGAGCCGTCCGAGCTCGCCGCAGACCTTGCCCCTGTTCTCGCGGAGGTGGCCCGATGAACTCTTCGTCCAACGACCCGATCAACCGACTGGGACCGGTCCCGGGTGGCGCCCCCGACCCGGTGACACCTCCTGCCGGGCGGGAGGACAAGTACGAGCAGATCCTCGGGCTGGCCGGCTCCATCGGCGACACCGGGGCGCAGCTGCGCGAGTGGGCCGAGCTCGGGGCTGCGATCCTGAACGACGACGACGTCACCTCCTCCGCCGAGCTCTCCGCCAAGACGTGGGAGCCGGCCGAGGACGAGATCCGCGCCGCGACCTCCGAGAAGGGTGGTGTCCTCGGCCTCGGTCAGGCGCTCGACGCCGACGCCGTCTCGGTGCGCGCGACGGTGCAGACCTACCGCTGGATCGACGAGCTCCAGGCGGCGGCCCGCCGCTCGCTGGGCACGATCGCGGCCAACGCGCTCGACTACCTCGCCCCCGAGGTCGAGCTCGGCGGGTCGCTGCTGTCCGCCGGCCTGATCGAGACCGACGCGCTCGACCGTGAGGGCGTCACCGCCTATCTCGGCGAGCTCGCCCAGGGTCATCCCGAGCTGATGGACCACATCGCCACCGGCGGCGGGCTGCTCGAGTCGCTCGAGCTGCGCTCGCTGCTCACCGCCGACTTCCCCCGCGGCGCCGACGCCGCGGCAGCCACCGCGGGTGCCCTGCGGGCCGCCGGCATCGACACGTTCGCGAGCGACGCCGGCCACGCACTGCGTGACGTCGGCGGGGCGCTGGCCTCCACCGAGGAGGACACCGCGAGCAGCGACGTCACCGCGGCCACCCCGGCCACCATCGAGGAGCTGATCCGGACCCTCGAGTCCGTCGAGACCGCTGTCGCCGTCCAGGAGACGGCGCCCGGCCGCTACATCGCCTACCTCCCCGGCCCCTACGCCGGCAACCGGCGTCTGCGGCTCGTCTCCGGTGACCTCTCCGACTACATCGCCACCGCGGCCCGGACCATCGAGGAGGCGGTCGAAGCCGGCTCGCACGTGATGCTCGTCGGCGCCGCGGCGGGGGGCACCGCAGCGGCCGCGATCGCGGCGGCGGCCGGGGCTGCGTACGTCGTGGACCAGGTGGTCACCGTGGGTGCTCCGGGCGCGGCAGCGCCGCGGGTTCCGGAGACCACCCGGGTGCTGTCGCTGGAGGACCGCTCCGACCCGGTGGCCCTCCTCGGCGGCCTCATCAACGCCGGTGTGGGACACCGGTTCACGGTCGTCTACGACGGCACCGCGGCGGAGGAGAGCCACTACATCGCCGGTGGAAGGGCCGCGGACAACGCCGGCCACGAGGAGCTTCGTGACGAGATCGGGCGGATCCGCAGTCTCGGATACCTCGGCTGAACGCCGCGGGCTTGCCTCGACGAGGTGAGTCGATACGGTGTAGGTCGCCTTCCGCGCCATCCCCGGCGAGCCGGTGCACGGTCACCGGCCCGTCGACTGCGGCGGGCTCTCTGACGCCTACCCTGATCGGTCCCTGTGAAGTCCATCGTCGTCCACGCCGGCCTCCCCAAGACGGGCACCTCCGCGGTCCAGGCCTTCCTCATCGCCCACACCGAGGAACTCGCCCGGGCCGGGATCTTCTACCCACAGCACCGTGTCGACGAGAACGGCGTCAGCGCCGGCAACGCCGGCTCCCTCATGGAACGCTCCGGCCCGCTCTTCGTGGCCTCGCCCCGGGAGGTCGCCAGGACGCTGGAGGAGTTCGAGGCCAGCGGCTGCCACACGCTGCTGCTCTCCTCAGAGGCGTTCCTTCCCGAGCTGCCCGGGATCGCCGAGCTGCTGCCACCACAGACCAGGTTCGTGCTGTATGTCCGCGATCCCCTCGCCTTCCTCGAGTCCGACTACAACCAGCGGGTCAAGCGGCTGGCGCATGTGGATCCGTTCGAGCCGTCGCCCGATGCGTACGGCGGGTGGCTGGGCCACGAGCACCTCTACCACGCGCTCGACTCCGAGGCGGTGCGCTCCCGGCTCGTCCTCCGGCCCTACCTGCCGGAGCTCTTCGTCGGTGACAACCTGCTCACCGACCTGCTCGACACCGCCGGGATCGACACCGCCGAGCTAGGCGACCTGTCGTTGGCGCAGGTCAACCTCTCCTACTCGCTGCACGCGCTCGAGATCAAGCGCGCGCTCAACGCCCTCCCGCTCGGGCCGCAGCTGCAGGAGCGCCTCGACATCCACCTCCAGTCCTGTCCGCTCGGGCCGACGAGCTACACCCTGATTCCTCCCGCCGACCACGAACGGCTCCGGAAGATCGCCGACGACGAGCTGCACGCGCTGGCGCTGCGCTACGACATCGACTCCCTCGAGCCCATGCGCGAGCTGTTGCGGGAGAAGCCGCAGAAGCCCTTCCATGCGCAACGGCTCACCGACGCCGAGGTCGACGCCGTCGTCCGGCACATCGCCAGCGTCGGCAAGCGACTCACCCGCCGGATCGCCCAGACGCTCGACGAGCACCCCGAGATCGAGCTCGTCCACCCCTCCCTGCGCGACTCCTTCGCCGCCGCTGCCGCCGAGCTGGACGAGGGGAGCCCTGCGCCGAAGCGGCGTTGGTGGTGGCGGCGGGGCTAGGGGCAAGGGATACCCGGAGAAGTCAGGCCAGATCGGCGACGACGACGGTGTGGTTGTCCGGCTCCTCGGCAGCGACGACGGCGGCGGCGACCGCGTCGGCGACCTCCTGCGGTCCCGCCTCGGCGGTGATCAGGGCGTCGAGGTCGTCCACGTAGGAGTGGACCCCGTCGGTGGTCAGGACCAGCCGGTCGCCGGGCAGCAGGTCGAGGGAGATCTCGTCGGCGACGACGCCCGGCACGAGGGCGCGGTTGAGCAGTGCCCGGTGCTCGTGGGAGCGAGCCTCGTCGAGAGTCAGCTGGCCCGCCTCGACCATGGCGGCGACGACGGTGTGGTCATGGGTGACCTGGCGTACGTCCCCGTCCCGCACGAGGTAGACCCTCGCGTCGCCGATGTGGGTGATCCGCGCGACGGAGCCGCGCAGGTCGACCGCGGTCAGGGTGGTCCCCGACTTCGGCACCTCGGCGAAGACCTCCTGGATCGCCGAGCTCAGCCCACCCGCGGCGTACGCGGTCAGGACCGCCCCCGCGAGATCATCGCGATCCCCGAAACCGTCGGCGACGGCGATCAGCTCGGGGGTGACCAGGATGGCGTCCTGCTGGGTGGCGCGGCCACCCTGCTCGTGGCTGACGCCGAACTCCGCGTGCAGTCTTTCGGTGGTGGTTGTCATCGGTTGTGCCTCGTTCCTCATCGCGTGGACGAGGATGGAGACCATGGTGCGACGTGTTGCCGTGTCGGCCTCGACCTGGCGCCAGTACCTCTCGATCTCCGCCGCCGAGGCGGCGGGCGGCATGTCGAGAATCTCCCGGATCCGGGCCAAGGGCATGCCGACCAGGCGCAGCGTCGCCACCAGACGAGCCTGTCCTACCTGGTCAGGGGCATAGCGGCGGTAGCCCGAACGGGGGTCCACCTCGGCAGGCAACAGCAGACCGAGGTCGTCGTACAACCTCAGCGCCTTCGGCGTCAGCCCGGTCGCCCGGGCGAAGTCGCCGATGTTCACAAGCCCCTCCAGGCCGCTCATGCGACCGCTCCCGTGGCGCAAGCGCCAGCATACGAGAGCGGTCGCCTGAGGCTTATGGTCGCTCGCTGCCGCTCGCTCATGATCACCATCCTCCCCGGTGAAGGTCACCGGTGGAAGCAGATTGGTGCTTCCCCTTGGGGCAAGCTCAAGCCCCGGTCTGCTCGGCCCACTTCTCGAGGAGCCGGGCGAGCGAGCGGCGCTCGGCCGCGGTGAAGACGGCGAGCAGGCGGTGCTCGTTGGCGATGTGGTCGGTGAAAGCCGCGTCGATCAGCTCGCGTCCGCTCTCGGTCAGCGTGATCCGGCGGCCGCGGCCGTCCTCGTCGCGGCGCCCCCGGCTGACCCAGCCCTGAGCCAGACAGCGGTCGACGCGCTTGGTGACCGCCCCCGAGGACACCATCGTCTGCTCACCGAGCTCCTTCGGCGTCAACGCGTACGGTGCACCTTGCCGCCGAAGCGTCGCGAGCACGTCGAACTCCCCCTCGCCCAGTCCGTGCTGCGCATAGACCTCGACGAGCTCGTCGGTGAGGCGCAGCGCGAGGCGGTGGAGCCTGGCGATGACGGCCTGCGGGGTGACATCGAGGTCGGGGCGCTCCTGCTCCCACTGCGCCATCACGGTCGAGACGTGGTCTGCCATGACCTGGAATATATCTGACGCGGAAGATATTATCTCTTCCATGGAAAGTAGATTCGTCACCCTCGCGCTGACCGCGATCGCCCCGGTGGCCTGGGGATCGGGCTACTTCGTCACCGCCACCTTCCTCCCGCCGGACAGACCCCTGTTCGGCGCGGTGGTCCGGGCGCTCCCCTTCGGCCTGCTGCTCCTCGCGCTCCGGCCCGGCCTGCTCCGCGGCTCCTGGTGGTGGCGCACGGCAGCGCTCGGGCTGCTCAACTTCGCGGCGTTCTTCACCCTCGTCTTCGTCGCCGCCTACCGTCTCCCCGGCGGCCTCGCCGCGACCCTGACCGCGGTCTCGCCGATCATGGTGATGCTCCTCGCCTGGGCCTTCGCGGGCGAGCGACCTCGGATCGGGTCCCTCGTGGCCGGGGTCGTCGGCGCCATCGGCGTCGCCCTGCTGGTGCTCCGCGGCGGCGTGAGCCTCGACCTGATCGGCGTCCTGGCGGCCTTCGCCTCGGTGGCGGTCTTCTCGACCGGCTTCATCCTGGTCAAGGTCTGGCAACCGCCGGTCGGGCTGCTCACCTTCACCGCCTGGCAGCTCGTCCTGGGCGGCCTCGTCCTCGCGCCGGTGGCCCTCCTCGTCGAAGGCCCGCCTCCGGCTCTCGACCTGCCGGCGGTCGGGGGCTACACCTACATCGGCCTCGTCGGCACCGTCCTCGCGTACGCCGTCTGGTTCCGTGGCGCCCGGCGGCTGCCCGCCGCCGCGGTGTCACTGATCGGCCTGCTCAACCCGGTCGCCGGGATCCTCATCGGCCTCGTTCTCGCGGGCGAGCATCTCACCCCGACGAGCGCCCTCGGGATGGCGCTGGTGCTCGGCGGCGTACTCCTCGGACAGCCCGCAGTGCTCGACGGGATCAGGGTGCGGCGTACGCCGGAACCGGGCTCGTGCGCCGACGTTGGAGCTGCCGGATAGGTTCACGTGCATGAAACTGCGTGCGCGTGCGCTCGAGCTCCTCGTCTTCACCGTCGGTGCCGGCACGCTGGGAGCGGAGGTGGCCGCGGCTCGACTGCTCGCTCCGTGGTTCGGCGACTCGACGATCGTATGGGCCAACACGATCGCGACGGTGCTGGTGGCGCTCGCGATCGGCTACGCCGTCGGCGGCAGGCTCGCCGACCGGAACCCGCACTCCTCAGGCCTCGCCAAGATCGTGCTCGTCGCCGCCGCCCTCCTGGCCGCCGTGCCGTTCATCGCCGACCCGTTCCTCCCGCTCGCGGTCAAGGCGGTCGACCAGCTCAGCATCGCCACCTTCGCCGGCTCGCTGGTGGGCGTCGGCGTGCTGCTCGCGATCCCGCTGTTCCTGCTGGGCATCGCCAGTCCTTACGCCGTCCGACTGAGCGTGGACACCGTCGAGGACGCCGGCCACACGGCAGGGCGCCTCTACGCGATCTCGACGGTCGGCTCCCTCGTCGGCACCTTCGCCGCCTCGCTGTTCCTCATCCCCGTGGTCGGGACGCGGCGTACGTTCCTGATCTTCGCCCTCTGCATGGCGGTCTGCGCGATCCCGCACCTGGTCAGGCGGCGCCTGCCGGCCGCGATCGTGCCGGTGGCGATCCTCGGCCTGATCGCGCTGCCGACCGGGTCCATCAAGACGCTGACCAGCAACGGCGGCGAGGTGATCTGGGAGAAGGAGACGGAATACCAGTACGCCCGCGTGGTCGAGTACGACGACGGCAGCCGCTACCTCGAGCTCAACGAGGGCCACGCGGTGCACTCGGTCTACACCGAGGGCGAGTGGCTCACCGGCGCCTACTGGGACGAGATGCTCTCGCTGTCGTACGCCGGCGCGGAGGCCCCGAGATCGGTGGCGATCCTGGGCTCGGCCGCCGGGACGACCGCGCGCCAGTTCGGCCACTTCGCCCCCGAGACCCGGGTGGACGCCGTCGAGATCGACGAGGACGTCACCGAGGTCGGCAAGGAGCTCTTCGGCCTCCAGGAGCAGCCGAACCTCCACCTCCACACCGCCGACGCCCGCCCATGGCTGCAGAAGCAGACCCGGAAGTACGACGCGATCATGGTCGACGCCTACCACCAGCCCTACATCCCGTTCTACCTGACCACGAAGGAGTTCTTCGCACTGGCGAAGGACCACCTGAACCCGGGCGGGGTGCTCGTCGTGAACTCAGCCCACCCGGAAGGCTCCACAGCGCTCGAGAAGGTCCTCACCGCAACGCTGCGGACCTCGTTCGGCGAGGCCGTGTGGCGCTCGGACTCGGGTCCGACCAACACCCACCTGATCGCAACCGTCGATCCGGAAGCCGATCCGACCGCCGATCTCGTCGCCACCGCCGAGAATCAGCCCCCGGACCTGGCCAGGACCCTCCTCGACTCCGCCGCCCGGCTCGAGCCGGCCGTCCGGGGCGGGACGGTCTACACGGATGATGTCGCGCCGGTCGAGTGGCTCACCGACCTCAGCCTGTTGGAAGTCGCCTGAGCCACCCGGCCGCTTCACCTCGCCGATCGGTGTCTTGCGCAGGCACCCGACGCAGACCTGGTTGGGCGCGACCCTGCTGAGCCTGCGCGGCGGCAGCACGTGCCACGTGCCCAGGCGGCGGCCGCACACGGTCAGGACGTACCCGCTGCTCCTCTTGAGCGAGCGAAGGTGCCAGAAGCTGCCCCGGTCGGTCCGATATACCAGCGGGTCCTTGGCCAGGACCGGCGGCCTCTCGCTGGACCCCATGCTGAGTCTGTCGTCTACGAACACGAATTCCCCCCAAGGAATGTCGATGGCTCTCGTCGTGGAGTGCCTCGAGACGCCGGTGTCACAGCCGGGCCATGCCGCCCAACGCCCCGAGACGTCTTCGACCATAAGTCCACTCATTGCAATGGGTCAAGGCGGAAAGGGTGGGGCTATGCGGCTATTCGGGATCTGTACGGCTCAGTAACGTGTTCTCCTATGAGCAACCCCCGTCCGCGCGGCCTGCCGAAATACCTTCACGTGGCCGACTACCTGCGGGCCCAGATCGACGACGGCACCTATCTGCCGGGCGAGCGTCTACCGACCGAACCCGAGCTGATGGACACCTTCCCCTACGACCGCGCCACGATCCGGCGAGGTCTGGCGGTGCTGCGCAACGAGGGCCTCATCACCAGCGAGCAGGGCCGAGGCGTCTTCGTACGCGACGCCACCAAGACCCGCTACGACCTGATGAGCATGCTGATCACCGACCGGAGCCACCCGGCGAAACCGGACGCGGCCTACAACCAGCCGCCACGGGGCCCGGACGACGGTCTCTCGGTCGAGCACACCTACGAGGTGATCGCAGCCGGCGAGAAGCTGGGGGCGGCCTTCGAGATCGACCCGCGTGGCGAGCTCCTCAGCACCACCTACACCTTCTTCATCAGCGGTGACACCGCCGAATACCGCACCACGGCCTACATCCCGTATCCGCTGGTCATCGACACCCCGCTCGCGACCCCCACCGACGACTGGCCGCAGCCGCCGATCAAGGACCTGCTGGCCACGGTCGGCGTGAAGGTCACCACGGTCGCGATGGACATCGAGTCACGGATGCCGACGCCGCAGGAGACCTTCGACCTGCAGATCCCCGACGGCACCCCGGTCCTCTCCGACCGGCGCCGGTTCCTCGCCGACGACCGGGTCGTCTGCATCACCGACTCGGTCGGTGTCGCCGACCGGATCGTCTACGGGCTGGACCTCAAGCTGCAGTGACAGGGGGGGGTGGCAGCGGCCCCCTTGCAGTGTCGGCAAGGCCAACTATTCGTCGTCGAACTGCCAGCCCGCTTCCTCAAGAAGCATCCTGGCCTCACGAACATCCTGCGAGCCAGCAACCCTCTCGTGTGCATCAATCGCCTCACGCAGGAGTTCGTCGCAGCACGTCGTCGCTGATCTGCTGCTGC
The DNA here is from genome assembly GCF_044453405.1 of Nocardioides sp. NPDC051685. NCBI lineage: Bacteria > Bacillati > Actinomycetota > Actinomycetes > Propionibacteriales > Nocardioidaceae > Nocardioides > Nocardioides sp. NPDC051685. The sequence continues at coordinate 266,202 of NZ_JBITCR010000004.1, read as the reverse complement.
TAGACCCTGACCACGGAGCAGGTTCGCTGGCACCCGCAGAGACGTTGGTAGCACCATCCTCACCATCCACCCAGAAATCCGAGCTCGTGCTCTTCGACCGCACTGAATACGGAGGACCTGGGGAGTGCCAGGCGCACCAGGTACGCCTGGCACTCCCCAGGTCAGCAGTCGAAACGCCGCCTCATCGCCGAGTTCACGTGCGCCAGGTGAAGACGTACGTGCTCCGCGTCTCCTCCATCAACCCAACTCTCGGTCTTGAACGGTCCCGTGAACGGCACGAACTGCGTTACGCGAGGTCGTGGACGAACTCGGAGAGCTGGGTGAGGTTGCGGCACTCCCGCATCTCGATGATCGACCCGTAGCGGGTCGCCTCCGAGTCACCGGTGTCCCACTGCGTACGCACCTCGGGGTTGAGCCAGTAGGAGTGCCGCGCCGACTCGGCCATCGCGCGCAGCGAGCCGACGGCGAGGTCGGAGTAGTTGGAGCGGGCGTCGCCGAGGATCAGCAGCGACGACTTGGGGCCGAGCGCGTCGGCGTGCCGCTCCTGGAAGAGGGAGAAGGCCCGGCCGTAGTTGGTGCGCCCCATCCGGGCCGCGTGCTCGGTCGCCTTGGTCAGCTCGGTCATGGTGTCGACCAGATCGGCGCCGGGACGGAAATAGGACGTGACCTCGTGGATCTCGTCGACGAACGTGAACGCCCGCACCTTGCCGAACTGCTCCCGCAGCGCGAAGACGAGCATCAGCGTGAAGGTGGCGAAGTTGGAGACCGACCCCGACACGTCGCACAGGATGACCAGCTCGGTGCGATGCGGCCGCTTCGGGCGGTAGCGCAGGTCGACGGGGACGCCGCCGGTGGACATCGAGGACCGGAGCGTACGCCGCAGGTCCACCGCTCCGCGCCGCCGCGCGTGATGCTCCTGGGTGAGCCTCGTCGCGAGGCGGCGCGCCAGGGGGTAGATCTCGCGCCGGAGCGCCTCCAGGTCGGCCCGGCGGGCGTGCAGGAAGTCGAGCTTCTCGATGGTGGGGCGTACGGCGATCTTGGCGATCTGCTCGGGGCCCTTCTCCTCCGCGATCCGGCGGCGGGCGTCGGCCTCGACGAGACCGCTGAACCGATCGACGCGTCGGGTCCCGACGCGCGCCGCCTCCTCCTCGGTCCAGCCGCCCTGCTGGAGTCCCTCGATGAGCCGCGAGGTGAGCTCGTCGGTCGAGAGCCGGCGCAGCGCGGTGTAGGAGGACCACGAGCTCAGCCCGGGGCCACGACCGGGCATCGCGCCGAAGCGCGCCACCGCCTCGGCGGCCAGCTGCCGGAGCATCTCGACGTCGTCGGCCTCCAGCGCCTCGCTCAGCCGCGAGGTGAACTCGGAGAGCGCCTCGGGCCCGTCCTTCGCCACCCCGGCGGCCTCGGCCTCAGCGTCCATCCCCGAGCCGACCATCCGCGGGAAGTAGAGCTCGAAGAGCCCGTCGAAGGTGGCCCGCTGGTTGGCGCGCTTGACCAGGGTCGCGGCGTACGCCTCCTTGACCTGGGCGCGGTCGTTCCAGCCGATCAGGCCGAGGGCGGTGACCGCGTCGAGGCCCTCCGAGAGCGACACCGGCAGCCCCGCTCCCCGAAGCGCTTCGAGGAACTCGATGTGCCGGTCGAGGAGCGTCACCTCTTCAACCGCAGCTCTCGGACCGCGCGGTCGACGTCGGAGGAGTGCTTGAGGACGACGCCGAGGGTGTCCGCGACGGCCTTGTCGGAGAGGTCGGTGATCTCCAGGGCGATCAGGGTGCGCGCCCAGTCGACCGACTCGGCGATGCTCGGCGCCTTCTTGAGCTCGAGCTCGCGCAGCCGACCGACCACGGAGACCAGCTGGCGGGCGACCTTGTCGTCGAGCCCGGGCACCTGGGAGAGCACGATCTCGCGCTCCCGGTCGGCGTCGGGGTAGTCGAGGTGGAGGTAGAGGCAGCGTCGCTTGAGCGCCTCGGAGAGCTCGCGGGTGGCGTTGGAGGTGAGTACGACCAGCGGACGGCGGGTCGAGGTCATCGTGCCGAGCTCTGGGATGGTCACCTGGAAGTCGGAGAGCACCTCGAGCAGCAGCCCCTCGACCTCGACGTCGGTCTTGTCGACCTCGTCGATGAGCAGCACCGTCGGCTCCTCGCGGCGGATCGCGGTGAGCAGCGGCCTGGTCAGCAGGAACTCCTCGGAGAAGATGTCGTCGTGGGTCTCCTCCCACGCCTGGCCGTCGCCGGCGGCCTGGATCCGAAGCAGCTGCTTCTTGTAGTTCCACTCGTAGAGCGCGCGGGCCTCGTCCAGGCCCTCGTAGCACTGCAGCCTGACCAGCTCGGCGCCGGTCGCGCGAGTGATCGCCTTGGCCAGCTCGGTCTTGCCCACCCCGGCCGGCCCCTCGATGAGCACCGGCTTCTCCAGCGCCCCTGCGAGATAGGTCGTCAACGCGGTCGAGTCGTCCGCGAGGTAGCCGACGTCTCCCAGGCGGGTGACGGCCTCGGCGGGCGAGGAGAACCAGGAAGACGTACGCGAAGGCATGACGTGACACTAGCGACTCTGCTCCGGCTCTGCTCCCGGTGTCCGGATGGGACTTTCGTCATAGTGTCGGAACGACCCGTCACCGCGACACCGATCGGTCGTTAGATACAGCGTGCACTCGGACACCCCGCGACCTCTGATGCTGGTCGTCCTCGCCATGAAGGTCTGCGCGCTGACGGCGCTGGCGGCCTTCTGTCTGGTTGCCGTCACCACGCCGTCCGAGCCTCGGTCGCTGGCGAAGAGGGAGCAGCCCGAGCTCGCAGCGATGCTCGAGCAGCACCACTGCCTGGCCCCTCCGACGATCGCGCCCTGGCGCCGGGAGAGCGCCATCATCCGCTCCCCGCTGGGCGAGCTGAAGCACGTCACCCTCGACGTCGGCCACCTGATCGAGCAGGGCAAGGCCCGCGGCGAGCTGGTCGCCTTCTGCGCCGATCCGGTCTCGCCGACCCCGTAGCCGACGGCTTCTTCGGACGCCTTGGAGGTCAGTCGAAGGCGACTTCGAGGACCGCAACCAGGTCGCCGCGCCAGGTGATGGTCATCGTCCCCGCTCCGCCGCGGTCCCAGCGGAAACGCACACGGTCGGTCGCGCCGTCGGACGTCATCGAGTCGATCGTCATGGTGTCGTCCGGTGGCTGCGCTCGGTAGGCCGTGAGGATGTCCTCCCGTCCGCGGAAGGGACCCGCCGGGACCCCGACGAACTTCATCTCGGCGTCCTCGGTGAACGTTGCCACGAAGTCGTCCCACCTCCCCGAACGTTGGCAGGTGTTGAACAACGCGGCATGACGGTCGACGCGTTCGGAGATCGGCCTCTCCCGCGAAGCCGACGTCGTCAACTGGCCTTGGCGAGCGTGTTCGCGAACAACCCGAGCACGCGGTCCAGCGCGGCGCGGTCACCCTCGACCTGGAGCCCGGCCTCGGCGATCGCCGCGTCCACCGGGAAGCCCATGAACACGACACCGGTCCAGGCCGTCGAGTCGCCCGCGATGGTGACGTCGGCGTCCTCGAGGGTGCCCTCGGCGAGGTCGAACTGGTTGCCCGTCCAGACCAGCCGGAACTGCTGCGGGTCGGCGTCCGGACGGCGTACGTCGGTCAGCTCCCAGGCGACGCTGATCGGCTCCGGGGTGGTCGCGCTGCCGACGGGCACCATCGTGCGCATCGCCACCATCACGCCGCTGGGCGTCATCCCGGCGGTCATGATCGGGAAGCGGGACGAGCCGTGGGCCCACCGTCCGAGCGCTCCGAGGATCGTCTCGAGCTCGCGTCCCCACGGTGTGAGGGCGTAGGCCGTGGTCTTGGTGATGTAGCCGAGCTCGGTCTCGACCACGACGCCGGCGTGCTCGAGGAACTGCAGCCGGTCCTTGAGCTCATCGGCGCTGACCCCGATCACGGAGGACTCCAGGTCCCGTGCCGTGCGCGGGCCGAACATCAGCTCGCGCACCACGATCAGGCTCCACCGATCACCGATCAGGTCCAGTGCGTGCGCCGCCGCGCACGCGTCTCCCAGGTCCCCGTACGTCAGGTTCAGGGTCACGTCGATCCTCTCCGAGTCATCCGATCCCGTCGAGAGTAGTGAGCCCGAACTACGCGTCATCAGAGCCAGAGGTCCCGGCGTGCCGGTGAAATGCCGTCCCTAGGAGATCGCGGCGTACGCAGCGGCGACCCGCTCCACGGCCCGCCGGTCGCCCTCGATGCCGACCGAGCCGGCCGGCGCGCCGGAGAAGACCACGCCCGCCCACGCGGACGAGTCGCCGGAGACGGTCGCCTCGGGCGCATCCTCCGCACCCTCGGTCAGCTCGAAACCCTCGGCGTCCCAGTGCAGCCGGTAGCGGCGTACGCCCGCGGCGGGACGCCGTTCGTCGTGCAGCTCGATCGCGATCCGGACCGGGCCGTCACCCCACTCGGGCATCGTGGCGTAGGGGGCCATGGTGCGCATCGCGACGATCACCCCATCGGGAGTCATGCTCCCCTCCGGCACCGGGAAGCCGGGCGAGCGCTGCGCCCAGTGACCGAGCGACCGCATCACGTCCTCGAGCCCCTGCCCCCACTCGGTGAGCCGGTAGACGCGGGTCCGTCCCAGGTCGTCGAGCTGTGCCTGCTCGACGACGCCGCTGTCGCGCAGGGCCTTGAGCCTGGAGGTGAGGACGGCCGGCGTGATCCCGACGACGGCCGAGGCGAGGTCCGCGAAGCGGCGCGGACCGAGCAGCAGCTCGCGCGCGATCACCATGCTCCATCGGTCTCCGATGACGTCCATGGCGTGCGCGGTGGCGCAGGCGTCACCCAGCTCCGCATAGCTCTGCTTCTTCGGCATCGACCCACCTAACTCTCTTCACAAGAGTATCAACTATGTTTAACGTAGCCCATATGACCACTACCCCACTGCCTCCGGTCGTCGACCGGACGACCTATCTGCACGAGCGAGCCGCGCTCCTCGACCGCGAGAAAGCGCACACGCGCACGGGCGACGCCCTCGCCGCCGCGCGCCGACGGCTCCCGATGACCGAGGTCGACGCGACCGCACCGCTCGACGGGGCCGCCGGGAGGGTGACCCTGCTGGACGCCTTCGAGGGGCGTACGCAGCTCTTCGCGAGCTACCACATGTGGCACACCGGTCACGCCGCAGCGGACCAGTGCGAGGGGTGCACGTTCTTCAGCGGCGGGGTGGGCGAGCTCGGCTACCTGCACTCGCGCGGGGTGACGTACGCGGCCCTCTGCCAGGGTCCCTATCCGGAGAGTTCCCGCTACCGGGACTTCATGGGGTGGGAGATGCCGTGGTACTCGGTGCCCGAGGAGTCCTGGGACCCCCTCGACGCACGCGGGTTCTTCGGCGGGAAGGTCTGCTATGTCCGCGACGGCGACCGGGTCTTCGAGACCTACCGCACCACTGGTCGTGGCGTGGAGCCGATGTCGGCGTCGTACGGGATCCTGGACATGACCGTCTACGGACGGCAGGAGGCCTGGGAGGACTCGCCGGAGGGCTGGCCCCGGCGCGCGGGCGGCGAGGGCAGCCAGTTCCGCAGCGAGGAGTCCCCGACGACCAACCATCGCGCCGGCGTGAGCGGTCGTCCGACGGCGCAGTGGTCGCGGATCGCCGCCGGGCGCGACGACGATCTCGGCTCCGACCACGCCCCGGCCACCGACCACTGCTGCCACTGAGGAGAACCGATGCGTACGACGATCGCCCTGCCCACCCGCGACCGGTCCCGGTCCCATGTCTTCCTCCGCGACGGCCTCGGTCTCGAGACACCCGGCGAGCTCGCCGACGACGGCGTTCCGGAGCCCTTGCGGGCCACCCTCTCGGAGACCTGCGAGGTGATGATGATCCCCACCGGCGGGTTCAAGTGGGTCACCGGCCAGCTCGGCGACGAGCCGATGGACGCGGCGACCCCGCCTTCACCGGAGGACCCGAAGCAGTGCCTGGTCACGATCGAGCTCGACTCGCGCGACGAGGTCGAGGCTCGCTATACGGCCGCGACGGCGATCGGACGCATCGTTCTCGCGCCGGAGGCGGCGCCGTGGGGCGAGTACCGCGCCCTCGTCGCGGACCCGGACGGCCATCTCTGGCAGCTGACGTCCCACTGAGGCCCGGTCGTGCCGCCCCTAGAATCTCCCTATGGCCGGAGACGACACACGGATGCTGCTGCTGGGGGCGGTGGCGCTGTTCGAGCCCGTCAACGGCTACCAGATCCGGCGCGAGCTGATGTCGTGGCAGGTCGACCAGTGGGCCAACATCAACCCGGGCTCGATCTACCACGCGCTGACCTCGCTGACCGACAAGGGCCATCTGACCAGGCACGATCTGGTCGACAACGGGCGTACGGTCGCGGTCTACGAGATCAGTGCCAGCGGGCGCGCGGAGCTGGAGCGCCTGGTCACCCGCTCACTGGAGGCCGTCGACGCCTACAACGGGCTCTCCTTCTACGCCGCGTTCTCGCTGGTGCCGCTGCTCGAACGGCCGGCCGTGGTCCAGCACCTGAGCATCCGCCTGAAGAACCTCGAGCGCACGATCAAGGAGCTCGACGCCGCGGTCCGGGTGAACGTCCGCATGGTGCCGCCCCACACCGTCTCCGCCCTGCACCTCCAGCTCGACAAGCTCCGCTCCGAGCGGGCGTGGCTGGTGGAGGTCCTGGACGACGTACGCAGCGGCAAGCTCTTCTTCGTCGGCGAGACCTCCGACTGGGCGCCCGCCGACGACGACCCGGGGTGGCAGATGGACGCCGACCGGAAGCGCTACCGGGAGATGCTGCGCGGCTGAGCCGGCGGGGGGCGAGCCGAATTGGTTTGACAATCTGGATTCAAAATTGAACACTCACGATATTCAATTTTGAACACCTGAGTAAAACCGGGTGATTGTTGTCGATGGTCCGTGCTTGTCTGGACTCGCACGCACAAGGGAGTGACACATGATTCACGCACGCGGCCTGAGGCACACCTTCGCCTCCGGCCATGGCAAGCAGAAGAAAGAAGTCGTCGCGGTCGACGGGGTCGACCTCGACGTCGAAGAGGGCGAGGTGGTCGGCTTCCTGGGCCCGAACGGCGCCGGCAAGACCACCACCCTCCGCATCCTCACCACCCTCCTCAAGCCCACGGCCGGCACCGCCACGGTGGCGGGCTTCGACGTGGCCACGCAGTCCGTCGACGTCAGGCGGAGCATCGGCTACTGCTCCCAGGTCGGATCGACCTTCTCGGGCGCCTATGCGGGCGACGAGGTCGTCGACCACGGGATGCTCTACGGGATGTCCAAGAAGGACGCTGTCGCCCACGGGCAGGCGCTCTTCGAGCGGCTTCAGCTCGACGGGCTGTGGCGCCGCAAACCGCGCAACATGTCCGGCGGGCAGAAGCGCCGCCTCGACATCGCGATGGCGCTGATCCACGCCCCCAAGCTGGTCTTCCTCGACGAGCCCACCACCGGCCTCGACCCGCAGGCGCGGGCCAACCTGTGGGACCACATCGCGTCGCTGCGTACGGACCACGGGGCGACGGTCTTCCTGACCACCCACTACCTCGACGAGGCCGACACCCTCGCCGACCGGGTGATGGTCATCGACCAGGGCCGCATCGTCGCCAACGACACCCCGGAGAACCTCAAGGCCGCCGTCTCCGGCGACCTGGTCTCCCTGGAGGTCGCCACCGACGAGCAGGTCGCGATCGCGCGCGAGAAGCTCGGCTCCATCTCGGAGAGCGTCGAGGTCGACGAGCGACTGGTCAGCGGCCGGGTGCCGCGGGCCGGCAAGGCCGTCCCCGGGCTGCTGCGCGACCTGGAGTCCAACGGCGTCTCGCTGGAGTCGATCGAGGTCGCCCGGCCCACGCTGGACGACGTCTTCCTGACACTGACCGGACGCACTCTGCGCGACGCCGATGCGGGCGCGCCCGAGACCGAGGAGGCCTCCGCATGACGGAGTTCCAGCAGCCCGTCCTGAGGTCCGGCTTCTTCCGGGAGTCGATGGTCGTCTTCAACCGTCAGCTGCGGATGAACCTCCGCAACCCGGCCTGGGTGCTCATCGGCGTGATGCAGCCGATCCTCTACCTGGTGCTCTTCGGCCCGCTGCTCGAGCCGCTGATCGAGCGGCTCGGTGGCAACGCCTACAACTGGTTCGTCCCCGGCATGCTCGTCCAGCTCGGCATCTTCGGAGCCATGTTCGCCGGCTTCTCGCTGATCGGCGAGTGGCGCGAAGGCGTCATCGAGGCCGAGCGGGTGACCCCGGCATCGCGCGGCGCGCTGCTGTTCGGGCGTCTCTACCGCGACCTGCTGCAGATCCTGGTGCAGGCGATCATCCTGGTCGCCCTGGGCCTGGTGATGGGCATGGACTTCAAGCCGCTCGGCATCCTGGTCGGGATCGCGATCACCGTGCTGATCGGCGGCGCCGGCGCGGCCGCCTCCAACGCGTTCGCCCTGCTCGTGAAGAGCGAGGACGTGATGGCGCCGGTGACCAACATGCTGCTGATGCCGATCCTGCTGCTGTCGGGGATCTTCCTGCCGATGAACTTCGGCGCCCAGTGGCTGGAGACGCTGGCCGACGTCATCCCGACCAAGCACATCGTCGACGCGGTGCGCGCCTCGTTCTTCGGTGACCTCGGGCCGGCCGACATCGGCTGGGGCGTCGGGTGGACCGTCGTCCTGTTCGCACTCGCGGTGTGGTGGGGCATCTCCACCTTCCGCAAGGAGAACGCTTAGCAAAACACCCGGGTCGTTCTCAGTAGCGACTCAGCGAGGGGTGGCAGGGTAGGAGTGTGAACAGCTCTGCCACCCCGAGCGACAGCTCCGGCGACAAGCCGCACGTGCTGGTCGTCGACGACGACAAGGCCGTGCGTGAGTCGCTGCGCCGGTCACTGGAGTTCAACGGCTATGTGGTCGCTCTGGCCGGCGACGGTGCCGAGGCGCTCGCCGGCATCGCCAACCACGGTCCCGACGTCGTCGTGATGGACGTGATGATGCCCCGGCTCGACGGCATCGAGGCCACCAAGGCGCTGCGGGCAGCCGGCAACGACGTACCGATCCTGGTGCTGACCGCGCGCGACGCCGTCGGCGACCGGGTCGACGGCCTGGACGCCGGGGCCGACGACTACCTCACCAAGCCGTTCGCGCTCGAGGAGCTGCTGGCCCGGCTGCGCGCCCTGCTGCGCCGGGCCGCCCCGATCGGCGAGGAGGACGAGGAGACGCTGCACTTCGCCGACCTGTCCATGAACACCACCACCCGCGAGGTGACCCGGGGCGATCGGCCCATCGAGCTCACCCGCACCGAGTTCACGCTCCTGGAGATGTTCCTGCGCCGGCCCCGCCGCGTACTCGACCGGTCCTTCATCCTCGAAGAGGTCTGGGGCTACGACTTCCCGACGACGGCCAACTCGCTGGAGGTCTACGTCGGCTATCTGCGGCGCAAGACCGAGGCAGAGGGTGAAACCCGGCTCATCCACACCGTACGCGGCATCGGCTACGTCCTGAAGGAGCCGTGAGCAGCGCCGTGACCATGACGGCCACCAGCTCGCGCTACCGCGGCTCTCTGGCGGGCCGGGTCACCCTGCTGACGACCCTCGCGGTCGCCGGCTCGATCGCACTGATCGCGGTCGGGCTCTACTTCGTCGTACGTATCCAGCTGCAGGCCAACATGGACGAGTCGCTGCTCAAGCGGGCCACCTCCGCCGCGGCCAACACCGCGTCGATCCAGGACGCGCGAACAGGTGAATCCTTCCCGACCTGGGTGCTCAACGCCGGCGACATCCAGGTCGCCGAGGTCGTCGACTCGCACAACTACTGGTCGCCGACACTTGGTACGTTCCCTCGGCCCGGCGTGCCGGAGGAGGCGGTGGCCAAACGCGAGGCCAAGCAGTCGGTCCGTACGGTCTACACCACGGTTGGCGTCTTCCGGGTCGTAACCGTCCCGATCCCCGAGAGCAACTCCGCGCTGATGCTGGCGCAGTCGCTGGGGCCACAGCAGGAGATGTACAAGCGGCTCGGGTTCGTGGTGCTCTTCTTCGGCGCGGCCGGGGTCGTCGCGGCTGCCTTCGCCGGGTGGGTCGTGGCAGCCGGCGGGCTGCGTCCGGTGCGGCGGCTGACCGCCTCGGTCGACCGGATCGCGACCACCGAGGACCTCACCCCGCTGCCGGTCGAGGGCGACGACGAGATAGCCCGGCTGGCCACCTCGTTCAACCGGATGCTTTCCACGGTTTCTGCGTCCCGCGACCGGCAGCGGCAGCTGGTGGCGGACGCCTCCCACGAGCTGCGTACGCCGCTGACCTCGCTCCGCACCAACGTCGAGCTCCTCACCCAGGCCGACGCCTCGATCTCGGGCGAGCAGCGGGCCGACCTGCTCGGCGACATCCGCGCCCAGATCGAGGAGCTCACCAACCTGATCGGCGACCTCGTCGAGCTGGCCCGCGACGAGCCCGCCGAGCCGACGCTGGATACGGTCGACCTCTCCGAGGTGGTGGATCGGGCGCTCTCCCGGGTCCGCTTGCGCGCACCATCGGTGACCTTCACCGAGGAGATGTCGCCGTGGTGGGTCATGGGCGACGCCAGCTCGCTGGAACGGGCGGTCACCAACCTGCTCGACAACGCCGCCAAGTGGTCCCCGGCCTCCGGCACGGTGCACATCTCCCTCCACGCCGGCGTGCTCAACGTCGACGACGAGGGACCGGGCATCGCCGAGGCCGACGTCCCGTACGTCTTCGACCGGTTCTACCGCTCCACCGAGGCACGCTCGATGCCCGGCTCGGGGCTCGGCCTCGCTATCGTCCGGCAGGTGGCCGAGCGCACCGGCGGGTCGGTCTCCGCGGCCCGCTCCCCGCACGGTGGCGCCCGGATGACCATGCGCCTGCCCGGCTCGGCCTCACCCCGGCCGACCGAACCGCCCACGGAAGTGCTGAATCATTGAGATACACCGTCCTCGCGCCCAGTCTGCTGGCGCTGCTCCTCCTCGCTGCCTGTGGGGCCGAGGATCCCGCCGCTCCGTCGGCATCCGCGTCCGCGTCAGCGTCCGGGCAGGCCTCCGAGAAGGCGTTCAACCCGTGCGACGGCCTCGACATCGCCCCCGTGGAGAAGGCCCTCGGCGCCAAGCTCCGCGTCGAGAAGGGCACCTCGGCGGCACCCCGCTGCGCGTTGCTCCCCGAGGAGTCGGGCGGGACTGCGTACGAGCTGAACTACCTGCCCTTCAAAGGCACCCTCGCGGAAGCGTGGAAGACCATGGACGTGAAGTCCGGCAAGGTCAGCGAGCCCGAGGTCAAGGGCGCCGATGACGCGCGACTGGTCACCCAGCAGGGCGTCAACTCGTACGCCGTCACCGGCTTCGTCCAGAACGGCGCCCTGATCCAGAGCTTCAACTCCGTCGACCTGGATCCCTACGACGGCGACGCCATGGACCGAGCCGCCCAGGCTCTCCTCGAGCAGCTCAGCGCCAACGCCCCATAGGCGGCTAGTGCTTCTTCGTCTCGCGCCAGGAGCGCTCGAACGGGAGGCGCCAGGCGTGGGGGGCGATCAGCTGGTGGATCGAGTTGGGGCCCCAGGAGCCGGGGGCGTAGAGGCGTACCGGTGGAGGGTTGTCGAGGAGCGGCTGGGAGATCTCCCAGAGCGTCTCGATGCCTTCGGCGGTGGTGAAGAGCGTGTGGTCGCCGCGCATGGCGTCGTGGATGAGGCGTTCGTACGCCTCCAGCACGCCGGTCGAGGAGCTCGTCTCCTGGGTGGCGAACTGCATGGAGAGCTTCTCCAGCCTCATGCCGGGCCCGGGGCGCTTGCCGTAGAACGACAGTGACATCTTCGACTGGTCGGCGAGGTCGAAGGTGAGGTGGTCGGGGCCCTGGGTGCCGGCGCCGGAGTTGGCCGGGAACATCGTCAGCGGCGGCTCCTTGAACGCGATCGAGATGATCCGCGCGCCCTCGGCCAGCTTCTTGCCGGTGCGCAGGAAGAACGGCACGCCGGCCCAGCGCCAGTTGTCGATGATCACCTTCATCGCGATGAAGGTCTCGGTGTCGGAGTCGTCGGCGACCTCGTTCTTGCCGCGGTAGCCGGAGTATTGGCCACGCACCACGTTGCGCGGGTCCAGCGGCTGGATCGAACGGAAGACCTTGTTCTTCTCCTCGCCGATCGGGTCGGGAGCCAGCGAGGTCGGCGGCTCCATCGCCATGAACGCGAGCACCTGCATCAGGTGGGTCACGACCATGTCGCGGTAGGCGCCGGTGCTCTCGTAGAACGCGGTGCGTCCCTCCAGGCCCAGCGTCTCGGGAATGTCGATCTGGACGTGGTCGATGAAGTTGCGGTTCCAGATCGGCTCGAAGAGACCGTTGGCGAAGCGGAAGGCCAGGATGTTCTGCGCGGCCTCCTTGCCGAGGAAGTGGTCGATCCGGAAGATCTGCTCCTCGGAGAAGACCTCGTGGATCTTCGCGTTGAGATCCTTGGCCGACTCCAGGTCGGTGCCGAAGGGCTTCTCCATGATGATCCGGGCACGCTCGACGAGGTCGGCCTCCTCGAGCTGGCGGATCACGTCCTGGGCGGCCTTGGGCGGGACGCTGAGGTAGTGGAGACGGCGCACGTCGCTGCCGAGCCCCTGGAGCTTCTTCTCGGCGAGCTTCACCGCGTCGGCGAGCGCGTGCGGGCCTTCCTTGGTCGAGACGTAGGAGAGCATCCCCCCGAACGCCGCCCAGCGCTCGTCGGTGATGTCGCCCTTCCCGAACTCCTCGCACGCCTCGCGAGCGAACTCGATGAACTGCTCGTCGGACAGATCCTCCAGCGATGTGCCGACGATCTGAGCGTCCGTCATCAGCCCGGCCTCGTTGAGTCTGAGCAGGCCAGGCAGGAGTTTGCGGCGCGCCAAATCACCGGTCGCACCGAAGAGCACGATCACATGTGGCAGGGCTTTGTCGTCGATGGTCGCCATGATGAGTCCACGGTAGTACCCGTTTTATGAACGATCCAATAGACAACGGCCGCTGTCTCAAGGTGTCGCCGTCTTTTCACCTGCTTGATCATCTGCCGAGGGAAGCGCGGACCCGATCGGCCTTCAACCGCGCCTCCTCGGCCTCCTCGGCGACGTCGGATCTGACGGTGATTCCGCCGCCGGTGCCGATCTGCCAGGTGTGGGTGTCGTGGGTCGTCAGGGTGCGGATGACGACACCCAGGTCGGCGGGTCCGTCGCCGGAGATCCAGCCGAAAGCACCGGCGTACGCCGCCCTCGGCCCGCCCAGCTCACGCTCGGCGCGCTCGATGACCTCCATCGTGCGCAGCTTGGGCGCGCCCGTCATCGACCCCGCGGGGAAGAGTCTTCGCAGCGCCTCGATCGTGGTGATCTCGTCGCGGAGATGTCCCCGGACCGTGGTGACCAGCTGGTGCACGCTCGGGTAGGACTCCACCCGCATCAGCCCGGGCACCTCCACCGTCCCCGGCTCGCAGACCATCGCCAGGTCGTTGCGGAGCAGGTCGGTGATCATCAGGTTCTCGCTGCGGAGCTTGGGATCGGTACGCAGCAGCTCAGCGTTGGCGGCGTCCTGTTCTGCCGTGGCACCTCGTGGGGTCGTCCCCTTGATCGGCCTCGTCTCGATCGTGCGGTCGCCGTCGATGAGCGCGTAGCGCTCCGGGCTCGAGCTCAGCAGCCACGCCGCGTGGTCCGCGACGTCGTGCTGGAGGAAGCCTGCGTACGGGGCGGGGTTGATGCTCCGGAGCCGCAGGTAGGTCTCCACCGGGTCGGCCTCGGCCTCGGCCTCGACCGTGGTGCGGTAGGTCAGGTTGGCCTCGTAGGTGTCGCCGGCCCGGAGGGCTTCCTGAACGATCTCGAAGGCGGCGCGGTAGGCGGGTAGTCGGGGATCAGACGGTCGGTTACCGGCGGGTAGAGCGACCGTTCGATCCCCGACTACCCCGAGCGGGTGATCAAAGAGGCGAACATGGGACGGGCGCATCCACACGGCGTCCGGGACGTCTACCGAGGGAGCGGCCGGGAGATCCGTACGGCAGGCGTAGCCGAAGTAGCCGAACCACTGCTCCCCCGGGCCGACCTCGCGCTCCAGGACCTTCCAGATGTCGTCGCCGACGACCTCGGACCGGCCGGCGGCGTGACGCAGGACCTCACGACGCGCGGCGGAGTAGGTCAAGGAGATGTCGTCATCCTCCAGCCAGCCGATCAGGGACCGGCTGCCCGACCACTCCCGTGCGCCGCCGCCGTCGAGCCAGACGCAGCGCGGGTGGGCGGCGGCCACCTCGGCGAAGAGGTCCTCGACGCTCATCGCGGCCACGGTCGGTCGAGGCTCTGCTGATTCAAGAAGTTCGCGACCATCTCCGCGCCGTGCTGGGAAAGCACCGACTCGGGATGGAACTGCACGCCCTCGAGCGGCAGAACCCGGTGGCGTACGCCCATCACGACCCCGTCCTCGGAGCGGGCCGTCACCTCCAGGACATCAGGCACCGAGACGGCCGCGAGGGAGTGGTAGCGGACCGCCTCGAGCGGCGATGGCAGCCCCGCGAAGACACCGCGACCGTCGTGCGTCACCCGGGCGACCTCGCCGTGTGCCGGCTCGACCCGGTCGACGACGCCGCCGTAGGCGGTCACCAGCCCCTGCATGCCCAGGCAGACGCCGAGGACCGGCCGATCACCGGCCAGGAGTACGTCCCGCCCGACCGCGAAGTCCGCCGGGTCGGCAGGGTGGCCGGGCCCGGGCGAGAGGACCACATGGGTGTAGCCGGAGAGGTCCCCGAGCTTCACCTCGTCGTGCTCCACGACGTCCGGAAGGGCCCCGGTGACCTGCGCGATCATGTGGACGAGGCTCCACACGTAAGAGTCGTGGTGATCGACCACGACGACGCCGCTCATTGTGCCAACAGGTCGCTGACGACGTCGTGGATGAGGTCGTAGCCGCGCTCGGTGAGGACCGACTCCGCATGGAACTGGATGCCGGCGTAGTGCGGACCGGAGAGGGCGTGGATGTCGCCCGTCTCGGGGTCGGCGTCCACCGACACCCCCGCGGGCAGCTCGGTGGACCCCACCCGTCCGACGAAGGTGTTGTAGAAGCCGACCCGCTCACGCCGCGGCCGCCCACCGAACCCGAGACCGACGCGCGTCTGGGTGCCCTGGAAGACGATGTCCTTGTAGTGCAGCCCGATCCCGAGCTGGTGGCACAGCGCCTGATGGCCGAGACATACCGCCAGGAACGGCTGCTGGGTCTCGAGCAGCGATGCCACGGCGGCACGGAGCTTGCCCATCTTCGGGTCGGAGCCGTCGCGCGGGTCGCCAGGTCCGGGCCCGACGATCACGAGATCAGCACCCGAGAAGGCCCCGTCCACATAGTCCTCGTGGCGGATCACCGAGGACGTCATGCCGAGGACCCGGAGGATGTGGCGCAGCATGCGTACGAAGTCGTCCTCGCCGTCGAGGATGACCGCGTGCTTGCCGGCGAGGTGGGCCGCGGGCTCCTCGTCGGCCTGGTCGGTGAGCCAGAACGACGACAGCCGGCGGTTGCGGGCGGCCAGGGTCAGCAGCAGGTCCTCGTCGTTGACCAGCTCGGAGACGTCCTGGGCGAGTGCCGGAGCCGCCGGCACCAGCCCGAAGGCCGACAGGATGCCGCCGGCCTTGGCGTGCGTCTCGGCGACCTCGTAGTTCGGGTCGGAGTCGCGTACGAGGGTCGCGCCGGCGCTGACCTTCAGCTCACCGGTGAGCGACACGTCCGCAGTGCGGATCACGATCGGCGAATCGACCGTCGGGGCGCCGGACTCATCACGGCCGAGCAGCGCGAGGGCGGCACCGTAGTAGCCACGGCCCTCCGGCTCGTACTTCTTGATCAGCCGGCACGCGTTCTCCACCGGCGAGCCGGTGACGGTGGCGGCGTACATCGTGTCGCGCAGGATCTCGCGCGGGTCCCGCGCCGAGCGGCCCGCCAGCAGATACTCGGTGTGGATCAGCCGCGACATCGGCTTCAGGAACGGGCCGAGCACCTGGCCGCCCTGGTCGCAGATGTCGCACATCATCTTGAGCTCCTCGTCGACCACCATGAAGAGCTCGTAGACCTCCTTCTGATCGTTCAGGAAGTCGGTCAGCTGCCCCTTGAGGTCGTGGGCGATCTTCTCCGGCGTTCCCTCGAGGTCGCGCGGCAGCCGGAAGGTGCCGGAGATCGGGTTCATCCGGACGTCGCCGCCGTGGACGCTCACGTGCCGTTCGGGCGAGGCGCCGATGAGGTAGCGGTCGCCGGTGAAGAAGCAGTAGGTCCAGTACGCCCCGCGCTCGCGCTCCAGAAGACGACGCAGCACGGTGAGCGCGCGGTCGTGGTTCCAGTCGTCGAGCTGGGCCCGGTAGTGGCGGCCGATCACGAAGTTGGCGCCCTCGCCCTGGCCGATCTCGTCCTCGATGACGGTCTTGACCAGGTCGGCATAGGTGTCGTCGTCCACGTCGAACCCACCGCGGTCGGTGAACTCGACGGGCACGTCCGGAAGCGCCTCGATGACCTCGGCGACCGAGAACTCCCACTCGCGCTCCACGTCGACGACGACCAGCGGGGTGCCGTCGTCGTGGGCTTCGAAGCCGCGCTCGCTGACCTGCCGGAACGGCACCGCGAGCAGCCGGTCGGCCACCTTCCCCGGCTCCGGGGTGCCCTCCTCGAGCGGTACGTCGAGGAGCGACTCGACCACCGACCGGGTGCCTGCCAGCATGCCGACCGTGTCCCGATCACCCGCCCGCGAGGAACGCCGGATGATCGCCCACGCCTCGTGCCCCGTGATCTCCTCGATCGCGGTCTTGGCAGGCGTCTGGGTCGTCATGGGATGAGCCTAATCCGCACGCTCGCGCGTGACCCATTCGATTCGGATGGTGGGCCCCGTGCAACCCCGCGGTGCCCCCGATCCGTTGACTGTGCGTGAGACGTTCCCAAGACGCCGAATTCGAGGCCTTCGTACGCCGCCACCGAGCGCAGCTCGTCGGCACCGCCCGGCTGCTGACCGCCGGTGACGCCCACCTCGCCGAGGACCTGGTCCAGACGACCCTGGTCAAGATCTATCTGGCCTGGGGGCGAGCGTCCCAGCAGCCCGCTGCGTACGCCCGCCGCACTCTGGTCAACTGCCTGACCGACCACCGCAGGCGCCCGTTCTTCCGGCGCGAGCAGGGCGCGGTCTCGTTGCCCGAGGCGCCGGTCGAGGATCCGGCGATGGTCGATCCCGAGCTGGTCGCGGCCCTGGCCGAGCTGCCGCCGCGGCAGCGCGCGGCCGTCGTGCTCCGCCATGTCCACGACCTCTCGGTCGACGAGGTCGCCGACGCGCTCAGCTGCTCGACCGGAACCGTGAAGTCCCAGACGGCACGAGGCCTGGACAAGCTCCGGGCGCTGCTCACCCCCACCCAACTGACAGGAGACTCCCGATGAACGACGTGATCGACCGCCTCGCCCGCCTGACCTCCTCGCCGGCCGTCCCGGCGGAAGATGCCACCGCCGACCTCCGCCGTGGCCACCAGGCCCTCTCCCGGCGCCGCATCAAGCGCGCCGCTCTCGGTGGCGCGGCACTGACCCTCGCCGTCGGCGGCGCCTTCGGCGGGATCGCCCTGACCTCCGACAACGGCGGCACCCCGACGGTCCAGGCGGCCGACAACGTACGCCTCGTCGACTACAACGGCACCCAGATGCCCGGCTACACCGTGGCGAAGGTGCCCGAGGGTTTCGTGCTGCAGGGCTCCGACCAGTACGTCCTCGCCGTCGCTCGCCCCGACGACAAGTCCTCCATCAGCGACTTCCGGGACAAGATCGTGGTCACCCTCGAGGCGAGCACCTCTGAAGCCGAGGACTCGACCGACACCACCGTCAACGGCCAACCCGCCACCCTCGTCACCACCCCCGACGGCGCGACGATGCTCGAGTACGCCTACCGCGACTTCACCGTCGTCATCCAGATGTGGAACACCATCCACCTCACCGACGAGCAGCTCGTCGAGTTCGCCGAGGGCGTCGAGGTCACCGCCGACGCCAAGCCCTCGGTCGGCTGACCCGAAACGCCGAGTCGGCGCAAATGTCCCGCCGGAGCACGCCGAGTCGGCGCTGATGTCTCAACGGTTTGGGACAGATGCGCCGACTCGGCGATCGTTCTCGGGACAGATGCGCCGACTCGGCGATCGTTCTCGGGACAGATGCGCCGACTCGGCGATCGTTCTCGGGACAGATGCGCCGAGTCGGCATTTGGCCGTCAGGAGACGGTCGTGAGGAGCTGGGTCGCGCGGGTGAGGACGACGTAGAGGGTGGCGCGGCCGGTGGCCGACTCGCGCTCGATCTCGTCGGGGCGGACCACGACGATGCCGTCGAACTCGAGGCCCTTGGTGTCCAGGCCGGTGAGGACGACGATGCGGTCCTCGCCGGAGGGCACCGAGGTGGGGTCGGCGGCAGAAGCGGCAGCCGACGGAGCGTCGGCCGCGAACTCCGTCCACGACGCGAGCCACGAGTTGACGTCGGAGCGGCGCGCGACCGGGACCACGATGCCGACGGTGCCGCCGACCTGGGCCGCGATCTCGCCGACCGCCTCCCGGGTGGCCTTCTCCAGGTCGACCGCGTGCTCGATGACCCGCGGCTCGACGCCGGTGGAGCGGACCGCCGTGGGCAGGTCGGCGTTGAGCCCGACCCGCTCGGCGTAGGCGGCGGCGAAGGCGTAGATCTCGGCCGAGTTGCGGTAGTTCGTCGACAGGTGGAACGCGTGGACCGGCTTGCCCTCGAGCGCCTTGGCCCGCGCGGCCTCGGCCTCCTCGGCCACCGGCCACGAGGACTGGGCGGGGTCGCCGACGATGGTCCACGAGGCCGTACGTCCCCGGCGACCGACCATCCGCCACTGCATCGGGGTGAGGTCCTGGGCCTCGTCGATGAGGATGTGGGCGAACGGGTCGTCGTCGATGCGGTAGGTCGGCGGGCGCCAGCCCCGGCCCGAGGAGAACTCACGGTCGGAGGCGGTCATCAGCTCGGCGATGTCGATGCCGCTCTGGTCGGCGTCACGCTCGTCGGCGACCTGCTCGGGGATGTCGCCGATCGCGTAGCGCAGCTCGTCGAGCAGCGGGATGTCCTCGATGGCCAGATCGGCGTCGGTCAGCCCACGGCCGGCCCACGACTTGAGGAGCAGCTGCTGCTCGTCGTACGTCAGGACACCCTCGGAGACGCGAGCCAGGAACTCGGGCTCACGCAGCCAGCCGAGGACCTCCCGCGCCTCCAGCGCCGGCCACCAGGCGGCGGCGAACTCCAGGAAGGCGGGGTTGTCGAGCATCTCGTCGTTGAAGACCTCACGGCCTCGCTCGCGACCGCGCTCGCCGCGTACCTGACGCCAGAGGATGTCGAGAAGCATCTGGGGTACGCGGCGCAGCTGCTGGTTGCGGCGGCCCTGGCTCATCAGCTGGCGTCGCAGCTCACCGAGACGCTTCCCGTCGAGGCGCAGCGAGTCGTCGCGGTAGAAGACCTTGAACTCACGAGGCGATCCCGGCGCCTGCTGGCGCGAGGCTCGGCGCAGCACCTCCGCCATCCGGGCCGAGCCCTTCACGTCGGCGACGGCGGGGTCGTTGTGCCAGGTCGCGCGTACGCCGTCCACGACCTCACCCAGCGAACGCAGCGCGACCGCGGTCTCACCGAGGCTCGGCAGCACGCGCTCGATGTAGCGCATGAAGACGCCCGACGGACCCACGATGAGCACGCCACCGGACTCGTAGCGGCGACGCTCGGTGTAGAGCAGGTAGGCGGCGCGGTGGAGAGCGACCACGGTCTTGCCCACCCCCGGACCACCGGAGATGGTCGTGACGCCCTTCCCGGGGGCCCGGATGGCCTTGTCCTGCTCGGCCTGGATGGTGGCGACGATGGAGTGCATCGTGCGGTCGCGAGCGCGGCTGAGCTGAGCGATCAGCGCGCCCTCGCCGACGATCGGCAGGTCGGCGCCGGAGCGCTGCAGAGCCTCGGCGTCGAGCAGCTCGTCCTCGACACCGACGACGGTCTGTCCCTCGGAGCGGAGGACCCGGCGCCGGATCACCGACCTCGGCTCGACCGCGGTGGCCTGGTAGAACACCGCCGCCGCGGGGGCCCGCCAGTCGATCAGCAGCGAGTCGCGCTCGGCGTCGCGCAGACCGATGCGGCCGACGTAGCGCGGCTCGGGGTCGAGCTCCGGGTCGAGGTCGAGGCGGCCGAAGACCAGCCCCTCATGAGCGGCGTCGAGCTGCGCGATCCGTCGCGCAGCCTGGAAGGCGAACGCATCGCGCTCGACGAGCCCGCCCTCGTGCCCCAGGCGCCCACGGTCGCGGCCCTCGGCGGCCAGCTCCTGCGCAGCGCGCGCCGACTCTCCCAGCTGGAGGTAGACACGATCTACGAACCTCTGCTCCTGAGCGATCTCGCGCTCAGCCAGCTCGTCGTTCAACTGGATGTTCCCCCGTCACAAAGATCCACACCCGCCGTGCGCCCCCCATGGCGCACGGCAAGGAGACAACTCTACCCCCGACGTGGGGCTATGGGGGCACGGGTGCCACCAAACGGCTACCGCTTGCGAGTCAGGAAGGCGGTCATCGCCTCGCGGGCCTCGTCGGAGCCGAAGAGGCGGGCGGAGAGGGCGGCCATCTCCTCGCCGCCGGCGTCGATGTGCTCGACCAGGCCGCGGACCATGAGGCGCTTGGTCTCGCGCAGACCCTGGGGGGAACCCTCGAGCAGGGAGGAGGTGATGGCGGCCACCTCGTCGTCGAGCTTCTCGGCCGGGACGGCGGCGGTCAGGATGCCGATCCGGGCGGCTTCGGCGGCGTCGAACTTGTCACCGGTGAGGAAGTAGCGGGAGGCGGCGCGGGCGTCGACCCGGGGCAGGATCGAGAGGGAGATCGCGGCAGGGGCCAGGCCGAGTCGGACCTCGGTGAGCGCGAACGAGACGGTGTCGGCGGCGATCGCGATGTCGGCGGCGGCGACGAGCCCGAGACCGCCGGCGCGCACCGGCCCCTGGACCTTCGCCACGACGGGCTTGGTCAGGGCGACGATGGTGCGCTGGAGACGTACGATCCCGCGGGTGCCCTCCTCCATCGGGACCGTCGCGGCCTCGGAGAGGTCGGCGCCGGAGCAGAAGACGGTGCCCGTCGACTGAAGGACGACCGCCTTGACCGAGGTGTCCTTGTCGGCGGCGTGCAGTGCTTCGAACAGCTCGGTGACCAGCTGGCGGGAGAGTGCGTTCCGGTTGGCCGGTGAGTCGAGGGTGATGGTGGCGACACCGTCGGCGACATCGAGGTGGACGAGCTCAGCGTTGGTTTCAGGCGACTCAGTCATGGGGCAGACCTTACGGTGCTTGACTGGACGTGTGGACGCCGTCCGCCATGCATTTTCCGCCATTCCCCGGGAGGGCTTCCTCCCGCCCGAGGAGCGGGACTTCGCGGGCTTCGACGAGCCGCTTCCGATCGGCCACGGGCAGACCAACTCGCAGCCGCGGACGGTGGCCGACATGCTCCGTCTTCTCCAGGTCGAGCCGGGACACAAGGTCCTCGACGTCGGCTCCGGATCGGGGTGGACGACCGCGCTGCTCGCCCACCTGACCGGTCCCGAGGGCAGCGTGGTCGGGGTCGAGCTGGAGCCGTCCTTGGTCAGGTTCGGGCGCCGGAACCTGGCGGCGACCGACCAGCCGTGGGCCCGCATCGAGAAGGCGAAACCCGGCGTCCTCGGGTGGCCCCGGGAGGCTACGTACGACCGTATCCTCGTCTCCGCCGAGGCCGAGGCGATGCCGGACGAGCTGATGGACCAGCTCGCCGCGCCCGGCCGCATGGTGATCCCGGTCGCCGGGCTGATGATGCTGGTGGAGCGGAACGCGACGGGCAAGGTACGGCTCAGCAGCCACGGCTGGTACCGCTTCGTGCCGCTGCGGAGGAAGCCCTAAGGCGTACGCCGCTTCGGCTCGCCCTCGTCGGGGTGCGGCACCGCGCGCAGCCTGCCCGGCGGCACCGGGGGCGGCGGTTTGGTCGGCGGCAGCGGCCGGCTGAACTCGTCGCGGCGGCGGATCCGGCGCGCGGTCTTGCGGAGCCAGGAGGGGTCCATGACGATCTCGTGGGTGTTGCCGTCGGGACCGTCGAAGGTGACCGCGACCGTCTCGAAGCCCTTGTGGCGCTGCATGAGGGCATAGCTGGCGTAGGCGCGGCGGTCGGCCTCGGTCAGGTCGACGTCGTCGGTGAAGAGGGTGAGCAGCGCACGCGGCCACAGGTGACGGGAGTAGACGACGTTGACCTCGATCGAGATCACCACCATCAGCGCGGCGATGTAGAGGAAGGCGACCAGGCCGAGGACCAGCGCGAAGGTCTGGTTCATGCCGCGGGTGGCGGCGAGCACGTGCTGGACGAACTCGGCACCGAAGTACTGCAGCACCTGCCACAGCATCGCGAACGTGAGCGCGCCGGGGAGCGCGTGGCCGAGGGAGTGGTCTCGTGTGGTCGCCATCCGGAAGACGACGCAGAGCATGCCGGTGACGATCACGACGGTGCCGAGGATGACCAGCCAGTAGCCGACGTCGACCGCCTTGAAACCGAGGAAGTCGGTGCGGCTCAGCACCAGCGACAGCGCGGTGACCGAGAGGATGGCGAGGCCGCCGGCGGCGAGCATGAGCAGCGACCGGACCCGCAGGAAGATCGGGTTGGGGCGGCTGTTGCGCGGCACCGACCAGGCGGTGTTGACCGCGTTCTGCATCGAGAGGCCGAGGCCGAGCGCACCGTAGAGGGCCGCGATGCCACCGATGATGATCGCGCTGGTCGATCCGGTGAGCTCCTTGCGGCCGAGCTGGTCGCCGATGATCGGGAACTGCGCGAGCGCGGTGTCGAGCACCGCCTCCTGCAGGCTCGGGTCCCCCTCCAGCACGAAGCCGAGGATCGAGGAGGCGAGCAGCAGGATCGGGAAGACCGCGACGAAGGCGTAGTAGGTGATGATCGCGGCGAGGTTGTTGCCCTGGTCCTCGTAGAACTTGTAGAGGACGGCGATCGGGAACGCGACCGGCGGGAACCGGCGCTGAGCCCGATCCATCGCCTTCGCAACTCCAGCCATGAGGGTCAGGCTAACCCGTGCGTGACCCGATAGATTGAACGTCGGTCAGGTCAGCAGGTCAGCACACTCGAGGAGATGACCCACCAGATGTCCAACTTCGGCCCGCCGACGGGGCCGCCGCCAGGCGCACCACAGGACCCCGCTCGCGGACCGCAGCCCCAGGCCCCGCCCTGGGCCCAACAGTCGTACGTCCCCTCCGGCCCTCCGCTCGCGACCTGGGGTCGCCGGGTCGGTGGCGCGCTGATCGACGCGGCGCTGCTGCTGCCGTTCTACCTGGTCGCCGGGGTGGGTGGCGGGCTGTCGCAGGAGTCCGGCTTCTTCGTCACCGCGTTCGGCCTCCTCGTCACCGCGGTCGGCTGGTTCGGATTCATCGGCTTCGCCGTCTGGAACCATGTCCTCAAGCAGGGCCGCACTGGCTACACCATCGGCAAGGGTGTCGTCGGGATCAAGCTGGTCCGCAAGGACTCGTCCGCCACCGTCGGCGTCCCGGTCGCGCTGCTTCGGCAGGTGCTCCACGTCCTCGACGGGTTCTGCTTGATCGGCTACCTGTGGCCGCTGTGGGACGACAAGCGCCAGACCTTCGCCGACAAGATCGTCGGCACGCTGGTCGTCGTAGAGCCTCGCGCCTAGCCGCAGCGGGCCCAGGCGTGTGCGCTGACTTTTGCGTTGCGATGTGGCCATACTCTGCCCCATGTCTAACTACGGCCCGCCTCCTGGCGCCCCGCAGGACCCTTCCGGCCAGCCTCTGCCGCCGACTCCGCCGCCCGCACCGGCCTACGGTCAGCCCAGCGCTCCGCCGCCTCCTCCCACGCCCGGCTACGGCGCCGCCCCTGGTGGCTACGGTGCCGCTCCCGGCGGCTACGGCGCCGCTCCGGCCGGCTACGGCACCCCGGCCCCCGGCGGTTACGGCTACGGCGCTCCGACCCGGCCGTACGCCTCCTGGGGTGCGCGCGTCGGCGCCGCGATCATCGACGGCCTCGTCGGCGTGGTGGCCATGATCCCGTTCTACGTCGGCTACGGCCTGTTCATCGGCGGCGCGTCCGCGGGCTCGTCGGAGTATGACCCGAACACCGGGATGTACACGACCGGCGAACCCAACGGTGCGCTCATGGCGATCGGCGGGATCCTCGCGTTCCTCGGCTTTCTCGTCATCCTTGCCTTCCTGTTCTGGAACTACGGCCTGAAGCAGGGCAAGACGGGCTACACGATCGGCAAGGGCGTCCTCGGCATCAAGGTGGTCAAGGAGGCCGACGGCCAGGTCCTCGGCACCTGGTTCTCGATCGGGCGCTTCTTCGTCCACTACCTCGACCAGCTCGCCTGCTACATCGGCTACCTGTGGCCGCTGTGGGACGACAAGCGGCAGACCTTCGCCGACAAGATCCTCAGCACGATCGTCGTGGTCGAGCCGAAGAAGTAGAGACAGACGTACGCAGCAGGGCCGGTCGCTCACGCGACCGGCCCTGTACTCATTTCGCCGTGATCAGTAGGACTTCGGGAGTCCCAGCGTGTGCATGGCGATGTAGTTGAGGATCATCTCCCGGCTGACCGGAGCGATCCGGCCGAGACGGGCGGCGACGAGCTGGTTGGCCAGTCCGTACTCCACCGTCAGGCCGTTGCCGCCGTGGGTGTGGACCGCGGCGTCGGTGGCGTTGCAGGCGACCTCGCCGGCGGCGTACTTGGCCATGTTGGCGTACTCCCCGGCGCCGGCGTCGTCCCCGGCGTCGTAGAGCGCGGCGGCCTTCTGCCAGAGCAGACGGGCCTGCTCCAGCTCGATCTTGACCTTCGCCAGTGGGTGCGCGATCCCCTGGTGGGAGCCGATCGGGGCGTCCTTCCAGACCGACCGGGACCCGGCGTACGCCACCGCCTTGGCGAGCGCGTAGCGAGCCATGCCGCAGGAGAGGGCGGCGCCCATGATCCGTTCGGGGTTGAGGCCGGCGAAGAGCTGCCAGATGCCGCCGTCCTCGTCGCCGACGAGCGCGTCCGCGGGGAGGCGTACGTCGTCGATGAAGAGCGTGAACTGCTTCTCCGGCGCCTCCCAGGCCATCGGGATGACCTGCTTGGTGAAGCCCTCGGAGTCGGTCGGGACCACGAAGAGCGCGGGCTTGAGCTTCCCCGTCTTGGCGTCCTCCGTGCGGGCGACGATGAGGACCGAGTCGGCCTCGTCGACACCGGAGATGAAGGTCTTCTGACCGTTGAGCACCCAGCCGTCGCCGTCGCGCTTGGCGGTGGTGGTGATCTTGTGGGAGTTCGAACCGGCGTCGGCCTCGGTGATCCCGAACGCCATCAGCAGGCTCCCGTCCGCGATGGCAGGCAGCCAGCGCTTCTTCTGCTCGTCGGTGCCGCACCGGCCGATGATCGAGCCGCAGATCGCGGGGCTGACCACCATCATCAGCAGCGGGGCACCGGCGGTCGCGGCCTCCTCGAGCACCGCGGCCAGGTCGCTCATGCCACCGCCACCACCGCCGTACTCCTCGGCGATGTTGACGCCGAGGAACCCGTTGCGGCCCATCTCGAGCCACATCTCGGTCATCTTGCCGCCCTCGCGGGCCTGCTTGGCGACGAAGTCGTGACCGTACTTCCCGGCCAGCTTCGCCACCGCCTGACGCAGCGCGGTCCGCTCCTCGGGCTCACTGAATGCGGTTGCGGTCATGCTGTCTCCTCCTCGACGACGGCCAGCACCTCGCCGGCGGCGACCTGGGTTCCTGGTGTGACGTTGATCTGGGTGAGTACGCCGTCGGTGGGCGCGCTCACCGTGTGCTGCATCTTCATCGCCTCCAGGACCAGCAGCGGCTGGCCCTCGGTGACGCTGCTGCCGGCCTCGGCGAGCACGTTGACGACCGACCCCGGCATCGGCGCCAGCAGGCTCCCGGGCTGGGTCTGGGTGGCCGGGTCGGTGAACCGCGGACGCTTCCGCAGCGCGGTGTGGCCGAACGCGGAGTCGACGTCGATCCGATCACCCTCGACCGAGATCTCGTACGTGGTGCGCAGGCCGTCCTTCTCGAGAACAACCCCGTCCTGACCTGCATCGATGACGTCGAAGCCGTCGATGCGGTAGCCGTCGCGGGTGCCGTACCACTCCACGATGACACCGTCCTCGGAGCCATCCTCGAAGACCGTCCGCTGCGGCTGGTTGGTGACGTTGCGCCAGGCGATCGGGATGCCCGGCCGCCTGGTCCGCTCGGCCAGGGCTATCGCGGCGGCCACGGGGGCGCCCGGGTCCTCGATCGCCGAGAGGAAGGCGTCCTTCGTGAGCAGGGCGGTGGTGACCTCGCCGCTGCGGAACGCGTCGGAGCCGAGGATCCCGATCAGCTGCTCCCGGTTGGTCACCAGGCCGTGGATCTTGGCCGTACGCAGCACCGCGACCAGCCGCCGGATCGCCGCCTCGCGCGTGGGCGCGTGCACGATCACCTTCGCCAGCATCGCGTCGTAGAAGGTGCTGACCTCCGACCCTGACGTGTAGCCGGCGTCGATCCTCGCGTCGCCCGAGAACTCCAGCTTGGTCAGGACTCCCGACTGCGGCTGGTAGTCCGCCGTCGGGTCCTCGGCATAGAGCCGCACCTCGACCGCATGCCCGTCCACGCTGGTCGGGCCGCCGACGCCGCCGCCTTCGGCCACCGCGATCTGCAGCTCGACGAGATCCACGCCGTGCACCAGCTCGGTCACCGGGTGCTCGACCTGGAGCCGCGTGTTCATCTCCAGGAACCAGAACCGCTCGCTGGCCGCGTCGTAGAGGAACTCGACGGTGCCGGCCCCGCGGTAGTCGATCGCCGCGGCCGCGTTGCGGGCAGCCTCATGGAGCGCCGACCGGACGGCGTCGGGCAGCAGCGGCGCCGGGGACTCCTCGACGACCTTCTGGTGGCGACGCTGCACCGAGCAGTCGCGCTCGCCGAAGACGGCGACGTTGCCGGCGCCGTCGCCGACGACCTGGACCTCGACGTGACGGCCGGCCTCGACGTACGGCTCGACGAAGACGGTCCCGTCACCGAACGTCGAGGCGGCCTCGGCCTCGGCAGCGGCGATCTCGGCGGTGAGCGCGTCGAGCGAGCGGACGATCCGCATCCCGCGCCCTCCGCCGCCGGCGGAGGCCTTGACCAGCAGCGGCAGGTCGGACTCGACCGGGGAGGCCGGCGCCTCGAGCACCGGGACCCCGGCGGCGGCCATGATCTTCTTGGCCTCGATCTTGGAGCCCATCTGCTCGATCGACTCGGGAGCGGGTCCGATCCAGACCAGCCCGGCCGCCTCGACGGCGCGGGCGAAGTCGGCGTTCTCCGAGAGGAACCCGTAGCCCGGGTGGATCGCGTCGGCACCGGCCACCTTCGCCGCCTCGATGACGAGATCGCCGCGGAGATAGGTGTCGGTGGAGGCGTTGCCGGGGAGGCGTACGGCATGGTCCGCCTCGGCCACGAAGGGCAGGTCCGCGTCGGCGTCGGAGTGGACCGCGACGGTCTCGATCCCGAGCTTGCGGGCGGTGCGGAAGACGCGCGAGGCGATCTCGGCTCGGTTGGCGACGAGCAGTCTGGTGATCATGAGGAAATCCCGTTCATCGGGCCCCGATCCCCGGTGGTCGAGCTTGTCGAGACCACCCACGAGGCAACAGTCCTTCTGGCGACGAGGTCACATGCGGAAGACGCCAAAGTTCATCGCCCCCTCGATCTCCTTGGTCGCGATGGCCGACAAGCAGAGTCCGAGCACGGTCCGGGTGTCTCGCGGGTCGATGACCCCGTCGTCGTAGCCGAGGCCGGAGAGGAACATCGGCAGCGACTGCTCCTCGACCATCCCCTCGACCATCTCCTTGACGCCCTTGAACCCCTCGGCGTCGAAGACCTCGCCCTTCTTCTCGGCCGACTCGCGGGCTACGATCTCCATCACCCCGGCGAGCTGGGCCGGCCCCATCACCGCGGACTTGGCCGAGGGCCAGGTGAAGAGGAAGCGGGGATCGTACGCACGGCCGTTCATGCCGTAGTTGCCGGCGCCGTAGCTCGCGCCCATGATCACGGTCAGGTGCGGGACGGTGGAGTTGGAGACCGCGTTGATCATCAGGGCGCCGTGCTTGATGATGCCGCCCTGCTCGTACTCCGTGCCGACCATGTAGCCGGTGGTGTTGTGCAGGAACAGCAGCGGGGTGTCCTTCTGGTTGGCGAGCTGGATGAACTGCGCCGCCTTCTGGGCCTCCTCGCTCATCAGTACGCCGCGGGCGTTGGCGAGGATGCCGATCTCGTAGCCGTGCAGCCGCGCCCAGCCGACGCAGAGGCTCGGTCCGTAGAGGGGCTTGAACTCGTCGAACGCCACCTCGTTCTCGGGACCGGTGCCGTCGACGATCCGCAGGATCGCCTCACGCGGGTCGAAGGGCTCCTTGAGGTCGGTCGGGATCAGATCGAGCAGCCCGTCGGGGTCGAGCTCGGGCTCGTAGATCTCCTTGGGGAGCGGGCCACGCTTGCGCCAGTTGAGCCGGGCCACGACGCGCCGGGCCTGGCGGATGGCGTCGTGCTCGTCGACGGCGAGGAAGTCGGAGGAGCCGGAGATCCGCGAGTGCATCTCCGCGCCGCCCAGCGACTCGTCGTCGGTGTCCTCGCCGGTGGCCATCTTGACCAGCGGCGGGCCGGCCAGGAAGACCTTCGCGCCCTCCTTGACCATGATCACGTAGTCGCTCATGCCGGGGACGTACGCACCGCCGGCGGTGGAGTTGCCGAAGACGACCGAGATCGTCGGCTGCTTGCGGGCGGAGGACCTGGTCAGGTCGCGGAAGCCCTTGCCGCCCGGGATGAAGATGT
This sequence comes from Nocardioides sp. NPDC051685, assembly GCF_044453405.1. Classification (NCBI taxonomy): domain Bacteria; kingdom Bacillati; phylum Actinomycetota; class Actinomycetes; order Propionibacteriales; family Nocardioidaceae; genus Nocardioides; species Nocardioides sp. NPDC051685. Next base: position 237,451 of record NZ_JBITCR010000004.1, on the reverse strand, counting down.
CCTTCTGGGTGGGCAGGTCGGCGCCGCCGGACTCGGTCAGGTTGATCGTCGGGAGACCGTTCTTCTCCGCGATCTCGGCCGCCCGGAAGGAGCGCTTGAGGGTGTAGGGGTTGAGCGCCCCGCCCTTCACCGTCGGGTCGTTGGCGACGATCATGCACTCGACGCCCTCGACCACGCCGATGCCGGTGATGATCGAGCCGCCGACCGGGAAGTCGCTGCCCCAGCCGATCAGCGGCTGGGTCTCGAGGAACGGGCTGCCCTCGTCGAGCAGCAGCTCGATCCGTTCGCGGGCGAGGAGCTTGCCGCGGGCCTTGTGGCGGGCGACGTACTTCTCGCCGCCGCCGGCCGCCGCCTTGGCGTGCTCGGCGTCCAAGGCCTCGATCTTCTCCAGGAGGGCTTCTCTGTTGCCGGTCATGAGGCCCGCCTCATCGGTCCAGTCCCAACAGCTTGGCGGCCAAGTCGGTCATCACTTCGGTCGCTCCTCCTCCGATCGGCAGGATCCGGGCATCGCGGTAGTGCCGCTCGACCTCGGTCCCGTGCATGTATCCCGTCCCGCCGTGGAGCTGGACGGCCTGGTCGACAACCCAGGTGCAGGCCTCGACCGCTGTCTGCTTGGCCAGCGCCGCCTCGGCGATCGTCTGTTGTGTCGAGCCTTCGCGGTCGTAACGGTCGACGACCGCGTGCGTGTAGGCCTTGGCCACCTCGACCTGACGGTGCATCTCGACGAGCTTGTGGCGTACGACCTGACGTTTGATCAGCGGCTCACCGAAGGTCTCGCGCTGGCGGCAGTAGTCGGCGGTGAGCGCCAGGCAGCGGGCGGCGGTGCCGTAACCCTGCACGGCCAGCGCGATCCGCTCGGTCACGAACGCCTCGGCGATGTAGACGAACCCGGCGTTCTCGTCGCCGACGAGGTTGGCCGCCGGGACGCGTACGTCCTCGAAGGCGAGCTCCGCCGTGTCGGAGCAGTGCCAGCCCATCTTGGCGAGCTTGCGGGTGACCGTGAAGCCGGGGGTGTCCTTGTCGATCACCAGCAGGCTGATGCCGCCGGCGCCTGGGCCGCCGGTACGGACCGCGGTGGTGACGAAGTCGGCTCGCACCCCGCTGGTGATGAACGTCTTGGCGCCGTTGACGACGAACTCGTCGCCGTCGCGGACCGCGGTGGTGCGCAGGTGGGAGACGTCGGAGCCGCCGTCGGGCTCGGTGATCGCGAGGCTGCCGATCTTCTCCCCGGCCAGGGTCGGCTTCACGTAGGTGTCGATGAGGTGGGGCGAGCCGTGCTTGGCGATGTGCGGCAGCGCGATCCCGTGGGTGAACAGGCCCGCGAGCAGACCGGACGAGGCGCCCTCGGACATCATCCCCTCGGTCACCGCGACGGTGTCGGCCAGTCCGCCGCCCTCGCCGCCGGCCTCCTCGGGGAACCCGATCCCGAGCAGCCCCTGCTTGGCGGCGGCCTGGTGGACCTCGCGCGGGATCTCCTGGTTGTCCTCCCAGACCTGCAGGTCGGGGAAGACCTCACGGCGGGCGAACTCGGCGCCCAGCTGGAACAGGTCGTCGCTCACAGGAGCTCCTCCGGGCTGAGTTCGAGAGGTACGTCGACGAATCGGCTCCGGGCCCACTCGCCCAGCCCCTTCGCCTGCGGGTCGAACCTCGTCGAGGCCGCCACTCCTTCGCCGAGCAGGTCGCGGATGACGATGTTCACGCCACGCAGGTGCGGCAGCGGCGTGATGTCGATGGCCAGGTCCTCGGCCTCCGGCAGCAGCGTCCGCACCCACTCCGGCGTGACGGCGTCCAGCAGCCACTCGACGACCGCGTCCGGCCGCCACTGCGGCGCCCAGAGCCCGAGGTTGGCGTCGCCGCCCTTGTCCCCCGACCGCGCGTAGACCAGCTCACCCAACGCTCGCCGAGACGTCGCTCCCGTCGGCCGAGGCGTCGCTCCCGTCGGCCGAGAGGTCACCTTGTCCGACGCGCCTGACGTGTCGGCCGACGCACGTGACGCCTCGGCATAGGCGAGAGGAGCGGGGACCTCGTAGGTCGAGCCGTCGGGGAGGTGGACGGTCTCCGGGGCGCGGTCGCGCCGGACGTACGCAGCCTTGTAGATCCCGAACGGAGACGGCCGCCCCGGAGGCGCGGTGACATGGAAGCCCGGGTAGGAGGCGAGCGCCAGCTCGATGGCCGGGGCCGTCAACGCGCGCCCGACGGCGTCGGCGTCGGCGGCGCGCGCGGAGAGCCGCAGGATGCAGGCGGCGCCCTCCTCGGTCGGCGAGTCGGGTGCGGGGATGCGGTAGGTCGACCAGGTGTAGTCGGGACCGATCGGGAGCTCGGCGTCGAGCTGGTCGCGCAGCCAGGCGGCCTTGGCGTCGATGTCGGGCCCGGTGAGCACGAACTCGGCCGAGTTGCGATAGCCGCCGAGCGAGTTGACCGCGACCTTGAGCGTGGCCGGCGGCGGGGTGCCGGTCACGCCCGAGATGGCCACTCGATCGATCCCCACCTCCGAAAGGCGGATCGAGGTGAGGTCGGTGGTGACGTCGGCCCCCAGATAGAGCGGTCCCTGGATCTCGTAGAGCAGCTGGGCGGTGACCGTGTCGACCGTGACGGTGCCACCGGTCTCGTCCTGCTTGGTGATGATCGAGGAGCCGTCGACGGCGACCTCGGCGACCGGGAACCCCAGCGGACGCGCCCGGGCCTGCGGCGACATCGTCAGGAAGCCGGAGAAGTTGCCGCCGGTGGCCTGGGTGCCGCACTCGATCACATGCCCGGCGACCACGGCGCCGGCGAGCTCGTCGTACGAGTCCCGCTTCCAGCCGTGGTGGGCGATCGCCGGCCCGACGACGACGCTCGCATCGGTGACGCGACCGGTGACGACGATGTCGGCGCCGGCGTCGAGCGCGTGCGCGATCCCGAAGGCACCGAGATAGGCGTTGGCGGTCAGGGCGTCGGGGTGGGAGTCGAGACGCCCGCGCAGATCGTCGCCGTCGACATAGGCCACCTTCGCCGAGGTCCCGAGCGCCTCGATCGCCTTCGCGAGCCCCGCGGGGTTGAGACCGCCGGCGTTGGAGACGATCTTGACGTCTCGCTGCAGCGCGAGGTCGATGCTGTCCGCGATCTGGCGCAGGAAGGTCTTGGCGTAGCCCGTCGACGGGTCCTTGAGGGTGTCCTTGCCGAGGATGAGCATGGTGAGCTCGGCGAGGTAGTCGCCGGTGAGCACGTCGAGCCGACCGCCCTCGAGCATGTCGCGCATCGCCGAGAACCGGTCGCCGTAGAAGCCGGAGCAGTTGCCGATGGTGATCACTGCTTGGGCCTCCCGCCCCCCGCGGGCCCGGCGAACGCCTGGGCGATGGTCAGCCACTTCTCGGCGTCGTCGCCGGTGGTCTCCAGCGCGGTGTCGTCGCGGTGGATGCGCTGGGTGACGAGACGTGCGAAGTCGTACGCCGGGCCCCGGACGCTCTGCGCCGCATCCTCAGGCCCCCACTCCCAGACCACACCGGACGGCGCGGTGAGCTCGATCCGGAACGGGGAGCTCGGCGGGGTCAGGCCGTGGACGCCGAAGGAGAAGTCGCGGGTGCGGGTGCCGAGGTGGCAGACATGCTTGATGCGGTCGCTGGGCTCATAGGTGTGGCCGAGCGCCTCACGCACGTCCAGCCCGTGGGCCCAGGTCTCCATGAACCGCGCGGTCGCCATCGAGGCCGGCGACATCGGCGGCCCGAACCAGGGCAGCTTCTCGCCGTCCGGGACGTTCGCGAGCGCACCGGCGAGCTCGCCGCGTACGCCGTCCCAGTGCTGCAGCAGCTCCGCCGGCGGCATCGTGGCGAGCGCCAGCGCGGACTCGTCGACGTAACCCTCGGAGTTCTTGAGGGCCTCGTTCACCAGCTCGTCCCAGGCGGTCGCGTCACCGGCCACCCACTCGGTCGCGGCGATCGCAGCCTCGTCGGTCCAGGCCAGGTGGGCGATCTGGGCGGCGACGTCCCAGCCCGCGGCCGGTGTCGGCTCGCGCCAGCCCGCCTCACTCAGCCCCGCCACCACCTGGCGGAGTTCGAACCCTTCCATGGAGAGGTCCTCGAGAAGTTGATCCAGCAGGCTCATTGCAGCTCTCTTTCCAGGACCTCGGCCCAGTGATCGAGGATCCGTTCGCGTCGGGCGGCGTCGTCGGTAATCGTGTCAGCCAGAGCCAGGCCGCGGACGAGATCGAGCGTGGCCTGCACGAGCTCGCGCACGCCGGGCTTCTTCTCGTCCACGTCGAGCAGCTCGACCGTGGCCCGGTGGAGCTCGCGGCCGATCCGCTGCTCGAGCGGACCCACCGCCGCGGCCAGCTGCTCGTCGGTGCGCGCCGCCACCCACAGCTCCAGGGCCGCGGCGAAGACCGGGGAGGTGACCTGCTCGGCGAGCATGGCGAGCACGTGCCGCGTACGCTGCCCACCCTCCGGGAGCGCCCCGGCAGCCGCCTTCAGCGCCTCACCACGAGCTTCCGTGATGTGCTCGACCGCCGCCACGACCAGGTCGTTCTTGGCCGGGAAGTGGTGCAGCTGCGCCCCGCGGGAGACCCCGGCACGCTGGGAGACGAGCGTCGTCGAGGTGCCGGCGAAGCCGCGCTCGGCCAGCAGCTCGACGGTGGCGTCGAGGAGGCGGGCCCGCATCGCGCGGGTGCGCTGTTCCTGAGGTACGCGGGTGGCCTGGCTCACAGACAGGCACTCTGCCGCCTCAGAAACAAACAGTCAACCCTGACTGTATTTTTCTGAGACGGCGTCGTGACAGGCGGAAGCCGAACGTCCGGAACCCGCCGTAACGTCGGCCCCATGGCTATCGCACGCAATCCTCAGTGGGTCATCGACTGTCCCGACACGGCGGCCCTGTCCGCCTTCTACGCCCAGCTCCTCGGCTGGGAGTCCAAGGTCGACGACGACGGGGGCTGGGCCAGCGCCTGGGGCGACGGCGGATCGCTGGACTTCCAGCGCGTCGACGACTACCGAGCCCCGGAGTGGCCCGGCCAGGACGTACCTCAGCAGACGCACCTCGACGTCACCGTCGACGACCTCGACAAGGCCGAGGCCGAGGTCCTGGAGATCGGCGCCACCAAGCACGAGGTCCAGCCCGGCAAGACCTTCCGCGTCTTCCTCGACCCCGCCGGCCACACCTTCTGCCTCTGCCAGGCCTGAGCCGAGACGTCACCCGCGTCGGCCGAGAAGTCACGTACGCGGATCGAATCGGCACCAACGTGCCAACTCGATCCGCGGGAGTGACGCCTCGGCCGACGTACCTGACGCCTCGGCCGGCTATTCGACGCGGGCGACCATGGGGAGCCGGCTGCGGGTGGTGACCGCGACGATGATCGCGATCAGCAGGGGAAGGCCGACGACCACGATCCCGACCAGGTCCCAGGGCACCTCGAGGTAGTGCGAGGCGACGCTGTCACGCTCCGGCCAGCCCTCGGCGGTGAGCGGAAAGCTGACCGCGATGCCCGGGACGAACCCGATCAGGGCCCCCGGGATCGCGCCGAGGAGCGCGATGACCAGGGCGTACGCAGCAGCGACCCCTCGACGCGTACGTGTCGGTGCACCGACGGCCGACAGCGTGGCCAGGTCGGGACGGGCGTCGTTGAGCGCGAGGTAGGTCGCGGTGAGGGCGCCGCCGATCATCAGCACCGCGGCCAGGGTGATCAGGAGGAGCCAGACGATCACCGCCTTGTCGTCCTGCTGGAACCCACGCTCGACCGTGATCGACGTCGGGACCTGCCCGGCGGCGAGGGCCTCGTCGAGGTCCTGCTCGGCAGCGGCGGTGATCCGCGCATCCTCGACGTAGAGGCCGCTCACCTGTGGCTCGGCGCCGAGCTTCTTCGCCACGGCCGGCGGGACGACCGCATACGCAGGCGCATACGCGTCCTCGATGTGGAGGTAGGTCGCCGGCACCGTGACCGAGGCCTGCTCCAGTTCGGACTCCGTCTCCTCGTCCCACTTCCGGACATCCAGTCGTGCGTCCTTCGAATCCGGTCCCTTGCCGTCGGTGAACACGACCGCGCCACCGGCGCGAACGGTCCTCTCGGCCGAAGCGACATCCGCATCCCCGAGCAGGCGCGTCACTGCCGGCGGAAGCGTGCCGTCCGCCTCGGCGACGAGGACCTCGCCGAAGGTTCCGTTGCTGGATCCCGGCGCGACGTCGGCGCCGTCTCCGGTCCGGATCACGAAGAAGGTCTCGGGGTCGGGGAACACGGCGGCAGCGACCGGCACGATCGTCGCCTTCGGGATCTCCTTCGCGACCTGCGCCGCGACTCCCTCCCATCCCTTCGCGTCCGTGTCCTCGGCGGAGACGACACCCGTGTCGAGCCGTACGGCTCCGTCTCCGTAGGCGAGCGACGGCTGGTAGGTCGCCTGGTTCTGCTCCTGGTCGCTGCCGAAGGCGATCCCGAGGGTGATCGCGCCGACCACGGTCACCGCGATGGCACCCGCGGCCGGCACCGTCCGGGTGCGGTGCCGGTCCGCATCACGTGTCGCGAAGCGGATCACCAGCGGCATCCGAGCGCTGGACCGAGCAGCCAGGGCTACGAGGACGGGGAGGATGAACAGCACCCCGGCGACGCACAGCAGCACGCCGAGGGCGATCGGGATTCCGTCGTAGGCTCCCCGCGTCCCGAAGGCGGACGACGCGGCGCCGGCGAGAACGAGGACGAGCCCGATCACCGGCGAGTGCCGCGACGGCGGGGTCTCGGAGCGACGCCCGGACAGTACGCCGACGACGTTCTGTCGCGACGCGATCCAGGCCGGCACGATCGCCGCGCAGATCGCCGCGCCGAACCCGATGACCGCGACCGCCAGGATCTGCAGCCACGGCACCTCGAACGGGCCGAACCACGCCGAGACCTGATCCTGGGCGAGCGGCTGGAGCAGACGCGCGAGCCCGATACCGAGCACGGCCCCGACGGCCGCGGCCACCGCACCGATGACGATCGCCATCCCCAGGACGGCACGCCGAGCCTGGCGAGCCGTGCCGCCAGAGGCGGCGATCAGGGCGAGATCCCGCGCCTGTCGGCGGGCCGCCACCGCGAAGGCAGGGCCGGCCAGCAGGACCACCTCGAGGAGCACCATGACCACGATGAGGACGACGACCACGGTCTCGGAGGCGTCCGGCGCGCGCTCCGCGGAGCCGAGCTCCCGATCGGCGGCCAGCGCAGCCGCGGAGGGGTCCTGGACGACCGACCGGGAGAGTACGAAGGCACCCCTCGCGTTCAGCTTCTCGACGTCGTCCCAGCTCACCGGACCACCCCCGACCAGCCAGGTCGAGGTCGTGACGAAGCCGGCCGCCGGCAGACCCGCGCCGGCCACGAAGGGCTCGTTGCGCACACTGGCCGACTCGACGATCCCGACGACCTTGCGGACCTCCTCGGAGCCTCCGTTCGGGATCCGCAGCTCCTTGCCGAGGCTCGGCCCACGGGCGGCGAGAGCGGCATTGACCACGACCTCGTCCGACCCCTGCGGAAGCCGGCCGCCGGTCAGCCGGGTGAGCCCGGCGGCAAGCGGGTCGGACAGATCGGTCCGCAGACCGCTGGCCCAGGCGACACCCTTGTCGGTGCGTACGTCCAGACCGTAGTCGTCGACCGAGAGCACCGGCCGGTCGCCGACGACGGCGCGCAGCCCGGCCGCGTCCAGCGGCTCGGTCCCGGTCTCGTCGAGCCACCGGCTCACCTGATCCGGGTCGATGCCCTGTCGAACGGGCGCAGGACTCTGGGCCTCGACCCTGGCCGCGGCCTCCGTACCGAGCCGGCGGTCGAGACCCTCGACGGTGTTGACGTCGTAGGTCTTGTAGGTCACCGCGATCGCGGTGACGCCTGCCACCGGGAGCGCGATCATCAGGATGACGAGCAGGCTGCGCCACTTCGCCCGCCGGGCCTCCCGTTGGCCGAGCCGGAGCGCGAGCCGCCAGCCCGCAAGCCCGCCACTCATGCCGCCACCTCCGTAGCGCAAGCGCAAGAATACGGACGCGGCGGCACGAGGCCTGTTGTCGCTCGCTGACGCTCGCTCATGCTTCGACCTCGTCCACGAGCGCCATGCTCGGCGTCTCGCCGGCCTCGTCGACGACGACACCGTCACGCACGTAGATCACCCGGTCGGCCCAGCTGGCGTAGCGCGGCTCGTGGGTGACGAGCACACCGGCCGCGCCCGCGTCGCAGCGCGCGCGGATCAGCTTGAGGATGTCCTCGCCGGTCTCGGTGTCGAGGGCACCGGTCGGCTCGTCGGCCAGGATCAGACGGCGTTCGCCGACGATCGCTCGGGCGATCGCGATCCGCTGCCGCTGCCCGCCGGACATCTCGTCGGGGAACCGGTCGGCGAAGCCGTCGAGCCCGACCTCCTCGAGCGCCGTCCTCGCCGCGGCCTGTGCCGAGCGGCGGCCGGCCCCGTCGAGCTCCAACGGCAGCGCGACGTTCTCGACGGCGGTCAGCGCCGGAATCAGGTTGAAGTCCTGGAAGACATAGCCGATCGACGTACGCCGCAGCTTGGCGCGCCCACTGATCCCGGCCTCACCGAGATCCTGGCCGTCGACGGTCACGGTCCCGGAGGTCGGCGAGTCGAGGCCGCCGGCGATGGTCAGCAGCGACGACTTCCCGGAGCCGCTCGGCCCCATGATCGCGACCAGCTCACCGGCGTACGCAGCGAGGCTGACGCCACGCAGGGCGTGCACCTCGGCGGCGCCGGTGCCGTGGACGCGGCTCACATCGGTGAGCCGGAGGACGGGTTCACTCATCGGTGGACTCCTTGGTCTGGATGTTGCCCGGCTTGGCGGGCGTTGCGTGGGCGCGGCGGCTCAGCCGCTCGCGGGCGTCGGCGAGCCAGCGGCTCTGGTCGTGGTTGAGGCGGCGCAGGTCGTGGGCGAGGGCGGCGTTCATCGGTCGCCTCCCTCGGCGGGCTCCGGCGCGGTGCTCGACGCGGCCGCCCGGCGGAGCCGGGCCTCGCAGTGGTCGAGCCACCGGATCTCGGCCTCGGCCGCGAAGACGAGGCGATCGAGCACGAGCCCGCCGGCGAGGTCGTCGCCGGCGCCGGAGCGTGCCTGGCGGCGGTATCCCTGGAGCGCCTGCATCGTGGCGTTGCGCTGCTGCTGGACGACCTTGCCGACGTCCACGCTCGGCACGGCGACGGCCACCGCGAGCTTGATCGCGAGCTCGTCGCGCTGTGGCTGCGCACGTTCCACGGGGGTGTCGAACCACCCCTTGACCTCGACCTTGCCGGCCTCGGTGAGCTGGTAGAGGGACCGTCCCTCCGCGTCGGTCCCTCCGGCCTCGACGAGGCCGTCGCGCTCGAGTCGCGACAGGGTCGTATAGACCTGCCCGACGTTCAGCGGCCAGCTGGCGCCGGTGCGCTGCTCGAACTCGGCGCGCAGCTCGTAGCCGTAGCGCGGCTTCTCCAGCAGCGCCAGCAGTGCGTGTTTCACGGACACTCGATCACCTCCCTCGGTTGCATACTGAGTATGTATATACCGAGTATGCAACGGGTGCAAGTCGATATGGCCGAGGATCGATGGCCATGTTCGGAGAATTCGCTGCCGACGCATCCCATGCATGTAAGACTTCCTTCGCCGGTTCGGGTCGGTGCGGCGGCACACGTCGCCCACTTCGACTCCCACTCACCAGACGGATCCCAGATGGCATCCCTTCACCGGCTCACAGCGCTGACCGCGACCCCGCTCGTCGCGATCGCCATGACCGTGTTCACCCCTCATCTCCTGTCCACAGGGCACGCGGCCGGCAAGCCTGCCCCGGCGATCGCGGCGGAACGGCTCCACGCCGACGCCGACCGCACCGTGCACACCAGCCGCCAGAACGGCACCCTGCGTTTCGCCGGCGCCGGCGGCGGCCGGATCGAGAACCCGTCGGTCGACCGCGCGGACTCGACCACCGTCGCCGCCCGTGCGCACGTCGACCGCTACGGCGCAGCCTTCGGCGCCGATCGCGCGGGAACGACGCTGGCCACCGCCGGCACGACGCACACCGCAGCAGGCACCGACGTCGTACGCCTCGACCAGCGCGTCGACGGCATCCCGGTGCTCGGCGGCCAGATGGTCGTGACGATGGGGCCGGACCGCGACCTCGCCTCGCTGGCGGCCAGCCTGAGCGCGACGTCCACCGTCTCCGAGCCGCGCATCTCCGAGAGCAGAGCGCGTTCACTCGCGCTGGCCACGCTGTCGCGCGCGGACAACCGCACGTCCGGGGACATCGTCGGCAACGGCCGGACGGTCTTCGATCCGGCCGTGTTCGGGACGACGACGGACAACGGCTCACGCAGCGGCTGGCGCTTCGAGGTCTCCGGCGCCGATGGCGCACGCCGCCTGATGATCGTCGACGACCAGGACGGGCGGATCCTCCTGGACATCGACGAGAACCAGCAGCTCGACCGGGTCGTGTGCGACAACGCCAACGCGACGAACAGCACCGACGTCCCGTGCACGGCGCCGGGGAGGACCGAGACCGGTGAAGCCAGCGGAAGCGGCGACGTTGAGAGTGCCTTCGCCTTGGCCGGCGAGGTCGACTTGTTCTACCAGCAGATCGCGAACCTCGACCTGACGAGCCTCATCGGCGTCACCCAGCCCGACGGTCGCAAGAGTCTGGCCTCGACCGTCAACTGGTGCTACACCACATCGTCGGGATGCCCGTACGCCAACGCGTTCTGGAACGGGACACAGATGTACTACGGCGCCGGCTATGCGATCGCCGACGACGTCGTCGGCCACGAGATGACCCACGGTGTCATCGACCAGTTCTCGCAGCTCTTCTACTGGGGTCAGTCCGGGGCCATCAACGAGTCCATGGCCGACGTCATGGGCGAGATCATCGACCACCGCCACACCGCTGCCGGCGACGATGACAGCGGCTGGGACCTCGGTGAAGACCTCCCTGACGGCGCCATCCGAAGCATGAAGGACCCCGCGCTGCACAGCCAGCCAGACACGATGACGAGCGCGGCGTACGTCTCCGGTCTCGACGACAACGGCGGCGTGCACACCAACAGCGGCGTGGGCAACAGGACCGCCTTCGTCATCTCGCAGGGCGGAGCGCTCGCGGGGACCGACTTCGCCGGCATCGACGCCGGCGACGCGATGCTCACCAAGACTGCGACGCTCTACCTCGACGTCATCCAGAGGCTGGCCCCCGGCGCCGAGTACGCCGACCTGGCCAACCAGCTCGAGCAGAGCTGCGGCGACCTGGCCGCGGTGGGGAAGGCCGGGTTCACGAGCTCGGACTGCGCGACCGTCCACGATGCCACCGAGGTCACCCAGCTGCGTACGAACCCGACGACGGAGGGCACCCGCACGGACGCTCAGATGAGCTGCCCCGCGCAGACGGCGGTGCGTACGCTCTTCGACAGCGAGACCGGTGACGCCGCATCGAAGTTCGTCTCGGGCTCGTGGGCCCGCGACCAGTCGACGTACTGGGGGCCGAACGCCACCTCGGGCAAGGAGGCGTGGCACTATTCGCCGCCAGCCAGGAGCGGCAACATGACGAAGGGTCGGACCCGGCTCCAGACGCTGAACGGCATCGAGCTTCCGGCCGGCCAGACGACCTACATGTGGTTCCGCCAGTGGCACCTGTTCGAATATGACCCCGACGGTGCCTGGGACGGCGGGGTCGTGGGCTGGACCGACGACACGACCCAGACCACCTGGCGTTCGGGAACCAACGGCTGGACCAACGGCCCCAACGGACGCATCCAGACGTCGAGCTCGCCCTATTACAACGACAACCCCAACGCCGGCGTGACAGCTTTCGTCCGCGACGGCAAGGGGTGGTACGCCAGCCAGGTCGACCTCTCGGAGTACGCCGGACACACGCTGAGGCCCTACTTCGAGGCGTCCTGGGACAGCTTGGGCTGGTACGTCGGCTGGTTCCTCGACGACATCAATCTACACCTGCGAACCGGCTCCGCTGGCGAACACCGCAGCACCGACGATCACCGGAACGGCACGTGTCGGGTCCACGTTGACTGCCACCTCCGGCACGTGGTCGCCGGCAGCAACGAGCGTGAGCTACCAGTGGCTGCGCAACGGCTCGCCGATCAGCGGGGCCACCTCCTCGACGTACACCCTTGCGGCGGCTGACTACGCGACCCGTGTCTCCGTCAGGGTGACGGCGAGCTCAACCGAATGGTCCGCGGGAACCTCAGGGACCAAGGCCAGCGCACCGACGGCGTCGATCGCCTTGGGCCCATCCATCCGCGCCACCGTACGTCCCGTCATCAGCGGCACTGCACGCGTCGGCTCCAAGCTCACCGTGTCCAAGGGAACGTGGAACCAAACCCCCCAGAGCTACAACTACGTCTGGTTGCGCAACGGCCTCACGATCATCGAATCCACCAGCAACACCTTTACGCTGCGCGCGAGCGACCGCGGCGCCAAGATGACAGTCAGGGTCGAGGCGTGGAGCCCGGGCTGGGCCGGAGGGAGCAGCACCACCCTTCCGACCGCGGCGGTGGCGCCCGGGTATCTGACCTCGGTGACGCCCACGATCGGCGGCACCCGCCGCGTCGGCTACACGCTCACCGCCTACCCCGGCACCTGGAAGCCCTTGGGAACCAGCCTCTCCTACCAGTGGCTGCGCAACGGCGTCGCGATCTCGGGCGCAACCGGGAAGACGTACCGCCTCCGGTCCGTCGACCGCGGTGACCGCATCCGCGTCCGGGTGACCGGCCGCAAGACCGGCTACTACACCAAGACCACCACCTCGGCGGCCACCAGCACCATCCGCTGACCCAACCCGCCGAGACGTCACGTACGTCGGGGGGGGGGGGGGGGCGGCACCCCCCCCCCCCCCCCCGCCCGCCCCCCCCCCCCCGCCCCCCCGCCCCCGATTGGGGGCGCCCCCCCCCACCCCCCCCGGGCCATCATAGC
>NZ_JBITCR010000004.1:0-224580 GCF_044453405.1 Nocardioides sp. NPDC051685 | reverse complement strand
CTAACCCGCTTAAACAACACCAACCCCCCCCCCGGGGCCCCCACCCCAACACCCCCCCCCCCCCCCCCCCCTCGAGCCCCCGCCGGGGCGGGGTCCCCCCACCACCCCCCCCCCCCCCCCCACGGAACCGACTTCTCGGCCATCGCAAGGCGCCGAATTGAGGGCGACGACACCCACGACTGCCTGGGAGACTTCTGACCGCTGGTTCGGGCCGGCGGACTTGTCGGTCCGTGAAAATCCTCTGGGCCGCTCCCACCTCCGAAGGAGTCGAAGTGTCACCTCGTAGACGCGTCGTCGCCCTGACCGCGACCGCACTTGCCCTCGGCGGGCTGAGCGTCATTCCGCTGGCCCCGCCCGCCTCCGCCGAACCCGACCCGGTCGCGACCTACCAGGACCGCGCGGGCGTACCTCTCACCATCCATCGCACCGCCGACGGCGTGGCCGACTTCATCGGCTCGAAGGCCGAGAGCGCCGAGCCGCTGGGTGCCGCCGTCAAGCCCGCCAAGGCGGCCCGGACCCAGCTCGACCGCGCCGCGAAGGCGCTGGGAACCGACAAGGCTGACCTGCGCGAGACGTCGACCAGCAAGGCGGTCGGCGGCGGGTCGGTGACCAGATTCGGGCAGTACGTCGCCGGCCTCCCGGTCCTCGGCGGCGAGGTGGTCATCGGGCTCGACAAGGACCGCGGCCTCACCTCCGCGGCCACCAACCTCTCCGACGCCACGACCACGGAGGTCACCGAGCCCGACGATGTCACACGCGCGAAGGCCGAGGCAGCGGCGCGGGCCGTGGTCGCCAAGGCCCACCACGGAGCCACCGGCCTCACCGTGAGCGACGAGGGCACCTGGCTCTACGACGACGACCTGGTCGCCGGGCCGGAGCTCGGCGAGACCAGTGTCTTCCGGTTCTCGGTGACCAACGGTTCGAACATCCGCGAGACCGTGCTCGCCCACGGCGGCACCGGCCGCGTACTCATGCACATCAACGAGATCGCCCACGCCAACCGCCGCATCTGCGACAACGCCAACGTCCGCGCCGATGACACCCCGTGCACGGACACCAGCCTCAAGGTCAAGCGCCGCGAGGGTGATGCGCCCACCGGGATCGCCGACGTCGACAGCGCCTACGACCTGCTCGGCGCGACCTCCGACCTCTACGCCTCCCTCGGGCTGGACCTGACCGAGGAGATCGGCTGGTCCGAGGGCGTGACCCCCAAGGCGATCGCCGCGACGACCCGCTACTGCGAGCCGACACAGCCGGGCTACACACCGCCGTGCCCGATGGACAACGCCTTCTGGAACGGCGAGCAGATATTCCTCGGCCAGGGTCTGGTGGTCGACGACATCGTCGGTCACGAGCTGACCCACGGCGTGATCGAGCGCAGCTCGAACCTCTTCTACTGGCACGAGTCGGGCGCCATCAACGAGTCGATGGCCGACATCATGGGCGAGATCGTCGATCACCGCTACGCGACTCCCGGCGACTCGCCGACCGACTGGCGCATCGGCGAGGACTCCTCGTTCGGCGCGATCCGCGATCTCGCCAACCCGACGTTGCACGACCAGCCCGACCGGATGACCAGCTCGCTGTGGGAGGCCGACGACCTCAGCTACTACGCCGATGGCGGCGGGGTTCACACCAACAGCGGGGTGGGCAACAAGACGGCCTACCTGATCTCGCAGGGCGGCACCTTCAACGGCGTCACCGTCACCGGCCTCGACGTCGGCGACCCGACCCTGCAGAAGACCGCGGCGCTCTACCTCTACACGATCCAGCACCTCGTCTCCGGAAGCCAGTACGCAGACCTCGGCCGTACGCTGGCGAACGCCTGCGGCACGCTGTCGGCCGCCGGCACCGCCGGCTTCGTCGCGGAGGACTGCATCCAGGTCCAGCGCGCCACCCAGGCGACCGAGCTCGCCAAGTCACCCACCAAGGCGGGCGCGACCCACCCCGCGGAGGCGCCGAACACCTGCCCGGCCGGGAGCACCGGCAAGGCCGCGATGACGAAACCGTCCCTCACCCGCGGCGGCCTGTGGCACCAGGCGCCCGACGCCGCGCAGAACGTCCCCGAGAACGACCGTGACGGCAACGGCTCCGACTTCGGCTGGGACCCCGACCCGGAGGCGTACGGCGACCCGACCGCCAGCGGTCTTACGACGGCCGCGATCAACGTGCCGGCGGGCAAGCGGACCTATCTGCGGTTCAGCCATTGGTATCTCTTCGACTGGTACCCCGGCAGCGAACCTGCCTACCCGACGCCGGAGTACTACGACGGCGGCGAGGCCCGCCTGCTGGTCAACGGGGTCGCGACGGCCATCCCATCCTCGGCCTGGGTGAACGGGCCGAAGCAGAAGCTGCTGCTCAACAACCCCGCCAAGCCGCTGACCGGCTTCGGCGGCGACTCAAACGGGTGGATGAGTTCTCGCGTCGACCTGTCCGCCTTCGCGGGCAAGTCCGTCCAGTTCCAGTGGGTCGTGCGCGGGGACCAGTCCGTGTCGTACATCGGTTGGTTCATCGACGAGCTCGAGCTCTACACGTGCAACCCGCTGACGATCGCGAGCACCGCGCCGCCGACGATCAGCGGCACCGCACGGGTCGGCTACACCCTGACCGCGACGAAGGGCTCCTGGAACCCCACGGCCACGTCGGTGAAGTACCAGTGGCTGCGCAACGGCGTCCCGATCTCGGGCGCCACCGCGTCGACCTACAAGCTCAGCGGGGCCGACCACACCAAGGAGATCCGGGTCCGGGTGACGGCGTACTCCTCGTCGTGGCCAGCCGCCAACCCCGGCGTCCGGGCGAGCGCTGCGACCGCGAAGATCGCGGCCGGCTATCTCACCGCGGCCACCCCGACGATCGGCGGCACGCGCAGGGTCGGCTACCTGCTCACCGCCTACCCGGGCACGTGGAAGCCCTCGGGGATCACCTTCTCCTACCAGTGGCTGCGCAACGGCGTCGCGATCTCGGGCGCAACTGGGAAGTCCTACCGGCTCCGGTCCGTCGACCGCGGTGACCGCATCCGCGTGCGGGTGACCGGCCGCAAGACCGGCTACTACACCAAGACGGCGACCTCGGCGGCCACCAGCACCATCCGCTGACCCACGCCGAGGCGTCACCCAAACAGATCGAGCTGGCACCGCGGTGCCAGCTCGATCTGCGTACGTGACGTCTCGGCGATCAGACGGGGCCGATCAGACCGGGAAGGCCTCACCCTTCGCCGCGAGGTCGCGGAGGTACTGCGTCGGACGGAACCGCTCGCCGTACTTCTCGGCCAGCTCGTCGGCACGGGCCAGGAACGCCTCGATGCCGATCGAGCCGTCGGCGGCCTCGTAGCCGGTGATGAACTGGGCCGCACCACCGGTCTGCGGCGGGAAGCCGATGCCGAAGATCGAGCCGATGTTGGCGTGCGCGGCGGAGGTGATGACGCCCTCCTCGAAGCACTTCGCCGTCTCCAGGGCCTCGATGAAGAGCATCCGCTCCTCGGCGTCCCGGATCGGGATCTGCTTCTCCGCGACGGGGAACACGCTGCCGAGGTCGGCCCAGATCGAGCCACGCTTGCCGTCGGTGTAGTCGTAGAACCCGGCACCCTTGAGCTTGCCGGAACGACCCGCCTCGATGAGGGGGGTGAGCACCCGCTCCGTGGTGGTCAGCTCCTCGACGCCGGCAGCCTCCCGGGTCGTACGAGCGATCTTGACCATGAGCTCGTGGTTGAGCTCGTCGGCGATCTGCAGCGGCCCGACCGGGAACCCGGCCTGGGTCGCGGCACGCTCGAGCGAGTAGGGCGCGAAGCCCTCGGCGAGCAGCTCCAGGCCCTCCTGGATCTGGGTGCCGATGACGCGCGAGGTGTAGAAACCGCGGCTGTCGTTGACGACGATCGGGGTCTTCTTGATCTGCTGGACGATGTCGTAGGCCTTGGCCAGCGCGACGTCGCTCGTCTCGGCGCCCTTGATGATCTCGACCAGCGGCATCTTGTCGACGGGCGAGAAGAAGTGCAGGCCGATGAAGTCGGCCGGGCGGTCGATCCCCTTGGCGAGCTCGGTGATCGGCAGCGTCGAGGTGTTGGAGCAGAGCACCGCGTCCTTGTTGACGAACGGGGCGATCTCGTTGAAGACCTTCTGCTTCAGGGAGACGTCCTCGAAGACCGCCTCGACGACGACGTCGACGCCGGCGAAGTCCTCCGGAGCGACCGTCGCGGTGATCCGGCCGAGGATCTCGTCGGCCTTCTCCTGGGTGAGCTTGCCGCGGGAGACCGCCTTCTCGTTGAGCTTGGCGGTGTAGGCCTTCCCCTTCTCGGCCGCCTCGATGGCGACGTCCTTGAGGACGACCTCCGCGCCCGCCCGGGCGAAGGAGTACGCGATGCCCGCACCCATCATCCCGGCACCGAGCACGCCGACCTTCGTCGCGGCGAACTTCTCGATGCCGTCAGGACGCAGCGTGCCGGCGCCGATGGCGCCGAGGTCGAAGAAGAACGCCTGGATCATGTTCTTCGACTGCTGACCGGTGACCAGCGAGGTGAAGTAGCGCGACTCGATCCGGGTGGCGGTGTCGAAGTCGACCATCGCACCCTCGACCGCGGCCGACAGGATCGCCTTCGGCGCACGCATGTCGGACTGCTTGAGCTGCTTGCGCAGGATCGGCGGGAACGCGGGCAGGAAGCCGGCGAGCGCCGGCGAGGTCGGCTTGCCACCGGGCATCTTGTAGCCCGGCTTGTCCCAGGGCTGCGCGATCTCGTCGGGGTTGGCCTTGATCCACGCCTTCGCGGCGGGCACGAGCTCATCGGGGGAGGAGACGAGCTCGTGGATCAGACCCTTCTCGAGGGCGGCGGCGGGCTTGAACTTCGTGCCCTGACCGAGGACGTCCATCAGTCCGGTCATGATGCCCAGGAGACGTACGACGCGGGTGACGCCGCCGCCACCGGGCAGCAGGCCGAGGGAGACCTCGGGCAGACCGATGTCGTAGCGGGCGTCGAGCGCGATGCGGTGCTGGGCGGCCAGCGCGATCTCCAGACCGCCGCCGAGCGCGGCGCCGTTGATCGCCGCGACGACCGGCTTGGGGAAGGTCTCCAGCTTGCGAAGGGTCGCCTTGATCGACTCGACCTCCTCGAAGACCTCGGCGGCGTTCTCCGGCCGCACCTGGATCATGTTCTTGAGGTCGCCGCCGGCGAAGAAGGTCTTCTTCGCGGACGCGATCACGACACCGGTGACGCTCTGCTCATCGCTGGCTGCCTCGGCGTACAGCTTCTCGACGGCCTCCGCCATCGAGGTCTTGTACAGCTCGTTCATGGTGTTGGCCGACTGGTTCGGGTCGTCCAGGGTCAGCGTGACGATGCCATCGCCATCGCGGTCGTATTTCACTGCAGTCTCAGACATCTCGTTCCTTGGTGAGTCTCTCGGGGTGCTGTTCGGCTCGCGTCCCTGACATTTGTGGGCCGAGGGCCGGCGTGTCGCGTGCAGAACGTCAGGGGCGCCGGGTGGGCGGCTCGCGTCCCTGACATCTCGTACGTCACGACCGCGTGTCGCGCGCCAGAACGTCAGGGGCGCCGAGCGGCGCGTCAGACCAGCTCGACGATCGTCGCGATACCCATGCCGCCACCGACGCACAGCGTGGCGAGACCACGCCGCTTGCCCTGACGCTCGAGCTCGTCGACCAGGGTGCCGAGGATGATGGCACCGGTCGCGCCCAGCGGGTGACCCATGGCGATCGCGCCGCCGTTGACGTTGGTGACCGACTCGTCGATGCCCATGTCCTTCATGAACCGCATCGCGACCGCGGCGAACGCCTCGTTGATCTCGAACAGGTCGATGTCCTCGACGCTCAGGCCGGCCTTGGCCAGCGCCTTGCGCGAGGCCGGCGCCGGGCCGGTGAGCATGATCGTCGGGTCGGCGCCGGAGACGGCGGCCGAGACGATCCGGGCACGCGGGGTGAGGCCGTTGGCCTGGCCGGCCGCCTCGGAGCCGATCAGCATCAGCGCGGAGCCGTCGACGATGCCGGAGGAGTTTCCGGCGTGGTGCACGTGGTCGATCTTCTCGACCCAGTGGTACTTGGCCAGCGCGACGTCGTCGAAGCCGGCCTCCTGGCCCTGCTGGAGGAAGGACGGCTTGAGGCCGGCCAGGGTCTCCGCGGTGGTGCCGGGGCGGATCAGCTCGTCGTGCTCGAGCACGGTCAGGCCGTTCTGGTCGACGACCGGGATCACGGCGTCCTTGAAGTAGCCGTTCTCCCAGGCAGCGGCCGCCCGGGCGTGCGACTGCGCGGCGTAGCGGTCGACGTCGGCACGGCTGAAGCCCTCGAGCGTCGCGATCAGGTCGGCGCCGATGCCCTGCGGGACGAAGCCGGTCTTGAGCGCGGTGTCGGGGTCCTGCGCCCAGGCGCCGCCGTCGCTGCCCATCGGCGCCTTGCTCATCGACTCGACACCACCGGCGAGGATGAGGTCCTCGAACCCGCCGCGTACGCGGGAGGCGGCCTGGTTCACCGCCTCGAGGCCGGAGGCGCAGAAGCGGTTGAGCTGCACACCGGCGGTCGTCTCGGGGAGACCGGCCTTGATGGCGGCGGTCTTGGCGATGTCACCGCCCTGCTCGCCGACGGGCGTGACGACACCGAGGACGACGTCGTCGATCCGCGCGGGGTCGAGGTTGGGGTTCCGCTTGCGCGCCTCGTCGATCAGGCCGACCACCAGGTCGATCGGCTTGACCTCGTGGAGCGCTCCGGTCTTCTTACCCTTCCCGCGCGGCGTGCGCAGGTGGTCATAGATGAATGCTTCAGCCATGCGCCGATTGTGACACTAAAACTGTCACAGTCAACAGGGTCGGACGGAAAGGTTCACGATAGGTTTCGAGAAATGGTCCGGTTCACGGCGTCCTGGAAGCTGACCACGATCGCCTCGGTGGTCAGCTGCCGCAGCCGCGGGAGCACCTCCTCGAGGTGCTGGGCCTCCTCCGCGCTGTGATGGGTGCGCCGGAACGGGTCGACCACCTGGTCGCGCAGGATGGTGTTGAGGTCGGCGGCGAGCTCGGCCATGTGCCGTGAGGTCGCTGCGTACGCTGCCGCCAACGCGTCGCGAGGCAGCCCCAGCGCGATCAGCTCACGGCCGATCCTGGCCTGGATGTCCTCCGTCGGCTCGGTGGCCCAGGAGGTGATCATCGCGCGCTGCATCGCGAGATCCTCGCTGGTGATGTCGGCCGGGAGCCGGCCGAGGTAGCGCTCGATGGCCTGCAGCGTGAACCCGTGCTCCTGGAGCGCGGTGACCAGGTCCAGGCGGGCGCGGTGCTCGGGGCCGTAGTAGGCGACCCGCCCCCGGCGGATCGGGGCCGGGATCAGCCCGAGGCTCGCGTAGTAGCGCGTCGTACGCACCGACAACCCGGTGGCGGTCGACAGCTCATCGATCGTCATCAGTTCATCGGTCGTCTCGGTCATAGCCACGGACGGTAGACCAAACCGTTGCCACTTCGCCAGTGTTACTGTCACAGTTGCTCCGTCGCCCACCTATGGATGCGGTATGCGTCACGGACGCCAGGCGCGATGAGCACGACTGTCTACGGAGGAGTGTCATGCCCGAGAAGCCCACCATCTACGAAGCCGAGCACGAGGACTTCCGTGCCACGGCCAAGGCCTTCTTCGAGAAGGAGGTCGCGCCCTACCACGACGAGTGGGAGAAGGCCGGGATCGTCCCGCGCGAGCTGTGGAAGAAGGCCGGCGACACCGGGCTGCTCTGCTTCGACGTCGACGAGGAGTACGGCGGCCCCGGCATCAAGGACTTCCGGTTCAACGCGGTCCTCCACGAGGAGATGGCGAAGATCGGCGCCAGCGGCCCGGGCTTCTTCGTCCACACCGACATCATCGTCCCCTACATCTCGCACCTCGGCACCCCGGAGCAGAAGGCGCGCTGGCTGCCGGGCTGCGTCTCCGGCGACATCATCACCGCCGTCGCGATGACCGAGCCGGGCGCCGGTTCAGACCTCCAGGGCATCCGGACCACCGCGGTCGACAAGGGCGACCACTACGTTCTCAACGGCTCTAAGACGTTCATCTCGAACGGCATCAACGCCGACCTCGTCATCGTCGTCGCCAAGACCAACCCCGACGCCGGCGCCCACGGCATCTCGCTGCTGGTGGTCGAGCGCGGCATGGAGGGCTTCGAGCGCGGCCGCAACCTCGACAAGGTCGGCATGAAGGCGCAGGACACCGCCGAGCTCTCCTTCACCGACGTGGTCGTGCCGAAGGAGAACCTGCTCGGCGAGGAGGGCTCCGGCTTCATCTCGCTGATGACCCTGCTGCCGCAGGAGCGCATCTCGGTCGCCTCGATCGCCGTCGCCGCGGTCGAGCAGGTCCTCGAGCTCTCCCTCGACTACGCCCGCACCCGCGAGGCCTTCGGTCGCCCGATCGGCCGCTTCCAGAACACCGCGTTCACCCTCGCCGAGATGGCCACCGAGGCCTACCTCGCCCGACTGTTCCTCAACGACGCCATCACCCAGCTCAACGCCGGCACCGCCGACACCGTCCTGGCCAGCATGGCGAAGTGGTGGACCACCGAGCTGCAGAAGAAGTTCGTCGACCAAGGCGTCCAGATCCACGGCGGCTACGGCTACATGATGGAATACCCGATCGCCAAGGCGTTCATCGACAGCCGCATCCAGACCATCTACGGCGGCACCACCGAGGTGCAGAAGCTCATCATCAGCCGGCACCTCGGGCTCTAGCCCCGCCGGTCGAGCCGCGAGCGCCAGCGAGCGGCCTCGCGGCTCGACCGTGGCACCAGATGCCAGGCAGGTCCGTGTGCGACTCTGTCCAGATGTCGCACTCGATCGACCCTGAATCCATTCGTGTCGTTCCGATGACGTTGGAGCAGGCCGAAGACATCACCGGCTGGCGATACCAGGCGCCATACGACGTCTACGACATGGCCGGCGTAAGTCCCGATGAGTTGCTCGATCCGGAGGCCGGCTTCTACTCCGTCATGGCAGGCAGCACCCTCATCGGCTTTCGTTCCTTCGGACCCGATGGTCGGGTGCCGGGATGGGACTACGACTCGTCCGCACTCGACACCGGGGGTGGAATGCGGCCCGAACTCACGGGGCAAGGACTTGGCCGTGTGGTCGTCTCGGCAGGGCTCGAATTCGGTCGTGCCCGGTTCGCGCCCCGGGCGTTCAGAGTCACCGTCGCGTCGTTCAACACCAGAGCGCTACGAACCGTGGATTCCCTGGGTTTCGAGCGGGTCGGAACCTTCACTGCGACTCGCGGCGCCCGGAACTTCCATGTCCTCGTCCGCTCCGAACGTGTTGCACTAGGGACCTAGCAGAGCCGCCGGGATGACCGCCACCCCATCCTGGCGCCGGTAGGCATGCCGACCAGTCGTGATCACCACCATGTCGACGAGGTCATCACCCAGCTGCTCCCGCAGCCAGAGCAGATGGCGTACGTCAGCGTCCTCCGGGGTGGCTGTCAGCTTGACCTCCAACGCAACCTCCTAGTCGGCTTTCGAGCCAGGAGCCGTTTCACACGCGATCTAAGACACCTTACACACACTTTCTAGGAGTCGTTTCACACAGCCACCAGGGAACCGGGCGCACAGATGGCGAGAATCGCCTCGGACTACGACAGTTCCTTGGAGCGTACGTAGGCGGCGCGGGTGGCCTCGAGGAAGGCCGCCCGCAGGCCGCCCTTCTCCAGTGCACCCAGGGCGGCGGCGGTGGTGCCGCCGGGTGAGGTGACCTGCTCGCGGAGGATCGCGGGATGCGTGCCGCTCTCGAGCAGCTTGGCGGAGCCGGTCAGCGTCTGGATGACGAGGGTGGTCGCGTCGTCCCTGGTCAGACCCAGGTGGACGCCCGCCTCGATCCAGGCCTCGGCGACCAGGAAGACGTACGCCGGGCCGGAGCCGCTGATCGCGGTGACCGCGTCGATCTGCGACTCGGGGACGGTGACGACCTTGCCGACGGCGCCCATCAGGTCGGCCGCGGTGGCGACGGCCTCCGGTGTCGCCTTGGCACCGCCGGCGACGGCGGACATGCCCTCTCCGACCAGGGCCGGGGTGTTGGGCATGACCCGCACGACCGAGACGCCGTCCGGGACGACCGGCTCCATCGCCGAGGTCGGCACACCGGCGGCCAGCGAGACCACCGTGGCGCCCTCACGCAGCGCGGACGCGACCGACTGCAGCACCGGCACGACGCCGTAGGGCTTCACGGCAAGCACCACCACGTCGGCCTCGGCCGCGGCCTCGGCGGCCGGCAGCGTACGGATGCCGTGCTTCTCGCGAAGCGCGGCCGCCTGCTCCTCGCGCGCCTCCACGACGATGACGGAGTCGGGGGCGTGACCCGCCTCGAGCAGCCCGGCCAGCACGGCCCCGCCCATGTTGCCTGCACCGATGATCGCGATGGTCATGGGCGCAGTCTCTCAAAGTGTCCGGCGCCCGGATCAGGCGCCGCTCGGAACGAGTCCGTCCAGGATGATCCGCAGGCCGTGGTCGAACACGTCGTCGTGCGACGGCGCCGGACCCGCCGCGACCGCCTGCGCCACGGCACGCAGATGTGGCAGATCCTCCGAGGACGGATCGGCGAGCAGGGCGCTCGCAGCCAGCTCGGTGTCGGCAGGCACCTCGATGCCCTGCTGCCGCTCCTGCAGGACGAAGCCGTATACGTAGCCGTCCAGCAATGTGGTGGCCTGGACCGCCTCGATGGCCGAGAAGCCGGCCTCGAGCAACAGACCGAGGACTGCATCGATGTGCCGCAGCCTTGCTGGTCCGACATGCTCTCGCGACTCGACCAGGCCGAGCACCCAGCTGTGCCGTGCGATTGCCTTCCGAGCCGACCGACTGCACTCCTCCAAGGCACGCCGCCAGTGCGGTGTCGGCTCAGGGACATCGATCTCGGCGAAGACCGCGTCGACGATCCTGTTCAAGATCGCGTCCTTGTTGGGCACGTGGTGATACAGCGCCATCGCCTCGACCCCGAGCACCTCGGCGACGTTGCGCATGCTGACCGCAGCGACCCCTCCTCGGTCCGCCACCGAGACTGCAGCGTCGATCACACGGTCGGGCGACAGCGGCTGGCGGCGACGGGGCGGCACGTCTTCTCACCTCGCGGACCGGATGCTGATTCTTACAGGCGTAAGGTACCACGCATCCGTGCTTTACACCCGTAAAGGAGACCGCCATGACCATCGCGCCCCGGGCCTGGCGGCCGGGTTCCTCGGTTTCCGGCTGATGGCCTGCGGCTTCCATCTCCTCGCCGCCGCGATGCTCCCGGCGCTGCTGGACCTGGCACAAGGACACGGCACCACGGCTCCGGACGCCGCCACCTACGAGGTGCTTGCCGAGACGCTTCGGAGGATGCGGGATCTGGTCAACCATGTCGCTGTCATCGTGGCGATGGGCTTGGGAGACCTGCTGCTCTTCACGCTCCTCCACCGCTGGCGGCTGATCCCACGATGGCTGTCGCTGTGGGGTCTCTGCGGGGCGGGGCTCGCCATCCTCGCCAGCCTCTTGGTGCTGTCCCAGGCTCTCGAGATCGTCGCGGCACCCTACCTCTCCCTCAACGCGCCGCTCGCACTGCAGAGCGTGGTCCTGGGGGCCTGGCTCATCGGTCGCGGCCTCAGCGAGGCGAGGCCTGGCGCGCAGGGCCGAGAAACCGGGAACTAGAACACGTTCTGCCGAATTCCCGATTCCGCCGCCGGAGGGCCTCGTGCGCTGCTAGGTTTCGATACCCACCCCAGTACGACGCCGCTGGTCATCGGGAGGCCACATGCGCATCAGACGTACGTCCCTGCTCGCTGTGGTCGCCCTTGCGGTGACGGTCGCGATGGTGGGTCCACCCGCCTCCGGTGACGATGTGGAACGGCGGCTTCCCTCGCCGGAGTCCGAGATCAATGTGACCGGTGATCCGCGCACCGGCACCGCGCCGGACGGCACGGTTCAGGGGCTGGTCGACGCGCACAGCCACATGTTCATGCAGGACGGGATCGGTGGCGCGGCGGTCTGCGGGAAGGCCTGGTCGACCGCAGGGATCGCGGACGCGCTCAAGGACTGCCCGTCCCACGGGATCGCGGGCGAGACGGCGCTGCTGGAGAACCTGACCCGCTCGGGCAGCCCGCTCGGGTTCCACGACACCACCGGCTGGCCCTCCTTCAAGGACTGGCCGGCCTACGACTCCCTGACCCATCAGCAGATGTACTACCGCTGGGTCGAGCGCTCCTGGCGTGCCGGCCAGCGGATCATGGTCGTGAACCTGACCAGCAACAAAGCGCTGTGCGCGATCAACCCGGGCACCCACCAGTCCTGCGACGAGATGACCGCGGTGCGCAGGCAGGCCCGGGATGCGTACGACACCCAGGCGTTCATCGACGCGCAGTACGGTGGCGAGGGGCGCGGGTGGTACCGGATCGTCACCGACCCCGGCCAGGCGCGCGAGGTGATCGAGGACGGCAAGCTCGCCGTCGTGCTCGGCGTGGAGACCTCCGAGCCGTTCGGCTGCTCCCAGAAGCTGCGGCTGGCAATGTGCACACGCGCCAACATCGACGCCGGGCTCGACGAGCTGAAGTCGCTCGGGGTCTCTTCGATGTTCCTGTGCCACAAGTTCGACAACGCGCTGTGCGGGGTCCGCTACGACAAGGGCACCACCGGGCTGCTGATCAACGCCGGGCAGTTCCTCACCACCGGGACGTTTTGGACGCCGAAGGCCTGCGACCCCGACCAGCCCCACGACAACAACCCCCGCCTGGTCGACCGGCCTGCCGAGCTCGCCTGGCTGCCGCAGCCGCCGATCTATCCCGAGGGCATCGTCTGCAACCCCTACGGTCTGTCCTCGCTGGGCGAATACGCCCTTCGCGGGCTGATCAAGCGCGGCATGATGGTCGAGGTCGACCACATGAGCGCCAAGGCCGCGGGCCGGACCCTGGGCATCCTGGAGGAGACCGACTACCCCGGCGTCCTCGCCAGCCACTCCTGGATGGACGAGCGCTACCTCGACCGTCTCTACGCCCTCGGTGGCTTCTCGACGATCTACGGCCACAGCACCGACCAGTTCCTGGCGGAGTACGCCCGCACCGCTCCCGTCCGCGACCGTCACGACGCGGGCATCGGGTTCGGCTTCGACATGAACGGCTTCGGCGGCACGCCCGGGCCGGCGAAGACGCACGTCACCTACCCGTTCCGCAGCATCCTCGGTGACGCCGTGGTCGACCGCCAGGTCACCGGCCAGCGGATCTGGGACTACAACACCGACGGTGTCGCCCACTACGGGATGGTCCCCGACTACCTCGAGGACCTCCGCCTGACCGGTGGTCAGGACGTCATCGACGACATCGTCCGTGGCCCGGAGTCCTACCTGCGTACGTGGGCAGGGGCTCAGTCAGCAGCACACTGACAAGCAGGCCTGCCGAGTCGGCGCATCTGACCCCGTGCCTCGCGAAACTCGTGGCGCCGAGTCGGCGCATCTGACCCCGTGCCTCGCGAAGCGAAGCGAGCGAGAGGGGTCGGAGGCGCCGACTCGGCAGTCATGTCAGTGGTGGTGATTCAGTCGTCCCGAGAACACCACAGCCAACCCCCGCCGAACAAGGCCCAGACGACGAGCACAGGCTGGAAGAACAGCCGGATCAACCGCTTGGTGTCCGTGTCGAGCCCGAACGCGTCGACGCCTTCCACGTATTGCGCGATGTTGCCCGGGAAGATGGCCACGAAGAACGCGGCGAGCAACCCTCCGATGAGCCGTCGCTTGCGCGGCAGCGCGACGAAGGCCACCCCGAGCCCGATCTCGACGACGCCCGAACCGAGCACCGTCAGATCCTCGTCGACGGGGAACCATTCAGGCACCTGTGCTCGGAACTCTTGTCGCTGGGTGGTCAGGTGCGCCACCCCGGCGCCGGCCATCGCAACACCCAGCAGGAGGCGCGCGGCGGTTCGCGCGATCGAGGTCATGACACCACTGTAGGCGGACGCGCAGGAGCGTGACGGAGTCGCCGCGCTCAAGCTCCAGGCCCGCCGAGTCGGCTCGTCATAACGAGCCGACTCGGCGCTCATCTGTGTCAGAAGAGGTTCTCCACCAGCGGCGTCGGCGAGCCGAAGCGGTGCGCGGTGATCGAGACGGCCTGCTCGTGCAGGAAGGTGAGCAGCTCGACCCGGCCGGCCTCGACGACGGGCTGGGCATAGAGCGCGATGTCGACCCGGCCCTGGCTCGCCTCGGCGAAGGCCGCGCGCGACCCACCCAGCAGACGTACGCGGCTGGGCGCATGCGGGCCGGAAACGATCGACGCCCACGCGGCGGCGTCCTCGACGACGTAGGTAGCACCGGTCGCCCGCACCAGCGAGGCGGTCTCGTCGTCCAGCGCGGCGGCGACGGACACCGTGACCGGCGCTCCGGCAGCGACACCGGCCGCAAGGACGCGCAGCAGGTGGGCCACGGGGCCGCCCTCATGACGAAGCGTCACCGGCACCGGCGAGTAGCGCAGCACGTTGACCTCGGCGGTCAGTCGCGAGACGTCGCGGGCAGCACCGAACTCACGCTCCCAGGCGACGGCGTCGGACCCGGCGCCACGCTGGAGCATCTCGATCTCGTCGACCCCGAGCCGATCGGCCCAGTCGACGAGCGACCGGACGGCAGGCGCCGGAGTCGCGAGCTCGGTGGCCGGAGCCGAGACCCAGTCGCTGAGACCGACCAGGTAGTTGGGCCCGCCGGCCTTCGTCCCGGCACCGACGGCCGACTTCTTCCAGCCGCCGAAGGGCTGACGACGCACGATCGCACCGGTGATGCCGCGGTTGACGTACGCGTTCCCGACCTGGACCGACGAGAGCCACTGCGAGATCTCGGCCCGGTCGAGGCTGTGGAGGCCACCGGTGAGGCCGTAGTCGACCTCGTTCTGGATCTCGATCGCCTCGTCGAGCGAGGAGGCCGAGATCAGGCCGAGCACGGGACCGAAGTACTCGGTCAGGTGGAACTCGGAGCCACGCTTGACGCCGGTCTTCACACCCGGCGACCAGAGCCGGCCGGTGTCGTCGAGCTGGCGCGGCTTCACCAGCCACGTCTCGCCCGGGGCGAGCGTGGTCAGCGCCTTGAGCAGCTTGCCGGAGGCCGGCTCGATGACCGGGCCCACCTGCACCGTCGGGTCGGTCGGATAGCCGACGCGAAGCGAGGTCACCGCGTCGATGAGCTGGTCCCGGAAGCGCCGCGAGGTCGCGACCGAGCCGACCAGGATGCCCAGCGATGCGGCGGAGCACTTCTGCCCGGCGTGGCCGAAGGCGGAGTAGACGAGGTCCTTGACCGCCAGGTCGAGGTCGGCGTCCGGCGTGACCACCAACGAGTTCTTGCCGGAGGTCTCGGCCAGCAGCGGAAGATCGGGACGGAAGGTCCGGAACAAGGCGGCCGTGTCGAAGGCACCGGTCAGCACGAGCCGGTCCACCAGCGGCGAGGCGATCAACGCGCGACCGACCTCGTTCTCCGGCACGTGGACCAACCGCAGGACCTCCTTCGGCACCCCGGCGGCCCACAGCGTCTCGACCAGCACCGAGCCGCAGCGCTGCGCCTGCGGAGCCGGCTTGATCACCACGGCCGACCCGGCGGCGAGCGCCGCCGCGACGCCACCGGTCGGGATGGCGAGCGGGAAGTTCCACGGCGGGGTGACGAGCGTCAACCGCACCGGCACCGCACGCGCGCCGTCGACGAGGTCGAGCTCTTCGGCCAGACCGGCGTAGTAGTTGAGGAAGTCGATCGCCTCGGAGACCTCGGGGTCGCCCTGGTCGAGCGTCTTGCCACACTCCGACGCGGCGACCTCGAGCCACTCGGCGCGGCGCCGCTCGACCTCGACCGCGGCGGCCCGCAGCACCGCGGCCCGCTCGGCACCGGACTTACGGCCCCAGTCGGCCTGGGCACCGACGGCGCCCTCGAGCACCGACTCCACGGCCTCGACCGAGGTCACGGTGTGGTCGGCGACGAGCTGGTCACCCAGCGTCGAGGAGCCCACCCGGGCGATGATCGCCTTGCCCCACTCCCGGTTGCCCGGCAGGTGCGGGTCGGTGTCCGGAGTGTTCTCGAACACGGTCTGGACGTCGTCCGCGACCGGGGAGCGCCGGTCCTGGGTGCGGTTGGGCCCGGGCACCGACGAGTCGACGGCCGCCAGGGAGCGTACGAACCGCTCCTTCTCACGCGCGTAGAGCGCCTCGGAGGAGTTGAGGTCGAAGACGGCCGACATGAAGTTCTCGGTGCTGGCGCCCTCCTCGAGGCGACGCACGAGGTAGGCGATGGCGACGTCGAAGTCCTTCGGGTGCACGACCGGCACGTAGAGCAGCAGGCCACCCACGGTCTCGCGGACCGCCTCGGCCTGGCCCTCGGCCATGCCCAGCAGCATCTCGAACTCGACGGAGTCACGAACCCCACGCTGACCGGCCAGGATCCAGGCGTACGCCACGTCGAACAGGTTGTGGCCGGCGACGCCGACGCGCACGTTGGCCATCCGCTCGGGCGTCAGCGCCCAGGACAGCACCCGCTTGTAGTTGGTGTCGGAGTCCTGCTTGGTCGGCCAGGTCGCGACCGGCCAGCCGTGCAGGGAGGCCTCGACGTGCTCCATCGGCAGGTTGGCGCCCTTGACCAGGCGCACCTTGATCGGTGCGCCGCCACGCGCGCGCCGAGCAGCCGACCACTCCTGGAGCCGCATCATCGCGGCCATGGCGTCAGGCAGGTAGGCCTGCAGGACGATGCCCGCCTCCAGGTCGGCCAGCTCGGGACGGTCGAGGAGCCGCGTGAAGACGTCGATGGTCATGTCGAGGTCGCGGTACTCCTCCATGTCCAGGTTGATGAACTTCTTCGTCCCGGCGGCCGAGGACTCGGCGGCGTAGGTGTAGAGCGGGAGGAGCCGCTCGACCACGTGCTCGACCGCCTCGTCGTACGCCCAGACGGCATGCGGCGCGACCGGCGAGGAGACCTTCACCGAGACGTAGTCGACGTCGTCGCGCGCCAGCAGCTTGCGGATCCCGGCCAGCCGCCGGTCGGCCTCCTTCTGGCCCAGGACGGCCTCACCGAGGAGGTTGATGTTCAGGTTCACCCCACGCGACCGGATGCGCTCGATCTGCTTGCCGAGGCGCGCGTCGGAGGCGTCGATCAGCAGGTGTCCCACCATCTGCCGCAGCGCACGCCGCGCCACCGGGATGACGAACCACGGCGCGACCAGCGACATCAGCGCGCCGAGCTTCACGCCCAGCTTCAGGTGCCAGGGCAGGAACGAAGGTACGTTGCCGGCCAGCTCGCGCAGGCTGGCCGCGGCCACGCGTACGTCCTCGGGCCGGATCACCCGGTCGACGAACCCGACGGTGAAGTCGAGTCCGGAAGGGTCCTTGAGTACGTCGGCGAGGCGCTGGGCGGCCGCGGCGGTCGGCTTGGTCGAAGCCTTCGCCAGCCAGCCGCGGACGAGGTGGTCGACCTCGGCGATGAGCGCGTCATTGGTGGTCATAGAGCCGAGTATGCGACCGGAGTCAGATAAGATAAAGCGATGTTTCTTGGAGTTTATTCGTAAGACAGACTGAAGGATCAGATGCTCGACGTTCGCCGTCTCCGCCTCCTCGCCGAGCTCGCCGCCCGCGGGACCCTGGCCGAGGTCGCCGAGGCCCTCCACCAGAGCCCGTCGTCGGTCTCCCAGCAGCTCGGCCTGCTCGAGCGGGAGGTCGGTGTCCCGCTGCTCACCAAGGCCGGCCGCCGGGTCCAGCTCACCGCCGCGGCCGAGGTGCTCGTCGAGCACACGACCGAGATCCTGGCCCGGCTCGAGGCGGCCGAGGCCGCGGTCACCGCGCTCGGCGACGAGACCGCGGGCACGGTGCGGGTCGCCGTCTTCCAGTCGGTGGCGCTCGCCTACATGCCCCAGGCGCTCGCGGACCTCACCCGGCGGCACCCGCGCCTGCGGGTCATGCTGTCCCAGCGCGCACCCGAGCAGGCGCTCAACGACCTCGCCCTGCGCGAGCTCGACCTCGTGGTCGCCGAGCACTATCCCGACCACGGCGCTCCGCACTTCGACGGTCTCGACCGGCAGCCGCTCACCACCGACCGGCTCCGGCTCGCCGTCCCGCCCGACGGCTCCGGGGAGATCTGGGACGACATCACCTCGCTCGCCGACGCCGGCCGCGTCCCGTGGGCGATGGAGCCGCCGGGCACGGCGTCGCGCCACTGGATCGAGGAGCAGTGCCGGCGGGCGGGCTTCGAGCCCGAGGTCCGCTACGAGACCGACGACGTCGAGGCGCACGTCGCGCTGGTCGAGTCGGGCAACGCCGTCGCCCTGCTCTCCGACCTGATGCGGGTCCGCCACCGGACGGCGGTGCGGCTCATCGAGCTGCCGGGGGCGCCGCGGCGTACGGTCTTCACCGCCACGCGCACCGCCATCGCCGACTCCCCCGGAATCATCGCGTGCCGTGCCGCCCTGGCTCGCGTGGTGCCACCGGACCTGACGCTGCCCACCTGAGCGGGATCAGCGGAAGAGGTCCTCGAGCGGCTGGTCGTGGTCGATCGAGAGCCCGTACGCCGTGGTGCGGGTGTCGATCATGGCCAGTACGGCCTCGGTGACGACCGAGGTCAGGTGCTCGGCGTCGGGGATGCCCTCGCCGAGATGGACCCAGCGGCGTACGGCGCCGAAGACCATCCCGATCAGGCCGTAGATCAGCGGGTCGACGGCCTTCTTGTCGACCTCGGAGATCTCAACACCACCCAGCTCGAACGCGGTCAGGATCAGCTCCTTGATCCGTTCCGCGATCCGGTCGAGGCCCTGCTGCAGCGGCCCGGTGCCGTTCGGCGCGGTGTCGACGTCGGCCACCTGGTGCAGGAGCGGGTGCTCGAGCGCCCAGTTGACGTAGACCCCGACGGTGCGGGAGATGATCTGCCGGATCGACCCGGTCAGCTCCATCGCCGGGAAGAGCTTGGCCCACAACCCGTCCAGGATGTCGGCCTGGATGGCGAGGTCGAGCTCACGCCGGTCGGCGAAGTGGCGGTAGACCACGGACCGGGAGAGCCCGGCCGCCTGACCGATCGCCTGCAGGCTGACGTTGACGCCGTCGGTCTCGATCAGGCCGATCGCAGCATCGACGATGCGCTTTCGTCGGTCATCGTTGTGACGCTTCCAGCGAACTGCCCTGCCATCCATGGTGTGGCCATCGTAGTCCCCGCAGCGGCAGCGTCTCAGGCGAACCTGCTCAGCTGAACTTGAGGGCCCCGTCGGCGACGGGCGCACCCAGCGCCTTCATGTCGACGAGGTAGTTCTGCTTCGCGGCCCACGGCGCCCGGTCTCCGGCCTTCGGCATCTGGTCCAGCGAGCGCTGGATGTAGCCGGAGGCGAGGTCCATGAACGGCCGCTCCTCGACGCTCGGGTCCCGGGTGACCGCGGCGACGTCGTAGCCGTTCTCACCCATGAAGTCGAGCAACCGGATCACGTAGTCGGTGACCAGGTCGGCCTTGAGCGTCCACGAGGCATTGGTGTAGCCGATCGTGTAGGCGAAGTTGGGCATCCCGGTGATCATCAGGCCCTTGTAGGCCATCTGGTCGGGCAGGTTGATCGGCTCGCCGTCGACGGTGTAGTCGAGGCCACCGAAGAGCCGGAGGTTGAGCCCGGTGGCGGAGATGACGATGTCGGCCTCGAGCGTCTCGCCGGACTCGAGCTCGATGCCCTTCGGCACGAACGTCTTGATCCGGTCGGTCACCACCGCGGCGTACCCCTCGCGGATGGACTTCATCATGTCGCCGTCGGGCACGAAGCAGATCCGCTGGTCCCACGGGTTGTAGGGCGGGTTGAAGTGCTTGTCGACGTACGCGATCGCCTCGTCCTTGGTCATCCCAGGACGGCCGCCGCGGGCGGTGAGGCCGTTGATCCACTGGTCGCGGATCACCTTCTTGACGAGACCGGGGGCCCGTCGGGCCAGCTGGTAGGTGCCGACGGTGAGCGCGATGTTCTCCCAGCGGACCGTCTCGTGGCCGATCTTCTCGCGCACGCGCTTGAACGGCAGCTTGCTGAGCAGCTTGAACGGCGCGGTCTTCAGCAGAGAGGCGATCGCGTCCTGGCCCGGCCGGGAGAGGATGTACGTCGGGGTGCGCTGCAGCATCGTCACCTTCTCGGCCCGGTCGCTGCCCTCGCCGGCCAGGTTCGGCAGGAGCGTGACCGCGGTCGCGCCGGAGCCGATGATGACGACCTTCTTGCCCGCGTAGTCGAGGTCCTCGGGCCAGTGCTGCGGATGGACGAAGGTGCCCTCGTAGTCGTCGAGCCCGGGGAACTCCGGCTGGTAACCGTTGGCGTAGTCGTAGTAGCCCGAGCAGTTCCACAGGAAGTCGGCGGTGATCTCGGCGGAGCCGTCCGGCGTCTCGACGGAGACCGTCCACCGCTTGTCCTCGGTGCTCCAGGCGGCACCGGTGACCTTGTGGCCGTAGCGGATCAGCTTGTCGACGCCGTAGTCCTTCGCCGTCCTGCGCAGGTAGTCACGGATCTGGTGACCGTCGGCGAGCGCCTGCGCGCTCTCCCACGGCCGCCACTTGAAGGCGAAGGTGAACATGTCGGAGTCGGACCGGATGCCGGGGTAGCGGAAGAGGTCCCAGGTGCCGCCACTGGCATCGCGCTGCTCGAGGATGGCAAGCGTCTTTCCGGGGAGGCGCTCACGGAGCTGCGCGGCCGCTCCGATACCGGAGACGCCGGCACCGATGATCAGTACGTCGACATGCATGTGGGCCAGGTTACCCGGGAGTACGTGTTTGCGACACCCTGTCCCGCGAACTTTTGCAAGCAAATCAGAAGATCCGCGATTGAGGAACGGCTCGGTAACACCGGGGCGCCCCGCTTCCACGCGCGTACACGCGGTCACTACGCTCCCGTCTGCAGCTGTGGGGGCGGCAATGCATCCACAGCGATTTCGGGGTCACTCACCCATCGCTTTCGGTGGCTGAGGCTGCACGCGGACCGCATGGTGCGGTCGAATGATCTTCGAAAGGTTTTCGAGTGTTGAGTTTCGTACGCGCCGGCGCGGTTGTCGCGGGCGTCACCCTCGCCGGGCTCGCAGCAACTCCGGCTTTCGCCACCGGCGACGACCCGGCCGGCAACAACGGCACGGTCAAGATCATCCAGCACGGCAACATCGACGACGTTCCCGAGAACCAGCCGCACGTCGGCTGCAAGCTCGAGGTCGAGTGGTACGGCTTCGACGAGGGCGACGACATCGTCTCCAAGATCAGCTGGGCGCTGCACTCCCCGACGGAGGAGGGTGAGCTCACCGTCGACGGCCCGAGCGAGGTCTCCGTGGGCGGGGACGACGCCAGCGGCGCCGGCACCGACGACGGCCTCGACGGTCGCGAGGTCTACACGCTGACCGCCACCGGTGTTCCCCACCCGGAGCAGGGCTTCCACGCCAAGGTCACGATCCACACCCCGGGCAGCATCGGCAACGACACCAAGACCAAGGTCTTCTGGTTCCAGAACTGCGCCGAGGTGGAGCCGACCCCGACGCCCACTCCGACCCCGACCCCCTCGGAGGAGCCGAGCGAGGAGCCCACCGAGGAGCCCACCGAGCCGGCGGTCCTCATCGAGGACGAGCCCAGCGAGTCCGCGACCCCCACCCCGGTCGCAGACGCCGACTCCGAGGTCCCGACCAACATCGACGCCGGTCTCGCCGGTGAGAGCGACTCCCCCGTGCCCGCGATGTGGCCGCTGCTGGCCATGCTCGCCGGTGCTGCCGCCGCCGGCACCGCGCTCGTCGTGGTCCTGCGTCGCCGCGCTGCCGCTCTGGTCCACAAGGACTGAGCCGAACCGCGCCACATGGAACGGCGCGGCGTACGACCTCCGGGTCGTACGCCGCGCCGTTTCTGCGTCTGCTCCGCTGACCTTCAGTCCTGGAACGCGGCGCCCTTCTCGATCAGCACGTCGGCGTCGTCGATGCCCCACGCGGCGAGGGCCTCGCGGGTGTGCTGACCGGCGCTGGCCGCCGGTCCCGCACCCAAGGTGGAGGCGGTGCGGCTGAACCGCGGAGCCGGGGCGGGCTGGGTGACGCCGTGGTGGGTGACGTACGTCCGGCGGGCCTGGAGGTGCGGATGAACCGCGGCCTCGGAGGGGGTGAGGACGGGGGCGACGCAGGCGTCGGTGCCCTCGAAGATCTCGGCCCACTCGGCCATCGTCTTCGACGCGAAGGTCTTGGCGAAGAGGTCGCGCATCTCGTCGTAGCGCTCCATCTCGTACTGCCCCGGGCAGATCCCGTCGAGCCCGAGCCGGGTGACCATCTCGGCGAAGAACTTGCCCTCCAGCGCACCGACCGCGACCTGTCGGCCGTCGGAGGTGTCGTAGAGCGCGTAGAACGGCATCGCACCGTCGAGCAGGTTGCTCTGCCGCTGCTCGTGCCAGGTGCCGGAGGCGAGCATCCCGGAGATCATCGTGGCGAGGTGGGCGGTGCCGTCGACGATCGCGGCATCGACGACCTGTCCTTGACCGGTGGTCTTAGCCTCGACCAGCGCGGCGAGGATGCCCATGACCAGGTAGGTCGATCCGCCGCCGAAGTCACCGAGCAGGTTGAGCGGGAAGTGCGGTCGGGCCCGGTCCTGACCGAGCCCGTTGAGCACGCCGGTGGTGGCGATGTAGGTGAGGTCGTGACCCGCGGACTGGGCCAGCGGGCCGTCCTGGCCCCAGCCGGTCATCCGGCCGTAGACGAGGCTCGGGTTGCGCTCCAGACAGGCGTGGGGGCCGAGGCCGAGGCGGTCGGTGACTCCGGGGCGCAGCCCTTCGACGAGTACGTCGGCGCTCTCGACCAGCCGCAGGACGGTCTCGACGGCGTCCGGGTTCTTGAGGTCCAGCGCGATGCTCGGGCGGCCACGGGTGAGCAGGTCGCCGGCACCACCGCCGAGCACGTTGCCGCCCGGCCGGTCGACCCGGATCACGTCCGCACCCATGTCGGCGAGGATCGTGCAGGCGTGCGGCCCGGGCCCGATCCCTGCCAGCTCGACGACCTTGACCCCGCGGAGGGGGCCGGTGCCCTGGCCCAATGTCACTGTGGATTGCTCCGTCGACTCAGTCATGCCCGTCATGCTCCCAGAATTCCGTCTCCCCACGCGGCGTGACCGGATCTCAGAGTCAAGTCCGATACGCTCCGAGGCACACTCGCCGGTGCACAGGAGCAGAGAAGTTGTCTCGGGAAATCCCCACATCCCCCCAGTCCGCACAGTCCAGCCCGCTGACCGCGAACGATCCGCGCGAGATGGGTCCGTACGTTCTCATCGGTCGCCTCGGTCACGGCGGCATGGGTGTGGTCTACCTGGGCGAGGACGCGGCCGGCAGGAAGGCCGCGGTGAAGGCGATCCTTCCCGAGCTCACCTCCGACCCGGGTTTCCGGGCGCGGTTCGAGCGGGAGATCGAGGCCGCCAAGAAGGTCGAGAGCCGGTTCACCGCGAGGGTCCTCGACGCCGACCCCGGTGCCGAGCAGCCCTGGATGGCGAGCGAGTACGTCGCCGACCCGCCGCTCAACAAGCTGGTCAACTCCGGTCAGCGACTGTCCGAGATCGACGTACGCCAGCTGGTCGCCGGGGTCGCCGAGGCGCTCGCCGCGGTGCACGCGGCCGGGCTCGTCCACCGCGACATCAAGCCGGGCAACATCCTCTACGGGGCCACCGACCCGTGCGTGATCGACATGGGCATCGCCCGCTCCGTCGACGGCACGGCGCTGACCCAGACCGGCAAGGCTGTCGGCACCTACGGCTACCAGGCGCCCGAGCAGGTCCAGACGGGCACGTTCTCCAGCGCCGTCGACATCTGGGCGCTGGGTCTGGTCGCCTTCGTCGCCGCCACCGGCCGCTGGCCGTTCAGCGGCGAGATCGGCTCGATGGGACACCTCCTCAAGGGCGAGTCGCCCAACCTGAGCCTCTGCCCGGACTACCTGCGCCCGCTGGTCGCCGCGTGCCTGGCCGAGAATCCGGCCGGCCGGCCCTCCGCCGCGGACATCCTCGCCACCAACGGCGACTGGACCCTGCTGCCCGCCCCGGTCACCTCGGAGGAGGAGACCAGCATCGGCGCCCTGCCGCCGGCCTTCACCGGCGGCATCGCTCGCGCGCCCCGACCCGCCTCGACCTCCTCCGACACCGCCGACCTGCCCACCCGGGCGCCCACGTTCGCGGAGCCTGCCCAACCCTCGGGGCGGCGCTGGAAGATCGCGGTCCTGGCCGCGGCCGCCGTGGTCCTGGTCTCGGCCGGTGTGGCCGTCGCCGCCAATCCCGACCTCCTGCCCGGTCAGGACGACGCACCGAAGGTCGGCGAGGTGACCCCGTCGCCCGAGCCGACCACCGGCGCGAGCCGCTCGGCCACGACCGAGCCGGTCGGCGGCTCGGTGGACACCGGATCGGAGCCGGATCTGAGCGAGGAACCCGACGAGAGCGCGGCGGGCGACGGGGAGATCACGCCCAGCAGCGACGCGACGAGCGGCGCGACGACGCCGACAGAGTCCCCCGACACGACCGAGCCGACCCCCAGCGACCCGCCGAGCGAGACGGTCAGCGAGACCCCGACGACCGAGCCGACCGAGACCGCGACGGCCGAGCCGACCGAGGACCCGGTCGAGGATCCGACCGCGACCGCGACTCCCTGAGCAGCTCCTCGGAGGAGGTCGAGAGACCCCGGTCACACCGCGTCCCAGGTTGGATCGATCAAGGTGGCCGGGGCTCCGGGGATGCCGATAATCGAGCCTGGCGGAGTGTGCCGTCCGCCCCGAAATGGGCATTCCCGAGCAACTGAAAGTTGAGCTGTGAGCGACACCGACGAGACCTTCAACGACTGGCAGCACCGCGAGGAGCTCGCGGAGACGATGATCCCGATCATCGGCAAGCTCTACCGCGAGAAGGATGTCACCATCCTGGTCCACAGCCGGTCGCTGGTGAGCAAGTCCGACATCTCGATCCTCAAGGCGCACCGCTTCGCGCGCCAGATCGAAGGCGAGGAGCTCTCGGTCACCGACACGTTCCCACTGCTCCAGGCCGTCGCCAAGCTCGACCTCGGTCCCTCGAAGATCGACCTCGGCCAGCTGGCGATCCAGTACGCAGCCGACGACCGCGGCCTCTCCGTCGACGACTTCGTCGCCGAGAAGCTCGCCGGCGCCACCGGCGAGAACAAGATCGAGCGCAACGGCGGCCAGGACGTCGTGCTCTACGGCTTCGGCCGCATCGGCCGGCTCGTCGCCCGGCTCCTCGTCGAGAAGGCCGGCTCGCGCCACGGTCTGCGACTGAAGGCCGTCGTCGTCCGCAAGGGCGGGGAGGACGACCTCATCAAGCGCGCCTCGCTGCTGCGTCGCGACTCGATCCACGGCCAGTTCGCCGGCACCATCACGGTGGACGAGAAGAACGGCGTGATCATCGCCAACGGCAACCCGATCCAGTTCATCTACTCCAACGACCCGACGACGGTCGACTACACGGCGTACGGCATCAAGGACGCCATCCTCATCGACAACACCGGCAAGTGGCGCGACCGCGACGGGCTCTCGCAGCACCTGCGCCCGGGCATCAAGAAGGTCCTGCTGACCGCGCCGGGCAAGGGCGACGTCCCCAACATCGTCCACGGCGTCAACCACCAGACCCTGACCGGTGACGAGAAGGTCATCTCCTGCGCGTCCTGCACGACCAACGCAATCGTGCCGCCGCTGAAGCTGATGGAGGACCGCTTCGGCATCGTCCGCGGTCACGTCGAGACGGTGCACTCGTTCACCAACGACCAGAACCTCCTGGACAACTACCACAAGGCCGACCGCCGCGGCCGCTCCGCACCGCTCAACCTGGTGCTCACCGAGACCGGTGCCGCGTCGGCCGTCGCCAAGGCGCTCCCGGACCTCAAGGCGAAGATCACCGGCAACTCGATCCGCATCCCCACCCCGGACGTCTCGATCGCGATCCTGTCGCTCTCGCTCAAGGGTGAGACCTCGAAGGAAGAGGTCGTCGACTACCTCCGCGAGGCGTCGCTGATCGGCGAGCTGCGTCGCCAGGTGGACTTCACCACCGCCCGCGACGCGGTCTCCTCCGACTTCATCGGCTCCCGCGCCGCCTCGATCATCGACGGCAACGCGACCATCGTCGACGGCGACTCAGCGATCCTCTACGTCTGGTACGACAACGAGTTCGGCTACTCCTGCCAGGTCGTCCGCACCGTGCAGTCGATCTCCGGCGTCGAGTACCCGACCTTCCCGGCCCCGGCCGCGGTCTGAGGTCTCGACAAGCTCGACCTCCGGGCTAGCGCGCCCCGTCTCGTCCGGTCTCCGGACGAGGCGGGGCAGCGGCTTTCCAGGCCCGGAGGATGGCACCGGCGCTGGTCAGGCCGACCTGCGCGACATCGCGGAGGGCCGGCGCCGACCGTAGCCACATCTCGTACTCGATCTGCTCCTTCTGCTTCTCGGCATCGACCCTGAGCCAGTCGACCTCGCGCAACGGCCCGTTGGTCGGCGCGCCCCAGACCGTCACCGTCGGTCCGTGCTCGAGCGGCAGCCAGGTCTCCTTGATCGGCTCGAACCAGGCACCTGGCGGCTCGACCCGGAACGTACGAGGCGGGATGCTGCGGTTCGCCGCCGGCGGTGCATCTCTGTCGTAGGTGTGGCCGGTGACCTCCGCACCGAACACCACCCAGCTGGCGACGGTTGCGACCAGTGGAAACCGGCGGCCGTCCAGACAACCCCAGCGGTCCAGCAACATGCCGAGGAGGAACGGCACATACCAGTTCCGTCGCACCACCTCGGCCTGCTCCTCCCAGGTCTGCGAGAGGTCGAACCTGCGATCGCGACCGAGCCGGACGATGAGCGGGCGCACCGCGTCCAACGTTTCGTCGGCGCAGCGCGGCTGAGCGAGCAGGGCGGCGAGCCTGCGCTCGTCGTAGACGATCGCGCTGCCCACCTTCTGTCCCGGGCCGGCGAGGCCGGCGGTCAGAACCCGGTTCGCCTCGACCTTCCCGATCATGTGCAGCTCGCAGATCCGACGTATCGCCTCACGCGTAGTAACTCGTGTCATTGCCCCCATACGCCGGGACGCTAGGCAGCGAGGCCTCAACGTTCGACCGAAATCAAGATCCTGTGGATAACCCTGTGGATAGTCGGGCAATGACCCCGCGGCCAGAGAGTCAGATCCGTTCCTTTTACTAGACGATGACACCTTGTGATTCGGCCTCGTTCACAAGGTGTCATCGTCTAGTAAAAGGAACGGATATCGAACTCCGCGCCCGACACTCAGGAGCGGACGCGAGCCAGGAAGGCGCGGGTGCGCTCCTCGACCGGGTCGCCGAAGAGCTGCTCCGGCGGCCCCTGCTCGAGCACGCGGCCACCGTCGAGGAAGCAGACCTTGGTGGCGACCTCGCGGGCGAAGGACATCTCGTGGGTGGCGAGGACGAGGGTCGTCCCTGCCTCCGCCTCGGCCCGGACGATCTCGAGCACCTCACCGACGAGCTCCGGGTCGAGGGCGGCGGTGATCTCGTCGAGGAGCAGCAGCTCCCGAGCGTGATCGGCGCCTCGCCTGCGAGGCCGTGTAGTAGCCCTTCGAGAAGTCGACGACGCCCGCACGCTCGGGCGTGATCGAGATCTGGTGAACGCCTGCTTGACCCAGACGACCTCGTCCTTCGCGAACCCGAGCTGCTCGGCGACGGCGTAGGCGACCGCCGACTCGAAGCCCTTGCCGTTGCTGGGGTCGTCGTCGGAGAACCACGGCTCGTACGCCGGGGAGTCGGTGCCGACGGTCAGCTTCCCGTCCTGCTTCAGCGGCAGGTCCGCGGCCTCGCACGAGGCGGGCCACTAGCCGCCTCTTATTACTCATGAGTAGCATGTGCGCATGTCGTACGAATCCCTGCTCTCCCCGCTCACGATCGGGTCGCTCACCCTGCGCAACCGCGTGGTGATGGGGTCGATGCACACCGGCCTCGAGGACCACGCCTGGGACATCCCCAAGCTGGCGGCCTACTTCGCCGAGCGCGCACGGGGCGGGACCGGGCTGATCATCACCGGCGGCTACGCACCGAACAAGCGCGGCTGGCTCAAGCCGTTCGCGAGCGAGATGAGCTCCCGGCTGCACGCCGCCCAGCACCGCCGGGTCACCGGCGCGGTGCACGAGGAGGGCGGCGCGATCGCGATGCAGGTGCTGCACGCGGGCCGCTATGCCTACACGCCGTTCTCGGTCAGCGCCTCGGCCGTGAAGGCGCCGATCAACCCGTTCAAGCCTGCCGCCCTCTCCGACAAGGCCGTCGACGCGACCGTCAACGACTTCGCCAAGAGCGTCTCGCTGGCGAAGAGGGCCGGCTACGACGCGGTCGAGATCATGGGGTCGGAGGGCTACCTGATCAACCAGTTCCTCGCCGAGCGGACCAACCAGCGCGAGGACCGCTGGGGCGGCACCGCGACCAACCGGATGCGGTTCCCGGTCGAGATCGTTCGACGGAGCCGCGAGCTGGTCGGCGACGACTTCCCGATCATCTTCCGGCTCTCGATCCTCGACCTGGTCGAGGACGGCCAGACCTGGGAGGAGACGATCGAGCTCGCCTACGCGCTGCAGGACGCCGGCGTCTCGGTGTTCAACACCGGCATCGGCTGGCACGAGGCGCGGGTGCCCACGATCATCACCCAGGTCCCGCGCGGCGCCTGGCTGGACATGACCGCGCGGCTGAAGGCCGAGGTGTCGGTCCCGGTCTGTGCGTCCAACCGGATCAACACCCCCGAGCTCGCCGAGTCGGCCATCGCCGAGGGCAAGGCCGACCTGGTCTC
Source organism: Nocardioides sp. NPDC051685 (assembly GCF_044453405.1). Lineage (NCBI taxonomy): Bacteria > Bacillati > Actinomycetota > Actinomycetes > Propionibacteriales > Nocardioidaceae > Nocardioides > Nocardioides sp. NPDC051685. Next base: position 195,896 of record NZ_JBITCR010000004.1, on the reverse strand, counting down.
GATGGCCCGCCCTCTGCTGGCCGACCCCGAGTTCGCCAAGAAGACGGCCGAGGGCCGCACCGACGAGATCAACACCTGCATCGCCTGCAACCAGGCGTGCCTGGACCACGCCTTCGCCAACAAGGCCGCCTCGTGCCTGGTCAACCCGCGCGCCGCGCGCGAGACCACGCTGGTGCTCCGGCCGACCAAGCTGAAGCAGACCGTGGCCGTCGTCGGCGCCGGTCCGGCCGGCCTCGCCGCCGCGACCTCGGCCGCCGAGCGCGGCTTCGCGGTGACCCTCTTCGAGAAGTCCCCGAAGATCGGAGGCCAGTTCCGCCTCGCCATGGCGGTGCCCGGCAAGGAGGACTTCAAGGACACGCTCCGCTACTTCACCCGGCGCCTGGAGGTGCTGGGCGTCGACGTACGCCTCGACACCGAGGCCACCACTGCCGACCTGGAGCCCTTCGACCACGTCATCGTCTCCACCGGCGTCACCCCGCGGCTCCCGCGGATCGCGGGCTCCGAGGACGACCGAGTGGTGACGTACGCCGACGTGCTGGCCGGCCGGGTCGTCCCGGGCCGCCGGGTCGCGGTCGTCGGCGCCGGCGGCATCGGCGTCGACGTGTCCGCCTGGCTGACCCACCAGCCCGAGACGCTCGAGGAGTGGAAGGCCCGCTGGGGCGTCGGCGACCCGGCGACCTTCCGCGGCGGGCTCACCACCCCGGTCCTGGAGGCGCCCGCCCGCCAGGTGACCCTGCTGCAGCGCAAGTCCACCCCGATCGGCATCGGCCTCGGCAAGACCTCCGGCTGGGCCCACCGCGCCCACCTGAAGCAGGACGGCGTCAAGCAGGTCCGGGGGGCGACGTACGACAAGATCGAGGCGGGCGACGACTCGGTGACCCTCCACTACGCCGTCGACGGCGAGCCCCGCACGCTCGAGGTCGACCACATCATCCTCTGCGCGGGCCAGGAGTCGGTGCGCGCGCTCTGGCCCGAGGACGAGTCGGAGGTGAAGGGCGCCAAACAGAACTGGCACCTGATCGGTGGCGCCGACGTCGCGGCCGAGCTCGACGCCAAGCGGGCGATCCAGCAGGGAACCGAGGTCGCCGCCGGCCTGTGACCCCCGATAGCCTCGGCACATGAGCGATCCCGACTGCCTGTTCTGCAACATCGTCGCGGGCAACATCCCGTCGACGAAGGTCTACGAGGACGACGAGACGTACGCCTTCATGGACATCGCCCCCGCAGCCGTTGGGCACACGGTGGTGGTGCCGAAGACGCACACCAAGGACGTCCTGACCGCCGACCCGGCGGTGTACGCCTCGACCGCGAAGGCCGCCCAGGCGGTCGCGAAGCGGGCGGTCGACGTGCTCCAGGCGGACGGGGTCAACCTCCTCAACAACTGCGGGTCGGCGGCATGGCAGACCGTCTTCCACCTGCACTTCCACGTGATCCCGCGCTACACCGACAAGTCCAAGGACTCGCTCACGCTGCCCTGGGTGCCGAAGCCGGGTGACCTCGACGCGATCAAGACGATCGGCGAGAAGCTCGCCTTCTAGGCTCAGCCCGTCGGAGCGCCTTCGGCGTGGGCGGCGACCATGTCGGCGTACCACCCGAAGGACCGCTTCGGCGTCCGCACCCCGGCGGCGTCGACGTGCACCAGGCCGTACTTCCCGCCGACACCGTCCTCCCAGTCCTTGCCCGTGAACGGCGCCTCCCAGCCGTCGCGGTCGAGCAGGGTGTAGGCGTAGAAGCCGCGGACGTCGACACCGCGCTCGATCGCGGCCGAGACCGCCTCCAGGTGTGCCTCGAGGTAGTCGATCCGGGCCTGGTCGTCGACCTCGCCGTCCACCACCGGAGCGTCGTACGCAGCACCGCACTCGGTCACCACGATCGGCGGCATCGCCGCGCGATAACGGGATCGGGTGATGATCAGCCATTCCCGCAGGGCGGTCGGCACCACGCCCCAGCCGGTGTCGGTGGCGGGGTAGCCGACGAGCGGCACCATCCGGAACGGGATGTCGTCACCCTCGGCGGAGGCGCCGATGCGCTGAGGGGCGAAGAAGTTGACCCCGTAGAAGTCCAGGGGCGAGCGGATGGCGGCCATGTCGCCCGGCATCACGACGTCGTCGGCGAGACCGGCGAGGTCGCGGGGGTAACGGCCCATCAGCATCGCCTCGAGCGGCACCGCGTTCCAGGCCAGATCGATGAGCTTGGCCGCACCGACGTCGGCAGGATCCTCCGACAGCGGCCAGATCGGCTCGTGGTGGTTGGCGCAGCCGACCGACCCGACCCCGGCGGCGCGCAGCACCTGCACGCCGCGGCCGTGGGCGAGGAGCAGGTGGTGCATCGCCGCGACGACGCCCCAGCCGGCACGGCGGCCGGGCGCGATCGTGCCGAGGCCGTAGCCGAGGTAGCCGGCCACGTTGGGATCCTGGACCGGCACCCACTCCGGGACCCGGTCCCCGATCAGGTCCGCCACCATCTCGGCGTAGACACCGAACGCGTCGACCGTGGCGCGGTTGAGCCAGCCGCCGTCGGCGGCCAGCGGCTCGGGCAGCTCGCCGGCGTAGAGCGTGGCCGACGGGCGCAGGCCGGCCTCGAGCAGCTCGTCGACCAGCCGGTCATAACGAGCGCGGGCATCGGGATCGAAGACACCGCGACCACCCGGCTGGAGCTCACGCCAGGAGACCGCGAACCGGTATCCCGGCGCACCGAGACGCATGAGCAGCGCGACATCCTGCTCGCCCCCCGGCCGGGTGGCGTCTGCAGTGCCGAACACGAAGCCAGTCGGGAACTTGGGAAACGCCACGGCACAATCATGACTGTGACTGCCCAGATCCGCCGAGGAACCGCCCGATTCACGGAACGTCCCCCCGGCCTCCGGCCAGGAAAAATAACCTGGCACACCTACTCCTTCGGTCCCCACTACGACCCCAGCCGCGTCGGCTTCGGCCCGATCGTGGCCTACGACGAGCACCTGCTGCGCAACGGTGAGGGATTCGAGACCCATCACCATGCCGGCGTCACGATCGTCACCTGGCCGCTGTCCGGCGAGGTGACCCACACCGACTCCACCGGTGCCACCGGCACCGTCGTCCCCGGCCAGGTCGGTGTCTTCACCACCGGCGACGGCGTCAACCACTCCGAGTTCGCCACGGCCGCCGGCACCCGGTTCATCCAGGTATGGGTCGCGGGCAGCACCGGGGAGCCGGCGTACGCCGTCCACGATGTCGCCCCGGTCGAGGGCGAGTGGGTCGAGGCGGTCCGGCTGGACCAGGGGTCGCTGCGGGTCGGCCGCGTCGGCACCTCCGGGCCTGCCGAGATCACTCTTCCCGAGGCTCGGCTGCGCCATCTCCACGTCGCCTCCGGCGCTCTCCTGCGCAGCGGGATGGCCGAACCGCTCACCGCCGGCGACGCCTTCGAGGTCACCGCCGGGGACGATCTTCCGCCGGAGTTCACGGTCAGTGCTGGCGTACCGACGGAGCTTCTTCTCTGGACCTTCGAATAGATTCGAATAGAGCGGACAAGCCTGAGGCCCGACGGATACAGTCCGCACCAGACTGCTGCTCAGTGTGGAGGATTGTGTGACGACGTTCCTGATCATCGGAGCCGTCGGGCTGGGCCTCCTGCTGGTGTCGCTGGTGATCGGCGACCTCCTCGACGGCTTCCTCGGCGGCCTGCTGGACTGGCTGGCGAGCGACTGGTTCTCCACCGCCGCGCTGGCCGGGTTCGTGTCGGCGTTCGGGTTCGGTGGCGCCATCGCCCACGGCCCGCTCGGGCTCACCCTGCTGCCCTCCATCGTGATCGGCTCCGTCGTCGGAGCCCTCTTCGCCTGGTTCGCACTGTGGCTGACCCGCCTGCTGAAGGAGGAGCACACCGACGCCGCGCCCTCGGGCGACGCCGCCGTCGGGCTGGACGCCGCCGTGATCACCACGATCCCGGCCGATGGGTTCGGTGTGGTGCGGGTCGCCCTCGGGGGCCACACGGTGACCTACAACGCCAAGGCCCCCGACCTCGACGAGCCGATCACGCCGGGCACTCCCGTGCACGTGACCGGCGTCCTCTCCCCGACAGCAGTCACCGTCGCGCCGACGTGGCGCGAGATCACCTCCTGACCTGAAGGGGTCCTCATGGAACTGCTGGTGCCGATCGCCGGCCTTGTCGTACTTCTCATCCTGCTCCTGCTGCTGGTCACCAGCCGCTACAAGGTCGCCGGCCCCAACCAGGCCTTCATCGTCACCGGGCGTAAGGGCAAGGCGGTCCTCAACCCCGAGACCGGCCAGCTCACCACCGACCTGTCGGGCCAGAAGGTCGTCCTCGGTGGCGGCGTCTTCGTGGTGCCGTTCGTCCAGAAGCTCGCGACGATGGATCTCTCCTCGCGCCGGATCTCGGTCCAGATCCGCGGTGCGGTCTCCGGGCAGGGCATCAAGCTCAACCTCGACGGTGTCGCGATCGTGAAGGTCGGTGGCAACGCCGACCAGATCCGCCTCGCCGCGCAGCGGTTCCTCTCCCAGCAGGAGGAGATCGAGCCGTTCACCCAGGAGGTGCTCGCCGGTGCGCTGCGCTCGATCGTCGGCGGCCTCACCGTCGAGCAGATCATCCGCGACCGGGCCGCCTTCGCCCAGCGTGTCGCGGATGAGTCGGAGTCGAGCCTCACCGGCCAGGGCCTGATCCTGGACACCTTCCAGATCCAGGACGTCACCGACGACGGCTCCTACCTCGCCAACCTCGGCCGCCCCGAGGCCGCCCGCATCACCCAGGCCGCCTCGATCGCCGAGGCGGAGGCCCGTCGCGCCGCCGAGCAGGCCCGGATCAAGGCCGAGGAGGAGATCGCGATCGCTCAGCGTGCGCTCGCCCTCAAGCAGGCCGAGATCAAGGCCGAGACCGACGCTGCCGCAGCGAACGCCGCCGCCTCCGGCCCGCTGGCCCAGGCCGACCGCGACCAGGCCATCCTCACCGAGCAGGAGAAGGTCGCCGTACGCCAGGCGGCACTGACCGAGCGGCAGCTCGAGACCCAGGTGCGCAAGCCCGCCGACGCCGAGCGCTACCGCGTGGAGCAGGAGGCGGAGGGTCGCCGCAACTCCGAGATCGCGGCTGCCGAGGCCCGCAAGGCGGCCACCATCGCCGCCGCAGAGGCCGACGCCGAGCAGGCCCGACTCAGCGGTGAGGCCGAGAAGGCCCGCCGTGCCGCGCTGGCCGAGGCCGAGGCCATCGAGGGCGCCAAGCGCGGTGACGCGCAGAAGTCGCTGCGTCTGGCCGGCGCCGAGGCGACCCGGGCCGAGGGTGAGGCGAGCGCTGCCGCGACCCTGGCCGTCGGTCAGGCCGAGGCGGAGGCGATGGAGAAGCGCGCCACGGCGTTCGCGTCCTACAACGACGCCGCCGTGCTGCAGATGCTGATCGAGGTCCTGCCCCGGGTCGCCAAGGAGGTCGCCGCGCCGATCAGCGCCATCGACAACCTGACCGTCCTCTCCACCGAGGGCGCCGGCGCCATCCCGAAGCAGGTCAACGACAACGTCGTCCAGACCCTCAACATGCTCAAGACCACCACCGGCGTGGATCTCGGTTCGCTGCTCCGCAAGGCCGTCGACAAGACCGCAGAGAACGGCGCCACGGAGATCCCTGCCGGGCAGTGACCGATCCACACCTTCCCCACACGGACTCACCAATCCTGTGGGAAAAAGGACATTGACGTGACAGCCAGGAACAAGTCTGGTTATGTATCCACGTCGACGTAGGGAGGGAGCACTCCACGCCTCGACCGGGCCTCGCGGCCGCAAGGCCGCCAGGCTCGCCCCTCCGAGCTTCTCTACTGTTCCCCCCGTCGGTAGAGAAGCACCGAGGGAAATCGATTGTGGCCCGGCCTCACGGCCGGGCCACATCTCATTTCGCGGCTGCTCAGCGCTCGTTGACCGTCCGCAGGAACGCCTCGACCAGGGGCCCCGAGGTGGCGGCACCGTTCTCGCCCTCGTCGACGTAGACCGCCACGGCCAGGTCACCCTGCGCGGCGATCATCCAGGTGTGGGTCAGGCGCTTGCCGTTGCGGTCGAACTCCGCTGTGCCGGTCTTGGCGATCACCGGCTTGCCGGGCACGTCGGCCAGGCCGCTGCCGGTGCCGTCGGTGACCACACCCCGGAAGATCGTACGCAGCTGCTCGGCCTCGTCGGCGGCGAGCGGTTCGACGCCCGACGGCTTGGCGACCTGGCCCTCGACGAGGTTCGGGACCACGGTGTGACCGCTCTGGATGGAGCCGATGACGGCGGCCATCACGAGCGGCGAGGCGAGCACCTTGCCCTGCCCGATCGCGTCGGCGGCGTGCTCGGTCTCGCTGCCGGGCTCGGGGATCTGTCCGAAGTAGGAGGTGAAGCCGGCGTCGCGGTCGATCCCGAAGCCCAGCGAGGCGGCGGCCGAGGCGATCTCGGCGTGGCCGACCTCGCCCGCAGCTTCGACCATGGCGGTGTTGCAGGACTCGGCGACGGCGTGGGCGAGCGTGATCTCCCCGAGGGCCGACCTGGGGTACCACGAGTCGTTCGTGAAGGTCTTGCCGTCGACGGTCGCCTTGGCCGGGCACCCGACCTGGCTCGTGGGGTTGAGACCCTTGCGCAGCAGGGCCAGCGTCGTCGCGGTCTTGAAGGTCGAGCCCGGGGCGGCCTGGCCGTAGGTGGCCAGGTTCATCTTGTTGTCCCTGCCGTTGGCGGCGACCAGCACGGCACCGTCGCTGGGCCGGATCGCGACCAGGGCGCTCTCGGGCTTGATGCGCTTCAGGATCTTCTCGGCGCTCTTCTGCAGCCGCGCGTCGAGGGTGACGGTCAGCGACTTCCCGTCGACCGGGTCGGTGCTGTAGAGCCTCTTGAGGATCTCGCCCTCGTCACCGAGCACCGCGACCTGGAGTCCGGGCTTACCGCGCAGCTGCTCGTCGTAGCGCGCCTGCAACCCGGAGAGTCCGGCGAGGTCACCCGGCAGGTAGGTCCCGGGATGCTTCTTCATCATCTCGGCCGTCACCTCACCGACGATGCCGATGACCGGGGACGCGAACTCCTTGGTCGGACCGAGCGGGAGGGTCCGGTTGAGCATCGCGGCGCCCTTGATCTTCGCGATCCTCGCGGCCTTGGTCTTCGTCATCATCGGCTTGCGGATCGAGATCGCCTCGACGAACGCCTTGTCCCCGGCAGCCTTGACGCGCTTGGCGTAGCGCTTCGGGTTGATGCCGACGATCGCAGCGACGTCCCGGGCGGCCGCGGGCGCCGCCACCGGGTCGATCAGGGTCTTGTCGATGCCCACGGTGACGACCGGACGGTCGGCGACCAGGGTCGCTCCTGACGTACTCAGGATCTCGCCGCGCTGCTGCTGGACGGTCTCGACGTGGAGGCTGCGGCCCTCGGCGAGCGCCGGGGCGACGACGGTCGGCTCCCAGACGAACTCCCACTTCTCGTCGGTCTTGCGGAGCTCGACCTCCGACTCGTAGGTCCACCGGCCGCCCGGCAGGCCCCAGGCCCAGGTGAGCGTCGACTTCGCGCTGTCGGTGCCGTGGCCGGTGAAGGTCGGCTTGGTCGCGGACACGTCGGGGGCGCCGAGCTTCCCGAAAAGGTTGCCGGTCAGATCCTGGTAGTCCGCCGCGACGGACGCGGGGTCGGTCTTCGCCACGAAGTCGACCTTCGTGAAGGTGCCGGTCTCCAGGGCTGTGGTCAGGCTCGACATGCTCGGCCCCGGGTCCTTGGCCCCACCACAGGCAGCAAGCAGCGGTAAGGCAACAGCAAGGGCCGCTATGCCCCGGGATACTCGCATGGAACGGTTCTATCAGCCCCGCCCCCAAGATTGGGTTACACCTGTCCAACGCCGAGGTTGTGAAGCCGAGAGTGACCGGTGGGCCACGCTCGGCTTCACAACCGTTCCACAAGCGTCAGATCAGTGCGTCGCCAGCCAGGCGTCCAGATCGACCCCGCGCTGGTCCGCGAGCTTCTGCAGACGCTCACGGGTGGGCGGCTGGAACACCTCCGGCTCGATGTGGCGGTCGAGGGCGGCGTACTTCTGCTGCTTGGCGGCCTGGGCGGGACCGGATGCCTCGGCCGCGGCGAGCACCGCCGGGGTCGCGGTGACCGCGGCTCCGGTGAGCGGCGTGCTCACCAGCGGCGTGTAGCCGTCACGCTGCCCGGCGACGTTGGGGTGGTAGGACTCCTCGATCGGGTCGGAGAGACCGTTGATCCACTCGACGTCGTCACAGACGGCGTGCCCGGTGAACCGGCTGATCGGGTTGACGTAGGTGAAGCCTGCGGCGCTCGCGCGCGACGCCGTGGTGTTGTTGAGGAGCACCGCAGTGTCGTTGAGCATCGTCTCGTCATCCGGGCTGAACCAGGTGAGCGCGTTGCAGTCCTCACCCATGAACAGCTTCGGGTATCCCACGACCACCACCTTCGCGTAGGGCGCCGCGGAACGGATCCTGGAGTAGAGGGTGGTGAGGTTGCCCGGGAGCGTGTTGCGGATGTAGTTCTGCGCGCCCGCGACCGCGCCGGCACAGTCGCTCGCCCAGGCCGGATAGGCACACTCGGTGATCACGTCGGCGAAGCCGGCGTCGTTGCCACCGACCGAGATCGTCACGTACCGGGTCGAGCTCGACAGCGCGCTGATCTGGTTGTTGATGACATCGGCGACCACCGCGCCCGAGCAGGCGCGGAAGTTGAGGCTGTAGCTCTTCGCCGCGGCGACCAGACTCGGGTACGCCAGGGTCGACCGTTTGCACGAGGTGCCGTCGGAGATGTAGCTGCGCGTGCCGACTCCCGAGGAGTAGGAGTCGCCGAGCGCGACGTAGGGCTCCCCAGCCGCAGCGGCTGGGGAGCCTGGGGCGGCGGCGAGGCCGGCCCCGAGAAGGGCGATGGAGGTGAGGGAGACCGCGAGGCGGACTTTGGACAGGCGGAAGGTCGAACCGTTCATGGCAACTCCCGAAAGCCAGGGGCCGCTTGGGGGTGCAGCCCTTCTCTTCGGTTGTACGCGCCCTTACGTTCCCTCGCAGGAAATTTGTTTCATGTCCAAGTAACTGTCCGGAACCCGCTTACCCAGGTTCATTCGGCGTTCTGCAGCCTCGGCAGGATCCGGTCGAGCCACCCCGGCAGCCACCACGCACCGGCACCGAGGAGCCGCATCACGGCGGGCACCACGAGGCACCGCACCACGACCGCGTCCAGCAGCACCGCCACCGCCATCACGAAGCCCATCTCCTGCAGCATTCGGTCCGGGCTGAACCAGAAGGCGCCGAAGACCACGACCATGATCGCGCCGGCCGCGGTGATGACGCCGCCGGTGTGCGCCAGCCCCTCCCGGACCGCCTCCTGGGCGTCACCGCTGCGCAGCCACTCCTCGCGCATCCGCGAGATCAGGAAGACCTCGTAGTCCATCGAGAGCCCGAAGACGATCGCGAAGGTCATCACCGGCAGGAACGCCTCGATCGGACCGGGCTCGACCCCGAGCAGCCCCTCCTGGAAGACGTACGTCATCGCCCCCATCGAGGCGCCGATCGAGATCAGGTTGAGGATCGCCGCCTTGATCGCCACCGCGACGGAGCGGAAGACGCACATCAGCAGCAGCGCGGAGAGCCCGACCACCAGCCCGACGAAGAGCGGCAGCTTCTTCCCGACCGCGTCGGAGTAGTCGATCAGCGCCGCGGTCGACCCACCGACGAGGACGTCATCGCCGAGGTCGTCCCGGAGATCCTCGACCAGCTCGGTCGTCTCGGCGTCCTGCGGGCCGGTCTCCGGGAACGCGATGGAGGTGAACACCGCCCCGTCTGCCGACGGCTGCGGCGGCGTCACGGCGGCCACGCCGTCGTACCCCCGGATCTTCTCGTACGCCGCGGCCGCCTGCTCCTGCGAGCCCTCGGTCATGACGATGAGCGGCCCGTTGGCGCCGGGTCCGAACTTCTCGCTGACCAGGTCGTACGCCTTCCGCGTGGTCGAGGAGGTGTCGTCGTTGCCAGCGTCGGCGAAGCCGAGCTGGAGACCGAGGACCGGGGTGGCGAGGGCGCCCAGAGCGACCAGGGAGACGACCAGCGCGACCCACGGGTGCCGCTGGACGCCGCCGGCCCAGGCACGCCAGCGCTGACCGGGCTCCCGGCGGGAGCGGGCGGCGTGGCGGCGTACGGACTTCTCCAGCCGCTTCCCGAACAGCGTCAGCAGCGACGGGAGCAGGGTGACCGCGGCGATCATCGTCATCAGGACGGTGAGCGCGACGCCGAGGACGACACCCTGGATCGAGGTCAGCTGCAGCACGTAGAGCCCGCAGAGCGCCAGGATCACGCTGACGCCGGCGAAGAGGACCGAACGACCGGCGGTGTCGATCGCGGTCGCGGTGGCGTCCTCGCGGGTGGAGCCGTCGAGCAGCTCGCTGCGGTAGCGCGAGAAGACCAGCAGCGCGTAGTCGATGCCCACACCGAGACCGACGATCATCAGCATCGGCGCGGTGTAGTCGGGGATCGTGGTCAGGTGGGAGAGCAGCGTGACCACGCCGAAGGTCGTGCCGACCGCGAAGATCGCGGTGATCAGCGGCAGGCTCGCCGCCAGGAACGAGCCGAACATGAACAGCATGATCACCAGCGCGGCGAGCATCCCGATCCCCTCGGAGCTGCCGCCCTCCCCCGCGCTCACCTCGCGCATCGAGTCGCCGGCCATCTCGACCTGGAGATCGCCGGCCGACGCATCGTCCGCGAGCTCGAGGAACGGCTCATAGGTGCTGGTCGGGAGCTCACCGGCCTTGGCATCCATCACGATCGTGACCAGCGCCGTCGTACCGTCCTCGCTCACCGGCCCGCGCTGCGGATCGGCCGCCTCGACGCTTTCCACATGGGGAACCTCGGCGAGATCCGCGAGCAGTTCGTCCACCGCCTGCTGGTCGGTGTTCCACCGGCGCTCGTCGTGGATGACCGCACGCACCTCGTCGCCGGCCGACCCGCCGTGCTTCGCCTGCAGGTCGGCCATTTCCTGCGACTGGGTGCCCGGGATGTCGAAGGAGTTGCGGTAGTCGTCGCCGATGCCCTGCGCGGCCGCCGTCACGCCGACGAGCACCACCACCCACAACAGCAGCGCGGTCCAGTGGTGGCGCTGGGAGAAGGACGCCAGCCGCCGTAGCGGACTGGGTCTCGTGGTCGTCTGAATGGTCATCGCGTCTCCTCGATTCGATAAAGCCTGTCTACCTGTAGACAGGCAACATGTATGGAGACAAGATACGACGGTCTGTGTAGGCTGTCTACATGAAAGCCGACGCCCTCCGCGGCCACCTCGACTCGCTGATCCTGGCCGTCGTCGAGAAGCAGCCCCTCCACGGCTACGCGATCATCGAGGCCCTCAGCGCCCGCAGCGGTGGCGAGCTCGACCTCCCCACCGGCACCATCTACCCCGCCCTGCGGCGCCTGGAGAAGGCCGGCTACCTCCACAGCTCCTGGTCCGAGGTCAGCGGCCGCAAACGCCGCACCTACGAGCTCTCCTCCGCCGGCCGCAACGCCCTCGCCGCCCATCGTCAGGAGTGGCGCACCTTCGCCAAGGTCGTCTCCGGCGTACTCGGCGAAGCCTGACCCGCCGAGGCGTCGCGCCCGGCGCCTGATCTCGTAGCCGTCTCCCTGACGTTCGGTAGTCCCCTTCTGCGTGTCGCGCAGCAGAACGTCAGGGACGCCACGGGACGGCCGGCGCCCCTGACATCCAGTACGCCGCCGCAGCGTGTCGCGAACCAGAACGTCAGGGACGCCACGCACGCCCACAACACCACCAATCAGGGGGTTCCCTGATGCGGTCGGCACACCCAGGGACAGAGGATGAACGCATGAGCGCCGTCGACGTCTACCTTGCGGACCTGCGCGCCGCGATCCCCGGGCCGAGCTGGACCCGGCGCGACCTCCTGCGCGAGGCCGGTGACCATCTCGAGGACGCGACCGACGCCTACACGGCGGCCGGCTACACGATCGCAGAGGCGGAAGCCATGGCGCTACGCGACTTCGGCTCGGTCGATGACATCGCACCCGGCTTCCGCGACACCGTCGCGATCGGTGCCGCGCGACGTACGGCTCTCATGCTCGTCCTCGTCATGATCCCTCAGGCGTTCCTGTGGGACGGCGGCATCGACCTGGGTTCGAGCGCGCACCTGGCGGCCCCCGATGCCGGGCTGTTCAACGTGCTCGACAGGATCATCGAGTACGTCGGCACGATCGGCGCAGTCGGTGCCGTCATCGCGCTCGTCGCGACCGCGATCGGTCAGCGCTGGCTCCCCATGGGCCGACGCGCAGCACGACTGACCGCGGCCTGGGCCTTCACCGTCGCGGTCGTGATCCCGGTCATCGGTCTCACGATGCTGGCCCTCACCGGCAGCCTCACCGCGATGGTCGCGCTGGCCGCGATCGCCTTCATGGCGATCCCGTTCGCATTGGTCGTCCTCTCCGCCCAACGCACCCTCGCCGCCTGCTGACCCCTGCCGAGGCGTCACCCCGGTCGCCCGAGACGTCAACGCTGTGACCATTCGGTCGACGCGCCTGACGCCTCGGCCGACGCGGGCGACTTCTCGGGTCAGTCGAACTTGCGCTTCTGGCGCGGCTTGCGGGGCCGGTCACCGGCCTCGGGCGCACCGCGGCGCGGCCCCTGGCTCCGGTCGAAGCGACCACCCGAGCGGCGTACGGGGCCGCCGCCGGAGTCCTCGGAGAGCTCGATCAGCTTGCCGGAGATGCGGGTCGACTCGAGAGCCTTCCAGGTCTCGGGAGCCAGGTCCGCGGGGAGCTCGACGAGCGAGAAGTCGTTGCGGATGGAGATGTTGCCGAAGTCGGCGCGGCGCAGACCGCCCTCGTTGGCGATGGCGCCGACGATCTGGCGCGGCTCGACGCGGTGGCGCTTGCCCACCTGGATCTTGTACGTCGCCAGCGGCTGCCCGTTGCCGCGCGACCGTGACGACTCGCGGCGCTCACCGGTCCCCCGCTCGCCCCGGTCGTCGCGTTCGCGACGGCCACGGCGCTCCTCGTACGCGGGCTTCTCGGGCTCCGGGTCGAGGAGCAGCGGCTCCTCGCCGTGGAGCACCGCGGCCAGGGCGGCCGCGACGTCGACCTCGGGGACGTCGTGCTCCTCGACATAGTGACGCACCACGTCGCGGAAGAACTCGATGCGCTCGGCCTCCTGCAGCGCGGCGGTGATGCCGTCGTCGAAGCGGGAGAGGCGGGTTGCGTTGACCTCGTCGACCGAGGGCAGCTGCATCTGCACCGGCTGCGCCTTGGTGTGCTTCTCGATCGCACGCAGCAGCCACCGCTCACGCGGGGTGACGAACGAGATCGCGTCGCCGGTGCGGCCCGCGCGGCCGGTGCGGCCGATGCGGTGGACGTACGCCTCGACGTCGGTCGGCAGGTCGTAGTTGACCACGTGCGAGATCCGCTCGACATCCAGACCACGGGCCGCGACGTCGGTCGCGACCAGGATGTCCAGCGAACCGTCCTTGAGCTGGTTGACGGTCTTCTCGCGCTGGACCTGGGCGATGTCACCGTTGATCGCGGTCGCCGCGAAGCCACGCGCGCGCAGCTTCTCGGCCAGCGACTCGGTCTCGGACTTGGTGCGCGTGAAGACGATCATGCCCTCGAAGTTCTCGACCTCGAGGATGCGGGTGAGCGCGTCGACCTTCTGGGGGTAGGACACCATCAGGTAGCGCTGGGTGATGTTGGCGGCGGTCTGGGTCTTCGCCTTGACCGAGATCTCCTTCGCATCGCGAAGGTACTTCTTCGACAGCCGGCGGATCTGCGCGGGCATGGTCGCCGAGAAGAGCGCGACCTGCTTGTCCTCAGGGGTGTCGGCGAGGATGGTCTCGACGTCCTCCGCGAAGCCCATGTTGAGCATCTCGTCGGCCTCGTCGAGCACCAGGAAGCGCAGCTGGGAGAGATCCAGCGTGCCCTTCTCGAGGTGGTCCATGATCCGGCCGGGGGTGCCGACGACGACGTGGACGCCGCGACGCAGCGCGGTCAGCTGCGGACCGTAGCCCTGCCCGCCGTAGACCGGCAGGATGCGTACGCCGTCGAGGTTGGACGCGTAGCGCTCGAACGCCTCGCACACCTGCAGGGCCAGCTCGCGCGTCGGCGCGAGCACCAGCGCCTGAGGCGCGTTCTGGTAGACGTCGAGGTTCGAGAGCACCGGCAGCGCGAACGCGGCGGTCTTACCGGTGCCGGTCTGCGCCAGACCGACGACGTCGCGGCCCTCGAGCAGCGACGGGATGGTCGCCGCCTGGATCGCCGAAGGCGTCTCGTAGCCGAGCGCCTTCACGGCCTCGAGGACACCGGCGGACAGACCGAGTGAGTCGAACGTCGGACCCTGCTCAGCCTCCACGCTGGACCCACCGCTGGGCGCGCTCGGCTCCTCGGGCGCGGGAGTGGTGGATACGGCAGATTCAGGGTCGGTGCTCACCATCCAACGGTAGGCCCTTATAGCACGATCTCAGCATTCCTCGGCGCGGTGGCCCCGGTCACTCAGGAGACGATGACCTCGTCACCGACCGCGATCTCGCCGGGGTGCGCGACGGCGAGATGCACCGCCGCCCAGACCTTGCCGTCCCAGCGACGATGCTTCGCGAGGGCACGGAGCGGGTCCTTGCCCGACTCCAGCGTGTCGGCATCGATGGTCGTCATCACGCACCGGTCGATCGGGGCGGCGACCCGGAACCGGGCGCCACCGATCGCGACCTCGCTCCAGCCGTCCTCGGCGAACGCCTCCGGAGCACCCTCGACGAGCAGGTTGGCACGGAAGCGCCCCGCCGGCACGTCACCCTCGGCCCAGGCGTCGATCTGCTCGGCCGAGGCGTCGCTGATCAGCGACACGGGCGAGGAGTCGTGGAACGCGGCGAACTCACCGGGCCGGTACTTGGCCGGGTTCATCGCCCGCTTCGTCGGATCCGCACACCACACGAGCCGCAGGTCGTCTCGGCCGAGCGCCTTCCGCAGCCAGGCGTCGGCAGGCTCCCCGACGGCCTTCGCGGTCAGCGGCTTCTGGAAGAGACGTACGCCGACGGCCGGCGCCTCCGGGCCGGGCACCGTCACCTCCAGCGGGTCCATCTCCGGACCGTTCAGCAGCAGGTCCACGCCGGCCGGCCCACCGGTCGACGGCGTGTCCGCCACGATCGTGAACAGTTCCCTCAGCTCACGAGCCGTCACCAGCGTGCCGCTGCCGTCGACGACCATCCACTCGCGGTCCCCGACGATCCCGGCCCTGCCGACGTAGGCCTCCTCGACCGGCCTGATCGCCGTCGACTTCACCGGATGCAGATTGATACCCGCCAGACGCATGGCCCGATTCAACCGCTCCCGGCTACTCAACGGTTACCGATTTAGCGAGATTCCGCGGCTTGTCCACGTCGTGGCCGAGTGCCTTGGCGGCGTGGAAGGCGATCAGCTGGAGCGGGATGGTCAGCAGGATCGGGTCGACCTCGACCTCGTTCTTCGGTACGTCCACGCGCAGTGCGTCGAGCTCGCCGAGGTCGACGTCGGGGTGGGTGACGACGACCAGCGGCCCTCGGCGGGCGCTGATCTCGTGCAGAGCCGCGACGTTGCGGTCGGTCAGCTCGTCGTGGGGCACGATCGCCACGGTCGGCACGGACTCGGAGATCAGGGCGAGCGGGCCGTGCTTGAGCTCGGAGGTCTGGTAGGCCTCGGCGTGCCGATAGGAGATCTCCTTCAGCTTCTGAGCGCCCTCGCGCGCGACCGGGTAGCCACGTACGCGTCCGACGAAGAACATCGACTCGGCCTCGGCCAGGCGCGCCGCGACCTCCTGGAGGTGGGACTCGCTCTTGAGGATCTCCTCGATCTGCCTCGGCAGCGCCTGCAGGCCGGCGATGAGCCGCTTCCCGTCGGCGATCGAGAGGTCGCGCACCCGACCGAGCTGCAGCGCCAGCAGCGAGAACGCGACGTACATGTTGGTCAGCGCCTTGGTCGAGGCGACCGCGATCTCCGGGCCGGCGTGCAGGTAGATCCCGCCGTCGACGGCTCGCGCGATCGCCGAGCCGACGACGTTGACGACGCCCAGCACGCGCCCGCCCTTGCGGCGGATCTCCTGGACAGCGAGGAGCGTGTCGATCGTCTCCCCGGATTGGGACACGGCGACGTAGAGCGTGTCCGGCTCGATGATCGGGTTGCGGTAGCGGAACTCCGATGCCGCCTCGGCGTCGGCCGGGATCCGGGCCAGCTCCTCGATCAGCCCGGCCCCCATCTGGCCGACGTAGTAGGCGGAGCCGCAGCCGAGGATCTTCACCCGGCGGATCGCGCGCAGCTCGCGCGGGTCGAGGTTGAGCCCGCCGAGGTGGGCCGTGCCGAACCGCTCGTCGAGCCGTCCGCGGAGCGCTCGCTCGACCGAGGATGGCTGCTCGAGGATCTCGGTGAACATCCGCGGCTCGTCGGCGAGCTCGCCGTACTCGTACGCCGACGGGTCGACGTCGACCTCGCGGGCCGTCGTCGTGGTCGTCGTCAGGTCCTGGCGGAAGGTCGTGAAGCCGGTCGCGGTGACGGTCGCCAGCTCGCCGTCGTCGAGGTGGGCGACGGTGGTGGTGTGGCGCACGATCGCGGCCAGGTCCGAGGCGACGTACATCTCGCCGTCGCCGACCCCGACGATCAGCGGGGAGCCATTGCGGGCCACCACGATGCGGTCGGGGAAGTCGGCGTGAACGACGGCGAGGCCCCAGGTGCCCTCGACCTGGGAGAGCGCGTCGACGACCTTGGCCTCCAGATTGTCCGCAGTCGACAATCCGATGAGGTGGGCGAAGACCTCGGTGTCGGTGTCACTGACCAGCTCGACGCCCGCATCGGTGAGCCGCTCCCGCAACGAGGCGGCATTGTCGACAATCCCGTTGTGGACAACCGCGACCCGGCCGTCGGCGGAGACATGCGGGTGGGCGTTGGTGTCGTTCGCCGGACCATGCGTCGCCCAGCGGGTGTGGCCGATGCCGACCTTGCCGGCGAACCGCTTCGGCAGCGCATCCACCAGATCCCGGACGCGGCCGGCCTTCTTCACCACCTGGAGCCTGCTGCCCAGCACGGCGACACCCGCCGAGTCGTAGCCGCGGTGCTCCAGCCGGGCCAACCCCTCGGTGAGCAGGCCGGCAGCCTGCTGGGGCCCGATGTAGCCAACGATTCCGCACATGTGTCCTGTCCGTCCTATCCGTAGATGAGCCGTCGCAGCTGACGTTCGGTCAGCTGCGGCGCGGCAACGACCCGCGCCCGAAGCTCCTCGGCGAGCTGCGCGAAGATCGCGTCGTTCTTCGCGCCGTAGGTCTTCAGCTGTGCATGCCGGCGGCGCACGTAGGCCTCGACCGGTTCGTCGAAGTACGCCACCACGTCCTCGATCACCCGCGCCGCCTCCGTGGGCGGAAGCCCGGTGGTGGCGACCAGGTGGTCGATCAGCGCTTGCTCCGCATTCACGCAACCCACTGTGAGGCACCCACCGGACGAGGTTCAAATTTCTGCCCGATTTCGGGCAGAACTTGCCACTTTGACCCGAAGTGGGGCGCGGCACGCACTCGGCGCCCCATTCGGGGTCCTCAAGTGGGGCGCACCGCGCCATCTGCCGGACTACTTGGACACAGGAGTGGGGGTGCGGTATGTTAGGTGAACACAAGGTGAACAGGAGGTGTCTGATGAAGGGAAATGAAGTGACTAGCAGGCTCGAGCTCCGCTGGCTCCCCGTCGTCGACCGCCGCGGCCGTAAGCACATGGAGGCCCGCTGGGTCGAAGTGAGCACACCCGCGACCACTCGTCACGCTGCCTGACAACCACTCAACACTTCCGAGGCCCGCTCCCGACAGGGAGCGGGCCTCGTGCGTTTAGGGATAGCGTTGTCACTGCAACCAATTTTCCGCCATCGCCAGAAACGCCCGCGAGAACGGGAACATTGGGCGAGATTCCCCCGTTATGATGCTTGCAGTTTCAACCAATTCTTCCAGGAGCGCACCCGTCATGGGCATTTTCAGCAAGAAGGACGCGGCCCCCGCCGCAACCGAGTTCGACACCCCGACCGCCGCCATCGAGGACATCGCGGGTGACTACACCCTCGACGTCGCCCACACCCGCCTGGGCTTCTCGGCTCGCCACGCGATGGTGACCACCGTGCGCGGCTCCTTCAAGGAGTTCGAGGGCACCGCGACGATCGACACCGCCGAGCCCGCCAAGTCCAAGGTCTCCCTCACGATCAAGGCTGACTCCGTCGACACCGGCAACGCCGACCGCGACGGCCACCTGCTCTCCGGCGACTTCTTCGAGAACGAGACCCACCCCAACATCACCTTCGAGTCGACCGAGGTCGAGTTCGACGGCGAGACCTGGAACATCACCGGCGACCTGACCATCAAGGGCACCACCAAGTCGGTCACCGTCCCGTTCGAGCAGACCGGCTCCGCCAAGGACCCGTTCGGCAACACCCGCGTCGGCTTCGAGGGCGCCGTCGCGATCAACCGCACCGACTGGGGCCTCTCCTTCAACGCCGCCCTCGAGACCGGCGGCGTGCTCGTCTCCGAGAAGATCAAGCTCGAGTTCGACATCTCCGCGATCAAGAACGCGGACGAAGCGGCCTGATCCTGAGGTCGATCTGACCACGATGCGTCGGGGCCACCGGGAGTCTCCCGGTGGCCCCGACGCATCTCATGAGCGCCTCGCTCAGCGCGCGTCCTTGACGTAGTAGTACTTCTGCGCCCCGACCCGAGCGGTCCCGACGACGTCCGCGGACGACGAGTCGCCAGTCGCTCCACCGGCGAAGCCGACCTGGTCCGTACCGAGATCGACACCGCGCCCACCAGCCAGCGGGGGCCGGGCGTCGTTGTCATGGTGGACCACGCCACCGCCGGTGGCGTTGTCGACCGGAGACTCGACGTGCGCACGGCCACTGACCACGACCGTCGTCCCATCGGTCGTCACCGTCACCGCCCCGTCGTTGCCGGCCTGTTCTCCCGACACCGTCACCGGACCCACTGGCCCACGATCCGGTTCCTTGATCGGCTGCTGGGCCGCCGGGGCGGCCCGGGTGTCATCCGGCTCAACGGACCGGGAGTCGGCACAGGCGACCGTGGCACCGGCGGCCACCAAGCCACCTGCCACGAGGGTCACCGCCACCGATCGCCGAAGTCCCCCGAGTACCTTCGAGTTCATCGCGTTCTCCTGATGTGAGGTTGCGCGGCCCGTGGCCGCAGGACCCCGAGCCCTTCTAGACAGAGGGGTCCGAGTGTTGTGGGAATGCGGGACCCCGTCGGCGCCTGCACCCGGCGCCCGAGCGCACGGGGATCGCGGCTGGCACCGGCGGGGTCCCGCCGAATGAGGCGAGCGCAACTCTGGTCACGCTCATAGCCCCACCCATAGGACCGGACGGATCGGCAGTGTCGATGGACACTGCCAGCTTCACGTCCGGCGGTAGATCCGCGCAGGCGACGCCCCCCGGCGTCCAATCGTCTGCGTGGATCCGCTGCTCATCATCACGCTCGATCTTCGTCGCGGGTCGGACAGGACGAGCCGTCACGGCGCGGCGTACGCCGGCGTCTCGACTGCTCGCCGAGACCATCACAGCCTCTTTGTCCAACATCGACACTCCCGAGATCGGCCCGAATCAGACCTTCAACACTTGTTACGTACATCGACGGTATGACGTTGCAGTTCCTTTGGAAATAAGGAAAAAGTCCCGCAAACACGTCATTGAGGCGTGTTTGCGGGACTTTGTCTCAGGGTCGATCGCCCTCAGCGCACCTCCGTCGTCGAGCTCAGCTCCTCGACGACGCCCTCGTCGCCGGCGTCGACCGAGTAGTCCTCCGGCGAGGTCGCGTCCTCACCGTCCGGCACCTTGAGCGCCCTCAGGATCGGGGTCAGCACGACAACCACGATCAGGTTGAACAGGAACGCGGTGAGCGCGATGTAGATCGGCGTCTCCGTGCCCGGGAACGGCGCCAGCGGCCCACCGAAGTGCTCCTGCGTGGGCGAGGAGACCCCGTAGGCGACGATCGTCCCGTACGCCATCCCGACCGCCCAACCGGCCAGGACCGCCCAGCGGTGGAACCACCGGGTGTAGAGCCCGACGACGATCGCGGGCAGCGTCTGCAGGATCCAGACACCGCCGAGCAGCTGCAGGTTGATGGCGTACGACTTCGACAGCGCCAGCACGAAGAGCAGTGCCCCGAACTTCACGATCAGGGACACGATCTTGGCCTGCTTGGCCTCGTCCTGCGGGGTCGCGTCGGGCTTCAGGTAGGCCTTGTAGATGTTGCGCGTCCACAGGTTCGCGGCCGCGATCGACATGATCGCCGCCGGCACCAGCGCACCGATGATGACCGCCGCGTACGCGACGCCCGCGAACCACGCCGGGAACTGGTCCTCGAAGAGCTGCGGGATCGCCAGCTGCGGGTTCGGCGGGTCGCCGACCATCACCCCCGCCGCAAGGGCGACGAACCCGAGCAGCGCCAGCAGCCCCAGCAGGAACGAGTACGCCGGCAGCAGCGCGGCGTTGCGCCGGATCACGGTGCGGCTGCGTGTGGAGAGGACGCCGGTGATCGAGTGCGGATACATGAACAGCGCCAGCGCCGAGCCGAGCGCCAGGGAGGCATAGGCCCACTGGCCCGCGGCCGCAGCCGGGAACAGCGCCTTCGGCGCGGCCTCGCCGGCGGCGATCGCGTCGGCGTTCTCGGTGTTGAACGTGTCGAAGCCGTTCTGCACCGTGTCGAAGATGTTGCCCCAGCCACCGAGCTGTGAGGGGATGTAGATGATCGCCACGATGATCACGATGTAGATCAGCGAGTCCTTCACGAACGCGATCAGCGCCGGCGCCCGCAACCCGGAGGAGTACGTGTAGGCGGCCAGCACCGCGAAGGCGATGAAGAGCGGCAGATCACGGATGAACCAGTTCGAGGAGTCGCTCTGCAGACCCATCACCTCGAGCACGACCTCCATGCCCACCAGCTGCAGCGCGATGTAGGGCATCGTGGCCAGCAGACCGGTCAGCGCGACCACGAGACCGAGCGACTTGGAGCCGTAGCGCCCGGTGACGAAGTCGGCCGGGGTCACGAACCCGTGTTTGTGCGAGACCGACCACAGCTTCGGCAGGAACGCGAAGATGATCGGGTAGACGAGGATCGTGTAGGGCACCGCGAAGAAGCCGACGGCCGCGCCGGCGAACAGCGTCGCGGGGACCGCGATGAACGTGTACGCCGTGTAGAGGTCGCCTCCGATGAGGAACCAGGCCACGAACGTACCGAACCCGCGGCCGCCCAGGCCCCACTCGTCGAGGTTGTCCATCGACTTCGCCCGGCGCCAGCGCGCCGCGGAGAAGCCGAGGATCGTGACCAGCAGGAAGAGGAAGGCGAAGACGGAGACGGCTACCGCACTCACTGGCCGGCCTCCTTCCAGGGACGCCCGGCGGCGGCACGGTCACGCCGGAACGCGGCCTTGGCGACGAAGTAGGCGATGGTCGTGAACAGGACCGAGCAGGGGATGAGGACGAGCTGGAACCAGAAGTAGAACGGGAATCCTGCGAGCGTCGGAGTCTCCTTCGCGTACAGCGGCACCGCGAGTGACGGGGCTGCTGCCGCGACCAGGAGGACCCCGACGAGGATCCACGAGCCCTTGGACGAGGACGGCATGGGTCACCTCCGAGATCTGTCGAAGTGGGGTAGGACGATGTGACCTTGGTCACAATGACGACTTGTGTCCAGCCCAAATCGACCCACACGACGACGAACGGTCGATCCGCCGCGACGAACGGTCGAACCCCGTGCCGCGGGAGGGACGCTTCGACCTCAGCGGTAGATCAGGTAGGGCCGGCGGCGGGCGTCGAACGCGGCGAGCTCGTCGGCCCAGGCGGCCCCGACCTCGTCACAGGTGGCGCCGTCGTCGATCTGCGTACGCAGCCTGGTCGAGCCGGTGAGCTTGTCGATCCAGAAGGGCCGGGCCGTGTCCCAGGAATCCTGGCGCCAGGTGAACTCGGGGTAGAGGGACCTGGCCGCGACCAGCATCTCGACACCGGTGCGGATCGGGTCGAACCGGTCGCGGTCCTGGATCGTCACCTGCACCCCGCCGCAGACCTGGCCGGCGAACTTGTTGACCGAGGGGTTGAAGTAGGCCTCCCGGAACGTCACGCCCGGCAGGTCCGCCTCCTGCAGCGACGCGGCCCAGCGGTGGTCGACGAACGGCGCCCCGATCAGCTCGAACGGCTTGGTGGTGCCGCGCCCCTCGGAGAGGTTGGTGCCCTCGAACATGCAGGTGCCGGGGTAGGCGAGCGCGGTATCTGGGGTCGGCATGTTGGGGCTCGGCAGGACGAAGTCGAGCCCGGTGTCGGCGTACAGCGTCCTTCTCCGCCACCCAGAGACCTCGACGATGTCGAGCTGTTCGAGCCGCCCTCCGGCGTGCTCCTCGAGGAACTCGCCGTCGAAGAAGCGGGCCAGCTCGCCGACCGACATCCCGTGCTGCTGGACGATCTCGCGGGCCCCGACCCCCGAGGTGTACGCGGCGGTCATCATCGGTCCGCGAGCGACCCCGCCCACAGGGTTGGGCCGATCGAGGACCACGAAGCGCGTGCCGGTCGCGACGGCGGCCTGCATCGCCGTCCACATCGTCCAGATGTAGGTGTAGAACCGGGCGCCGACATCCTGGATGTCGAAGACGACGGTCTCCACGTCGGCCGTGGTGAACAGCTCGCGCATCTTCGCGACACTCGCTCCGTAGGCGTCGTAGACGGTCAGGCCGGTGCGCTCGTCGACGAAGGTGCCCTCCGAACCGCCGGCCTGAGCCGTGCCCCGGAAGCCGTGCTCCGGGCCGAACACTCCCGCGATGCTCACGGTCCCGGACTCGTGCATCTCGTCGACGATGTTGCGCAGGTTGCGCAGCACGCCGGTGGGGTTGGTGATGATGCCGACCCGTTCGCCCGACAGCACCGACCAGTCGTCGGCGGCGGCCCGGTCGGCGCCCGGAGTCACCGGACGACCTCGGTCGGCGGCCGGGGTCGGCAAGGCCGGTTCCGGCTCGGCGCCGGCCGCCCCGGCGAGGATCGGCGCTCCCGCCACACCGATCGTTGCCGCGGCGAGCAGCCGGCGGCGGGCGATTCTCGGACCTTCAGCGACCATGATCTGCTCCCGTCCTCGGTGAGTCCCGACCTGGCACGTTAGTCCCGCCGCACCGGCCTGGGGAGCTGAATTCGACGGTCCGGATCAGACCCGGGCGAGGTGGGCGTCCAGCCGCTCGGGGGAGAGCAGGTGGTTGATGGCCACCGCGGCGCAGCCGACCATGCCGGTGGAGTCGGCGTGGGTGGAGGGGACGAAGGTCAGATCACGCGTGGCCAGTGCGGTGGAGCGCGAGTAGACGGTCTCGCGGACGCCTGCGGTGAAGAGGTCGAAGGCGGCCGCCATGTCGCCGCCGATCACGACGACCTCGGGGTTGAGCAGGTTGATCGCGATCGCCAGCACCTCGCCGAGCTGGCGACCGGCCTCGCGCAGCAGGCCACGGGCGATCGCGTCACCGGCCAGCGCGGCCGCCACCAGGTCGCGGATGTGACCGGCGGAGACGCCGGAGTCGACCAGGCCCTGGGTCAGCGCCCAGCCGGCCGCGACCGTCTCCAGGCACCCGGTTGCCCCGCACCGGCAGGGGCGCTCGCCGGCGGACTCGACCCGGGTGTGCCCGATCTCGCCGACGGCACCGGCATGGCCACGCAGCACCCTGCCGTCGGCGATGACCGCCAGGCCGAGGCCTGTCGAGGCCTTCACGACGAGCGCGTCGCGCGGATGCAACCCGCTCCCGAAGAGCTCAGCCGTGGCCAGCGCATCGGTGTCGTTGACGAGCACCAGCGGGCCGTCGGTGAGGCGGTCGAAGTAGGGGTCGAGCGCGACGCCGTCCCAGCCTCGCATCACCGGCGAGTCGACCGAGACCCGGCGGACGGGGTCGACGACGCCCGGCAG
The DNA here is from genome assembly GCF_044453405.1 of Nocardioides sp. NPDC051685. Taxonomy (NCBI): domain Bacteria; kingdom Bacillati; phylum Actinomycetota; class Actinomycetes; order Propionibacteriales; family Nocardioidaceae; genus Nocardioides; species Nocardioides sp. NPDC051685. The sequence goes on along the minus strand of NZ_JBITCR010000004.1, from coordinate 172,016 downwards.
GCTCATCCCGACGCCGAGCACCGGCGGCTCGATCCCCTCCAGGAGCCGCTCGAGCCGGTCGGTCACGTCGGGCATCAGGTCGTCGGCGGAGATCCCGACCTCGTGGTCGCGGGTGTCACCGGCGAGCTCGCGGCCATCGAGGTCGAAGACGGCCAGCTGGCTGCGGGAGCGCCCGATCGCCACCGCCAGGACGACCCCGGCGTCGGCGTTGAAGGTCAGCGAGCCCGGCGGCCGGCCACCGGTGGAGGCGAGCTCCTCCCCGGTGAGGATCAGCCCTGCCTCGACCAGGGCGGAGACCCGAGAGACCACAGCGGTACGCGACAGACCGGTGGTCTTCTGCAGATCACTGCGGGTGAGGGCGCGCCCGGAGCGCACCAGGGCGAGGACGTCGGCGGCGGTTGTCATCTCGGGCATGGGCCCAGCGTACGCCACTTATGTCTTTCGTGTACCAAAGATTTACTTGTATCGATCCAAAGATCGTGACATTGTGTGCCAAAGCACACAGCCTTTGGAGGACCCGTGACTGCCGTTTCCCCCACCGTCGCCGACGTCACCGCTCGACTCATCGAGCGTTCCGCCGCCACGCGGGCCGACTACCTGGACCGCATCGCGGCCGCTCGTGTCGCCGGGCCCGCCCGCGGCCGGCTCGCCTGCAGCAACCTGGCCCACGGCTTCGCGGCGTCCACCGCCCCGACGAAGGCCGAGCTCAAGGTCATCAACCCCGGCGCGAAGCCCAACGTCGCGATCGTGACCTCCTACAACGACATGCTCTCGGCGCACGCTCCGTACGAGACGTACCCGCCGCTGCTCAAGGCCGCGGTGATGCGGGCCGGCGGTCTGGCGCAGGTCGCCGGCGGCGTACCGGCGATGTGCGACGGCATCACCCAGGGGCGCGACGGCATGCAGGTCTCGCTCTTCTCCCGCGACGTGATCGCGATGTCGGCGGGGATCGCCCTCTCGCACGACATGTTCGACGCGGCGCTGATGCTGGGCGTGTGCGACAAGATCGTGCCGGGCCTGCTGATCGGCGCCCTCTCCTTCGGCCACCTGCCGACCGTCTTCGTGCCGGCCGGCCCGATGTCCTCGGGGCTCCCCAACAAGGAGAAGGCCCGCGTCCGCCAGCGGTACGCAGCGGGCGAGGCCACCCGTGAGGAGCTGCTCGAGGCCGAGGCCGCCAGCTACCACTCCCGCGGCACCTGCACCTTCTACGGCACCGCCAACTCCAACCAGCTGCTGATGGAGGTGCTCGGCCTGCACCTGCCGGGCTCCTCGTTCGCCTCCCCGGACACCCTGCTGCGCGCCGCGCTCAACCGCGCCGCGGCGGCGCGCGCCACCGAGCTCGCTCTCGAGGGCGGCCCGGGCGTGGGCGAGATGATCGACGAGAAGTCGATCATCAACGCCTGTGTAGCGCTGCTGGCCTCGGGTGGCTCGACCAACCACACCATGCACTTGGTCGCCATCGCCCGCGCCGCCGGGATCCAGCTGACCTGGGACGACATCTCGGACCTCTCACCGGTCGTCCCGCTGCTCAGCCGGATGTACCCCAACGGCTCCGCCGACGTGAACCACTTCCACGCCGCCGGCGGCGTCGGTTTCCTGATCCGCACCCTGCTCGAGGCCGGCCTGCTCCACGAGGACGTGACGACGATCCTGGGGCCTGGCCTGTCGGCCTACACCCAGGAGTCGCGGCTCACCCGCGACGGTGAGATCGAGTACATCGAGGGTGCCCCCGTCTCCGGCGACCTCGACGTGCTGCGCCCGGCCGACGACCCGTTCTCACCCGACGGTGGACTGCGGGTGCTGCGCGGCGAGCTCGGCACGGCGGTCATCAAGACCTCGGCGGTCGCGCCCGAGCACCGGGTGGTCTCCGCCCCGGCGATCGTCTTCGACGACCAGGCCGACTTCCTCACCGCTTTCTCCGAGAAGCGCCTCGACGGCCGCGACTTCGTCGCGGTGATCCGCTACCAGGGTCCCGCGGCCAACGGCATGCCCGAGCTGCACAAGCTCACCCCGGCGCTCGGCGTGATGCAGGACCGCGGTCAGCACGTCGCCATCGTCACCGACGGCCGGATGTCCGGCGCGTCCGGCAAGGTGCCCGCCGCCATCCACCTCACCCCCGAGGCCGCGCTCGGCGGACCGCTCGCCCGCGTCCAGGACGGCGACCTGATCACCGTCGACGCCGTCGCCGGCACGCTCTCGATCGAGGTCGACGCCGACGAGTTCGCGCACCGCCCGACCACCGGCCGGGCACCGCTCGACGCCGAGTGGCGCGGCACCGGCCGCGAGCTCTTCAGCGCCTTCCGTGCCACCGTCGGCTCCGCCGACACCGGCGCCTCCGTTTTTCAGTTCGCCGCATCGTCCCAGGAGAGCCCCGTCCATGTCTGACCTGAAGTCCACCGACCTGCTCGACCTCTCCCCGGTGATCCCGGTCGTCGTGGTCGACGAGATCGACCAGGCGGTGCCCGTGGCCCGCGCCCTCGCCGAGGGTGGCGTGCCCGTGGTCGAGCTGACGCTGCGTACGCCGGTCGCGCTCGACGCCATCCGGGCCATCGCCGAGGAGGTGCCGGAGGTCCTGATCGGTGCCGGCACGGTGACCTCTCCGGTGCTCGCCAAGGAGGCCGCGGCGGCCGGAGCGCAGTTCCTGGTCTCGCCGGGCGCCACGCCGACGCTGCTCGGTGCGATGCGCGACACCGGCCTGCCGTTCCTGCCCGGCACCGCCACCGTCTCCGAGGCCCTCGCGGTGCTCGAGACCGGCCACACCGCGATGAAGTTCTTCCCGGCCGAGGCCTCCGGCGGCGTCAAGTTCCTGGGCTCGCTGCCGTCGGTGCTCCCGGACGCGCGCTTCTGCCCCACCGGCGGCATCTCGCTCGCCACCGCTCCGAGCTATCTCGGCCTCCGCAACGTCGGCTGCGTGGGCGGCTCCTGGCTCACCCCCGCCGACGCGCTCGCCTCCGGCGACTGGGACCGCGTCACCGCGCTCGCAGCGGCCACCGCCGCGCTCCGCTAGATTGTGAACGCCGCCTCGACCTCGGCGTAGACGGAGATGTCGTCGGGATCGAAGGCCAGGTCGGGGGCCGCCGACCCGGCGTCCGCGAACTTCGCGGCGGAGGCGACCGGCATGGCCATGGCCGCGGACTCGTACGCCACGTCGCGGCTGACGCCGACGTCGTTGATGCTCCGGACCGCGACCGGGCCGAGGTCGAGCGCATCGGCGTAGTCCTGTGCCCGGACCTTGGCCTGGCGCACCGCCTCCTGGCGTACCTCTCGTTCGACCTTCAACCGGCTGTCCTTGGTCAGCCGCCACTCGACGTGGTGGACCTGGAGACCCTCGTCGCCGGCGGTGCGGCCGACCCAGGTCGCCAGCTCCGTGAAGTCGACGAACTCGACCGCGATACCCACCGACGCATGGTGCACCAGCGGCAGCCGCTTGCCGTCCTGGTTCCATGGCCGCTCGGCCGAGGTGCGCACCCGCTGGATGACGAAGCGCTCGATCGCACGCTCCTGCTCGAGCCGCTCGAGCTCGGCCCGCACGCCGTGCAGCCCCCGCTGCAGCCGCTCCATCACCGGCTCCGGAGAGGCGCCCTCGAACCTGATCTCGGCCGACACCACCCCACGCTCCGGCGCCACCTCGACGCTGTGTGACCCACGCACCTTGATCAGGATGTCGTTCATGCCAGGAAACGTACGCCGTCAGCACCTATCCTCACCACCGTGACTGCAACCAGCCGCCTGCGGCAGATGACCGGACGCGACCCGCACGAGGAACATCGGGCCGCGACCCCCTTGGAGCTGCTCTTCGACCTCACCTTCGTCGTCGCCTTCGGGGTGAGTGGCAACGAGCTCGCCCATCAGCTCGCTGAAGGACACGTGTGGGCCGGCGTCGTGGCGTTCTGCTTCGCGTCGTTCGCGATCTGCTGGGCGTGGATCAACTACTCCTGGATGGCCTCGGCCTACGACACCGACGACTGGGCGTTCCGGCTGCTCACGATGGTGCAGATGGTCGGCGTGATCATCATGGCGCTCGGCCTGCCGGAGATGTTCAAGAGCATCCACGAAGGCGACCGGCTCCACAACGAGATCATGATCGCCGGGTACGTCGTGATGCGGGTCGCGCTCTGCGGCCAGTGGCTGCGCGCCTGGCGCCAGGATCCCGCCCGGCGCGGCGTGCACCGCGTCTACCTGACCACGATCCTCACGGCGCAGGTGCTCTGGTGCATCGTCGCCGTCCTCCCGCTCGACGTGCCGACCGCGTTCGCTGCGATGATGGTGCCGCTCGTGGTCGAGCTGGTCGGCCCGTTCATCGCCGAGCGCCACTTCGGTGGCACGCCCTGGCACGCGCATCACATCGCGGAGCGCTACGGGCTGCTGGTGATCATCACCCTCGGCGAGGGCGTCATCGGCACGGTCGCGGTGGTGTCGGCGATCGTCCACAACCCCGAGATCGGGTGGAGCCTGGACGCGATCCTCCTGCTCACCGCGGGGATCGGGCTGACCTTCGGCCAGTGGTGGACCTACTTCATGATCCCCTGGGCCGAGGTGCTCCACCGCCGCCGCGACCGCTCGTTCCTGTGGGGCTACGGGCACATCCTGCTCTTCGCCTCGATCGCGGCCACCGGCGCCGGCCTCCACGTGGCCGCCTACCTGCTGGAGCACGAGTCCAAGCTCGGCGAGATCGGCACGGTCGCATCGGTGACCATCCCCGTGGCTGCGTACGCCCTGCTCCTGTACGTCCTCTACAACTCGTTCTTGCACGTGATCGACCCGTTCCACATCCTCTTGGTCGCCATCACGGCCGCCGTGCTGGTCGCGAGCATCGTGATGGCGGTCGCAGGGGTGCCGGTGTCGTGGTGCCTCATCGTCGTCGCGCTGGCGCCGGTGGTCACGATCGTCGGCTACGAGGCCATCGGCCACCGCCACCTGGCCAACCACCTCGAAGCGCTCTGACCCAAGAGGAGGCGGGCCACCCCACCCCTGCGAACACTTCCCCACTGCTACGTAGGTTTCCCACGCTCCGGAGAGTGGGGGACCAACCTGCGAGTGGGGAAGTCTTCCGGCGAGTGGGGTCAGCTCGCTGCCCGCGCCATAGCGCGGATGCGGCGTACAACCTGCTCCGGGTGGTCGAGGTCGGCCCAGGTCAGGCGGAGGATTCGATAGCCGGTGAGCTCGCGGATCTCGTCCTCGCGCTTCTTCTCGTCGAACAGGGCATCTGTGCCGGTCTTGCCGAACTTGCCGGAATACTTGACCTTGCCGTCGAACTCCACGATCAGCCGCCACTCGTGCCAGACCCAGTCGACCTTTCCGACAAGGCTGCCGTCCGCACGTAGCACCTCCCACTGCTGCTGCGGTCGCGGAAGACCTGCCTGGTCGAAGATCCAAGATCCGCGTGACTCGGCCACCGAACCCGCCAGCGAGCCGGCCATCGCGACCAAGGGCTGCAGCCGGCCCATCCGATGTCGGGCGTGCAACGCGGCGTACGCCCGATCCAGGTCGTCGAGGTCGAACTTCTTCGAGCGCAGTCCCGACTCCAACAGGCTGAACGCCGCCTCGGGGTCGAGTGCTGCAGCGGCTTCGAGTACGCATCGCTGCGGCTCGAGCACCCTGATCCCGCCAACGATGCTCACCTCGATGTCGCCCTTGCCCCGCTCGTGCTGGACGACGTCGCCGACGATCCGTCCGGACCGGTCATCGAGCCGAGTCACGTGGATCCGCGACAGGTCGAGCCGCCAGTCGTCGATGTCGTGCGCGACCACACCGCTGGCATGGCTGACCGCGACGTGGGGCCCGAGAGCGCGGACCGCTGCCCTCACCCGCACCCAATGTCGAACGGAGCTGTCGAGCGGCGCCCACTCGTCGGCGAAGACATAGGCACCTTTGCGTAGGCGTAGCCACTCACCAAGGCGTACGGCAGCGCGGATGTCATTGATGGTGCAGCCCGCTGCCAGGGCCTCGGCACGCGTGAAGAACCCAGACCGTCTCGTGAGCTGGCGAAGCGATTTCATGGCTCCAGCATCATCACGGAGACCGACCCGCGGAAGCGGGTATCAGCGCCCTGTGGACAACTCGATCCCGAACCTGGCCTGTGGACGACAACTGGCCAGTTCGAATCCCCACCGACAGGGAGAATCCCCCATACGACGGTAGGTTCCCCACGCTCCGGAGCGAGGGGAACCTACCTGCAGGTGGGGATCTCTCCCCACGAGTGGGACATCAGGCCTTCGGCTCGGGGCCGGGCTCGCCGTCCTCCGTCTCCTCGACCTCGTCGATCTGCTCGGCGGTGACGGTGTGTTCGTCGTCGCCGGCCGCGAGGAGACCGTAGAGCTTGCGCCGGGTGTCGGCGAGGATATCCGCGGCGGCCTGACGCTGGGCGTCGGTGCCGGAGGTGGCGAGCTGCCACACCGCCGGGAGCACCTGGGCGAGCTCGCCGCCGAGGATCCCGAAGCCGGCGAGGTCACCGAAGCCCTGTCCACCTCGGCCACCGCGACCCTCGGCACGGGCGTTGTCGACGGCCTTGTCGAAGGGCTTCCACACGGCTGCCAGCTCGTCGCTGTGCTCGGTGGCGTAGGTCTTGCCGGCGTCGGTCAGCCGGATCGCCCGGCGGCCGTGCTCGTCGTCGGACTCCACGAGACCCTCGTCCTCGAGCTGCTGGATGGTCGGGTAGACCGAGCCGGGGCTCGGCCGCCACTCACCCGAGCTGCGCTCGGAGATCTGCTGGATCACCTGGTAGCCGTTGATCACCTGGCCCTGCTCTGCCGCTTCGGCCATCACGTAGATGATCGCGGAGCGTACGTCGCCACGGCGGACCCGGGGACCGGGCCGCTGCGGGGGCTGGTTCTCGAAGCCGAGCAGCGCCGCGATCCACGGCGGCGGACCAGCCGGTCCACGACCGCGACCGTGGTGGCCGCCCTGCCAACCGGGGCCGCCGGGGCCACCCCATCCGGGTCCGCCCCAACCGGGACCACCCTGCCAGCCGTGGGAGCGGCGCGGGCCGCCCTTGCCGAACTCTCGACCGATCTGGTCGATCCACTCACCCCAAGGGTTGTTGTACGTCATGAGATTCTCTCTTTCAGAAGACTAGATCGCGTTCCTTCGCGATATATCGTGATCTTACGTGGGCGGATCAAGCGATTCAAGCCAAATAGAGGGAGCCCCCGGAGAATCCGGGGGCTCCCTGAGGGTCGTGTCCGCGATCAGACGCCGGGCGCCTGGGGCGGGGTCTGCGTGGCCGAACGCGTGCCACCACTCTCCGCCTGGAGCCGCTCCAGCTGCCGGGCGGCAGCGTCGCGGCCACCGAGGCCGAAGGCGAGCGCCGCGGCAGCGGCACCACCGATGACCACGGCACCGAAGCCGAGGTTGATGATCGAGTCGGCCAGACCCATGAACTTCAGCCCGATCGCGACGAACAGCACGATCGTGGCGTACTTCAGGATCTGCGAGGCCGACCCGGGCACGAGCTTCGCGATGACACCGGCGATGACGACACCGGCGGCGATGATCGCGCCACCGAAGATGACCTTGCCACCCAGCTCGAGCACCTCGCTGATGAACGCGGTGATCTGCGGGAACTCCAGCATCTGCGCCGCCATCACGGCGAAGAAGAGCACGATGCCGATCTGGATCACCTTGGTGATCGCCGGGGTGGCGCTCTGTCCGGCGGGCAGCACGTCCATCGAGCGTAGCGCGTTGTCGAAGCCGAGACCGTCGATGATCTGGCCCAGGACGTCGGCGGCGAAGCGAGCGATGAGCACCCCGATGCCGAGCAGGATCGCGGCAGCGATGAGCTTCGGGATCGCTGCCAGGATCATGTTGAGCATGCCCTCGGCGGGCTCCGAGATCGAGCTGATCCCGAGGATCTGCAGAGCGGCGATGGTCACCACGATCATGATCATCGCGTAGAGCACGAGACCGATGACCCTGACGATCTGCGCGGCAGTGCCCGCGGGCGCAGCCGGTGCAGCGTGCGGGTCGGCGGTGGTGTCCACACCGACCGTCGCGTCGACCTGGCCGGAGAGCTTGCTGCCACTGCCGATCCACTTGTCGAACGGGACCGCACCGAGCGCGGTCTCGACGAGCTGGCGGACGACCTTGGCGACGAGCGCGCCGACGATGAAGACGAAGATCGCGCCGATGACGTTGGGCAGGAAGCCCAGCACGCCATCGAGCAGGCTCTGGATCGGCGTCAGCACAGAGCTGAGCTCGAACAGGTCCAGCAGCGCGATCAGACCGAAGAGCCACACCAGCAGGCCGGCCACCGACCCGAGGCTCTTGCCGATGGTCTCCCCGTCACTTCCAGCCTTCTGGAGCACCGGGACCTTCGAGGTCAGCTTCGCGAACGCCCAAGCGACGATCTTCGCAATGATCCACGTGACCAGGATGATGACGATCGCGGCGAGCACTTTGCCCCCGAGAGCCACCCAGTCGATGTCCTTCACGGCATCCATCTGTCTCTCCCCTCAATAGGGTTTCTTGAGAAGGTGCCTGAGATCGACGAGCAGCCCGAGTGATGCACGCAACAGGCACCTCTGCTTCCAGCAGACGTTCGTCCAGATGGAGCCTTGACGCAAGTTTGGCGCTCCAGCGGACGCAAATACGCAAAGGATTTACAGTTCGGCGCTTCCTGTCATGAACGCGGTGAAACGTGGCCTAGGAGACCAGCCAGGCGGCGTACGCATCGAAAGAGTAGGGCCGACCCAGGAAATCGGCGACCAGATCGGCGGCGTCCTTCTCGCCCCCGCGGGCGAGCACCAGGTCGCGGTAGCGTCCCGCGATCTCGGGGGCGAACAGGTCGTCCCGGTCGAAGGCGCTGAACAGGTCCTTCGCGATGACCAGCGACCACATGTAGGTGTAGTAGGCCGACGAGTAGCCACCCAGGTGGCCGAAGTTGGCGAAGAAGTGGGTGCCGTCGAGGTAGGGATAGGGCGAGTACGCCGCCTGCAGCTCCTGCAGCCGCTTGGTGAGGTCCTCGGGCTGCTCCTTGTGGAACCAGTAGGAGATCGCCGCGTAGAACATCTGCTGCCGCGCGTGGTAGCCCTTGCCGAAGTCGTCCGCGGCCCGCATCCGCGCCACCAGGTCGGCCGGGATCGGCTCGCCGGCCTCGTTGGTGGCGAAGGTCTGGAGCACCTCGGCGTCCCAGGCCCACTCCTCGAGCATCTGGCTGGGCGCCTCGACGAAGTCCCACTCCGTCGCGACCCCGGAGAACCGTGCCCACTCGCCCTGGCCGCCGAGCACGTGGTGGATCAGGTGGCCGAACTCGTGGAAGAGGGTCACCACGTGGTCGTGCTCCATCAGGCCGCGGGAGAAGTTGCAGACCAGCACTCCCTCGGGCAGCTGGCGGCCCTTCACACCGGTGGCGAGGTCGAACTGCGCGGCGTGCTTGTACTTGCCCTCGCGCGGGTGGAGGTCGAGGTAGATGCGACCGAGCCGCTCGCCGTCCCCGGACGGATAGACGTCGAAGACGCTGACGTCCTCGTGCCAGGTGACCACGTCGGAGACCGGCTCGTAGCGCAGACCGAAGAGGCGTCCGGTGACGTCCAGCAGCCCCTGGTGCACCTTCGCGAAGTCGAAGTAGGTGCGCACCACCTGGCTGTCGACGTCGTACTTCTCCTGGCGCACCAGCTCCTCGTAGTAGAGCGCGTCGGCGGCGGAGACCGCGCTGGCTCCCGGGACGTCGCGGTCGTAGCGGTCGAGGAGCACCTCGAGGTCGCGCTTCATCCGCCCCTCGGCCGCCGCCGCGATCCTGTCGATGAACTCCGGGATCGCCGGCCCCTCGCCGATCATCTTCACCGCGGCGTCGAAGGCCGGCCAGTCTTCGTAGCCGACCAGGTCGGCCAGCTCGTGGCGCAGCGCGAACATCTCCTTCAGGACCGCGTCGTTGTGCGGCCAGCCGCGCTCGAGCCCGGCCACCGTGACGGCGCGACGGATCGCGGGATCCTTCACGAACATCCGCGCCGGAAGAGCGTCGGGGTAGTCGGTGGTGATCTCCACGAGCCCCTTGTCGTTGACCGGGTGCGCCTCCAGCCAGTCGGCCGGCATCCCGTCCAGCTGTTCGGGGGTGGCCGTGGTGATGCGTACGTCGTCACGGGTCACGCGGGAGAACTCGAGGTTGAGCTCGGTGAGCCGTTCGTTGATCTCGGTGAGCCGGGCGCGGGTGGCGTCGTCGCGGTCGACACCGGCGCGGGTGAAGTCCTGCAGCGTCTTCTCCAGGAGCCGTGCGGCGAGCGGGTCGAGCGCCGCGGTCTGGTCGTCCGGAAGGTCGGCGAAGACGCGGTAGAGCGCCTGGTCCTGGGTGAGCTCGGTGCGCAGCCGGTCGACCTCGATCTCGGTGTCCTCGCAGGCGGTGCGGACCGCCTCGAAGGGATGCACGTTGGCGAGCAGCCCGGCCAGCCCGCCGAGGGAGCCGAGCTCGAGCGACAGCTGGTCCCATGCCTTCAGCACCTCGAGCGCCTGGCTCGGCGGCGCGGTCCGCAGCCGCTCGGCCAGCTCCCGCACATGGGTCAGCGTCTGGGACGTACGCTCCTTGACCCAGGCCTCCGCGGCGTCGGTCTCGGGCAGGACGAGCGGCTCTGGCGTACTCATGCGGCAAGCCTGCCACGACCTGTCAGTAGAGGATGTAGTTCCTCGTCATCTGCACCGGGTCCCTGGTCAGCGGGGCCAGCCACAGTCGTCCGCAGGCGGTGGTGGTGCGACGGACGGAGGCCCACTTCCAACCGGTCGTGCTCGACCATGCGTTGACCGTGCCGACCTTCGTCGAGCCGAGCAGGACGGTCATCCTGCCCTGGTTGGGCCCCTTGTAGACACGGAGCCGGGCGCCCTTCGCGCAGTAGGCACCGTTGGAGCGCTGCTTCCCGAAGCGCGTCGACACGTAGACGACGTCCGGACCGTCGGAACTGCCGTCCAGGTTGAGCTTGGTGACCAGGTTAGGACTGCAGCACCAGGAGAACGTCTCACCAGCAAGCATCGGCGCGTGCGAGCAGTGCCAGCCGGTCCAGGCCGAGGTCAGCCCTGCGGTGTCCTTGGCCCGGACGCGGAAGCAGGCCACGCCGCCCGACTCCACGGTTGTGGTGACCGAGGTCCTCGACGGGGAGAGCCAGGTGCTGGAACCGTCGGTCCGCCAGACGTAGCTGGCCGCACTCATCTTCGCCGGCGAGGTCGCCGAGCTGCTCCTGGGAGCGGCCTTGACCTGCACCTGATATCCGGCCACGCCCACGTCGTCGCTCGCGGCGTACGCGAAGGCGGGGTGCCACCAGATGATTCCCGTGGTCTTGACCGGCAACCACGTACGGATCGTCGCCTTGGTGATCCGGGGCGCGGTGTCGGCCGCCGCCGGCTGGGCCGTCAGCAGTCCTGCAGCCGGCAGCCCGGCGCCGAGCAGACCGGTGATGAGAAGGGCAAGGAGGTGGGTCCGTAGACGGCGGTGGGGAATCAACGAAGCTCCTGGGGGAGACCGGCACGGAGGAGTGCTCGACGTAGGCGCTGCCCAGCGCAGCGGACGTACCCTAGCGGGTATCCGTCACGCGTCGACCAGCCGGTCCCGACACCGGCTCGGCCCGAGCCGTCGCGACAGATCGGGCCGGGTCGGTCCGAGGCTCAGTCGTCCCAGGAGCGAGCGTTCGGGAAGCGGTGGACCTCCTGCGGCCAGTCGAGGCAGACCGCCACTCGCCCGGCCCAGTAGCGCGCCGCCTCGTCATCGGCCACGTCGATGACCGTGAAGCCGCCGATGTGCTCCTTGGTCTCGACATAGGGACCGTCGGTGAAGACGGCCTCGCCGTTGTCGGCCTCGACGCTGAAGAGGGCGGTCGAGGCATCGATGCCGCCGTTGGCGTAGACGAAGACCCCGGCGGCCCTCATCTCGTCGAGCACGGCCTTCGAGGCGATGCTCTTCTGCCGCAGCTGCTCCATGGTGTGCTCGGCCACCCACTCGTCGTTGAACGCGATCATGTATTCGGGCATTCGTTCCGTCTCCTCGTCTCCGGGCGGTCCGGTGACCGCCGCTCACCTTTTCTACGAACGCACCCGCGCCGATCCGACAGGCCCGGGCGAAGTTCTTTCAGCCACGCCCGAGCTGGTCCCTGCGCCTGGTCAGCAGCGCGGCCTCGGCGGCATTCTCGGCGAGCTCGATGGCCCGGTCGTACGCCGCGCGGGACTCGCCGCTGCGGCCGAGCCGACGCAGCAGGTCGGCCCGGGTGGCGTGGAAGGCGTGGTAGCCGTCCAGGTCGAGCCGGTCGATCTCGGCGAGCGCGACCTCGGGACCGTCCAGCTCGGCGACCGCGACGGCGCGGTTGAGCCGGACGATCGGCGAGGGGTCGACCCGGACCATCTGGTCGTAGAGCGCGACGATCTGGGACCAGTCGGTGTCGCGGGCGTCCCGCACCGAGGTGTGGACGGCGTTGATGGCCGCCAGGATCTGGTAGCGCCCGGGCCGCGGGCCACCGTTGGCGACGACGCCGAGCCGCTCGCGCACCAGCGCATGACCCTCGGCGATCAGCGCGAGATCCCAGGAGCCGCGGTCCTGCTCGTCGAGCCGGACCAGCTCGCCGGTCGCCGAGATCCGAGCCGTACGCCGCGCCTCGATCAGCAGCATCAGGGCCAGCAGGCCGGCGACCTCGCCGTCCTCGGGGAGCAGGGCACGGACCAGGCGGGTCAGCCGGATGGCCTCGAGGGTCAGGTCGCCGCGTACCGAGTTCTCGTGGTCGCCGGAGGAGAGGTAGCCCTCGTTGAAGACCAGGAAGAGGACCGCCAGGACGCCCGAGACCCGCTCCGGGAGGTCGGCGGCTTCCGGGACCCGATAAGGGATGTGGGCGACCTTGATCTTGTTCTTCGCGCGGGTGATCCGCTGGCCCATCGTGGTCTCCTGGACCAGGAACGCCTTCGCGATCTCGGGCACGGTCAGACCACCGACCATCCGCAGCGTCAGCGCGATCCGCGCCTCGGGCGCGAGCGCGGGGTGGCAGCAGGTGAACAGCAGCCGGAGCCGGTCGTCCTCGATCGCGCCGAGAGGCTCGTGCGGGGTGTCATCGTGCATCGCGACGGCCTCCTTCTGCTTGTCGTCACGCTTGGACTCGCGGCGGATCCGGTCGATCGCGCGGCGGTTGGCGGTGGTGGTGAGCCACGCGCCGGGGTTGGGAGGTACGCCGTCGAGCGGCCAGCGCTCGACAGCGACCGTGAACGCCTCGGCCGCGGCGTCCTCGGCGATGTCGAGGTCGCCGAAGCGGCGGGCCAGCGAGGCCACGACCCGCGCCCACTCCTCACGGTGGACGCGGGTGATCGCCTCCTCGACGGGACTCACTAGCCGAGCAGCTCCTTGAACGACTCCTCGGTCTGGAACGGGCGTACCTCGACCTTGCCGCGGCATGCCTTCGACCCTTCGGCGGCCAGCTTCAGGGCGACGTCGAGGTCGGGGGCCTCGATGACCCAGAAGCCGCCGATGAACTCCTTCGACTCGGCGTAGGGACCGTCGGTCGTCACGACCGTCTCACCCTGGCCGTCGACGACGGTGGCGGTGTTGGGTGCTTCCAGACCGTCGGCGAAGACGAAGTAGCCCTCCTTCTCGAGCTTCTCGTTGAAGGCCCCGGTGTCCGCGAAGGACTGGAGCATGTCCTCCTTGCTCGCGTAGCCACCGAACTCCGGGCGTTCGAGACCGGACTCCCACACGGACAGCATGTACCTCGGCATGATCGTTCTCCTGTCATCTCGGCGGCCTCTGTGGCCGCCTCTCACCCCTGCTACGAACGTCTACACCCCGATCCGACACCTCTCCTCGGAATTTCTCCAGGTAAATTCATTCGCTTAGCATCAGTAACCATGTTGAAGGCCCCGCGGAAGTGAGCATCGCCGACAAGCTGCGGGGTGCCATCGCCGACACCCGCCCCCTCCAGGAGCCGCACTTCCGGCGCCTGTGGACCGCCGGGATCATCACCATGATCGGCGCGCAGCTGACCGTGGTCGCGGTGCCGGCCCAGATCTACGCGGACACCGGCTCGTCGGCGTACGTCGGTCTGACGGGTGTCTTCGGACTGGTCCCGCTGATCGTGTTCGGCCTCTACGGCGGCGCGCTCGCGGACCACTTCGACCGGCGTACGATCCTGATGGTCTCGACCACCGGGCTGATCGTCACCAGTGCGCTCTTCTGGCTCCAGTCGGCGCTCGGCAACACCAACGTGTGGGCGCTGCTGTGTCTCTTCTCGGTGCAGCAGGCGTTCTTCGCGGTCAATCAGCCGACCCGGAACTCGCTGCTCCCGAAGATCCTGCCCGCGCACCTGCTGCCGGCCGCCAACTCGCTCAACATGACGGTCTTCCAGGCGGGTGCGATCGCCGGCCCGCTGGTCGCGGGCGTCATGCTCCCGTTCACCGGGTTCACCTGGCTGTACGCCATCGACACGGTCACCCTCTTCGCGACCCTCTACGCGGTCGTGCTGCTGCCGCGGATCCCCGTCGAGGGTGCCGGCTCGAAGGTGCCCGGACTGCGGTCGGTGTGGGACGGCTTCGCCTACCTGCGCCACCAGCCGGTGCTGCTGATGAGCTTCGTGGTCGACCTGATCGCGATGGTCTTCGCGATGCCGCGGGCGCTGTTCCCCCAGATCGCGCACGAGTCCTTCGGTGGTCCCACCGAAGGTGGGATCGCGTTCGCGCTGCTCTTCGCCGCCATCCCGGCCGGCGCGGTGATCGGCGGGATCTTCTCGGGCTGGGTCTCCCGCATCGAGGCCCAGGGGCGCGTGGTCATCTGGTGCATCGGGGTGTGGGCCCTCGGGATCACCCTGTTCGGGCTGACCGTCGCCTTCGCGGACCACCTCACGCCTCTGATGCTGGGGCTCGGCGTGCTCTTCATGATGGTCGCCGGCGCGGCCGACGTGGCCTCGGCGGCCATCCGGATGTCGATGCTGCAGTCGGCGGCCGACGACAACGTACGCGGCCGGCTGCAGGGGGTCTTCACGGTCGTCGTCGCGGGTGGCCCGCGGGTGGCCGACGTCCTGCACGGAGGGGCGGCGGCCGTGGTCGGCACCGCGATCGCGACCACCGGAGGCGGCCTGCTCAATCTCCTCGGGATCGCGCTGTGTGCGCTCCTCGTCCCGAGCTTCCTCGCCTACCGGGTCAACCGGACCGCGCCCGAGGGCCTGCTGCTAGTCCACGAAGGTACGAAGTAGCCCGGCGAGCACCTCGGGCTGGTCGATCGGCACCAGCGTGGAGGAGTCCTTGACGATCTCCAGGCGCGCGTCGGGATAGTGCGCCGCCAGGCGCGGACCGTGCTCGGCGGGCATCATCGTGTCCTGGTCCGCCCAGACCACGAGCACGGGCTTGGTGAACTTCCGCTGACCCTCGGCCAGCTCGAGCAGCTCGTCGCGCCCCGGGGCGCCGCCCGCGAACTTGATGAAGTCGCGGCGGATCGCCTTGTCGGTCAGGGACGGCGCGAACCAGCCGTGGATCAGGTCGTCGTAGAGGTGGTAGTCCTTGTCGACCGACATCCCGCCGTAGCCCGAGCTCATCTGCCGGAAGCTCTCCATGCGGAACAGCTGCAGCGCCGCGGTGAACAGCGGCGGCACCTTCGAGAGCACCGCCAGCGACCGAGCCGCCTTGGGCGGGTAGTTGTCGAAGGCCTCGCACGCCACCAGCGCCAGGCGCGCGATGCGGTCGGTGCGATCCTCGTTGATGAGGAACTGGCCACCGCCCCAGTCGTTGAGAACCAGGGTGACGTCGTGGAGGTCGAGCGCGTCGAGGAAGTCGCCGAGGATGTTGGCCACGCCGAGCTGGCTGAGGTCGGCGTCGGGATTCATCGGCTTGCGATGACCCCCGAGCGGCAGCGTCGGCCGGATCACCCGGAACCCGCCGAGGTAGGGCAGGGCTCGACGCCACAGACGGCCGTCCATCGGCACTCCGTGGAGGAGCACGAGGACAGGGCCGTCACCGCCGGTATCTTCGAAATCGATCGGACCGGCCGGCAGCTGGACGCTGGGCATTCAGTGGCTCCTCGAAGCAATGACGTGGGGTGCCACACCTTGCCCCCCGGGGGACCCCCGTGCAACGGGAATCGCCCAATTACCGACGCATCTGGGTATATCGCGGGTCTTAAGTCCCTGAGCATCAGGGACCTTTCGATGCGCCCCGGGGTGTGGTTGATGCGGCGAGTGGAGGAAGACTCCACCCGCCGCACCTTGGTCCTGCTACTTCACGTTCACGCCGGCCCACGCCGCGTTGACCGCGGCGAACTCAGGGCTGGTCGCACCGTAGAGGTCGGTGGCGGCCGAGAGGGTCGCGAGGCGTGCCTCGGCGTAGTTCGTCGACGACGTCATGTACGTGGTCAGCGCCCGGTACCAGATCTGGACGGCCTTGTCCCGGCCGATGCCGCTGACGGTGGAGCCGTCGTAGGTCGGGGAGTTGTAGCTGACCCCTCCGATGGTCTTGGCGCCGCTTCCCTCAGAGAGCAGGTAGAAGAAGTGGTTGGCCGGACCCGAGGAGTAGTGGACGTTGAGGCGCTTCAGGCTCGTCGACCAGTAGTCGGCCGAGCTGCCGTCCTTGCTCGGCTTGTCCATGTAGCGCAGCGGCGTGCCGTTGCCGCGGATGTCGATCTTCTCGCCGATGAGGTAGTCGCCGGCGTCGGAGGTGTTCGCGGCGTACCACTCCACGGCCGTCCCGAAGATGTCCGAGGTGGCCTCGTTGAGACCGCCGGACTCACCGCGGTACGCCAGGTTGGCGGTGCGCGAGGTGAGCCCGTGGCTCATCTCGTGCCCGGCGACGTCGAGCGAGGTGAGCGGCTTGGCGTCGGCGGTGCCGTCGCCGTAGGTCATGCAGAAGCAGGAGTCGGACCAGAAGGCGTTGACGTAGGCGTTGCCGTAGTGGACGCGCGAGTAGGCCGCCTTGCCGTCGTTGGCGATGCCGTTGCGGCCGAAGGCCGTCTTGTAGAAGTCCCAGGTCATCGCGGCGCCGTAGGCGGCGTCGACGCCGGCCGTCTGAACGTTGCCCGGGGTGCCGTCGCCCCACTTGTCGTCGGCGTCGTTGAACAGCGTGCCGGTGCCGGTGGTGCCGTGGTTGAGGTTGTAGGTCTTGTGACCGCCGCGCACGGAGTCGATGAGATCGAAGGTGGAGCCGTTGGCGGTGGTGCCCACGGAGACCGAGCCGCTGTACATGCTCTCGCCGGTGCCGGTCTCGATCTGCTCCTCGCTGTCGAGGACCTTGCCGGTGGCCGCATCGGTGACCACGCGCAGCTCGCTCGGGGTGCCGTCGGGCTGGACGCCGTTGACGACCGTCTCGTAGGCGAGCACCGGCTTGCCGGCGCGAGCCCAGACGACCTTGCGCGGGGCCTCGGCGGCGGTCCCGGTGTTGTCGGCGGCGACAGCAGTGGCGGTCGCCTTCTTCTCGGCGGCGGCCGAGGAGATGGCCGCGGCGGTCGAGGCGACCGCGATCTTCGCCGAGGTCGCCTTGTCGACGCCGTCGACCGCGCCGTCCTTCGCGACGTGGACGACCAGGTCTCCACCGAGCACCGGCATCCCGGCGTACGTCCGCTCGTAGCGGGTGTGGACGGTGCCGTCGGCGTCCGTGATGACATCGCGGGCGATCAGCTTCTCCTGCGCACCGAGGTGGAGCTCCTTGGCCGTGGCACCGGCATCCGCCTGAGCGGCCCGGAGGTCGGCAGTCCGCTGCGAGGGGCTGACGGACGTCGCTGCGCCGGGAGCGGTCGATTCGGCCGCGCCGGCGCTGCCGGCCTGGAGGCCGAGGCCCAGGGCCATCACTGCGGCCGCTGCGAGCGCGGTGGTGCGGAGCACCACCTTGCGTGAGGTGGTGAAGGAAACGTCGTTCACTGAGGCTCCTTGGATCTCAAGGGGTGGGGTTGGCCCAACCCTGAGACGTTGCCCCCCGAGTTGGGTGACGTGAGACTGCCAGGAGCCGAATACTGCGGTACATACTCAGGTAATTAATTTACCCGGGTATGCGGAATCGTTACCCGTGGGGGGATGCCGGATCAGAGTCCGACGGGGAGCTCTTCGCGGGTCGCGAAGGCCTCGATCGCCCGTCCAGGACCCTGCTCGTCGATCATCGCGATGAGGTCGGCGAGGGCGTCGCGGCGGTCCTGCCAGACCAGCCAGGCCATCAGGCGCTGGCCACGCGGGACGGTGGTCTCCTCGAAGGGGACGCCGGCGTCGTACCAGAACTCGTGGACGGCCTCGCGCAGCAGCGACCAGTAGCGGTCCGGGTCCTCGGTGGTGGGGGTGACCGCGGCGCGGAAGTGCTCCCACATGTCGATCGGAAGGATCTCCGTACGCAGCGTGCGCATCAGCTTCCCCGAACCCGAGCCGGCCACCAGGGCGACGGTCTGGCGCTTGGTGTCGATCCGCTCGATCAGGTTGGCGACCTGGGCGCGCTTCTGGGTCGCGGAGGAGAGGTCGGACCGGACCCGCCAGTCGTAGACGACGTCGGTGAGCACGTCGAAGGTCTTGGCGGCCAGGAACGCCTGGGTCAGGGCCACCTGGTCCTGGTAGCGGGTGCGCTCGGGGAAGGTGATGGCGTTGTCGGTCCAGAACGCGCGCTGGAAGATCTTGTTCCACACGAACACGTCCGCGAGCATCAGCGGGGCGTCCTCGATCCGGCACCTGAGGCGGGTCCGGGTGTGGTTGCGGCGCATCAGCGGGGTGACGTACCTCCGCTCCTCGCCGTTCACGAGGGTGAGGCGCTCGGCGGAGCCGACCGCGAAGTCGGAGCCCGTACGCCGCAGCGACTTCACCATCGAGCTCCAGGCGTCGCGGGGCAGGATGTCATCGGGGTCGACGAAGGTGAGCAGGTCGCCCGTGGTGGCCTCGATCCCGGCGTGACGGGCGATGGAGACGCCGGAGTTGGGCTGGGTGATCAGCGTGACCCGAGGATCCTTCGCCGCGATCTCCTTGACGATCTCGGCCGATCCATCGGTCGAGCCGTCGTCGACGACGACGACCTCGATGGCGCAGACCTCGCGCAGCGGCTGATGCAGGATGCTGTCGAGGCTGTCAGCGACGTACTCGGCCACGTTGTAGACCGGCACGACGACGCTCAGCAGCCTCGGCTTCCTCCTTCTGAATCCCCCCACGCGCATCAACTCTAAAGGGATGGGCATCAGCGCGACCTAGCGATGGTGAGCGTGTCGACCGCGGAGCCGTCGGAGGCGATGACTTCGAGGTCGAGCCGGGCCTGCCCATGGGCGTCGCGAGGATGCGCGTCGAAGAACGCGACCGAGTGGGTCGCGTCGCCGACGGCGCGGTAGGTGGTCGGCTCGGGGATCTTCAGGCCGTTCTTGTCGGTGTAGTAGGAGAGCACCGGCAGGACGTCGGGGTAGGTCGAACCGCCACCGCCGCCGGCGGTGATGTAGATCGTGCCCTGGTTGGTGCTGACCGTGGAACCGCGCGGCGCCTCCTGCACCGGCTTGCCGCCGCGCATCAGGTGGGTGCGCTCGTAGCAGTGGTTGTGGCCGTTGATCACGACGTCGACCTGGTAGCGGTCGAAGAGCGCCTCCCAGCGGTCACGGATGCCGCCGTCGGAGGCGTGGGCGATGTTGGTGCAGTAGGCGCACTGGTGGAAGCCGACCAGGATGAAGTCGATGTCGTCGCGGGCCCGGAAGGCGGCCAGCCGGTGCTCGAGCCAGCTGTCCAGGGTCGCACCGAGGTAACCCGCGTTCCGTGTGTACTCGTACGTCGCGTCGTTGCCGTCGAGGGCGATGAAGGCGACGTTGCCGCGGACGAAGGAGTAGGTCTCCTGTCCGCCGCCGGCACCGTTGCCGGGGAGGTGGAAGCGGGCGCGGTAGCCGTCGTAGCCGAGCTCGCCGTTGCCGTTCTCCATCTCGTGGTTGCCGACGACGGTCATCCACGGGATCGCGTTGGCACTGGGCTGGATCTGGTTCAGGAACTCGTCCCAGACGCCGAAGTCCTGCTGCGCCTCCCCACTCTTGCCCTGGCCGCCGGTGTCGGCGTAGGCGATGTCGCCGACGACGAACGCGAACTCGGCACCCTGCTGGCGGATCAGGTTCACGTTGCGTGCGGCGTCCTCGGCCACGCCCATGTCACCGAAGGCGGCGAACCGGAACGACCCCGTGGTCTTCGGGGCGGTCGTGAAGGAGCCCCTGGTCGCGGTGCCCCCGTCGTGGCTGAGCCGGTAGTAGTAGCGGGTGCCGGGCCGCAGGTCGCTGAGGTCGACGTGGTGGTAGACGCTGTCCACCCGGATCGAGGAGACCGACTCGGGCTGCAGGGTGAGGCCGTAGTCGGGTGTCACGCCCAGGTCGAGCCGCGGCGCCTGCACCGAACCGGCGGTCGACCAGGAGACGTTCATCTGCCGTGCCGGGTTGGTGCCGTAGGACAGATGTACGCCGGCGGCCGGTGCGGCCGACCTGGCCGCCTGGGTCCACAGCATCGGGCCGGCGACGACGCCGGCGCCACCCATCAGGCCGGCCTTGAGCAGGGTGCGCCTGGACGGGGCGATCCTGGACGGGGCCATCGTGTTCGGGCCAGCGTGGGGGCTATCGGTCACGGGAGGATCAACGCATAGATAGGCAAGACGTTAGGCCACGTCCGGTGTCTCCGGGGTGAACGAGTGGTGAGTAGTTAGCGGATCGCAGCATGGGATACGGCCATTTGCGCACCGAAGGCTGCGTTGTGCCGCACCAGCGCGATGTTGGTCGCCAGCGAGTCTCCGCCGGTCAGCTCGACGATCCGGGCCAGCAAGAACGGGGTGATGTCCTTGCCACGGACGTTGCGGTCCTCGGCGTCGCGCAGGGCCCGGTCGATGTGGCTCCCGATCACCTCGGCGGGGATCTCGTCGGCGGCCGGGACCGGGTTGGCGATGACCAGTCCGCTGGGGAGACCGAGGTCCCAGGTGGCCTTCATGACGTTCGCCGCCTCCTCGGGTCCGTCGATGCGCAGCGGCGCCGCGAACCCCGAGCTGCGGGAGTAGAAGGCCGGGAACTCGTCGGCCCCGTTGACCAGGACCGGCACCCCGTAGGTCTCCAGCGTCTCCAGGGTCAGGCCGATGTCGAGGATCGACTTCACCCCGGCGCTCACCACCGCGACCTGGGTGCGGGCGAGCTCGGTCAGGTCGGCGGAGATGTCGAAGGTTTCGCTCGCACCCCGGTGTACGCCGCCGAGCCCACCGGTCACGAACGTCCGGATCCCGACCATGGCCGCCAGGCGCATGGTGGCCGCGACCGTGGTCGCACCGTGGAGGCCGCGGGCCACGACGTAGGGAAGGTCGCGGACGCTGACCTTGGTCACCTCGGGGTCGGAGGCGAGGAGCTCGAGGTCGTCGTGGTCGAGGCCGGCGCGCGGGATGCCGTCGAGCAGCGCGATCGTGGCCGGGACGGCGCCGTTGTCGCGCACGATCTGCTCGACCTCGACGGCCATCTTGACGTTGTCGGGATAGGGCATGCCATGGCTGATGATCGTCGACTCCAGCGCGACGACCGGGCGGCCCTCGGCGAGCGCCGTGGCGACCTCCTCGGTGAGTCTCACCTTCACGCCAGCTCCCGCACGAGGCTCTCGCTGAGGTCCATCCGGACGGTGTCGTGGGTGCCGCAGGTCAGCGCGGCCGCGGCATGCCCGAACCTTGCCGCCTCGACCAGGTCGACGTCGCGGAGCGCCTCGTGCATGAAGGCGGCGAGCATCGCGTCGCCCGCGCCGGTGACGTCGACGACCTCGGTCGGCATGGCGGGGAGCTCCTGGTAGACGTCGTTGTAGCTGATCACCGAGCCGCGGGCGCCGAGACGCACCCAGACGACGCCGACGCCGCGGTCGTGCAGCGCATGGACGGCCTTCTCGATCTCCGCGTCGGAGCCGGCGGGCAGGTCGGTCAGCGCCGCCAGCTCGGCCTGGTTGGGCGTGACCAGGTAGAGCTCCCGATCGGCGCGGATCAGGTCACGCGCCCGCTTCGCCTTCGGCACCGAGACCGGGTCGAACCCGACCGGCACGTCGAACTCGTGGGCGAGGTCGATCGCCACCTCGGCGGTGCGGACCGGGATGTTGCCCTCGACGAGCACGCCGCGGGCATTCTTGATCAGGTCGCGCGCCGCCTCCACCACCAGCGGGGAGAACTCGTCGGTCGCGGCCATGTCGGCCACCGCGACCACCAGCTCACCGGAGGAGTCGAGCACGGCGTTGTAGGTGCCGGTGCGTACGTCTGCCCGGCGGCGCACGTAGGTGCAGTCGACGCCGACGTCCTCGGTGTAGCTGATCACCTCGTCGCCGATCGGATCGTCGCCGACGACCGAGACCAGTGCCACCGCGTCACCCAGACGCGCGAGGTTCTCCGCGACGTTGCGGCCGACGCCCCCGGGCGAGAGGCCGGCGGATCCGGACATGCTCGAACCCATCACCACCTGCTCGTGTGCCCGAGCGTGGAGATCCATGTTGGAGCCGCCGATCACGACGATATCTGGCGGTATGTGCGGGTTCATCACCTGCATCGTAGGTGGGGTCCTCGGATCGCGCTCCCTCATAAAGTATGAACTTGGCACTGTCCAGGCGTGTCCCTGCTCTCACCCGCTGCACTCAGCCGAGGAGCTCGCGGCCGATCTCGTCGACCGAGCGGCAGCCGACGAGGCCGAGGGAGAGGTCGAGCTCGGCGATCATGTGCTCGATGACGGCCTGGACACCGGCGGCACCGGCGAGGGCGAGGCCGTAGACGTAGGGGCGGCCGAGGAGGACCGCGTCGGCGCCCAGGGCGAGCGCCTTGAGGATGTCGGCGCCGGAACGGATGCCGGAGTCGAAGAGCACCGGGATGCGGCCGTCGACCTCGTCGACGATGCTCGGCAGGGCGTCGATGGAGGCGATGGCACCGTCGACCTGACGGCCGCCGTGGTTGGAGACGATGATCCCGTCGACGCCGTGCTCGAGCGCGCGGCGGGCGTCCTCGGGCGCCTGGAGCCCCTTCAGCACGATCGGCAGGTCGGTCATCTCCCGCAGCCGGTCCAGGTCGTCCCAGATCAGGTCGGAGCGGGAGAAGACGTCGAGGAACGTCTCGACCGCGGCGCGGGCCTGACCGGAGCGGAGGTTGTCGACGAGCTTGCCGGGATGGTGCTGGGCCATCGAGGCGACCGCGGTGAGAGCGGCGGGGATCTCCCGGATCCCGGGGCGCACGCTGGTCCCGGTGTTGCCGGAGAGCCGCTCCTCGACGACGGCCCGGAAGGCCGGGTCGGAGGTGTACTGCGCGATCCCGAGCCCCCTCGCGAAAGGCAGATAGCCCAGATCGAGATCACGCGTACGCCACCCCAGCATGTGCGTGTCGAGCGTGAGGACCAGCGCGTCGGAGCCGATGGCCTCGGCGCGGCGTACGAAGGACTCGACGATCGACTCGTCCTTCGACCAGTAGAGCTGGTAGAGCCGTGGGGTGTCACCGAGGTCGTCGGCGACCTCCTCCATCGGGACGGACGCCTGCGTGGAGATCACCATCGGGACGCCCGTCGCGCGGGCCGCGGCGGCGACCTCGTGCTCCGCGCGGGGGTGGGCGAGCTCGAGCACGCCGACCGGGCCGAGCATCAGCGGCGCCGGCATGTCCACGCCGAACAGCGTGGTTCGCAGGTCGCGGTTCTCCACGTTGGTGAGCATGCGGGGAACGAGGCGGTAGTGGTCGAAGGCCGCGGTGTTGGCCTCGACGGTGCGCTGCTGCCCGGCGCCGCCGGCGACGTACGCCCAGGCCTCCTTGCTCATCACCCGATGGGCCGCCTCGGCGAGCGCCGAGGGCTCGGTCGGCACCACGGGACGGTGGCCGAACAGGCCCTTGCGGAAGATCGCGGACTGCAGGTCTCTGCCGATGCTCACGCCGCGTAGGTTACTGGGTTCTGCCGATCACCGGCCGGGATGTACGACGGGGAGTTCTGCAGGGGCTACGCGCGGGTAACCCCTGCAGAGCTCCCCGTCGTACCTCGCCGACTCAGCCGGCACTGAGATCGGCCACGAGGTGAGGCGGCAGCGCGGCGCCGGAGAGGGCGGTGATCAGCCGGTGACAGCGGTCCGTCATCTCCGCGGGTGTGACCCCGGGATGGTCGAGCCACCAGGTGATCAGCGCATCGACGGCGCTCATCCAGACCGCGGTCAGCGCGGAGGCGTCGAGGGGGTCGTCATCACCGACGAGCCTCATCAGCTCCCCGACGCCTTCGACGGCGAGACGGGTGATCCGGTCGGTGTAGACGGCGCGCGCAGACGCCACCTCACCGTCGTCGGGCGCTGACGGGTCGAAGAGGAGCCGCCACAACCAGGGCTGCGGCTCGAGCGTGCGGAAGAGTCCGTCGAGCGTACGCAGGCCACGCTCGAGGCCGACCGAGTCGTCGGCGGCGACCCGCTCCATCTCGGCGGCGAGCGTCTCGGCGCCGTAGTTGAAGCTGGCCAGGAAGAGGCCCTCCTTGGAGCCGAAGTACTGGTAGACCAACGGCTTCGAGATGCCGGCGTCGGCCGCGATCCCGGCGACGGATGCCTTGGCGAAACCCACGGTGCCGAAGACCTCGCAGGCGGCTCGGACGATCTGCAGCTCGCGGTCGGCGCGTGGGACGCCCTTGGTTCCAGCGTTGGCCCGTGACATGTCCAGGAGTCTAGCGGCGGCATATGACCTTGAGGTAACTTACTCCAAGGTCATATCCCTGGGAGGTCCCCCGTGAACGACATGCTCGACCCGTTGAAGAACCCCTTGACGTACGCCATCCCGTTCTTCGTGATCTCGATCCTGATCGAGCTCGCGGCGCTGAAGTGGCTCGACCACGACGACAACCTGGCCGGTTACGTCTTCAAGGACGCGCGCACCTCGATCCTGATGGGCCTCGGCTCGATCGTGTCGATGACCGTGTTCAAGGTGCTGACCTTCGCGGTCTACGCGGCGATCTTCGCCTACGCCTCGCTGTGGCAGATCCCGGGGACGTGGTGGGGTCTGGCGATCTCGGTCGTGGTCGTCGACCTCGCCTACTACTGGAACCACCGCTTCGTGCACCGCACGCGCGTCGGCTGGGCGGCGCACCAGGCGCACCACTCCAGCGAGTACATGACGTTCGCGACCGCGCTGCGGCAGAAGTGGAACCCGTGGTTCGAGTTCTTCTTCTTCCTGCCGCTGCCGTTCCTCGGCATCTCACCCGCGGCGATCTATCTCGCCTTCTCGATCAACCTGATCTACCAGTTCTTCGTGCACACCGAGACGATCGGCAAGCTGTGGCGTCCGCTGGAGCTCGTGCTCAACACGCCGTCGCACCACCGCGTCCACCACGGCTCCGACCCCGAATACCTGGACAAGAACTACGCCGGCATCCTGATCGTCTGGGACCGCCTCTTCGGCACGTTCCAGCCGGAGCACCAGCGCCCGACGTACGGCCTGACCTACAAGGTCGACACCTACAACCTGCTCCGCCTGGAGTACGGAGCCTTCCGCGAGCTCTGGAACGACGTACGCAGCGCCGACGGCTGGCGGCTCAAGCTGAGCTACGTCTTCCGGCCGCCGGGGTGGGCGCCTGCGGCGGTCGGTTCGTCAAGGGACGCAGATCATGCGTCGCTTCCCTAGCGGAGTTCCGCTAGGGAAGTGTCGGGTCGCCTGCATACCTTGACGAACCGACACCCGCTCAAGCAGCCTTCCGCCGCCCGAGGATCTGCACGACGATCAGGCCGAGGAGGCCGACGACGACGAGCACGACGCCCGGGGCGGCGACCTCGACGAGCTTCGCGCCCTCGGGAGACGCGGGCTTGCTGAAGCTCACCTGCTGAGGCTCGGGGGTGATCACCTCGGGGAACTCCTTGGCGATCTCGGCCTGGAGCTTGTCGGTGTATTCCTCGACGCGCGGCGCACTGCCGGCGACTAGGAGGGTGCTGCCCTTCTTCTGCACGAAGAAGTAGTAGTCCTCGTTCTCGGTCAGCGACTTCTTCTGGCACACACCGGGGTTGAGGGCGACCTCGAGGCTGCTGCCGCTGGTGACACCCTTGAGCGCCTTGACGACGGTCACCGGGTAGACCACCGGGCCGCCCTTCTTGGTCGCCTTTCCGGGGCCGGTCACTCGCGCGTGGAAGACCAGTGGCTCCTTGACCGCGTCGGCGAGCTTGAAGGCGGGGCACTTCGCGGGAGCCGTCACAGCCGAGGTGGCCGGGGCGGCGGAAGCAGGTGCGGGGCTCGTCGTGACCACCGCTGTCGCGGCAAGAGCAACGGCAGCGAGGAGCTGGGGGACGCGGCGCATGGCGAAGATCAAACCAGTCACAGGCCGAAGACTCCAGCCAGGACCCGCGCGACGCCGTCATCTTCGTGCCCGGGCGCGAGATGGGATGCGCAGGCGACGACGCTCGGGTGGGCGTCCGCCATGGCGTAGGACGTCCCGGCCCAGGTCAGCATCGGCAGGTCGTTGGGCATGTCACCGAAGGCGATCACGTCCGCGTCGGAGATGCCGAGCTCCGTGCAGACCAGCTCCAGCGTGGAGGCCTTGGTGACGCCCGGAGCGCTGATCTCGAGCAGCGGGAAGGACGAGTGGGTGACGTTGACGCGATCACCGACGACGGCCACCGCGGCCGCCAGCAGCTCGTCGGCGTCGTCGTGGTCGGCACTGCGGGCGAGCAGCTTGATCAGCGGCTCCTCGGCGAGCTCCTCGATCGCCGCGACGCGCTTGGCGGGCTCCATGGTGCCGGACACGTGGGGCGCGAACGCGGGCTCGCAGGACCAGCCCTCGAGCGACTCGGTCGCGAAGACCAGCCCGGACAGACTGTCCTTCAGCGTCGTCGCCACCTCGGCGGTGAGCGCCGGCTCGATCAGCCGGGTGAGCCGGGGCTGATCGGCGGCGACGTCCCAGACCAGCGCTCCGTTGGAGACGATCGCCAGTCCGACGCTGCCGATGTGATCGAAGAGCTCGCGGGTCCAGCGAAGCGGCCGCCCGGTCACGAAGATGACCGGCACGCCGATCTCCTCGAGCTTCACGAGAACGTCACGAGTGAAGTCCGAGACCGAGCCGTCTGCCCTGACCAGAGTGCCGTCCAGGTCGGTGGCGACGAGCTTCGGCGTACTCATTCTTCCATTCTGCCACCGGGGACCGGCCTGGCCATCACCAGATGCCCGTCCTCGTCGGCGCCACGGAGGTCGGTGAACCCGCACTTGGCGAGCACTCGGAGGCTGGTCGCGTTGGTGGGTTCGACCGACGCCCGGATGCGTACGCCCTCCTGATCCGCACACGCCAGCAGAGCCTTGAGCGCCTCGGTGGCGAAGCCCCACCCGCGTGCCTCTTCGACCAGGCCGTAGCCGACCTCGGTCTCCGGCGTGCCGTCGGGCGCGGTGTCGGGCGGCCCGAAGAAGCCGATCGAACCGAGGACGGTCCCGTTGCGCACGATGTAGCGGGAGCTCCACGGGTCGCCCTCGACCCACATCGTGGCCGCGTCGCGGTCGTCCTCGCGCGGGAACTGCGGGTGCCAGCCCTGCGGCCGGCCGTTCCGGCCCTGCTGGTCGACGATGGCCTCGATGTCGGCCCGGGTCCACAGCGGCAGCGTGAGCCGCTCGGTGAGGATGGTGGTGGGAAGGGTCACGAGCGCCAAGACTCCCAGAACAGCACTTTCAGAACCAGCGGGAGAGTTCCAGCGCCGCGCCGTCGTCGGCGACGTGGGCGGTGACGGCGTCGGCGATCTCCTGGACGACCTCGGGGGCGTTGCCCATGGCGACGCCCCGGCCGGCCCACTCGAGCATCTCGACGTCGTTGCGGCCATCGCCGATGGCGAGTACGTCGGCGGGCTCGAGGTCGAGCTGGTCGCAGACGTAGGCGAGGCCCGATGCCTTGGAGACGCCGACCGGGGTGAGGTCGAGCCATGCGGTGTAGCCGACCACGTAGTCGATGCCGTGCAGGCCGAGGTCACGACCGAGGGCGAGGAAGTCCTCCGGGGTCGCGTCGGGATCGCGGATGATCACGCGGGAGACCGGCTCCGCGACCATCTCCTGGACCGTCGCGATCATGTTCTCGCCGCCACCGAGCTCGCCCTCGGGGAAGGGGCGATTCATTCGATAGCCGACGCCCCGGTTCTCGACCGCGACCAGGACGTTCGGACGCCGCTCCAGGATCTTCTCGACGGCCGCGCGGGCGTCGAACGTCTCCTCGTGCACGACATCCGTGGGCGGGTAGCGAAGCACCACCGCCCCGTTGGACGCGACGATCCACAACCGCTCCGCACCCTCGTCGGGAAGTCCGAGCAGGTCGGCGATCCCGGTCATCGAATGGGCCGAGCGACCGGAGGAGAGCACCACGTGGGCACCGGCGTCGTAGGCCCGGCGGACCGCGTCGCGCACCTTGTCCGAGAGCGCCTCGGAGGTCGTGCCGGTGCCCTCGATCCAGCCCAGCAGGGTGCCGTCGATGTCGAGCGCGACGAGCTTCGGCTGCCAGGCGGCCTCGCCGGGCCGCGCGGTGGCGCTGTCGGTCGTGCTCACTTCTGGATCGGCTCCAGGACCTCGCGACCGAGCCATTTCTGCAGCGCCTTCGGCACGCGCACCGAGCCATCGGCCTGCTGGTGGGTCTCCAGGACGGCGACGATCGCGCGGGTGATCGCGGTCAGCGTGCCGTTGAGCGTGGCGACCGGCGTGGTGCCGTTCTCGGTCCGCTGCCGGATGTCGAGCCGGCGCGCCTGGAAGGTGGTGCAGTTGGACGCCGAGGTGAGCTCGCGGTACTTCCCCTGGGTCGGGATCCACGCCTCGCAGTCGAACTTGCGCAGCGCGCTCGGACCGAGGTCGCCCGCGGCGACGTCGATGACCTGGTAGGCGAGCTCGAGCTTGTCCAGGAACGCCTTCTCCCACTCGAGGAGACGCTGGTGCTCGGCGTACGAATCCTCGACGGTGGTGTAGACGAACATCTCCACCTTCTCGAACTGGTGGACCCGGATGATGCCCTTGGTGTCCTTGCCCGCCGAGCCGGCCTCCTTGCGGAAGCACGACGAGAAGGCGGCGTAGCGCCGCGGGAGCGTGTCGGGATCGAGGATCTCGTCGGCGTGGTAGGCCGCCATCGGCACCTCCGAGGTGCCGACGAGGTAGAGGTCGTCGTCCTCGATCTTGTAGACGCCGTCGTCGACCTGGTCGAGGAAGCCGGTGCCCTCCATCGCCTCCGGGCGCACCAGCGCCGGCGCGATGACCTGGGTGAACCCGGCCTCGCGGGCCTGCTCCATCGCCAGGTTGATCAGCGCGAACTCCAGCTCGGCGCCGACCCCGGTCAGGAAGTAGAAGCGGCTGCCCGAGACCTTGGCGCCGCGCTCGAGGTCGATCGCGCCGAGGAGCTTGCCGAGCTCGACGTGGTCGCGCGGCTCGAAGCCCTCGGCCGCGAAGTCGCGCGGCTCCCCGACCTTCTCGATCAGGACGAAGTCGTCCTCACCGCCGGCCGGAGCGTCGTCGGCGAGGTTGGGGATGGCCTTGAGAGCCTTCTTCCACTCTTCCTCGGCCGCCGTCTGTGCAGCCTCGGCCTCCTTGACGGCGGCCGCGAGGTCCTTCACCTCGGCCAGGAGCTGCTGCTTCTCCTCGCCCTTGGCCTGGGCGACCTTCTTGCCCATCTGCTTCTGCTCGGCCCGCTTGGCCTCGAAGTCCGCGATCGCCGCTCGTCGCACACTGTCCGCGGACAGCGCCCGGTCCACCACGTCGGAGGAAGCGCCACGGCGCTCCTGCGAGGCACGTACGCGGTCGGGGTCTTCGCGGAGGATGCGCGGGTCGATCATGCGGCAAGGCTAGTCGACCGGACCACCAGATCTCATTTCAGTAATTGGTGTCGTGAGCCGTCTAGGGCAACCGGCGTCGGGTCTCGATCGAGCTCCAACGGTCCGAACCGGTGCCGCCGTCGCCGTAGTCGCGGCCGCTGCCGCCGTACAGGCCATCGGATCCGTTGTCGCCGAACAGCCTGTCGTCGCCCGGGCCGCCGTAGATCCTGTCGTTCCCGTCCCGCCCGATCAGTACGTTGCCCAGCGAGTTTCCGGTCAGCACGTCGGCTCGCGTCGTACCGGTCAGGCGCTCGATGCCTCGAAGGCTGTCCCGGCCGGCGCCGGTGGACTGGGGCGCCGTGGTGGCGAGGGAGACGGTCACTCCTGTCGTGTGACCCTCGTACGACACCATGTCGGTGCCGCTTCCGCCGTCGACGCGGTCGGACCCGCCCCCGGGGCGGATGGTGTCGTTGCCACTGCTGCCGAGCAGCACGTTGGCGCCTGCTCCTCCGGTCAACTCGTCCGAGTAGCGGCTTCCGGTGAGGTTCTCGAGCTCCGACATCCGGTCGCTCCCACCGCCACCGGTCGCCTGACCCAGCGTTGCGACGACACCGCTTGTCGCGCCGAGGTACGACACCGTGTCCACTCCGGGGCCGGCCGCCATGCTGTCGTTGCCAGACCCGCCGTCGAGCGAGTCGTTCCCGCTGCCGGCCAGGAGAAGGTCGGCCCCGCCGTTTCCCGCGAGGCGGTCGTTGCCTCCCCCGGATCTCAGTTCGTCATCCCCGTTCCCTCCTGACAAGTAGTCGGCCGCTCCGTCATCGGGCGAGCTGTTGCTGGGATATGCAGTCAGGAAGTCGCGGCCGTCGTTTCCGTACATCGTGTCGGCACCGCGGCCGCCGTACATGATGTCGGTACCCGCCCCGCCATCGAGCCGGTCATTTCCGTCGTAGCCCGACATCTCGTTTCGGCCGGCACCACCTCGGAGAACGTCGTTCCCGGGAGATCCCAAGATGCTGTCATCACCCGATCCACCGTCGATCGTCGCCTTGGCTCCGATCCTCGCGTCGAGATCGTCGTTGCCCTCGCCTCCGATCAGCACGTCCACGCCCGCGCCGCTGCCGACATAGTCCCGGCCCGCCGCCCCGTCGACTCGATCGTCACCTGGACCAGCGGCGACATCGTCATCGCCGTCGCCGGCATGAACCTGGTCGTTCCCTGTGCCTGCTGACACGGAGTCGGTTCCGAGGCCCGTATCGATCCGATCCGAACCATCCCCTGCCCATACGTCGTCGTCGCCATCGCCGGTGTCGATCTGGTCATCGCCCACGCCCCCGTCGACGCCGTCGTCACCGGAACCGGTGTCGACGACATCGTTGCCGTCACCGGTCGCTATCCCATCTGCTTGCGGGCCGCCATGTACGACATCGTCGCCGGCACCTGTATCCAGGTGGGAGTACTGGCACGCCACCGTGACGGTGTCATCACCGTCCGCGGTGTACAGGCGGATGAAGCTCGTCCCCTGGCTGCTGATCACATCATCGAAGGCCGTCGCATAGACGGTGTCCACACCCACGACCTTGGCTTCCACGCCGCCAGAACGGAGTGCGCCCGTCGTCAGGTTGTAGTCAACGGCCGCCGGCAGGTTCGTCAGCTGCAGCTCGTACCCACCCCAACTGACCGAGTCGGCGATGTCGTACGCCGCCAGATCGCCCGACACGCGCACGATGTCATCGCCGGTCTCGGGTCGGATGAAGTCGGGGCCTTCCGTACGGGAGATCCAGTCGGCACCGGATCCGCCGTAGATGTGGTCGGCCCCGGGCGCGATCTCCGGGTCCGTGGCATACCCGTCGCCCCAGATGTTGTCGTCCCCACCCCCGGCATGGAGAGTGTCGTCGCCCGCCCCACCGATGAGATCGTCCTGCGAGTTGCTCCCGAACATCACGTCGTCACCCGGACCACCTTCGAGATGTGCGTGGTCGTCACCGGCGCGAAGCAGATCGTTGCCGGCGCCGCCCGTGATCCTACGGTTGCTGTAACCAGGCGCGACACAGATGAGGTCGTCGCCGCCGAGCGCGTCCACCGCCGGGCCTTCACCCGAAGGAACCCAGACCACATCCGGTCCCTCCGTAGGCGAAGCTCCCGCGCTCAGGTCGACCGTCACCGGCTGCCCGTCGCAGGTCAGGTCCTCGGCATGAGCAGGTGCCACACCGACGCCAAGGCCGACGAGGCTGGCGGCGGTCATCAGAGCAACCGACACACAGGAGAACCAGGAAGCACGCATGAGCGTCTCGATCCACGAGAAGTGAACGTGCCGCTCCCGGACGTGGCACCTAGCAACGCGAAGCTAACACCGGTCGCGCAGCCTCGCTGTCGGATTGAGAAACAACACGGTGACCAGATCCTCAGGTCCCCTCACGGAGACCGTCTACGGAATCCGTACGCGCCGCTCGACCGACGAGCTCGTGTCGCTGCCGGTCCCGCCGTCGCCGTAGTCGCGACCGTAGCCACCGACGAGCCGGTCGTTGCCGGAGTGCCCGTAGAGGGAGTCGTTGCCCGAACCTCCCTCGATCCGGTCCGAACCACCGAGACCGACAAGCTTGTTGGCTCCGCTGTTGCCCTTCAGGACGTCGGCGTAGTTCGTGCCGGTCAGTCGCTCGAACGTCAGCAGGCGATCCGCTCCCGCGCCCGTCGACTGCACCGAGGTCGTGTTGAGCGCGACCTTCACCCCGTTGCGTACGTTCGAGTACGCGACGGTGTCGGTGCCCGAGCCACCCTCCGCGCGGTCGTTGCCGAGGCCCGGAAGGATCGTGTCGTTGCCGCCACCACCGAGGAGCACGTTGGCGCCGCCGTCGCCGGTGAGGCGGTCGGAGTAGGGGCTGCCCTTGAGGTTCTGCATCCCGGCGAACGTGTCGGTTCCGGCACCTCCGGTCGCACGGGACATGCTCGCGGTCACAGGGTTGTCGGCGGTCGCATAGGACGCCGTGTCGATGCCGGTCCCGCCGTTCAGCGAGTCGTCGCCGGCGTTGCCCGCGAGCAGATCGTCGCCGCTGTCACCGCGAAGGGAGTCGGTGTTGTTTCCGCCCTCCAGCGTGTCGTTGCCGTTGCCACCCTCGATCGAGTCGTTGCCCGCGTCGCCCTTCAGACGGTCGTTGCCGCCTCCGCCGAGGACTCGGTCGTTCCCCGCCTCACCGATGACAGTGTCCGCGCCCTCGCCGGCGCTCACGGTGTCATTGCCTGGACCGGCCTCTACCGTGTCGTTTCCGTCCCCGGCGTCGATGCTGTCAGCGGATCCGACAGTCGGGCTGTAGTGGTCCTCGTCGCCATAGATCTTGTCAGCTTCAGCCTTGCCGTGGATCGAGTCGAGGCCCGGACCACCGATCAGCTCGTCCTTGCCGGCGCCGCCTTCGATCACGTCGTTACCGGCGCCGCCCCTGACGTAGTTGGACTCTGCGGCTCCGTAGATCTTGTCGTCACCCGCGTCACCGTTGGCGGAGAGCGACGAGGATCCCCCGTAGATCGTGTCGTTGCCGTTGCCGCCGTTGGCGTCGCCACCGATCGCCCCGACACGAATCGTGTCGCTGCCGTCACCGCCGTAGGCAGCCGAGCTCATGCTGCCGTCGAGAGTGATCGCGTCGTCCCCGAGCCCGCCGAACACTCGTGCGGCACCTTCTCCGTTGCTCAGAGTGTCGTTGCCGTCGTCGCCGCTGATCAGGTCCAGGGCGCCATAAGGGCCGCCGGTCATCGTGTCGTTCCCACCGCCACCCCACAACTCGTCGTAGTCGCTGGACCCGCCACTCCGATTGCCGAGGAAGGTGTCGGCGCCGTCGCCACCATGGACGACGTCGTCGCCGGCACCGTCGTTGAGCGTGTCGTTCCCGGCTCCGGCGTCGATCCGATCGTTCCCGTACGAAGCATCGATGATGTCGTCGCCACTCGTGCCGGCAATGACGTCCGCATAGTTCGTCGCGGTAACCGACTCGAATCCCACAGCCGTCGCGCCCCAGTTCGAGGTGCCTGCGGCCATGTCGAGGTCGATAGCTGCGCCGGAACCGCCGAGGTAGAAGACATCGATGGCGCCGTCGTCCGACCCGCCGTCGAGGACGTCGCCCTCGGAGCTCCCCGCCTCGGCGTGGATACGGTCCGCTCCCGGCCCTCCATAGGCAACGTCAGCGCCGTCCCCGGAACTCGCGGACGGCCTCAGGAGGTCGTTGCCTGCGCCACCGTAGATCGAGTCGCTGCCGCCTTCGCCATAGATGATGTCGCTGGCATCGCCGCCGTAGACGATGTCATTACCCGCACCGCCGCGCATGACGTCGTATCGCGACCCGGCGTTGCTGTGGATGACGTCGTCGCCGGCGTCTCCGTAGATGGTCCCGACACTGGAGGTCTCGCGCATACAGATGACGTCGGCTCCGCCCAACGCGTGCACGCTGCTGTTGAGGCCTTCCGCGAGCACGATCACGTCATCCCCCTCGGTGGGCACCTGACCCTCGACGGCGAGGTCGACGGTGACGGGCTTGCCGCCGCACTCGCCTTCCGCTGCAGCTGCCGAGCCGGCGAGGAGGCCACCGACGCCGAGGGCGACGGCGGGGACCGAGAGGAGCCCGAGGAGGGCGTACGAGGACACGCGAGAGCGCATGAGAGAGACCTCACAACGATGAAGGACCGAGGGATGCCGGCGCCGACCCGAATCATGCGCGGGGAGTGAAAGATAGCGCTTACAACCACGCTCTGCCTCGGGTTTTGACCGGCTCGTTCATTCACTGTGTGGAAGACGTATCGCGCATACTGACTCACCGTGCTTGACCTTTCTCGCCGCGCCCTGCTGCTGTGGGCCGCCTCGCTGTTCGCTCTGTGCGCCCTGATCGGGATCGCGGGGATCAACGCGTGGCCGCCGGTCTCGACGATCGACGAGCTCGGCCGCGACGCGGCGGCGGTGACGGCGGAGCACCGCTGGATGCTCGACTTCTGGCACGTCGTCGAGGTGGTCACCGAGTGGTATCTCGCGGTCGGGGTCGCCATTCTGGTGGCTGGCGGTCTGGTCCGCACCTACCTGCGCGCGGCGGTCTACGTGTTCGGTGTCGTGGTGGTCACCCTGCTCGTACGCCGCGGGCTGGTGCTGCTCGTCGACCGCGACCGGCCGGAGTGGCAGCTGACGCAGTGGCTGCACGACTCGCCGGCGTACCCCTCCGGTCACGCGACCGGGGCCGCGGTGCTGGCGGGTGTGATCGCGGTGGTCGTGACGATGTTCGTACGCCGCCGCGGCATCCGCCGCCTGGCCTACACGGGCCTCACCCTGCTGGTCGTGCTCGTCGCCGCCGACCGGGTCTTCCTCGGTCGCCACTATCCCTCCGACGTGCTCGGCGGGATCGCCTTCGCGGCGGGTTTCGTCTTCCTCGGCATGGCGATCTACACACCGCTGCCCGCCTCCCAGGCAGTGGGGCGGCGGCCGCTGGTGGACTCGGTGCGCGGCAACCGGAGGATCGCGGTCGTCCTCAACCCGATCAAGGTCGAGTCGGTCGATCAGTTCAAGACCATGGTCACCACGATGGCCAAGGAGTCCGGCTGGAAGACCCCGACCTGGCACCTGACCACGGTCGACGACCCCGGCCGGGGGATGGCGCGCGCCGCCCAGGAGGAGGGTGCCGATCTGGTGCTCGTCTGCGGCGGCGACGGCACCGTGCGCGAGGTCTGCTCGGCCCTCGCCGGCACCGGGATCGCGATCGGGATCGTCCCCGGCGGCACCGGCAACCTGCTCGCCCGCAACCTGTCGATCCCGCTCTACATCCGCGCCGCGATCGACGTGGCGCTCACCGGTCAGGACCAGGCGATCGACCTGGTCGAGGTCACGGGCGACAACCTCGAGGACACCAACTTCCTGGTCATGGCCGGGATGGGCTTCGACGCCGCGATCATGAGCGGCGTCAACGAGGACATCAAGAAGCGGATCGGCTGGATGGCGTACGTCCTCTCCGCCTTCAAGAGCCTGATGTTCCCGGCGATGCGGCTGGAGATCTCCATCGACGGCGGCGAGTTCACCAAGCACCGGGCGCGCACGGTGGTGGTCGGCAACGTCGGCTACCTCCAGGCGAACATGCCGCTGCTCCCGGCGGCCGCGCTCGACGACGGGCTCGTCGACGTGGTGCTGCTCTATCCGCAGCGGTTCTGGTCGTGGCTCCCGCTCGCGATCCGGGTGCTGAGCAAGCGGCCGCGCACCGACGATCTGGTCAACCGGATGACCGGCGCCAGCGTCGTGATCCGCACCAATCACGACCAGCCGCGCCAGCTCGACGGCGACACCATCTCGGAGGGCCGAGAGCTGCGCATGCAGTGCCTTCCCGGACGCCTGCTCGTCCGCGTGCCACGCTGAAGCACGGTCCCGATTCGGTCCCGAATCTGAACGACACGCAGCCAAGGAAAAAGTCCCAAGAATCAGGGCCTAAAGTCCCGGTTCAAGCGTATTTTGAGCGTACTTCGGACCTAATTTTGTGTCGTCGCGAGGCGACTCGCGGAGATAGATGCCTTGTCCATCAGTAAATGTTCATAAGGTGTCTGACACGACTCGGCGTGAGCTGAGTCGGCGTCTCCTGCCGGGCTCAAGCCTGACTCCGGCCGGCGACGTGGCAAGACACACACTGGTCGGAAATCCCCCGCGACCAGTGTTCGACTCCCGGGCCGTCCCACCCGCAGCCCGGGTTACAAACCGGCACGCTCGGAACGGTTCCCCCGCCACGCCCGAGCGTGCCGGCGTCGATTTCGCCCCGGATCAGGTCCTGGGCTTCGCCTGCTGGACGGCCTCGGTCTCCTCGGGCGACATCAGCTGGGAGGACTTCCAGCCGCTGATGCTCTTCGCGTACGACCTCGCCTCGGTGCGACCGTGGATCGAGGTGAGCACCACGCCGTCGCCGTTGTCGTCGAGCAGGGCCAGACACCAGCTCAGGTGGCCGCCGGCGTCGCCGAACGCGTCGAAGCGCACCACCGCGAGATGGCGCAGGTTCATCGCCGACTCGGCGCGCAGGGCGGCGACCTCGGCGCGCAGACCGGCGACGTCGGTCGGCAGCGACTCGACGGCGGCGGGGTCGGGGCGGCGTACGTCCTTCGTCTTGTGCCAGGCCGCTCCGGCGAGGACCAGGGCGGCGACAGCTGTCAGCAGACTGAGAATGGCAAGAGCGAGCACAACGGGCGAATCTAGACTGTTGCTGTGTCCGAGCCACATCGCATCGCCTATCAGGGCGAACCAGGGTCCAACTCACACATGGTCTGCCAACGGCACTACCCCGAGCTGGAGTCGGTGCCGTGCGCCTCGTTCGAGGACGTCTTTGCGACCGTCGAGGCAGGTGAGGCGTCGCTGGCGATGATCCCGATCGACAACTCCCTGGCCGGCCGGGTGGCCGACATCCACCACTTCCTCCCCGAGTCCAACCTGCACATCATCGCCGAGCACTACCTCCGGATCCGGTTCCACCTGCTCGGCCTTCCGGGCGCCCATCTCGACGACATCCGTACGGTCCACTCCCACGTCCACGCGCTGGGCCAGTGCCGCAACATCATCCGCGAGCACGGCTTCACGCCGGTCGTCTCCGGTGACACCGCCGGTGCCGCCCGCGAGGTGATCGAGGCCGGCGACCCCACGATGGCCGCGATCTCACCGCCGCTGGCCGCCTCGATCTACGGACTGGACGTCCTCGCCACCGACATCGAGGACGCCGACCACAACACCACCCGCTTCGTGGTGCTCTCGCCCGACTTCATCCAGGCTCCCGCCGACAACGGTCCGGTGGTGACCTCGTTCATCTTCAACGTACGCAACCTCCCGGCGGCCCTCTACAAGGCGCTCGGCGGCTTCGCGACCAACGGCGTGAACATGACCAAGCTGGAGTCCTACATGGTGGACGGGAAGTTCACCGCGACCCAGTTCCTCGCCGAGGTCGACGGCCACCCCGACCATCCGGGA
Organism: Nocardioides sp. NPDC051685; assembly: GCF_044453405.1. Classification (NCBI taxonomy): domain Bacteria; kingdom Bacillati; phylum Actinomycetota; class Actinomycetes; order Propionibacteriales; family Nocardioidaceae; genus Nocardioides; species Nocardioides sp. NPDC051685. Next base: position 134,459 of record NZ_JBITCR010000004.1, on the reverse strand, counting down.
CTGAAGCGGGCCCTGGAGGAGCTCGCCTTCTTCACCACCGATGTGAAGCTGCTGGGCGTCTACCCCGCCGACCCGGCCCGGCTCTGATCGATGGCGCCGGAAGAACCGACCGCCCATCTCGGGTTCGCCCGCGTCGACCTCGATCGCGAGCGGCGCACGGGTGACCCCGAGGTCGTGTACGCCGACGGCAAGACCCCCGAGCATGTCGTCGCGATCCTGGCCCGGCTGCACGAGGCGCACCCCACGCGCGCGGTCCTGGCCACCCGCGCCTCCGCCGAGGCGGCGGCCGCGGTCGCGGCCGAGCTGCCGTCGGCGGTCCACGATGCCGAGGCCCGTGCCGTCACGCTCGGTCCGCTGCCGACCCCGCAGGGCCGGGTCTGCGTCGTGGCCGCCGGGACCTCCGACGGGCCGGTCGCGGCCGAGGCCGCGCTGACCTGCCGGGTCCACGGCGCCGGGGTCGAGCGGATCACCGACGTCGGTGTCGCCGGGATCCACCGCCTGATGGCCGTGCGCGAGCGGCTCGATGCCGCCGACTGCCTCATCGTCGTCGCCGGGATGGAGGGCGCGCTGCCCTCGGTCGTCGGCGGTCTGGTGGGGGTGCCGATGATCGCGGTGCCGACGTCCGTCGGCTACGGCGCCTCGTTCGGCGGGCTGGCCGCGCTGCTGGCGATGCTCAACTCGTGTGCTCCCGGGGTGACCGTGGTCAACATCGACAACGGCTACGGGGCCGGGGTGGCGGCGGCACGGATCGCGCGGCGGGCTCGATGAGTGTCGTCTGGGTCGATGCGTCGGCCGGGGCGTCCGGGGACATGCTGCTCGGGGCGTTGGTCGATTCGGGCGTACCGATCTCCGTGATCGCCGCGGCGGTCGATGCGGTCGCCCCCGAGCCGGTGGATCTCGCCGCCGAACAGGTGCGGCGCGGCGCGCTCGCCGCGACCCGGTGCCATGTCTCGATCGCCGACTCCGCGCATCACCGCACCTGGACCGACGTCCGTGCGCTGCTCACCGGCGCCGACCTGGACGAGGCGGTGCGCGACCTGGCGCTGGAGGTCTTCGAGCGGCTGGCGGTCGCCGAGGGGGCGGTCCACGGGATCTCGCCCGACGACGTCCACTTCCACGAGGTCGGTGCGCTGGACGCGATCGCCGACGTGGTCGGTGTCTGTGCGGGGTTCGTCCACCTGGGTGCCTCCGACGTCGTGGTCTCCCCGGTCGCGGTCGGGTCGGGCTCGGTCCGGGCCGCCCACGGGACCCTGCCCGTGCCGCCGCCGGCCGTGGCGCGGCTGCTCACCGGCGTACCTTCCTTCGCGGGGCCTCCCGGGCATCCGTCGATGGAGATGTGCACGCCGACCGGTGCTGCCCTGCTCACCACCCTTGCCACCTCATGGGGCGACCAGCCGCTGATGGTGACGAACGCGGTCGGTGCCGGCGCCGGCGGCAGGGACCCGGAGGGCTGGTCGAACATCCTCCGCCTGCTGATCGGTGAGGCGGCGCAGCCGCCCGCGGCAGAGGTCATCATCGAGGCCAACATCGACGACCTGGAGGGCCGGCTGATCCCGGGGGCGCTCGACGCGCTCCTCGCCGCCGGGGCACGAGACGCCTGGGTCACGCCGATCCTGATGAAGAAGGGCCGCCCGGCCTACACGCTCCACGCCCTCACTCCTCCCGCCGCCGCCGACGCGGTCCGGCGGGTGTTCTTCCGGGAGACCTCGACGATCGGCGTACGCGAGCACGAGGTCGTCAAGCACGCCCTGCCCCGCGAGATGCTGACCGTGACCGTCGGCGGGCACCCGATCGCCGTCAAGGCCGCCCGCCTCGACGGCGAGGTCGTCAACCTGCAGCCCGAGTGGGACGACGTCGCGCGCGCCGCCGCCGCGCTCGGGCGGCCGGCGATCGACGTACTCGCCGAGGCCAAGGCAGCCCTCGCCGAGGCGGGGATGAAGGCCGGACGTGAAGAACGGGAGCGGAAACCCTGATGGACATCACCATCGTCGCGCTGGCCTTCGCCGCGATCTTCGTCGTCGAGCTGCCGGACAAGACGTTCCTGGCGACGCTGGTGCTGTCGACGAAGTACCGCCCGTTCTTCGTGTGGCTCGGGGTGGGGGCGGCGTTCGCGGTCCAGACGCTCATCGCCGTGGCGGTCGGCGGCGTGGCGACGCTCCTCCCGGCCACCCTGATCCACGTCATCGCCGCCATCCTCTTCCTCGCCGGAGCGGTGCTGCTCCTCGTCGAGGGACGCCGTCACCACGGCATCGCGAGCGAGGAGGACGCCAGCGAGTTCGCCGAGAAGGCCAAGGACGTACGCGGCTTCCGCCAGGTCCTGGCCAGCTTCATGGTCCTCTTCGCGGCCGAGTGGGGCGACCTCTCCCAGCTGCTGAGCGTCTCGCTGGTGGCCCGCTACCACGAGCCGGTCTCGGTCTTCATCGGCTCCTGGGCCGCGCTGCTCACCGTTTCGGGGCTCGCGGTGCTGCTGGGACGTACGCTGCTCCGGTTCATCAAGCTGCACGTCCTGCACTACCTCGGAGCCCTCGTCTGCCTCGTACTGGGCATCCTGACCTTGGTCGAGGTGTTCGCCTGAGCGACGGTCGCCTAGGCTGCCCGGCATGGTAGAACTTGGCGCCGACAGCGAGGTCGGACGACTGCGTACGGTAATGCTCCACCGACCCGGCCGGGAGCTGACCCGGCTGACGCCGCGCAACAACGACAAGCTGCTCTTCGACGGCATTCCGTGGGTGAAGCGGGCACAGGACGAGCACGACGCCTTCGCGGCCGCGCTGCGCGATCGCGACGTCGAGGTGCTCTATCTGACCGACCTGCTCACCGAGACCCTCGAGGTGCCCGAGGCGCGCGAGCGGGCGCTTCGCGAGGTCCTCTCGTCGCTGACGATCGGCGACACGCTTCGCGACTACCTGAGCGGTTTCCTCGCCGACGCCGGGCCGGCCGAGCTGACCGACCACCTGACCGCCGGCATCCGCAACGACGAGGTGCGCGGCGGCCATGGCCTGGTGACCAGCCTGCTCGCCCACGACGACTTCCTGATCGACCCGCTCCCCAACCTGCTCTTCACCCGCGACTCGTCGGTGTGGATCCGGGACCGCGCGACCGTGACGAGCCTGGCGATGCCGGCCCGCAAGCGCGAGACCGCGCTCACCGAGCTGATCTACCAGTTCCACCCGCGCTTCCGGGGCAGCCCGCGGCTGCACGGCTCCCACCTGGAGCACGTCGAGGGTGGCGACGTACTCCTCCTCGCTCCCGGTGTCGTCGCGGTCGGTGTCGGCGAGCGCACCACCCCCGCCGGTGCGGAGCGGCTCGCGCGGCAGGTCTTCGCCGAGGACCTCGCCCACACCGTGCTCGCGGTGCCGATCGCCCAGGAGCGGGCGACGATGCACCTGGACACGATCGCCACGCTGGTGAACACCGACAAGATGGTGATCTACCCGAACGCGGTCGACTCGCTGGTGGCGTACGCCGTCACCCCCGCGGGCGAGGACGGCCGGCTGAACATCGCGGCCCCGCGCCCGTTCCTCGAGGTCGCGGCCGAGGCGATGGGCATCGACAAGCTCCACCACGTCGACACCGGTCTCGACCCGGTCGCCGCCGAGCGCGAGCAGTGGGACGACGGCAACAACACCCTGGCACTGGCGCCGGGCGTGGTGGTGGGCTATGAACGGAACACCCAGACCAACGAAGCGCTGGAGGCCGCCGGGATCGAGGTCATCGCGATCGCCGGCTCCGAGCTGGGCTCCGGCCGGGGCGGCCCGCGATGCATGAGCTGCCCGATCACCCGAGACTCGCTGGGATAACTCGCCAGTAGGAAAGTCGTTGTCCTTGTGACCGTCCCCACAGCCGACCGAAGGAAAACCTCGTGACCGAGTCGTTCTTCTCCATGTTCACACCCAAGGAGATCGCGCACATCAGCGCCACCGGCACCCGCGTGCACCTGCCGGAGGGCTGGTCGCCGATCTGGGAGGACACCCCGCCGGACAAGGCCTACATCATCCTCGACGGCACCGTCTCGGTCCGCCGGGACAAGGAGGAGATCGCCCAGTGCGGTCCCGGTGACATCATCGGCGAGGCGGCGATCATGCGGGGATCGCTGCGTACGGCCTCCATCGTCGCCCTCACGCCGCTCGACCTGATCCACCTCAGCGCCGACAAGCTGCAGCAGCTCTCCGTCGAGATGCCGTCGTTCGCCAAGGCGCTGGACAAGGTCGCCAAGGACAGGTTCGGCTCCTGACCCTCGACGACCAGACCGAGGAGGACATCGGCCAGGGCCGCACCCGGGAGGCCGACATCGAGCTGACCGAGGCGCTGGCCGTGGTCGAGTCCTTCGTCCTCGGCCAGACGCCCACGCTGACCCGCGCCGATGTGGCGGGTGCGGTCGGCGTGCCCATGGAGGTCGCCGAAGACCTCTGGCACCACCTCGGCTTCCCGCATGCGGGCGAGGACGAGATCGCGTTCACCGAGGCCGACGTCGAGGCGCTGCGGATGACGCAGGAGCTCGTACGCCTCGGGGTGCTCAGCGAGGACCGGCAGGCCGCGCTCGTACGGACCTGGGGGCGGTCCTACGCGCGCCTGGCCGAGTGGCAGACGTCGCTGCTCGCTGAGGTCGCCCGCGAGCGGGGCGGCGACGAGGTCGAGGACCTGGTCGCGCTGAGCGCGCAGGTGCTGCCGCTGGTCGAGTCGCTGCAGGACTACGTCTGGCGACGTCACCTGGTCAGCGCGGCGCGGCGGATGCTCACCGTCGCGGACGCCTCCGCGGTGCCGCTGGCGGTCGGCTTCCTCGACATCGTCGGCTACACCGCCCGCTCCAAGCGGCTCAGCGACAAGGAGCTGGTCGACTGGGTCGAGGAGTTCGAGGACACCTGCTCCGACGTCGTCGTCGAGCACGGCGGACGGGTGATCAAATACCTCGGCGACGGGGTGTTCTTCACCTTCGAGGACGTCTCCGCCGCCGCTCGGACGGCCCTGGACCTGGCCGCCCTCGGGGAAGACCGCGACAGCGCGTTCCCGCACGTCAGGGCCGGGATCTCCTACGGCGACGTGGTGCTCAGGCTCGGCGACGTCTTCGGCCCCACGGTCAACATCGCGGCCCGCCTCACGACCGTCGCCCGGCCCTCCTCGGTGGTCGTCGACGAGAACGCGGCAGCCGCGCTCGAAGGCATCGACGGCTTCCAGGTCGAGAAGATGCGGCGTACGAGCGTGAAGGGCTACTCCCGCCTGCAGGCGTTCCGGCTGCGGTCCCGAACCGACTGAACCCGCCCGACCGAACCGGGCCAGGAAAGTCGGGCCCGGTGAGGTGCTCCCGAGCCAGGCTTGGTGGTGAAAGGAGGACCCCATGATCGGCACGCTCAACACCCTGGTCGACCTGGTCGAGACAGAGCTCGGCAACGGGCTCACCGGCGAGATCGACGTGGCTCGGGTCGCCCGCGACCACGGCACCACGGAGTATCACCTGCGCCGGATGTTCTCGGCCCTGGCCGGGATGCCGCTGTCCGAGTACGTACGCCGCCGCCGGATGACCCTGGCCGCGGCCGACCTGGTGGCCGGCGCCCCTGACCTTCTGGAGGTCGCGGTGCGCTACGGCTACGGCTCGACCGAGGCGTTCGGGCGCGCGTTCCGTGCGGTGCACGGAACAGCTCCCGCCGACGTACGCCGATCGGGTGGTCCGCTACGCACACAACCCACGCTGAGGTTCCGCCTGAGCGTCGAAGGGAGCACCCCGATGGACGTCACCATCAACGACATGCCCGAGCTGCGACTGGTCGGGCACGCCACGAAGGTCCCGCTGATCTACGAAGGCGTGAATCCACACATCCAGGCACACATCGCCTCTCTGGCGCCCGAGGATCATGCCCGGCTCAAGTCTCTCAACGACATGGATCCGCGCGGTATCCTCGCCGTCACCGACTCCCCGTCGCCGGATGCGCCCGAGAGATCGATGATCACCTATCTGCACGGCGTCGCGGTCACGTCGTCGGCACCGGTGCCGGAGGAGCTGGATGCCATCACCGTGCCCGCCGGCTCCTGGGCGGTCTTCTCCTCCAGCGGCCCGCACCCGGAGGCGCTGCAGCAGCTCTGGGCCGCGACCGCGACCGACTGGTTCCCGTCGAACCCCTGGCGGCTCCGCCCAGGGCCCTCGATCCTGCGCTACCTCGAGCTCACCGAGACGTACGCGTCGTGTGAGCTGTGGTTGCCGGTCGAGCGGTGAATGTTCACCGAGGTAACTCGGTGAACGGTCACTCCCCTCGCGGAACTCCGCGAAGGAGGTGAGTGCTGACCGAGGTACCTCGGTCAGCATCCAACCCTCAGCGGATGGTGACCTGCCGGTTGGCGAGCCCGGCGCGGGCGGAGCGGACCTCGGGGGTGATCTCGGACTCGTCGGCGAGGGCCTCGTCGAGCAGCTTCTTGAACGCCACCGCGGGCTCCTCGAGCGCCTCGGCGCCGGTGCCGACCGGCACGTCCCAGACGGGGGCGAGCAGACCGTGGGCACGGAACATGCCGACGAAACGGGCGTCGGGGACGATCACGTCGTCACCTGCCACGTGCAGCCGCGCGAGCGCGGTCAGCAGGGCGTCCTCGGGCTCGGGCATGACCCAGCGCAGGTGTTCCTTGGAGCCGACCGAGGTCCAGTACGCAGCCTCGACCGAGGTCAGTCGCTCGGTCGGCAGCACCGACTCGTTGGCGTGCTCGAGCGCGTGCTCGAAGTCGCCCTTGTCCTCGACGTCGGCGAGCCACCAGTCGAAGCCCTCGTGGACGGTGACGTCGAGCGAGGAGTTGGTGATCAGGTCCTGCAGCCGCGGCCCGTCGCCCGGGGCGGAAGGGAGGCCGAAGATGCCGGACTCGCCCGCGGCACGCGCCTCCAGCGCCTGGAGCAGCGCCGCAGCCACGTCACGCGACACGTCCCCGTAGTTGTGCTGCACCTGCAGCCCGGCCCAGACCTCGCCCGAGTCGCGCGACATCGCCGGCGCGGCGCCGGGCAGCAGGGTGCCGAGCGTGACCGGGGTCGACTCGAAGCCCTTCACCTGTAGCGACACCGTCGCCGAGGGCACCAGCTCGCGCAGCGCGACCAGGTCGCACTCACCGGGCAGGCCCTCGAACGGGCGCCCCACGAAGGCGCCGCCGGCGGCACCGTGGCACGCCTTGTAGCGCTTGCCGGACCCGCACGGGCAGGCCGCGCGCGGGTTGGGACCGTCCGTCGGGGCCGCAGCCGCCTGACGGTTCTTGACTCGGGACTTCTTGGCCACGGCCAAACCCTAACCTGCCGGGGCTCGGTCACCTGTAACACGTCGTTCGTAGGACTATTCGCCCGTTCAGAACGACCGGATAGTCCTACGAACAGCGTGTTACACCGGGCTCAACGGCCGAGCAGCTCCAACATGAACCCCGGACGGTCGGTGATGACCGCCTTGACCCCGAGGTCGAGGCAGAGCTTGAGCTGCTCCTCGGTGTTGACGGTGTAGACGTGGAGGTTGCGGCCCTTCGACGCCAGCCGTCGCGCGAGCTTGGGGTGGGCGGTGAGCATGTCGATCCCGGCGCCGAGCCACCAGTCGGGACCGATCGCGTGCCGCACGAGCGACCAGTTGGCGGCGCGGTCGATGAGCTGGACCAGAGGTACGCCCGGAGCCAGCCGCTCCACCCGCTGCAGCGCCGTGAACGAGAAGCTCATCACCCGCACCGGGCTGCCCGGCCCCGCCCAGCCGAAGTCGTTGAGGACGTCGACCAGCCGGCCCTCGGTCAGCCCGCCGTAGCGGGTCGGGTGCTTGGTCTCGATCGCCATCTCGACGCGCCGGTCATAGTCCCGCACGACCTTCAGCAGCCGGTGGAGCGTGAGCACGCCCCGCTTGTCCCGGTCGGGCGCCTCGTCCTCGCCGTCCCAGAACCCGTTCTTCCACGCCGCGAAGTCGATCGCCTGCAGCTCGGCGAGGGTCATCTCCGAGACCAGCCCGCGGGCGCCGATCCGGCGCAGGTGCCGGTCATGGACACAGACGAGGTGCCCGTCCATGGTCAGGCGTACGTCGCACTCCAACGCGTCCGCGCCCGCGTCGAGGGCCGCGACGTACGCAGCCAGGGTGTGCTCGGCGATCTCATGACTGGCGCCGCGATGCGCGACCACCTGGGGCCTCATGAGGAGATTGTGGGCCATCAGGCGAGCCGCGTCTCGCGACACGAGCGAGAAGTGACCAACGCCGCCTACAACGGCAGGATCTCCAGGCGACCGAACGCGACGAACGCCGCCAGTCCCCAGAAGACGAGGTCACCGTAGAAGGCACTCCATTCCCGGCGGATGATGCGAGTGGTCGCCGCGCCGGTCATGAGCAGCACCAGGCCGAGAGCGGCGAGCGGCACCAGCCACGTCGCGACCCCGGTCACGGCGGGCAGGACCAGCCCGGCGGCCGCGAGCACCTTCATCACGCCGATGACCTTGAGGGAGCCGTCGGGGAAGTCGTCGGCGTAGCGCCACCCGTCGAACGTGTTGCGGAACCTCTCCTTCGAGAGCACCAGCATCGCCACACCGCCGGCCAGGAACCCGGCAGCCAGAAAGATCGTCACAATCCACAAGATGATGTTCATGCCATCTGAGACGACGGACTCCGTCCGGTTGTGACATCAGGGGCGTCACCGCCCGCCGGTCACCCGCAGCGTCGTCGCGGTGACGTACGCAGCCTTGTCGCTCATCAGCCAGGCGACCGCCTCGGCGACCTCATCGGGTGAGGACGCGCGGCCGAGCGGGATCTGGGGCGCCATCCGCTCGATCCGGCCGGGGTCGCCGGTGTTGGCGTGCATGTCGGTCTCGGTGAGCCCGGGGGCGACCGCGACGACCCGGATGCCGCGCGAGGCGACCTCGAGGCCGAGGCCCTTGGTGAGCGCGTCGATCCCGGCCTTCGCGGCGGCGTAGTGGACGTACTCACCCGGCGACCCCAGCGTCGCGGCGCCCGAGGAGATGTTCACGATGACCCCGCCCTCGGTGAGCGCGGACACCGCCGCCCGGGCGACCAGCGTGGGACCGACCAGGTTGACGTCGTACGTCCTCCGGATCTCGTCGGCAGGGGTCTCGACCAGGGGCGCGTAGCGGTAGGTCGCGCCGGCGTTGTTGACCACGCCGGTGAGCGGGCCGGCGGCCTCGAAGAGCGAGGCGATCCCGGCGTCGGTGGTGATGTCCGCGCTTACGATCTCGCAGGAGACCCCGAGCGCCCGGACCTCGTCACGCGTCGCCGCGGCAGAGGCCTCGTCGGACAGGTAGCCGAGGACGAGCGAGTGGCCGTCGGCGGCCAGCCGATGAGCGATGGCGGCGCCGATGCCGCGGGTGCCTCCGGTGATGAGGGTGCCCAGAGATCTGTCTTTCACACCCGAAGGGTGTCACGCAGCTTCCACGCCACCGACGCCAGTGCCAGGACGCCGGCGAGCGCCCAGCCGGCGGGATAGTGCACCGCGGGCTCGTTCCAGCGCTCGTGGAAGTAGACCAGGTGCGAGGAGAGCAGCCTGGCATCGACCGAGCGGCCCTCCTGGATGAGTACGCCGATGGCCACCAGCACCGTCAGCAGCGTCTGCATCGCCCAGCCCAGGATCCAGGCCGGCACCCAGGCGACGACATCGACGGCGCGGCGTACGGACGTCACGAGCACGGTCACCAGGACAGCCGCCAGCAGCGCGTCGATGACCGACGACGACAGCTCACCGGGGAGCATCCCGTCGAGCCAGAGAGGTACGCAGACGGCCGGCGCGGCCAGCATCGGCGCCCGCAGCACGCACGGTCCGAGGCTCGCGGCGATCCCGGCGGCGAGACCGGCGACCGTCGTGATCGCGGCGATCGCGATCAGATGGGTCAGCATCGACGGGTTGGTCGCCGCCGGCCCCGCGGCGAAGGTCAGCCCCAGGACGGCGGCGCCCACGACCCCGGCGGCGGCAAGGGTTGCGCTCAGCAGCCGGCGGTCCGGACGCAGCCCGGCAGCGAGCCCACCGAGCGCGGCGGCGAGCAGCGTGAACGAGACCAGCTCGGCGACCATCGGGGCCAGCAGGAGCGGCTGAGGCTGGACCAGCTGCGGAAGGAACCCGAAGCCCCAACCCGCGGCCGAGACCAGCGGAACCATCCACAGACGCGTCCGTTCAGTCATGTCGACCACGGTGACAGGCGCAAGGTGAGACCAGGCGGCGAACCGGGGAACACCAGCCCAACGTCAGGTGGCCCGACCGTTGACGCTCGTCACCGCGGCGACCCGATTTTTTATTGCCGGGCGCGGAAATGGAATACCTGGGTAGGCTCATGGAGCGGACACGTACCCCACGCGTGGAAGAGGTGAGAGCGGCATGACCAGAGCACCCCGGAAATTCTGGGCCAGAAGCATCAGCACAGCGGCACTGACCAGCCTCGGGCCTCGGGCCGTTGCCGCCGTCGCACTGACCGCTGCCTTCGCCGTCATGGCCCCGAACGAGGGCAGCCTCGACACCGGTCATCAGCAGCCCGAGCTGCCCGACCCGGGTTCGCTGCAGGATCCCCTGGGCATCGCCAACGGCCTGGGCGGCGTGAAGAACCTGACCCCGACCGACGCCGTGAAGCTGGCCTCCAACGCCGAGGAGCTGTCGATCCCGCCGGTCGCCCTGGCTGCCTACCAGCGCTCGGCCACCGTGCTCAACGAGGCCGACGCCTCCTGCCGCCTCGACTGGGCGCTGATCGCCGCGATCGGCATGGTCGAGAGCAACCACGGCCGCATCAGTGGCAGCGAGCTCGACTCCAACGGACTCGCCCTCCCCGCGATCATCGGCCCGCAGCTCAACGGCGCCGGCAGCTACGCGGCCATCCGCGACACCGACAACGGCCTCTACGACCATGACACCGTCTACGACCACGCGGTCGGCCCGATGCAGTTCATCCCGTCGACCTGGACCATCGCGGGCGCCGATGGTGACGGCGACAACCGCCGCGACCCCCAGGACGTCGACGACGCCGCCGTCGCCACCGCGGCCTTCCTGTGCGCCGGCACCGAGGACGTCAGCACCGACTCCGGCGCCAACGCCGCGGTCTACCGCTACAACCAGAGCGATACGTACGTCGAGGCAGTGCTCAAGATCGCCAACCAGTACCGCAACGGGGAGTTCCCGGGCTCGCCGAGCGTGGACGGTGGCTCCATCTCCGCGAAGCGGCCCCCCGTGTCCGCCCTGCCGCGCACCTCGAACACCGTCGCACCGAAGTCGGACGACAAGGCCGCCACCGACGGCGTCACCAAGACCGCGGTTGCCGACCCGCCCGCGGACTCGAGCGCCAACGAGCCCGACCCGTCGACGGACCCGAGCACCGACCCCAGCACCGACCCCAGCACGGACCCCAGCACGGACCCCAGCACGGACCCCAGCACGGACCCGAGCACCGATCCCAGCACCGACCCGAGCACGGACCCCAGCACCACCCCCAGCGAGCCGGTCGACCCGACCCCGACGCCCACCGACGCCGCGACGGCGGCGACCCTCGCCGAGCCCTGCGACGCGGCTGCGATCGCGGTCTACGGGGATACCTTCGAGCTCGACGACAAGACCACCTACGACGCGGTGATCGCCAACTGCATCGCGACGTTCGAGCCCGGGACCACCCTGCCCACGGACCTCGCGATCAGGGAGCACCTCCGCACCCTCTACGGCACCCCAGAGTTCCCCACCCTCGAGGAGCCTGCGCCGGAGGCGACTGCCCCCGACGAGACGGTCACGGAGGAGTCCCCGACCGCCTCGCCGACGGCGTGAGCCCGGTCAGCCGACCTCGACCACCGTCTTGCCGAAGTTCTGACCCCGGAGCATCCGGTTGAACGCGGCGGGCGCGTTCTCGAGCCCCTCGGTGATGTCCTCGCGGTAGCGGAGCCTGCCCTCGGCCAGCCAGCCGGTCGCCTCGGCGAGGAAGGTCCGCTCGTGGTCTCGGACGAACTCGGTCTGGATGAAACCCCTGATCAGCAGCGACTTGGTGAGCACCTGACGCATCAGCCCGGGCGCCCGGTCGGGCCCCTCGGGCGCGGTGGTGTCGTTGTAGTGGGCGACGAGCCCGCAGACCGGAACCCGGGCGTAGGTGTTCAGCAGCGGCAGCACCGCGTCCCACACGTGCCCCCCGACGTTCTCGAAGTAGACGTCGATCCCGTCGGGCACCGCCGTCTTCAGCTGCTCCCTGAAGTCGGGCGCGCGGTGGTCCAGAGCGGCGTCGAAGCCGAGCTCTGTCAGATGGGCGACCTTCTCCGGCCCGCCCGCGATCCCCACTGCCCGGCACCCGAGGATCTTCGCGATCTGCCCGACCGTGGCGCCCACCGGGCCGGTCGCGGCCGCGACCACGACGGTCTCGCCGGGCTTCGGACGGCCGATCTGGGTCAGCCCCGCATACGCCGTGAACCCCGGCATCCCCAGCACGCCCAGCGCGGTGGAGACCGGCGCGACGGACGGGTCGAGGCGACGGGTGTGGCTCGCCGGTGCGACCGAGAAGGACTGCCAGCCGCCGTACGCCAGCACGACGTCACCCACCTGCCGCGACGGATCCCGCGACTCGACCACCTCGGCGACCGTGGCGCCGGGCAGCACGTCGCCCAGCGCGGTCGGCGCTGCGTACGAGGGCGCATCGCTCATCCGGCCACGCATGTAGGGGTCGAGCGAGAGGAATTTCGTACGCAGCAGCACCTCTCCCTCCGCGGGCGACGGCACCTCGGAGTCGACGATCGAGAAGTCCTCGGCGGTCGGCTCGCCGACCGGGCGGGCGCGGAGCAGGATCTGGGTGTTCGTGTCGGTCATGCGGCCATGGTGCCTCACCGGCGGGCAGGCTTGCTTAATCACAACTAATCTTATTGACTTAACCCATGAAGCGCCCGGTCGACCTCCACCAGCACCTGTGGCCGCCGGCACTGATCGAGGAGCTGCGCGGTCGTCGGCAGCCTCCGTACCTCGACGGCTGGGTGCTCCATCTCGACGGCGAGCCGCCCTACGCCGTCGATCCCGCGGACCACGATCTCACCCATCGCGCGGCACAGGAGGACGGGCTCGTACTGCTGTCCCTCTCCAGCCCGTTGGGGATCGAGTCGCTCTCCCCGGACGAGGCGCGCGGCTTGCTCGATGCCTGGCACGGCTTCGCCGACGACCTGCCCGCCGACTACGGGCTGTGGGCGGCCCCGGGGCTGGTCGAGCCCGATCTCGACGGGCTCACAAAGACCCTCGCCCACGACCGCATCCACGGCCTCCAGGTGCCGGCGACGGCCCTGGCGGCCCCATCGGCCCTCGAGGCCCTGGCCCCGGTGCTCGCCACCGCCCAGCAGGCCGACCTACCCGTCCTGGTGCACCCAGGCCCCACCGCCCCCCAGGCGGACGTCGTGCCCGGCTGGTGGCCGGCGCTGACCTCGTACGTCGCCCAGCAGAGCGCCGCATGGCACGCCTGGCACGTCGCGGGACGGTCGCTGCTGCCGACCCTGCGGATCGCCTTCGTGGGGCTGGCCGGGCTGGCTCCGCTCCACCACGAGCGCCTCGCCCAGCGCGGCGGCCACCTCGGCGCGATCGACCGGCACGTCTACTACGAGACCTCGTCCTACGGCACCCAGGCGATCGACGCGATGTCGCGCGTGGTCGGTGTCGACCCGCTGGTCAACGGCTCGGATCGGCCGTACGCCGAGCCGACCGACCCCGGCCTCGGCCTCGGCCTCGGGGAGGCCCTGAGCCGGGCGATCCTCGTCGCCAACCCACACCATCTGCTCACCGGAGGAGACCGATGACCATCGCCGAACCGACCGTCGCTGCGCCCACCGTGGACAGCGTCCTGAGCGCCGCGGACCTGCCCGCTCTGCCGGGCCGCACCCTCACGCCCGGTGAGCTCCGCGCCTGGGTCGACGAGCTCGCCGCGCACCCCGAACGGTGGGAGCACCTGCTGCGCCACGACACCGGCGGGCGCCACTACGTCTCGCTCTACCGCGACAAGGACATCGACGTCTGGCTGCTGTGCTGGAACACCGTCGACGACACCGGCTGGCACGACCACGACATCTCCTCGGGCGCGGTCGCGGTGACGCACGGAGCGGTCGTCGAGCAGCAGCCGAGGTTCGGCGGCGAGCCCATGCAACGGGAGATCGGCGCGGGTCGCAGCTTCGGCTTCGGACCCGACCACATCCACCGGATGAGCGGCGCAGTCGACGGCTCGGCCTCGATCCACGCCTACTCGCCGCCGCTGTGGCGGATGGGGCAGTACGCGATCAGCGACGACGGCGTGATGCGCCGCGTCTCCGTCTCCTACGCCGACGAGCTGCGTCCGCTGGAGGAGTGAGCCACCCCTGCCGCGGCGACATCTCGGGTGCCGTGTCCCGGTTGACCGACAGGTCGGGGCGGATGTGGCACATTTCAATCATCGAGGACCGAGGTGCGACGGCAAACCCGAGTTTGCCCATCCTTTTAATATCTTCTGTTCCTCCCTGTGATCTGGCAGGCTGAGGATCTTGTGCAACGGCGTCCGCAGGTGGAGAACGGCAGACAGGAGCGGTGGCTGTGATCGAGTTCGAGGGCGTCACCAAGCGCTATCCGGACGGCACCGTTGCCGTGGGAGACCTCTCCCTGAAGGTCGAGACCGGGCAGATCACCGTTTTCGTCGGGCCGTCCGGATGCGGCAAGACCACCGCGCTGCGGATGATCAACCGGATGATCGAGCCGACCTCCGGCCGCATCCTGATCGACGGCGACGACGTCACCAGCCGACCGGAGGCACAGCTGCGTCGCGACATCGGCTACGTGATCCAGGGAGCCGGGCTCTTCCCGCACCGCACCGTCCTCGACAACGTCGCCACGGTTCCGATCCTGCAGGGTGTCTCCCGCCGGGAGGCACGCACGAGCGCCCTCGGACTGCTCGAGCGCGTCGGCCTCCCGGCCAACCTCGGCGAGCGCTACCCGGCCCAGCTCTCCGGCGGCCAGCAGCAGCGCGTCGGCGTCGCCCGGGCGCTCGCGGCCGACCCGCCGGTGCTGCTCATGGACGAGCCGTTCTCGGCCGTCGACCCGGTTGTGCGCGACGACCTGCAGCAGGAGCTGCTCAGGCTCCAGGGCGAGCTCGGCAAGACGATCGTCCTGGTCACCCACGACATCGACGAGGCGATCCGCCTCGGCGACAAGGTCGCCGTCTTCGCGAACGGTGCCCGGCTGGCCCAGTTCGCGCCACCGGCCGACCTCCTCGCCGCCCCGGCCGACGACTTCGTCTCCTCGCTCGTCGGCCGCGACCGCGGCTTCCGCGGCCTCTCGTTCGCCGACGGGAGCCGGGTCGCCCTCAAGCCCGTCGACCACGCGGTCGACGGGCTCACCCTCGAGGTCGACCACGATGGCCGGCCGCTGGGCTGGCGCGGTCCCGACGGGCTCCTCCCGACCGAGGGCACCTTCCGTGACGGGGCCAACCTGCGTACGGTCACGGACCTGGTCATCCTCTCGCCCGCCGGCGCGGCGGTGCGGGTCGACGCCGGGGGTCGTGCCGACGGGCTGGTCCTGCTGGAGGATCTGGCCGGCAGCGTACGTTCGCAGCAGCGGGAGCGGCTGACGGCGCTCGCCACGTCGGAGGAGGCCGGGTGAGCGAGCTCTGGGGCTACCTCGAGACCAACGGCAGCGACGTCCTCACCGCGCTGGTCCAGCACATCTGGCTGGCACTGCTGCCGGTGGCGATCGCCTTCGTCCTCTCGCTACCGCTCGGTGCCCTGGTCCACCGATACGTCCCGATGCGCCACATCGCGCTCACCGCCGGCAGCGTGGTCTACACGGTGCCGTCGCTGGCCCTGCTCCTGCTGCTCCCGGGCATCCTCGGCACCAGCGTCCTCGACCCGCTCAACGTGGTCATCGCGCTCACGCTCTACTCGCTCGCCCTGCTCGTCCGCACGACCGCGGACGGCCTCGACGCGGTCGACTCCACGGTCCTCCAGGCGGCCACCGCGATGGGCTATCGACCCCTGCGCCGCTGGTTCACCGTCCAGCTGCCGCTGGCGATGCCGGTGATCCTGACCGGCCTGCGGGTGGCGACGGTGGCCAACGTGAGCATGGTCAGCGTGGCGGCCCTGATCGGCATCGGCGGCCTCGGGCAGCTCTTCACGCGCGGGTTCCAGCTCGGCTTCTACCTACCACCGATCATCATCGGCCTGGTCCTCTCGGTCACCCTCGCGGTCATCGCCGACGTCCTCATCGTCGCCCTCCAGCGCGGGCTCACCCCGTGGTCGCGAGCGGATGCGCGATGAGCCTCGACTACCTGCTCGACGCCGCCAACTGGTCGCTGACCAGCCCCGACGGCTTCCCTCAGCGCATCCTCGAGCACCTCGGCTACACCTTCCTCGCGCTGGTGATCGCAGCCGTGATCGCGTTCCCGATCGGCCTGCTGATCGGCCACACCGGCCGCGGCGCGCTGGTCGCCATCAACCTCGGCAACGCCGGCCGCGCCCTGCCGACCCTGGGCGTGCTCATGCTCGCGCTCGCCCTGGTCGGGATCGGCCTGGTCCCGGTCACGTTCGCCCTGGTCGTGCTCGCCATCCCGCCCATCCTGGCCACGACGTACGCGGGCATCCAGTCCGTCGCCGACGAGACCGTCGACGCCGCGCGAGGGGTGGGCATGACCGAGGCCCAGATCGCCTGGCGTGTCGAGGTCCCGATCGCGATGCCGATCATCATCGGCGGCCTGCGCAACGCGTCCCTCCAGGTCGTCTCGACCGCGACCATCGCCGCGTACGCCGGTCTCGGCGGCCTCGGCCGCTATCTCTTCGACGGGCTGGCGACGCTCCAGTACGACAAGGTGGTCGCCGGCGCGATCGTGCTCGCCGTGCTGGCAGTCGCGATCGACCTGGCGCTCGCCGGGGCGCAGCGGCTCCTCGTCTCGCCCGGCGTCGACGGCCGCGGCGCCGGCAACCGTCCGACCACCGCGCGCCCCGAACCAGCCGGCTGACCAACCCCGCAACCCGAGAGGTATCTCAATGTCCCGCCGAACCCGCACCACCGCGTACCTGTTCGCGACTCTCGCCGTGGCAGGCACCTTGACCGCCTGCGGCGGTGACCCGCTCGACTCCGGATCGGACTCCGCCTCGGGCGGCGGCACGATCGTCGTCGGCTCTGCCAACTTCCCCGAGAGCGAGCTGCTCATGGAGATGTACGCCCAGGCCCTCGAGTCCGAGGGCGTCAAGGTCGAGACCAAGCCCAACATCGGTTCCCGCGAGGTCTACATGGAGGCCTTCAAGAGCGGCGACATCGATCTGCTGCCCGAATACAACGGAGCGCTGCTGGCCTACCTGAAGCCGGACGGCGTGCCGGAGAACGTCTCCGCCCCCGAGGACGTCTACGAGGCCCTCCAGGATGTCCTGCCGGAGGGCAGCGAGACCCTGCCGCAGTCGGAGGCCGAGGACAAGGACACCCTCACCGTGTCCAAGGAGACGGCCGCGAAGTACTCCCTCAAGAGCATCGAGGACCTCGCGCCGGTCGCGAAGGACCTCACGCTCGGCGGCGCCCCGGAGTTCAAGGAGCGCCACCAGGGTCTGGTCGGTCTCGACGAGGTCTACGGGGTGACGTTCAAGGAGTTCAAGCCGCTCGACGCCGGCGGTCCGCTGACGTCCAGCGCGCTGAAGAAGGGCGACATCGACGTCGCCAACATCTTCTCCACCGACTCCCAGATCCCCACCAACGGCTGGGTCGTCCTGGAGGACCCGAAGAACCTCTTCCTCTCCCAGAACGTCGTCCCGCTCATCCGCTCCGAGGCGCTCACCGACGACGCCGAGACCGCGCTCAACGCGGTCTCCGAGGCGCTGACCACCGACAACCTGACCGAGGCCCTCGCGAAGGTCCAGGTCGACAAGGCGGACCCGGCCACGGTCGCCAAGGAGTTCCTCGCCGACAACGGCATCAAGTGACGCGACTGCTCGCCTACCTCAGGCCGCTGCGGTAGGCGAGCAGTTCCGCGAGGCCGCGCGGGTAAGGTCGACAGACATGACCAGCACCAGCCAAGATCTCACCGTCGACGTCATCATCATCGGCGCCGGCCCGACCGGCGAGAACGTGGCCGACCGCGTTGTTCAGGGCGGCCTGACCGCGGCGATCGTCGAACGCGAGCTCGTCGGCGGCGAGTGCTCCTACTGGGCCTGCATGCCGACGAAGGCGCTGCTCCGCGACGCGGCCGCGCTGCGTGCCGCCCGCGCCCTCCCGGCCGCCGGCCAGGCGGTCACCGGCACGCTCGATCCCTCCGCCGTGTTCGCCCGGCGCGACGAGTTCACCTCCCACTGGAACGACGCCGGTCAGGTCGAGTGGCTGACCGGGGCCGGGATCACCCTGGTCCGCGGACACGGGCGCATCACCGGCACCCGCACGGTCACGGTCAACGCCTCCGACGGCACGGTCACGAACCTGGAAGCACGCCACGCCGTGGTCGTCGCGACCGGCAGCTCCGCCCTCATCCCGCCGATCCCGGGGCTGGAGGAGGCCGGGCCGTGGACGAACCGCGAGGCCGCCGGTGCCAAGACCGTCCCCGATCGCCTGGCGATCATCGGCGGCGGGGTCGTCGGCGCCGAGATGGCGACCGCCTACAGCGCTCTCGGGTCCCAGGTCACCCTCATCTCGCGCACCCGCCTCCTGCCGAGCGTCGAGAAGTTCGCGGGCGAGCAGGTGGCCGATGCGCTCCGGACGTACGGGGTCACGGTCCATCTCGACCTCGGCGCGGACGAGGTCCGGCGCGACGATGCCGGCGAGGTGCGACTGACCCTCTCCGACGGCACCGAGGTGACCGCCGACGAGGTCCTCGTCGCCACCGGCCGGGTGCCGAGCACCAAGGACCTCGGCCTGGAGCACGTCGGTCTCGAGCCCGGCAGCTGGCTGAAGGTCGACGACGCGCTGGCCGTGATCGACGACAGCGGGCAGCTGGAGGCCGGCTGGCTCTATGCCGCCGGCGACGTCAACCACCGAGCGCTGCTGACCCACCACGGGAAGTACCAGGCCCGCGCGGTGGGAGACCTGATCGCCGCCAAGGCCCGTGGCGAGGAGCCCGACCTGAGCACGTGGGGGCGTCACGCCGCCACCGCCGACGAGCGCGCCACCACGCAGGTGATCTTCACCGACCCCGAGGTCGTCGCCGTCGGACACTCCGCGGAGTCGGCCGAGGCGGCCGGCATCGAGGTCGGCGTCGTCGACTACGACCTCGGCTCGGTCGCCGGCGCATCGCTCCACGCCGACGGCTACCACGGCCAGGCCCGCATGGTCATCGACGAGCAGCGCAAGGTGCTGGTCGGCTTCACCGCGGTGGGCCCCGACATCTCCGAGCTCCTGCACGCGGCCACGATCGCGATCGTCGGCGAGGTCCCGCTGGACCGCCTCTGGCACGCGGTCCCCGCCTACCCGACCATCAGCGAGATCTGGCTCCGCCTGCTCGAGACCGCCGGGCGCGACCGCTAGAGCAGCGGCGGACCGCGGCCGTCCTCCTTCGACGGCCGCGGTCCGCTCACTCGTTTCCTGCTCAGCCGCCCGGCTGGGTGACGCCGTTGACCGTCAGGGTGTAGCGCGCCGGGTCGGCCACGCTCTCCGTCGGGTCGTCGAACATCACGATCGCCGCCACGGTCTGGGCGCTGTCACCGATCGCTGAGGCGAGCTCGGCACCACTGAGGCTGCCGTCGAACGACCCGTCCAGGGCGAGGGTGTGCACCCATGCGGGCGAGCCCGCCGGGCCGTACGCCACCAGCTGGACCGTCCAGCCCTCGACCGGGGTCGGGTGGACCTGCGACATCGACTGCCACCCGCTCAGGGTGTCGCTGGGCAGTGCGGTGCCTCCCACAGCGATGTTGCGTACCCAGAAGCCGGACTCGTCGACCCCCGAGTCGGTGATGTAGCGGAACGCCACCAGCACGCTCTGCCCGCCGTACGCCGACAGGTCGGCGCTCTGCGACCGCCAGCCCCCGGAGTCGCCGGAGAAGCCGGGCAGGTTGTCGACCACGGTCGGGATGGCGCCGGGGTCGTGCTCGCTGGTCGTGTCGGCAGTGGCCAGGCTGTGCCAGGTCGCGCCGCCGTCGGTGGAGACCTGGACGTAGCCGAAGTCCCAGCCGGGTTCGGCGTCCCAGAGGGCGTCGAAGGTCAGCGAGGCCCCGCCCGCAGGCACGTCGACCGACCGCACCACGGCCCGGTCGAGGTTCGGCCCACAACCCGAGTAGAGGGCCGCGGCCCCGGTGCCGTCGGCAGGCGGCGAACCGCAGCTGCTGTCGGCCGCCGTGGCATTCGGCGGGGTGGTGTCGACCGTCCATTCGACCGGCTTGGGCTCCAGCGACGTCGCGCCGTCGAAGCTCAGCGAGTCGATCTGGCCGGCGGACAGGTAGGTCCCGCCACCGTCGCGCAGGCGTACGTAGTCCGAGCCGTTCGGCGGTGCGCCGTTCTCGTTCCACGCCTCCGGGTTGTCCCAGTTGACCTTCGCGGACAGCGAGTCGGCCTGGAACCTCGCCGCATCACCGCCGGTCAGGTCGCCACCGTTGCCGTCCAGCGCCGCGTCGAGCGCGATCATGGCAGCCCAGTCGTGCAGCGTCTGCTGGGCGGAGACCCCGGCATGGAACTGGTCCAGCACCACCTGGAGACCGTCGAAACCGCCGGCATCCTCACGGTGGAGCGCACTGAGGAACTCCGGCCCGTAGCGACTGGCCAGATACTGCATGAAGGAGTACGCCGCACCGTAGTCGCACAGCGTCTCCGGCCCACCCTGGTCGCCCCAGCCGGTCAGCGAATTCTCCGGGCCACCGAACGCCGGATCGAGGTAGCCCATGAAGCACGCCAGGTGCGAGTCCGCGCCGGGATCGTCAGGTGGGGTGCTCGGATCGACGTAACCGACCAGCGTCTGGGCGTAGTCCGACAACCCCTCGTTGACCCAGGAGACCTCGTCGGCGTCCTCGTAGTACTCCAGCAGGTGCTGGTACTCGTGCGCGAAGGTGCCCTCGTACAGCAACGGCCGAGATGCTCCGATCTGCCGTCCGGCAGCGGTGTTCAGCTCCTGGTTGCAGGCGACGTACGCCGGGTCGGTGCTGTCGTCGGGCGGGTTGGCGCCGGTGCGGTGCAGCCAGTCGAAGACATCGATGCTCATCACGTTGCGGTCGAAGTACTCGTTGAAGACCGAGTAGAAGAAACCCGCGATGTAGGTCTGCCCGTCAGGGGTGGTCGGTTCGTAGAAGTTGGCGTCCCGGACGTTGTCGACCAGCACCACGATGTTGTCGCCGTCGCCCTTGTACTCCGAGGAGGGCAGGTTGGGGATCAGCCCCGGCAGGACGGCCTGCTTGCCGTCCCGGTCCGGCGGGACCGAGAAGGCGTCGGACTCGATCGGGTAGATCGTGTTGTCGAACTCCGAGATGAAGTTCGAGATCTGGGCGTCGGTGACCTCGGTCAGGCCGAGGTCGTTGCGGCAGTCGCCGGCCGGGAAGGCCCGGTTGTTGGCAACCCATACCTCGATGTTGTCGCCCACACCGCGCAGCGTGTAGTCCTTGAGATAGAGACTTCCCTGGAAGTCGTCGAGCCCCAGCCAGGTGCGGCTCTGGCCGACCTTCGCGGGTCCCTTCGGCGGCTGACCGGGCACGTCGCCCCGGTGCCGTTCGATACCGAGTCGCTTGCCGTTGTTGTAGTCGGACCCGGTCTGTTGGAGCTCCTTGGCGGCCCGGCCGCGATCGTCGTCCGACGGCGGCGCGCTGCCGGCGGGTGCGCCGGGCAGCGTCAGACCGAGGACGAGCGCTCCGGCGGCTCCGATGGTGAGGAGCCGCGTTCTCTTCCAACCCCACATGCGTGGTTCTCCCTCCACTCGTTCATGCTGCGCCCGAGATCGCTGCGGGAGTACGGCCCGATGTGATGTATGTCACGGACCATCCAGCAGTCAAGCACCGCCCGAACGCGAAAGGAAGACCGGTTTTCGGCATGTTTGCATGGGGTGAGCGGCGGGTGCCACCACGCGGAGAGTGCGGTCCCAGACCAGGATCGTCGCCCTCACCCCGCTGTCGCGGGGCCCCGCCGTTCCACCCGGCTCGCCGACAGCACGCCACCGAGCAGCAGAGCGAGCGATACCAACAGAAGTACGCCACCGGCGCCGAGCAGCACGCCGATGGCCGTGCCGAGCGCCGGGACGGTGGCACCGATGGCCGCGTCCGCGGTCACCGGAGCACTTCCGTCGGCGTTCATCACCACGAGGGTCCAGTCGCCCGACTCGATCTCCCAGGTGAGCGTCCGGGTCCCGGCTCCGGTCGTCGAGGCGGTCCAGATGCCGGCATCCGCGGGGAGGATCGCGGGGGATCCGCCGTCCACGGCGTCGTACGTCGGGGTGCGGCCGTCGAAGCCGTCGATCGTCGAGTGGCGGACGCCGGCGAGATAGTCCGCGACCTCCGCGGAGGGCGCGATGCCCACGAAGACCGGGGCCTTCTCGGCTGCGGTGACGACCAGCTTGGCGTCGCCGATCAGTCGGCCGGGTACGTCCACGCCGGCATCGGTCTCGATGGTGATCGACTCGGAGGTGATCGCGTGACCGGGGGCGGAGATCCTCGCCTCGTCGGTCATCAGGTAGCCGTCGGCGTCCCGCTGGGCGGATGCCACCGCGAGCGCACCGCCGCCGGCGATCAGGCCGAGCGAGACCAGCAGGAGCACGCTGCCGGCCACGACGGCGATGACTCGCCCGGCGGTCCAGCGGGATCGCTCCGGGAGAGGCTTCTCGGGTCGTTCGCTCGTCATCGGTCGAACCTCGCGCTGCCGCTCTGACTGGTCACTCACGGAACAGGCCGATGATGTTGCCGCCGGGGTCGCGGAACATCGCGAAGAACCCGGTGCCGGGGATCTCGGTCGGCGGTACGACGGTCTCACCGCCCAGCTCCCCGACGCGCTCGAGCGTGCCGTCGAGGTCGTCGGTCGAGGCGTACACGGTGACGTAGGCGGGCATCTCGTCGCGCGTCTGCATGATGCCGCCGCCGACGCCGCCCTCCGAGGCTGTCACCAGCCAGTAGTCGGGGCCGGCCCCTTGGATGTCCCAGCCGAACAGGTCTCGATAGAACCCGATGAGTCGCTCGCCGTCGGGTCCGGCGATCTCGAAGTGCACCACAGGATGTGCCATGTCTGTCTCCTTATGTCTCGCTCGAGCATCCGACGAGACGGCGGGGCGTCCCAGGGGCGAAGTGCCGCTACGGCTGGTCCTTGGTCCCCGACCGGTTTCAGCGATCTCGCCTCGACGACACCGTTCCTGCGTGCGACCCGCCGAGATCCAGAGCGATCGCGAGGATCAGGGTGCCGGTCCAGACGTTGACCGGGTCCAGCTGGAGGGGCTCGTGGGCCCCCACGATGTTCGCAATGAACCACACGATGAACCAGATGATCGTCATGGCGATCCCACCTTTCCGGTACGTCCACGACTGCGTTTGCCGTCGACGCTAGGCGTTCTCGCAGGCAGCCGAGGAGGGCCGAACTTCCCGTACGCGGGGACGGTGGTCCCCGACCCGGGGGGTGCGTCACGGTCGCCCGGGCCCGAGGACTCACACATGAGGGCCTTTGGACCGCTGCACCGAGCCTGACGGGCTCCTAGCGTCGACGACGTACCGGAGGTGGAACCACCGGCCGAAGCAGGACGTCCCATGGATGACCGGAGCACCTCGGCTGAGGAACGGATGGAGACCGAACATGATGTACGCAGCAGTCGGTGACCGGCTGGTGGTCCGTGGCCACAACGTCGGCGAGCCCGTGCGTGACGCCGAGATCCTCGAGATCCGACACGAGGACGGCAGCCCTCCCTACGTCGTACGTTGGTCCGACACCGGTCATGAGGCGTTGGTCTTCCCGGGCTCGGACGCGTTCGTGGAGCACTTCGAGCACGAGGCCCACCCGCACGAGCATCGGTGAGAGACCGACCGGGCTCCAGGAGGGCCGGGAGCATCAGGAGCCCAGGAGAACTCGTTCCCCCAGCCGGGGAACCACGGCCACGATGCCCAGCTCGTCCTGGATCCGGTCCGCGAGGGCTCGAGATGATGTGGGCTCGCCGTGCACGACGTAGACGGTCTGCGGGAGCTCGGGCGCCGAGGCGACCCAGGCGACCAGCTCGTCGGCATCGGCGTGCACGCTGAAGTCCGAGATCGCGACCACCTCCGCTCGGACCGGGACGTACCGGCCGTGCATCTTGACCGCCCGGGCACCCTCGACCAGCTGCCTGCCGCGGGTGCCCTGCGCCTGGTAGCCGGTGAGCACGACGCTGTTGCGGCGATCGGGAAGCTGGCGGAGCAGGTGGTGGACGACGCGGCCGCCGGTGGCCATTCCGGAGGCGGAGATGATGATGCACGGGCCCTTCGGGCGATTGAGCTGCTCGGAGGCGGCGGCGTCCCGGATCCGGTAGACGTCGAGGTGCTCGAGGTCCTGCAGCGGCGCCGCGTGCTTGCTGTCGAGCTCGTCGCTGTGCGCACTCAGCGCCGCCCGATAGACATCCAGCGCGGCCAGGGCCATCGGGCTGTCGACGAAGATCGGGACCTTCGGGATCCGGCCGGCACGGCGGAGCCGGAGCAGCTCGAGCAGCACCAGCTCGGTGCGGTCGACCGCGAACGCCGGGATCAGCACGACCCCGCCACGGTCCACCGTGCGGCGTACGGTGTCGGCGAGTGCATCGGGGTCGGCCGGCGGATGCCGTCGATCGCCGTAGGTCGACTCGAGCACCATGGCCGAGGAGGCCGGAGGCTTGGCGGGCGCCCGCAGGATCGGATGACCCGGCCTGCCGAGGTCACCGCTGAACACCACCCGCTCGCCGCCGACGTCGACCACCGCCACCGCCGAGCCCAGGATGTGGCCGGCGCGCTGCAGCGTCACGGCCATCCCGCCGATCGGCCAGCGCTCTCCGAACGCCACCGGGTGCAAGCGCGCCAGCGTCCGTTCCACATCGGCCGCCGTGTAGAGCGGCAGGGCCGGGTCGTGCTTCGACCAGCCGCCCTCGTTGGCATAGCGCGCATCCTCCTCCTGGAGGTGCGCGCTGTCTCGGAGCACGATGGCGGTGAGCGCGGCCGTGCCCGACGTGCACAGCGCCTCACCGGCGAAGCCGTCGTTCACCAGCCGTGGCAGGTAGCCGGTGTGATCGAGGTGGGCGTGGGTGAGCACGACGGCGTCGATGTCCGCGGGCGGCACCGGGAACGGCGCCCAGTTGAGCCGCCGCAGCTCGCGCAGGCCCTGGTAGAGGCCGGCATCGACCAGCAGCCGATCAGGACCGCCTGTCACCAGGAACCGGCTTCCGGTCACCGTGCCGGATGCCCCGAGGAACACCAGCGCGGGATTCTTCGTACGGGATGCGCCGGTGTCGATATCGCCGACGGCAAGGGTCTCGGAGTGCGCCATCGGGCTTCCCTTCGCAGGTGATGGTGTCACCACGCTGCGGCATCCCTCAGGCTGCGGGGAGGGTCATACGGCCTTCGCGAACGTGACCGATGACCCGTTCAGCCTCATCCCTGTTGGCGCAGGTAGCGGCCGAAGTGGGGGACGGTGAACGCGATCCGGCCGCGTTCACCGGAGTAGATCAGGCCCTTCTTCATCAGCGCGTCGCGCGCCGGGGAGAGGGACTGCGGCTTCTTGTTGAGGAACGCGGCGACGTCCGCGGTGGCGACGGTGCCGATGTCGTCGGCGCCCAGCTCGACGGCGGCGTCTGCCATCGCACGCAGGTAGTCCCGCTCGGCAGGGGTGGCGCGCTCGTAGCGGGACCCGAAGAAGCCGACCGCGAGCTCGCGCTCGGCCTCGGGGGCGGCGACCTTCACGTCCTCCACCGTGATCGGGGAGCGAGGCGCCTGGTCCCACACGGTCTTCCCGTAGGCCTGAATGAAGTAGGGGTAACCGCCGGTGGCGGCGTACATCTCGGCGAGAGCGTCGGGATCGAACTCGGCCTCCTCCTCGCCCGCCGGGGCGGCGAGGGCGCGGTCGGCGGCCTCGCGCTCGAGGCGGTCGATGCGCTGGTAGGAGAAGAGCCGCTCGGAGTAAGACTTGCTCGCGGAGAGCACGGCCGGGAGGTGTGGGAGGCCGGCACCGACGACGATCACCGGCAGCCCCGACTGGCTGATCTCGTGGCAGGCCGCGCACATCGCCGAGACGTCGTCCGGACCGAGGTCCTGCATCTCGTCGATGAAGACACCGACACCCTTGCCGACGTCCGCGGCGAGCCCGCCGACGTCGGTGAGCAGCTCGACCAGGTCGATCTCTATGTCACCGGAGTCCGCCCGACCCCGCACCGCCGGAGCCTCGATGCCCGGCGACCACTGCTCGCGCAGCTTGGCGTTGGGTCCCGCCTCCCGCTGGGCGAAGCTCCGGATCACGCCCAGAACGTGATCGACGTCGTCGGAGTTCGGATGGCCCAGCTCGCGCACGGCCTGGTGCAGCGCGCTCGACAGCGGCCGGCGCAGGGACTGGTCGGGCCGCGCCTCCATCTTCCCGGTGCCCCAGCCCTTGCGGACCGCCGCCGACCGCAGGGTGTTGAGCAGGACCGTCTTGCCGACGCCGCGGAGCCCGGTGAGCACCAGCGACCGCTCCGGCCGACCGCGCGCCACCCGCTCCAGCACCACGTCGAACTGCCCGAGCTGCTCGTTACGACCGGCGAGCTCCGGGGGCCGCTGGCCGGCGCCGGGAGCGTACGGATTGCGGATGGGGTCCATGATCAGACGATATCCACATCTCTAGGACGCGTCTTAGATTTCCCTAGCGAGCCAGATCTTTCACGAGCGTAGGTCTCTATTCGCCTTTCTAGGATTGATCATAGAAAGGCGCAGACTCTTACATCGATCACTATCCTCGAACGTTTGTTCGATGATAGCGGGATTCTCTCCCCTTGTGCAACCCACGCGCTCTAGACTCGCGAGCATGCCGGAACTCCCCGAGGTGGAAGCGCTCGCCGAGGACCTGCGCGGGCGTCTCGACGGCCGTGCGATCACGAAGGTGCACGTCGCCCAGTTCAGCGCCCTGAAGACGTACGATCCGCCGCTGACCGCGGTCGAGGGCACGCTCGTCGACAACGTGACCCGCCACGGGAAGTTCATCGACATCGAGGCCAGCGGCGTCCATCTGGTGCTGCACCTGGCTCGCGGTGGCTGGATCCGGTGGCGCGACGAGATCCCCGCCGCGCCACCTCGCCCGGGGTCCAAGTCGGGACTGGCGATCCGGATCGTGCTCGACGACGACACCGGGCTGGACATCACCGAGGGCGGCACGAAGAAGCGTCTGGCGCTCTACGTCGTCCATGATCCGCAGGACGTCCCGGGCGTCGCCTCGCTGGGCCCCGACCCGCTCGCCGACGACTTCACCCTCGACCGGTTCCGCGAGATCCTCGCAGGTCAGGGCCGCAAGCAGATCAAGGGCGTGCTGCGGATGCAGTCGATCATCGCGGGCATCGGCAACGCCTACTCCGACGAGATCCTGTGGGCCGCGAAGATGTCGCCGTTCAAGCCCGCCGAGATGACCGAGGAGGAGTCGGAGAGCCTCTACGACGCGCTGCGTACGACCCTCCAGGACGCCGTCGCGCGGGACTCCGGCCTGGCGATGAGCGAGCTCAAGGGCGAGAAGAAGACCAACCTCGCCGTGCACGGCAAGGCGGGCAAGAAGTGCCCGGTCTGCGGCGACACGGTCCTCGAGGTGAGTTTCGCCGACTCGAGCCTGCAGTACTGCCCCACCTGCCAGACCGACGGGAAGCCGCTTGCCGATCGCCGGATGTCCCGGCTCCTCAAGTAGGGTTGCCGGGTGACCATCCCCACCGTCGAGATCGCCGGCGTGCCCGATCCCTTGCCCGTGGCAGTCCTGGATGTCCGCGAGGCCGATGAGTGGGCCGCGGGCCACATCGAGGGCGCGACTCACATTCCCCTCCAGGAGCTCCCGGCGCGCCTCGGTGAGCTTCCCGAGGGCCAGACCTTGGTGGTCTGCAAGGTCGGCGGGCGCAGCGCCCAGGCGGTCAACTACCTCGCCCAGCAGGGCTACGAGGTCGTCAACCTCGCCGGCGGGATGCTCGACTGGGCCGCTGCCGGGCGGCCGATGGTCAGCGAGACCGGCGCCGAGGCGTACGTCCTCTAGGACCCCTCTGCCGAAGGACCGCCGAACGCCTCCGGGAGCGGCAGCCTGAGCGCCTTCTCCAGGCGGTCGAGGTAGTCGTTGCGGCCCACCTCCACGACGCCCAGCGAGGCGAGGTGGTCGGTGCGCCACTGCACGTCCAGGATCCGCTGGTCGATCGACCCCGCCTCGCGCAGCGCGGAGACAAGTCCGACCAGGGCGACCTTGGACGCGTCGCGGACGCGGTGGAACATCGACTCCCCGGCGAACAGCCCGCCGATGGCGACCCCGTAGAGCCCGCCGGCCAGACGTCCGTCCTGCCAGGCCTCGACGGAGTGTGCCCAGCCCAGCCCGTGCAGGGTGCCGTACGCCCGGCGGATACGCCTGTCGATCCAGCCGTGCGGCCGGCGCGGGTCGGCGCACGAGGCGACCACCTCGTCGAAGCTGGTGTCGATCCGGATCTCGAAGTCCCGCACCGACCTGCGCAGGGACCGGGACACGATGAGCCCGTCCAGCGGAAGTACGCCGCGCCTGACCGGCGAGAACCACATCATCGGATCGCGCGGGGACTCTCCGGGCATCGGGAACATCCCGTGCCGGTACGCAGCCAGGAGTGTCCCGGGCGCGACGTCCGCGCCCATGCCCACCAGATCGTCCAGCTCAGCCGCACCAGGGTCGCCCGCGCCGGGGTCCCGAAGGTCGGCGAAGGCCCACTGCGACGGCCCCGGTTCGATCGGACCCCCAAGATTCGCCACGACGAAACGTTATCGCCCCTCTGCGGCCGCAACCAC
This sequence comes from Nocardioides sp. NPDC051685, assembly GCF_044453405.1. Classification (NCBI taxonomy): domain Bacteria; kingdom Bacillati; phylum Actinomycetota; class Actinomycetes; order Propionibacteriales; family Nocardioidaceae; genus Nocardioides; species Nocardioides sp. NPDC051685. Next base: position 105,693 of record NZ_JBITCR010000004.1, on the reverse strand, counting down.
CACACACTTAAGATTTGCCTCATGATCGGTCCCAAGTCAGTGCTCACCAGTGCGGCCGGCCGCCTCGCCCCCAAGGTCATCCAGTCCGCGCCGGGCGTGACCACCAACGTGGTCCGGCAGGCCCTGCACCACGCGATTGTCGGCGTCGGCCCGCTCCCGGCGGCAGCCGCGGCGGCCGAGAAGCACCTTGCGGACCACGACAACGACGCCGAGCTCGCGATCAAGCACATCATCGACAACCACGTGCGGCTGGCGGGCGTGGGCGGCTTCGCGACCAACATCGGCGGCCTGGTCACCCAGGCCCTGACGCTTCCGGCCAACATCACCGGGATGGCGATCATCCAGTGCCGCATGGTGGCCGCGATCGCGCATCTGCGTGGCTATGACCTGACCGATCCTCGCGTACGCAACGCCATCCTGCTCACCCTGCTGAGCGAGGAGAAGGTGAGCAAGCAGATCAAGGAGCGGAAGATCCCCGCCCCGCCGATGGCCGTCGCGACCGCTCCCGCCTACGACCGCGCGGTCGACGACCTCGTCGCCGCCGAGGTGGCCCAGGAGCTGATCGGGCGGGTCGCCGGCAAGCGCATCGTCTCGATGGTCGCCAAACGGGTCCCGCTGGTCGGCGGCGTCGTCGGCGCCGGCACCGATGGCTGGATGACCTACCAGATCGGTCGCTACGCCTCGCGCGAGCTGTTGCCGCGCCACCCCAACCGCTGAACGCCCTAGCGGCGCAGGAAGCGGTAGACCTTCAGCACGGCCCGACCCCACCAGCGACGCTCGAGCCCATGGAGGGCGCGCTGCTTCGGGATCAGCGAACGGGTGTGTTCCAGCTCGGCGTGCAGCCCGGCGACCTCGTCCTCGAGCCGGGCCTCGGACTTGCGCAGCCGGATGGCCTCCTGGAGCAGCGCGTCGATGGTCGCGACGCCGGCGTCGAGGACCTCACGCGAGGAGATGGTGTCGGGGTCGACGAACGGCTTGCCCGCCAGGTCAGCGGGGACCAGCAGCTCCTCCAGTCCGCCGACCACGTCGTAGCCGCGTCCGGACAGCGCCTTGACCCAGCTCTCGGAGAGCGACTCGACCCACGGCAGGATCGAGGGGGAGAGCGCCAGGCGCGCGGAGTCGCGGCGTTTGGCCAGCGTGCGGTGGGCCAGGAACTCGCGTACGAAGGGCCGGTAGTCGGCCGGCTCGAGCACCGGCACGACCGCCAGGTTGATCTCGCGGAGCAGGGCCGCCTCGGGTACGCCGAGGGACGGGTTGCCGCGGTCGATCCCCTCGAAGTCGATGGTCAGGTCGTCGAGGCCGAAGGCGGTGGAGAACCGCTCCCACAGCAGCGTCGAGGGCGATCCCGGCGGCGGGACGGTGATCAGGTGGACGCGCTCGGGCGGGATGCCCTGGGTCCACCGGTCGAGGATGTCGGGCAGCTCCTGGACACCCCAGAACCACGACCCGATGCGTCCCTCGCGGGCCGGGTCGCGGATCTCGTCGAGGAACTCGGCATAGGAGACGACCGAGCGGTGCTTGACGTTCTCCTGCCACTCGGCCGGGATCTGGCGGGCCAGGTCGCGGGCGGAGAGCATGATGTGGATCTCGGCGTCACCCAGCGAGTCCAGTGCGTGCTTGGCCTGCTGCCAGGACGCGCTCGCCAGGATCTCGTGGGAGATGATCACGGTGCCGTTCTGGACGGCGCGGACCTTCTCCGCGAGCGCGTCCCAGGCGCCGGTCGCCTCCTCCTCGATGCCGCCCCAGGGCAGGTCCATCAGGTCGAGGGCCGCCAGGAAGTGGGCGTCGAAGCGGTCGGCGAAGTAGTGAACCCCCTGCTCGGCGAGGGACTCCCGATTGTGGAAGAGGACGTCTTGAAGATAGGAAGTGCCCGTCTTCGGGGTGCCGACATGAAGCAGCACGCGCCGCCCAGTCTCCAACGTTCTACTCCTCTAGGAACGCCCCGCCAGCAATGACAACGCGAGCGCCAGCGCCCGGCGCTCATCGGGACCCTGTGTCGCCTTCCCCGAGGGGAGCAGTTGGTCAGGGTCTCCGTGGAGAGCGTATCCGGCTTCCACCAATGCATCACGTTGGGCCCGCGCCTGTGTTTCGACCCAGTCAAAACTTTCCGTTGGCACGCCGACCTCCCGAGCGTCCGGGACGAGGGGTTCGAGCTTCTCCAACCGGTGTCTCAGCTGGTCGACCAGCAGCTTCCGCTGGGTCTCGAGATCGGTTCGTACGCTGAGCACCTGCCCGATCACGCGGGCGACCTCATGGCCCTCGGCCGAGATCGGCCAGGGCCCGGGCACGCTGTCGACACCGAGCAGACCCGGCAGCAGGGCAGGATCGGTGACGATCTCGACGCGGCGCTTCCCGACCCGGTCGGCCCACCAGCGCGCGGTCCGGGGCAGGTCGGCACGGGGACCGAACCAGCCACGCCACTGCGAGTCGCGGATCCAGATGTTCCACGGGTTGACGCGGCTGGTGAAGGTGCGGAACTTCCATGCACCGGCAGCGACCTCGTCCAACGGACCACCGAGGACGTAGACGGTGTAGCCCTTGCCGCCGGGCAGCCTCCCCTGCCGCTCCAGCTCCTCGCGGATCGGCAGCGTGAGCCATGGGGAGCCGACCAAGCGATAGGGGAATCTCTGCTGTTCAGGCTCCACCTTCGGGCGTCGGCGTCGCCACCTTCGCGGGCGCGGCACGGGCGCGGTCTCCACCGTGTCCAGCAGGTCCTCGGCAAGCCGCACGCTCGCCGCCCTCAGCAGCTCCCGCGGCGACAACGCCGCCGGGTCCACAGGCAGCGGGCCGTACGTCCTCGTCGAGGTGTCCCCGAGCAGCGGCAGGTCGCGGCGGCCGCGGCCGGGCGGGCTCGTGCGCAGCAGCGCGTCGACCCGGCCCGGTTCTGAAGGGCCGGTCTCGTTGAGCCGGCGCAGCAGCTCGAGCATCTCGGCACCCGGCAGGTGGTCGGTCGTGAAGGGCGTGGCGGGCTCGGACCAGGATGTCCACGGAGTCGTCCCACCCTCGCGCAGGTGCGCGGCCCAACCCCAACCCCTGGTGGGTGTCGGCATCAGGAGCGTCGCCCCCGGACCCGGCGCATGACCCGGGCTGCGCGGGACGCGACCGGCCCCTGCGGCGGGTCGGTGCGCGCAGCCTCGACGACGACGGCGACCAGGGCATCGATCGCGGCGTCGGCGACGTCCTTGGTGCGCGGCGCGTCCGGGTCGACCCACTCGATGTCGGCGTCGGGTCGCTGCGGGCGGAGGTCGTCGAGCTCGCCGGCGATGTCGACCTTGGCCAGCTCGGCCCACTCGATCCAGGACTCGGCGACCTGGTCGGCCCAGTCGAAGGCGGACGGCGGCATGGTGACCCGCTCGCGACCGTCGCGGTGGGCGAGGGTGCGCTTGGCGATCACGTCGGTGACCAGGTGGCGGTAGTCCTCGCGGGTGAGCTCCTGCGACTCGAGACGTGCGTTGAGCCGGCGCAGCAGCGTCGCCTCGGCGCGGCCGAGGGACTGGTTGTGGCGGTCGCTGTCGATCGGGGTCCAGGACTCCTCGATCCCGACGACCTCGCAGAACCGGCGCCACAGCACTTCGCTCGGCGCCCCGTCGTGCGGCACGGTGACCAGGTGCACCCGCTCCGGCGGCAGGTTGCGACCCCACCGGCTGAGCACGTCGGGCAGGCCGTGCGTACGCCAGAACCAGGCGGCCGAGCGCGACTGCTTCGCCGTCTGCATCCGCTCGAGGTAGCGGGCGAAGGTGACCTTGCGCTCGCGCTGCACCTGGTCCTGCCACTCCGCCGCCAGCACGCGCGCGATGTCGCGGGCGGTGTAGACGATGTGCACCTCGGTGCGGCCGCCCTCGCCGAGGTCGGTCATCGCCTTCTCGACCCGGTCGGGCCGGGCACCGGCGAAGAGGTGGTGGCTGATCAGGATCGTCTCGGACTCGTGGCGGCGCACGCGCTTGACCAGCGTGTCCCACTCACCGTGGACGGTCTTCCTCATGCCACCCCACGGGCGGTCGATCAGGTCGAGCGCCGGCCGGAAGAAGTCCGGCTCGCCCCCGACCGGATAGAGGACGCCATGCTTCTCCAAGGACACCCGGTTGTGGAACAACCTGTCCTGGAGGTACGTCGTGCCCGTCTTCGGAGCGCCGACGTGAAGAAAGACTTTGCGCGCCATGATCCCGCTATTCTGCACCAAGTTAGTAGAGATTGTCGCGGCGGTCCGTCTTTTGTCACCCGGCCGTCACTCTTGGGTGCAGTCTAGGCGGTGTCACCACCTAGGAGCGCAGGGCACGTACGACGGCCGAAGGGCTCGGCCGGCCGAGGTGGTCGGCGAGCCAGCGGCTCGTGTCGGCGACCTTGTCGAGATCGACGCCGTGCTCGATCCCCAGGCCGTTCAGCATCCAGAGCAGGTCCTCGGTGGCGAGGTTGCCGGTAGCGCTCTTGGCATAGGGGCAGCCGCCCAGTCCGCCGGCGCTGGCATCGTAGGTCGTCACCCCGGACTGGAGGCCGGCGAGGGTGTTGGCCAGGGCCTGGCCGTACGTGTCGTGGAAGTGCAGCGCGAGGCGGTCGGTCGGGACGCCTTCTTGTGTGAAGGCTCGGATCAGGGCCTTCACGTGGCCGGCAGTGGCGACACCGATCGTGTCGCCGAGGCTGAGCTCGTCGGCGCCGAGGTCGAGGAGCTTCTTGCCCGCCTCGACCACTCGGGCGATCTCGACCTGGCCCTCCCAGGGGTCGCCGAAGCACATGCTGAGGTAGCCGCGGACCGTCATGCCATCTGCCTTCGCCCGGCTCATCGTCGGCTCGAACATCGCCCACTGCCCGTCGAAGCTCTGGTTGAGGTTCTTGTTGGCGAACGTCTCCGTCGCGCTGCCGAAGATCGCGATGTGCCGCAGCCCCAGCTCGAGCGCGCGGTCGAGGCCCTTCTCATTGGGAACGAGCACCGGGAGCTCTCGCGCCCTGTCGCCGAGTCTGTCGACCAGCTCTTCCATGAGCTGTTTCGCGTCGGCCAGCTGCGGCACCCACTTGGGATGCACGAAGCTCGTCGCCTCCACCGGGCTCAGCCCGGCGTCGAGCAGCCGGGTGATCAGGTCCGCCTTGACGCCGGTGTCGATCGCCGTCTTCTCGTTCTGGAGGCCGTCACGCGCACCGACCTCGTAGATCGTCACCCGTGCGGGGAGGCCGTCGTGGCGTACGACGGCGGGGAGGTCGGTCATCGGCTCGGCTCCTGGGTTGCTGGTTCTGGGTGTAACTCAGCGTGTAACACGCTGTTCGTACATCTACTCGCCCTATCCGATAGGGCGAATAGTCCTACGAACGACGTGTTACAGGGGCGGCGGCCGTCATTCATCGGCCACCTCCACCACGAACAGCTCCGCACCGAGCGGCACCTGGGAGCCGGCAGCAGCGCCGACGACGGTGACGGTGCCGGCGAACGGGGCCTTGAGGGAGACCTCCATCTTCATCGCCTCCATGACTCCGAGGACCTGGCCTTCGTCGACCTGGTCGCCGACCTGGACACGTACGTCGATGACGGTGCCGGGCATCTTGGCCTCGACCGCGCCGTCGCTGTGATGGGCGGCGGCGCCGGCGACGCGGTCGGGTGGGGAGAAGTCGAAGCGGTGTCCTTGGTGAACGATCTCGGCGAGGCCGGGCTGGACGTTGATGGCCGCCCAGTGACGTACGCCGTCGACGATGGCCACGAGGACGTGGTCGGCCGCGCTGATCTGCCGGACGAGGTGGGTGTCTACGCGGCCGGAGGGGCGGTCGACGGTGACGGTGCGGTCGAGGTCGACGATGGTCGGCGCCGGGGTCCCGGCGAGGCGCCAGCCGTCGGCACGGAACGGCGTCGTGGTGTCCGAGGCCGCGGCGAGCATCGCGCTCACCCAGGCGACGAGCGTCCGCGGGACCTCGGGGTCGGGGGCGGGCACCTCGTTGCGGTCGAGCCAGGCGGTGTCGATCTCCGCGTCACGGAAGGCGTCGGAAGCGGCCAGCACCCGCAGGAAACCGGTGTTGGTGGTCAGCCCGAGAACGGCGGTCGCATCGAGCGCCTTGATCATCGCCGCCCGAGCCTCCTCGCGGTCGGCGCCGTGGACGATGATCTTGGCAAGCATCGGGTCGTAGGCGGTGCTGACGACCTGCTCGCTCTCCAGGGCGTGCTCCACCCGAGAACCGGCGGGCCACCGCACGAGCGAGGTCCGGCCGGCTTGCGGCAGGAAGCCCTCGAAGGCGTCCTCGGCGTAGACACGGACCTCGATGGCGTGGCCGTCGACGCGTACGTCGTCCTGGGTGATCCCGAGCGGCTCACCGGCCGCGACCCGGAGCTGGAGTGCCACGAGATCGACTCCGGTGATCTCCTCGGTCACCGGGTGCTCGACCTGGAGACGCGTGTTCATCTCCAGGAAGTACGCGTCGCCGGTGGCGTCGTCGAGCAGGAACTCGACGGTCCCGGCGCCGGTGTAGCCGACCTGCTTCGCGAGCGCGACGGCGCTGGTCAGGACCAGGTTCCGCTGCTCGTCGGTGAGCGTCGGGGCGGGCGCCTCCTCGATCACCTTCTGGTGGCGGCGCTGGGTCGAGCAGTCGCGCTCGAAGAGGTGGATGACGTTGCCATGGGTGTCACCGAAGACCTGCACCTCGATGTGACGACCACGCTCGACGTACTTCTCGATCAGGAGGGTCTCGTCGCCGAACGCACTCAGCGCCTCGCGGGCGGCCGCCGCGCGCGCCTCGTCCAGCTCCTCCGGCGAGCGGACGATGCGCATCCCCTTGCCGCCACCGCCGGCCGCGGCCTTGACCAGCAGCGGGTAGGGGCTGTCCTCGCCCCGCGGCACCACAGGTACGCCGGCCGCGACCGCGATCTCCCGGGCCGCGTCCTTGCGGCCCATCTGCTCGATGACCTCGGGCGTCGGGCCGACCCAGGTCAGCCCGGCCTTCGCCACCGCCCGCGCGAACTCGGCCCGCTCGGACAGGAACCCGTAGCCCGGGTGGACCGCCTCGGCACCGGCCTCGGCGGCAGCGTTGACCACCGCGTCGGCGTCGAGATAGGAGACCACCTCGACGGCTTCGTCGGCGTCGCGTACGTGGGGTGCGTCCGCGTCGAGCGCGGTGTAGATCGCGATCGTCCGGATGCCGAGCTCGCGGCAGGTCCGGAAGACCCGTCGCGCGATCTCGCCACGGTTGGCGACCAGAACACTCTCGAACACGGCCATCACATCCTGAAGATTCCGTAGTTGGGCTCGGGCGTGGGCGCGTTCGCCGCCACCGCGAGCCCCATCGCCAGCACCCGACGGGTGTCGGCGGGGTCGATGATCCCGTCGTCCCACAGCCGCGCGGTGGCGTAGTAGGGGGAGCCCTGGGTCTCGTACTGGTCCCGGATCGGCGCCTTGAACTCCTCGTCGTCCGGCTTGCCGGCGACCGTCGCGAGCACCGAGGCGGCCTGCTCGCCGCCCATGACCGAGATCCGCGCGTTGGGCCACATCCACAGGAACCGCGGGTCGTAGGCGCGCCCGCACATGCCGTAGTTGCCGGCGCCGTAGGAGCCACCGATGACGACGGTGAACTTCGGGACCACCGAGCAAGCGACGGCCGTGACGAGCTTCGCGCCGTCGCGGGCGATGCCGCGGTTCTCGTACTCCTTGCCGACCATGAACCCGGTGATGTTCTGCAAGAACACCAGCGGGATGCCGCGCTGGTTGCACAGCTCCACGAAGTGGGCGCCCTTGAGCGCCGACTCGGAGAAGAGGATGCCGTTGTTGGCGACGATGCCGACCGGCTGCCCCTCGATGTGGGCGAACCCGCAGACCAGTGTCTCGCCGTAGAGCTGCTTGAACTCCTGCAGCTTCGACCCGTCGACGATGCGGCGGATCACCTCGCGCACGTCATAGGGGGTCCTGGTGTCGGCCGGCACCACGTCGGCGAGGGTCTCGGGAGACTCGACGGGCTCGTCGTACGTCCTCGTCCGCGTCTCCTGCTCGGGGAGCGTCGAGACGATGCCACGGACGATCTCGAGGGCGTGCTTGTCGTCGTCGGCCAAGTGGTCGACCACGCCGGACTTCGTCGCGTGGACGAGCCCGCCGCCGAGCTCCTCGGCGGTGACCTCCTCGCCCGTGGCCGCCTTCACCAGCGGCGGTCCGCCGAGGAAGATCGTGCCCTGGTCGCGCACGATCACGGTCTCGTCGCTCATCGCCGGCACGTAGGCACCGCCCGCTGTGCACGAGCCCATCACCGAGGCGATCTGCGGGATGCCCTTCGCGGACATGTTGGCCTGGTTGAAGAAGATCCGGCCGAAGTGCTCGCGGTCGGGGAAGACCTCGTCCTGCTTCGGCAGGAACGCGCCGCCGGAGTCGACGAGATAGATGCACGGGAGGTTGTTCTCCGCCGCGATCGTCTGCGCCCGGAGATGCTTCTTGACGGTCAGCGGGTAGTAGGTGCCGCCCTTTACGGTCGCGTCGTTCGCGACGATCATGCACTTGCGGCCGGCGACGAGGCCGATCCCGGCGATCACCCCCGCCGACGGCACCGCCCACTCGTCGCCGTCGTCGTACATCCCGTACGCCGCCAGCGGACTCACCTCCAGGAACGGTGACCCGGGGTCGAGGAGTCCGTCCACCCGGTCACGCGGGAGCAGCTTCCCGCGGTCGGTGTGCCGTTGCCGGGAGCGTTCGCTCCCCCCTTGCCGTACGCGCTCGAGCCGCTCTCGCAGCTCGAGGGTCAGCTCGCGCAGATTCGCAGCCATGGAAGGAGGTTAACGTTCATTAACCTCGTGTGACAAGCCCCACGCCGAAGTCACCCGCAGCGGCGGCTACTCGGCGAGGGCGGATCGGGCCATCTTGGTGAGCACCTCGCGCGTGGATTCCTCCGGAAGGACCCGGTTGTGCGGGGTGGAGTTGATGAGCCCGAAGACGGCGTGGGCCATGGCGCGGGCGTTGTCGAGAGTCAGCGACGGGTCGCGGTCGCGGAGCTGGTCGGCCCAGAGGTCGACGTACTTCCGCTGCAGGGTCCGCACCTGCTCGCGCGCCTCGTGCGGGAGCGACTGCCAGTCGCGCTCCTGGACGACGATCAGCGCCCGGTCGCGCAGGGCGAAGTCGACGTGCCAGTCGATCAGCGCCTCGATCGCCTCGGCGGTGCCCGAGGCGCCCTTCACCCGGGCGCGCCCCTCGCGGAGCAGCTCCTGGGAGATCGAGACGAGCATCTCGGCGAGCATCGCGTCCTTGCTCGGGAAGTGCTTGTAGAGGGCCGGTCCGGAGATGCCACAGGCAGCGCCGAGCTCGGAGACGGAGACGCCGTGGAAGCCGCGGGCCGCAAAGAGCTCGGCCGCGGTGTCCAGGATCTGCTCGCGCCTGGTCTTCGTCGGGGCCGAGGTCATTGCACGAGGTTATCGCGTGATCACCACAGGCATCTCACTCTGCGAGCAGGTGGCGTGCTCGGAGCACCGCGTCGAGCGCGATCTCGACGTCGTCTACCTGGTCTCGGGTCGCCTCGCCGGGCGCTGCGGTCTCGGCTGCCGCGGACCCGTCGTCGCGGTTCCGGGGCAGCGCCTTCCGCAGCCGGCCCAACAGCTCCTCACGCTCCGCTCCACGCAGATGAAGCAGGACGGACGCGTCCCGATCGACCGTCCAGCAGAGCTGGTGCAGCACCGCGAGCGAGTGGCCGCACACCGCATGCCAGTGGCCGCACGTGCAGGTCACCGCGAGCTCGTCGCCATAGGGGACCAGCTCGACCCCGGCCTCCTCGGCATGCTCGGCCACATCCAGCGGAAGCTCGCCGACGAGGAGTGCTTCGGCCCGCTCGGCCGAGGCGCCGAGGACCTCGGAGAGCGCGGCGACGTCGTCCGCGCTCAACACCGGAACCGTGCCGGTCACCGTCCACAGCCCGAGCTCGTCGTCGACCGCGGCCGCGAACCGGCCGGCCTCGACGACCAGACCGCCGATCCGCCCCGAGCGGGCGAGCGAGCGGGCTCCGGAGAGCTGGTTGGCGTCGTACGCCAGCTCCTCGATCGCCCGCAGGAACGCCCGCCCCCACCACGACTCGACCCTCACCATCCCGCGCCGGTGCGGCTCGCGGGCGAAGGTCAGCGGCGTGCTCATGATCGCTCGCTCATGAGGCGATCCGGCGGCGTTTCCGGCGCTTCTGGGGGCCGAGCTTGACCAGCTCGCGGAGCTCGGCGTTGGACAGCTCGGTGAAGGCGGCCTCGCCGGCCCCGAGGACCGCGTCCGCCAGGACCCGCTTGCGCTGCAGCAGCTCGGCGACGCGCTCCTCGACGGTGCCCTGGGTGATGAGCCGATGCACCTGGACCGTACGCGTCTGGCCGATGCGGTGGGCGCGGTCGGTCGCCTGGTCCTCGACCGCCGGGTTCCACCAGCGGTCGACATGGATCACATGGTCGGCACGGGTCAGGTTGAGCCCGACCCCGCCGGCCTTGAGCGAGAGCAGGAAGACCGGCACCTCGCCGTCCTGGAAGCGCTCGACCATGCGGGAGCGCTCCGCCACCGGGGTCCCGCCGTGGAGGAACTGGTGCTGCACACCGGCCGCGGCCCAGTGGGTCTCGAGGAGACGGGCCATCGCGACGTACTGCGTGAAGACGAGGACCGCCCCCGACTCGGCGAGCACCGTCGAGACCAGCTCGTCGAGGAGCTCGATCTTCTGCGACCGCCCCGTGATCCGGCCGCCGTCCTGCTTCAAGAACTGCGCCGGATGATTGCAGATCTGCTTGAGCCCGGTGAGCAGGCTCAGGACCAGCCCGCGCCGCTGCGGGTCGTCGGCGTCGAGCCGCTCGATCCTCTCCATGGCGTTTCGGACGAACGCCTCGTACAACACGGCCTGCTCCCGGGTCAGCGACAGCAGGTGGTCGGTCTCGGTCTTGGGCGGCAGCTCGGGGGCGACCCCGGGGTCCGACTTGCGGCGGCGGAGCAGGAACGGGCCGACGAGCGCCGCGAACTCCTTCGCCTTCCCGACGTCCGCACCGGCCTCGATCTGGCTCGCCCAGGCCCTCCGGAAGGCGAGGCGGCTGCCGAGCAGTCCGGGCACGCACCAGTCGAGCAGGGCCCACAGCTCGGTCAGGTTGTTCTCCACCGGGGTGCCGGTGAGCGCCACCCGGGCGTGCGACGGGATCTCGCGCAGCGCCTTCGCGGTCGCGGAGGCGGCGTTCTTCACGTGCTGCGCCTCGTCGGCGACGACGAGTCCCCACGACACCGCGGAGAGCAGCTCGACGTCGCGCCGCATCGTGCCGTACGTCGTCAGCACGACACCCGTCGCACCGTCGAGGTCGCGCTCGGCGCCGTGATGACGCCGCACCTCCACCTCGGGGGCGAACCGGGCGAGCTCCGCCTCCCAGTTGCCCAGCAGGCTCGCCGGGCACACCACCAACGTCGGCCCGGCGTGCTCCTTCTGGCGATGGAGGTGGAGCGCGATCGTCATCAGGGTCTTCCCGAGCCCCATGTCGTCGGCCAGGCAGCCACCGAGCCCGAGCGAGGTGATCCCGGCCAACCAGGTCAGCCCCTCGACCTGATAGCCACGCATGGTGGCCTGCAGCTCGGCCGGCACGTCGACAGCAGGCCCCGAGGTCGCCGCGATCACCTCGTCGCGAAGGCGCGCGATCGAGGCCCCGATGATCACCTGCTCACCCGGTGCCGCCTCGGCGACCTCCTTCGGCACCTGACCGGTCAGGGCGACAGCCAGCGCCTCGCCACCACTGATCCGTTTGAGCAGCCGCTTGCGCGCCCGGCGGAGGACGGAGGGATGGACGACCGCCCAGGCCCCTCTCAGCCGCAGCACCGGACCCGCGGCGGCCGCCAACGCGTCCATCTCGGCGGCGCCGAGCGGCTCACCACCGAGCGCCACCTGCCACTGGAAGGCGAAGAGGCCCTTCTCCCCGAGCGGCGACTCGCGCATCAGGTCCTCCCGCGCACGGGTCGAGGTCGACGGCGCCCGGTCCACCGCCACCGACGTCGTCAGGTCTCGCGACAGCGAGCGCGGCCAGAGCACGTCGACACCACGCTCCTTGAGCCACTCGACCCCGTCCTCGAGCAGCTCCGCGACCTCGTCGCTCGACAGCGTCAGCGACGAGGGCACCGGCGGGTCGAGCAGCTGGTCGAGCACCGGCCAGGCCTCCGCGGCACCGCGGAGAGCGACCTGCGCATGCGTACGCGCCCGTGGACCGAAGCCGTGATCGTCGGCCTCGTCCCACAGTCTCTCGGCATCGGCCACGTGCAGCGGGTCGGCCTCATCGTGCACCTGCGGCACCAACGTCAACGCCCCCGCGAGCAGGTCCTCCTCGGGCGCCTCGACCCGGAAGGAGAGGCGCACCAACGACGGCAACGCGGCCGTCACCGGCCCCTCGTCGGTCCGATAGCGCGCCAGCCGGGTCTGCAGCGACTCCCGGAACGCACCCGACCCGGATGCCTTCGGCGCCGAGGTCGGCACCGCGTCCGCCACCGCGGCCACGATCTCCCGCACCAGCAGCTCGGCCGACTCCTCGTCGAGATCCTCATAGGCGCGCGAGGCAGCCAGCAGCCGCACCCGCTCCTCGTCCTCCGGCGTGTAGCGGACCGCCCACGAACCATCGGCGGGTTCCAGCTGTCCCGCGGCCACGAACCGAAGCCCGAGATGAGCTGCCGACGCGACCAGAGCAACCGAGGGATGCAGGTCGGAGGCTGCGTACGCCTTCTTCAGGACCGGCAGCGCGGCCCGCATCGGCAACGACACCGACCGCCGGGAGTCGACGAACTCCACGGCCGAGTCCCGCGGCGGCTGCGCCGGCCGGAAGACGGCGCGGCCGGTGACGGGTACGAAGGACATGGACACGACCGTAGCCGCCACCACGGACAACCCCACCCAGGATCAGTGCATTGGGGTCAGTCGCCGAGCGCGGTGCGCAGGGTGGTCGCCATCAGCTCGATGGCCTCTTTGGCCGCCGGCACCGGGCCGGCGTGGGTGAAGTAGTGGTCGACGCCCTCGAACACGCGGTGGGTGACCGGAACACCCGCGGCGTCCAGGGCCTTGGCGTAGGCGTCGCCCTCGTCGCGCAGGCGGTCGTTCTCCGCGGTGATGACCAGGGCGGGAGGGAGTCCAGCGAGGTCGTCGGCCAGTCCCGGCGAGACGAGGGGATGCGCACGGTCGACCGGATCGGGGACGTAGGCGGCGGTGAAGACCCGCATGAGCTGAGGGCTGAGAAGCGGCTTGGCGATGAGGGACTGCTTGGTGGCAGGGTCGGCGAGCTGGTCGAGCGGGGCGGAGTCGATGATCTGGAGGCGGGGCGTGAACGTGCCGCGATCCCGGGCCAGGCGGCAGACCGCGGCCGTCAGGTTGGCACCGGCGCTGTGTCCGCCCACGGCGAGCCGTGAACCGTCCCAGTCGTTCGCCGGTCCGTTGTCGGCGATCCAGGCGGTGACGTCGTATGCCTGGGTGACGGGTACGGGGTACTGCCTCTGCGGTGCGACGGCGTAATCCACATTGATCACGACGCAGCCGGCCGTGGCGGCGATGTAGCGGCAGATGTGGTCGTCCTGCTCCGGGCGGCCAACCACGAAGCCGCCCCCGTGGAAGTTGACGTACACGGGGGCGAGCGCCGCGGTCGTGGCCGGCGGGCGGTAGACGGTGCACGTGACGGGTCCGGCACCGGTCTCCACCCGCAGGGCTTCCGTGCGCTTCGGGACGTCGGCGAAGCGCAGTTCCTTGTGTACGCGCGCCATGACGCGGCCGAGCAGCAGCTGGATGCCTCTGGCCTGGATTCTTGAGCTGAAGGGCATGACTTCGCCTCGTGTCTACGAAGTTGAAACAACAGGAATCCTGATAATGGACTATCCTGCCCCCTCCGCACAAGGCTCGGAGGGACACCCAGCCGACGGTTTCTCATCCTCGAGGATGAGGTGGTCGCTCTCCAAGGTTGAGGCGCGCCATGCCGGAGCCCTGCCACGGTGGCTGACATGACCAAGACCACCCACTCGCCCGCCGCCCTCCCGCCAGGCCAGCGGCGCATCGACTTCTTCCCGCGCTTCGGGCGACGCGTCGGCCAGCCGCCACCGCCCGTGCCCGCACATCCGACAGTCGTCTTCGGCGGAGCGCTCACGGCACCGATCGAGATCACCGTGGACGAGCTCGTCGGCACCGATCGCCACGAGCTCCGTGCCGACTTCCACTGCGTCGCCGGCTGGTCGGTGACCGGCCTCGCCTGGGAGGGCGTCGCCTTCGCCGACGTCTATCAGCGGTACGTCGCACCGGCCGTCGCCCCCGGCACGATCGTGACTCACGTGATGGTCCGCGGCCTCGACGGCGAGCACTTCGTGGCCGAGCTGGAGGATCTCCTGGCCGACGACGTCCTGCTCGCCGACCGGCTCGGCGGCCGGCCGCTCGACGGCGCTCACGGCGCCCCGCTGCGACTGGTCAACCCGGCGCAGTACGGGTACGCCAACATCAAGCACGTGTGCCGCATCGACGTGCTCGCCGGCGCGCCCGCGGCAGGCTCACCGGCGCTGCTCGACCGGCTGCTGCAGTCCCACCCGCGGGCGCGGGTCTGGGAGGAGGAGCGCCACGGCACGCTGCCCGGCTGGCTGATCCGCCCGGTCTACCGAGCCATCAAGTTCGTCATGCTCTCCGCGGCCGCTCGCCGCGGTGAGCCAGGTCACCAGTCAAAGGTAAATATTGGCTAGGGGACCTATCAACCCACACGTAGGCTGTCAACCCGTGACAGACATTTCTGCCAAGCCTGAGAAGGCGCCCGACGACCACCTCGACAAGAGCGTGCTCATCGTCGCAGGCGTCGTCGTGCTCGGATCGATCATGTCGATCCTCGACATCACCGTTGTCTCCGTCGCACTGGAGACCTTCCAGCGCGAGTTCGACGCCACCTCTGCCGAGGTCGCCTGGACGATGACCGGCTACACCCTCGCCCTGGCGACGGTGATCCCGCTGACCGGTTGGGCCGCCGACCGGTTCGGCACCAAACGCCTCTACATGACTGCGATCGTGCTCTTCGCGCTCGGTTCGGCGCTGTGTGCACTGGCCACGAGCCTGCCGATGCTGGTCGGCTTCCGTGTCCTCCAGGGCCTGGGTGGCGGCATGCTGATGCCGCTCGGCATGACCATCCTGACCCGCGCCGCGGGCCCCGAGCGGGTCGGTCGGGTGATGGCGATCCTCGGCGTACCCATGCTGCTCGGCCCGATCCTCGGCCCCATCATCGGTGGCGCCCTGATCGACTCCGCCTCGTGGCACTGGATCTTCCTGATCAACATCCCGATCGGCGTCATCGCCCTGGTCTACGCCTGGCGCGCGCTCCCCAAGGACCACGTCGAGCCGTCGCAGTCCTTCGACTTCCTCGGCATGGTGCTGCTGTCCCCGGGTCTGGCGCTGTTCCTCTACGGAGTCTCCTCGATCCCCGAGGCCGGCACGATCCTGGACACGAAGGTGCTCTCCTTCATGGTCGCCGGCCTGGTGCTGATCGCCGCGTTCATCCCGTGGGCGCTGTCGTCTCGCAACGACCACCCGCTGATCGACGTACGTCTCTTCGGCAACAAGGAGCTCACCGTCGCGGTGATCACCCTGTCGATCTTCGCGATGGCCTTCTTCGGCGCCTCGCTGCTCTTCCCGCTCTACTACCAGCAGGTACGCGGCGAGGATGCCCTCCACGCCGGCCTGCTGCTGGCTCCGCAGGGCCTCGGCGCGATGGTCACGATGCCGCTGGCCGGCATGCTCGCGGACCGCACCGGTCCGGGCAAGATCGTCCTCAGCGGTCTCACCACGATCTCGGTGGGCATGTTCATGTTCTCGCGGCTCGACGACACCACGCCCTACTGGTATCTCCTGGTGTCGCTGTTCATCATGGGTCTCGGCATGGGCGCGACGATGATGCCGACCTTCGCGGCCGCCCAGGCGACGCTGCGCGAGCACACCATCGCCCGCGGCACGACCCTGGTGAACATCGTCCAGCAGGTCGCCGCCTCCGCCGGCACCGCGCTCTTCTCAGTGCTGCTGACCAACGCCCTGTCCGGCAAGGAGTCGATCTCCGCGGCGGGTGACCTTGCCGACAAGCTCGGGGTCTCCTCCGACGGCCTGCAGAAGTTCATGGCCGATCCGGCCAACCAGCAGAAGGTCGGTGAGGCGGCAGCGTCGCTGGGTCTCGACCCGGCCAAGCTGCCGGAGGTCTTCAAGGCGATCCCGGTCGAGATGGCCGAGGCCTTCTCGACCACGTTTGTGATCGCCGCGATCCTGGTGCTCGCCACGCTCATCCCCGCGTGGTTCCTGCCCAAGAGCAAGGCCGAGCACGGAGCTGCCGCTCCGACGGTTCTCCACTGATCCGCCCACGCGCACGTACGCAGGGCCGGGCTGCCGCTGGCAGCCCGGCCCTCGTCGTGCTCGTGGGTCTGTTCGCGCTGACGGGCTGCGGCGCTCCTTCTGTCGCTCTCCCGCCGAGTGACGGCGTCTTCGACTACCAGCTCGGCGGCACCGCGGATGAGATGTCCGACGGCACCCCGATCGACGTGGTCGCCCGCGACGCCACCGCCGCACCCCTCGATGGCGCCTACAACGTCTGCTACGTCAACGGCTTCCAGACCCAGCCCAGCGCCGACTGGTCCGAGCACCCCTCGGCGCTCCTGCGTGACGCCGCCGGCGATCCCGTACGCGACCCCGACTGGCCCGACGAGATCATCCTCGACCCCTCCACCGCCTCCGCACGGGAGGCGATCCTCGAGGTGGTCGGTCCGGTCATCGAGGGCTGCGCGGACGACGGCTTCGACGCCGTCGAGATCGACAACCTCGACACCTGGACCCGCTTCGACATCTCACGGAAGGGTGCCTTCGCCCTCGCCTCGGCGTACGTCTCCACCGCCCACGACCTCGGCCTAGCGATCGCCCAGAAGAACGCCGCCGAAGCCACCCGCCCCGCCCACGACGACCTCGGCTTCGACTTCGCCGTCGTCGAGGAGTGCGGCGCCTACGCCGAGTGCGCCGCCTACACCGATGTCTACGGCCCGCACGTGCTCCAGATCGAATACCCCGACTCTCTCGCCGAAGCCGGCCTCTCCTTCGCCGACGTCTGCGCCTATCCCGCCCGCGCCCCGCTCACCATCCTCCGCGACCGCGACCTCGTTGAGCATGACGACCCGGCGTATGTCTCCGAGGCCTGCTGAAGCACTAGCCCGGATAACGTCGGCACGCTTACATCGGCACATGCCAACCGAGCGGACATCTCGGGCACGGCACTCGTCCTCGCATCATGCTCTGATGTGGTTTGCTGTCCACTGTGACCGATCAGAACATGCCTCCCGTCGCGTACGAACTGTTTGCGCGTGTCCAGCAAGCAGCGGCTGACACGCCATACAAGGTCGTCCCCACTGCAAAGGGATTCGACGTGGAGTTAGACGTAGCTGATGCAACCTGGTTCGGCCTCTTCAACAAAGCAGGACTCAAGCACGCCTTTATCCATCACGTTTCCGTTCCAGAGAATGGCATCTATTCGGTGACGGACGACGCGAGGACAGTGGAGTGGATCGCAGGCACTCCGAGAATCTCCTATGAGGCCAGTCGAGAGGTTGGACGCGTCAAGAAGGTGTCATTCAACCGAACGTATGCGTTTAATGAGCGTGGCGAGTTCGGCAAGGTTGTTGACTTTACGTTCAACTCCGAGGAAGGCCGTGCGCTGATTTCTTCCGCAGCGGCGGAACTGGGGTACCGGCAAGTACGAGGATCGATCGAGAAAGTCGGTCTCATTATTGGCCTAGGAACGCTGGCCTTGCTCGTGTTGATGGGCGTAGTTATCGGCGCCATCATGCTGACCCGCTAGGACCTCGTCAATCTGCTTCGTCCTCGCTGGATGAGGCAAGAACCTCGACGGTTCTCATGAACTCTTGGAACTCGTCTTTCATTTGCTCCGACTGCCGATAGAGGCAAGTTAAAGAATAGGTGATGACGAATCGCTTGATTGGGTCGTTGACATCAACGATTCCGGCGATGGCTTGGAACCGGCGAACGTCGAATCGACGTCCTTCGTACACCGCCGTGCCAGCAAGTGACTGTGCAATGGCGGGAGCATGCGATGTGCCCACTTCGGTTCGCTTGACGAGCTCTACATCCGTCGCATCATTTTCAAGTACCTCAATCGACTCGTCGGCAATCTCCTGAAACGACGCGGCGTCGGTACGCCACCCACCCGAGACAGTCAGCACAGGCGCGTATCCATCGTGGAAGCCGCGTCGAACGGCCGCGAATACGGCGTTTGTTAGTCCGAGTTCGGATGGATCGGACTGGACCCACTTATCGTTCGGCATCCTGAATGTCACTGGAAAGGGGAACGCCTCAAGCATCAGAACAGCCCTCCGATCGCATCGACCAAGTCTCCACCAGCATCGGCTACCTCTCCGGCGTCGATCGTAAAGTCTAAGTCGACCTTTCCGCCGAGCCCGAGGCCAACACCAAACTCGCCACCGATAGTGATCTTGCCGTCGTCCCAGCCGACCTCTGCATCGGCTGCCGCACCGACGCCCGCCCAACCTTCGACACCTGCCGTGCCTCCAACGCCAGCAACGTCTCCGCTTACCTTTGCATCGGCCTTTGCTCCCGCGAACGCCTCGCCACCAACATGCGCACCCTCCGAGAGGGTAACGCTGGCCGTTCCTTTAGCCTCGGCCGCGACCTCGGCTGATGCTTCCGCGTTGACCTCCGCGTAACCATACTCGGCACCAGCTTTTCCTTCGACGCGGACAGCAGTCGCCTTCGCAGCGACCTCGGCTTCTATCCCGTCACTGACGATCTTCGCCGACGCCTTTCCGGCGACCTCACCGACGATTACCTTGCCTTCGGCGTTGACCTTGACGTCACCCCAGTAGTCTTCGACCTTCCCCTCGTAGCCCCACGCGCGAAGTTTCCCTTCAACCGACCCAAGACTGATCTCGAACGGTGGCTTCTTCGAGCCATCCCTTCCGAGGAGATCGTCCTTGCCCATCCCCTGCCCGAACGTGTCGGACCAAGCGCCCCATTTGATCTTGGGTCCCTTGGCCTCAAACTCGGCATGGCCCATCTGTCCATGTTCCGTCTTCGCTCCAGGTAGGCCCCCAAGCTCATTGACACACGAGAGGCCGGCCTTGTCGAGTGATTCACGAGCATCCTTGAGTACCTCGCGGGCCTCCTCGCGCAGCTTCTCCCCGGGGTCAACAAACTGGCCCGGCTGCGCGGGCCCAAACGACGGGACCTGCGACGGATTGCATCGTTGCTGCTCAATCCATTGGTTGTACGAGGCGACCTGATCGTTGTATGCGGTAGTCGCATCCCTGGTGGCCTTCTCGCCCTCGTTCCACTTGTCGATCGCTGTCTGTGCATGCCCTTGTGCGACACCAAGCGCGTCGGCATATGAACTCAGACTGTCTCCGGAAGCCTTGAGCAGGTCCCTGTACGCCTCCCACTTCTTGATCTCGGCAGATCGGTTCTGAAGGTAGGTCGCCTTGCCATCTCCCCCTTGCCAAGTTGGGATCGCCATACCCTCGATGCTCTGAAGGATCCCGGCCACCCGCCTCCTCTCCTCGTGGAGCACGGCTGCCCGCTCGGCGATGGCGGATTTGTCGCCCTTGATGAGATCCGTCGCGTCGGTCGTGCTACCAAGCTCTGCGCCGTCTGGGAGGCTCATTAGTTCTCCCCAGACGAAGGAGGCTGCCCGCTGGGGCCAGGCGCGGGGAAACCGGGAAACGGTTGTGGTAACGAGGGACTCGTCCCTGGCCCGTACGGGAAGGACGAACTTTGCCCTGGAGTGAAAGGACTTGGCCCCCACGGCCCGGGTGCCATCCGCCAGGCACTTTGCTCGTCGGCCTCCTGATAGTCAGCCGCCTTGCCCTTCAAGAACGTGGCTAGCGCATCAAGGCCGTCGCCGAGGGCGACGTGAGCGTTCCCGACCTGCTCCATCACCGCGGTAAGCCAGCCAGCCAACTCGACGTGGCCGAGAACGTCCGGCGAGAGCTGCGAATCCGGGACGCGGGACGTACCGAGGTCGCCCTTCAGCGTGTCGTACTTGCCTGCAGTCCGTCGCAAGTCGTCGACGGTAACTTCGTATCCGCTCACAGCGTCCTCCGATCAGGTTGGTACCTCTCTTCTACCCCGACTTCTGAACTTCAAACATTCAAAGCACGAGATTCTCGAGAACGACGCAACTCAGTGATCCATACCGAGACAAACCAACGAAGACGATTGTAAGGTGACGCGAGCCAACCGTCTCGGATTGAAGGGCTCCAGTCATGTTCCGTCGCACCGCCCCTGCCTGCATCTTCGCTGCGATCCTCGCGCTTGGCGTCTCCGGCTGCGGTGGCGTCGCGGTGTCCCAGGAGAAGGTCGAGAAGACTATTTCCGACCAACTCGAGGCTCAGGTAGGACAGAAGCCCGACAAGATCGAGTGCCCAGGTGACCTTTCTGGCAAGGTCGGCGAGACGATGAAGTGCACGCTCACGGCAGGAGCCGACGAGCTCGGTGTGAACGTGAAGGTGACAGAGGTCGACGGCACTGATGTCAAGTTCGACATCCAAGTCGATGGACAGTAGGCGATCTCAAAGACGGGCCCGAGGCGCCAGGTAGTGTCTCGGACCAAACGCCCCGAAAGCCATCAGGCCTTGCCCTTCCCGGAGCCGTCGTCCTGCGATTCGTTGGGGGTCCAGCCGCGGGAGGCGTTGGGATCCAGGACGTCGCTCGCGGTCTCGGTCCAGTCGTCGGTGTAGTCGGCTTCCCACTCTTGGTTCTGGCTGCCGTTCTGGTCCCGCTTCTTGGCGCCACGACCGCCGGCCGCACCGGCTCCGCGGCCACCCGCTCCGCGCCCGCCGGCTCCCCGGCCGCCAGCGCCGGTGCCGCGCGCTCCGGCTCCCGTGCCACGGCCACCAGCACCGCGGGCTCCGGCACCGGCTCCTGCGCGAGCACCTGTGGCGCCGGCCCTGGCAGCGGCGGCCCTGGAGGTCGCTCCGGCGATCGCCGCTTTCGCGGAGGCACCGGCCGCGAACCGGCTGGCGATCGCCTTGGCGACGCCGGCACCCAGGAGGGCGCCACCGCCGGCGATAGCGAGGGCGGACATGCCGCCTGTGCCACCGGCGAGGGGCGCGAGGCCGTCAGCGGTCTCGACCATCGCGTACGACGTCGATGGCGCAGGGGTGCCGTCGGCGTTGATCCACTCGGTGCCGTTCCACTCCGGCTTGTTCTCGGCTTCATGCGCCGCGATGTTCGCCTTCTCCTGGGCGATCAGCTCGTGGCCCCAGCCGTCGGGGTAGAGGGTTCCGGAGTTGTACTTCGACACACGCTCACGGGAGGCCGCGACCTGGCTCGCCGATCCGGGCTTGGACGAGGTGCCAGGGGGTAGAGCGTTGGAGTCGCTGCCGTCGTCATACAAGGCGCGTACCTTCGGCTCGGCCTCTTCGACAGATACATCGACTGCCTGAACCCGCTGCGCTGCTTCGCGCTCGGCATCGGCAATGGCCGCCTCAGCCTCGGCGTAGTCCCGCTTAGCGTCCGCATACTTCTGCTGATTCGCCGTCGCTTCGGCGGCCGATGTGCCGCCACCCGGCTTCGTGTTGAAGGACGATTCCGGCGGGACTGGGTTGTGAGAAGCAGGCAACGTCGCCTCGAGCCGCTTGTGCGCCTCCATCGCCTCGTACAACTTGGCGTGGACGATCCACAGCGCGTCGATCGCATCCTTGAGCACATCGCGCTTCTTGTTGGTCTCTTTGCCCGAAGTCTCCATGTCACGCCGAGCCGCCTGGCCGGACAACGAGGTCTCCGAGAAGCCGTCTTCGACACGTCCAGCGTTGTCAAGCATCGTCTTGCCGGCGCCGTTGAAGTTGTCTCGGGCTCCCTCCCAGCTTCTGAGCATCGCTTCGATAGCAGCGATGTCTCCACCCCGCACGTAGTCGCTTAGCCGAAGCATCCACTGACCCTTGACTGCCATTGTCCCTCCCGAGGGCTTGGTTGCGGGACCGCTCGATCCCAAGATGCATGTTGTGCGACTGGCTGGGCATCGCACCCCGCCTGCACGGTGGTCTGTTCTAGAGTCTGCCCCATGACGATGTCCCGGGCGAGCGCCATGGCCGCATTGATCCTGTCCGTTGCTCTCGCCGGTGCAGGCTGCGCATCATCAGGCAGCAGCGGCAATCCCCCCGAAACCGCCGACCCGAAGGCCACACCCTCGGCCTCACCCACTGAGTCGTCAGCTCCTGCGGATTGGAAGGTCGCAGCGATCGAAGATGCTCAGGTCCAGATCCCGCCGGATTGGACGACCGAGCAGGCGGGGAAGTGGACCGTGTCCCTTGTCGCCCCGAAAGATGACCTCGGCTCGTCCGCTGGATTCGGCACGTTCCTATCGGGCCCCCTCGGACCGGGAGATCTGGAGAAGGCCGCCGAGTACGAGAAGGACATACTCGTCGATGACGGCGCCGAGAACCTCAAGCGCCTCCCCGACGTCACCGTCGACGGATCAGTGTTCTACCACTTCCAGTACGAAACCGGTCACACCTGGAACGACAGCTACGGCACCAAGGACGGCGAAACGCTCATCGAGATCAACTGGGACTTGTCCAAGACCAGCCTCGACCGGAAGGAAGCGGACACCCTGATCGCCAAGGTGCTGCCGACGTTCCAACTGCTCTGACTCCGTCGGCAGAGTCAGATCGCGAGGTACTTACCGGGGCCTTGGTTCTTGTTGAAGATGACCAATGGGTTGCTCATCAGCGCGAGGGCATTGGCGAACTTCTGGGCATTGACCGCAGCGTCGACGTCAGCACCTTCGATCGCGACCATGGCTTCGTGGATCGCTTCGCTGGTCTCATGGAGACCCTTGGCGGTGTCCCCGAGGGAACTGTCGATGTTCTGGTGCCCCTTCCGGACCACAGCTCCCAGCCACTCGCCTCGCGCGGAACCACCGAACATGCCGCCAACCGGGTCAGCGAGCTGCTTCCGGGCCTCCAACACGCGTTCGCGTCGATCGTTGAGATCCTGCCGTGCTGCATCAAGCCGCATTGCGTCGACGCTGACCTGACCGTCGTCACCCATTGTCTGCCCTCCCGAGGCTTCCGATCGCACCCCCGGCGGGTGCCTCAGTAGAAGTAGTACACCACGGCTCACAGGGCGACGGGGAGGGATGCGTAGCCGCGGAGGATGCGGGTGGGGCGGCGTACGGGTTCGCCTGTGACGTGCAGGTTGGGGAAGCGCTCGAACAGCATGCGGAGGCCTACGCGAGCTTCGAGGCGGGCGAGGCTGGCGCCGAGGCAGAAGTGGGCGCCTGCGGAGAAGGAGAGGTGCTGGTCGGCGTTGGGCCGGGTGATGTCGTACGTGTCGGGGTCCTCGAACACCGACAGGTCGCGGTTGGCGCCGCCGAGGAGCACGGCGACGGCAGTTCCACGAGCAACGTCCACGCCGGCGACACGGGTGTCCGCGTAGGCCTGGCGAACGGTGGCCATGACAGGCGGGTCCCAGCGAAGGGTCTCCTCGATGACGCCGTCGACCTGCGACGGGTCCGCAAGCAGAAGCGACCGCTGGTCCGGGTGGGCGTCCAACGCGGCGACCGCGTTGCCGAGCAGGTTGACGGTGGTCTCGAAGCCGGCCGCCAGGACCAGGAGCCCGAGGGCGTGGAGCTCGATGTCGTCGAGGTCGCCGGCGATCACCAGGGCGCTGAGGAGGTCGTCGCCGGGGTCGGAGCGGAGGCGACGTACGTGGTCCTCGAACCAGTGGTGCAGGGACCTCATCGCGGCCTCGACCCGGGAGTAGTCCCGCCAGGAGAGGCCCGGATCGAGGATCGCGGCAGCCTGGTCGCCCCAGCGCAGGATGTCTGCCCGTTCCGCGTCAGGCACCCCCAACAGCTCGGCGATGACGGCGATCGGGAGCTTCGCGGCGTACCTCTCGATGATGTCGACCTGCCCCTCGCGCGGGTCGATCTCATCGAGCAGGTCGCCGGCGACCGCGGTGACCATCTCGGCCATCGAGCTGATCCGGCGGGCGGTGAACGCCTTCGAGACGTGCTTGCGGTAGCGGGTGTGCAGCGGCGGGTCGACGGCGAGCATCGACGGCGGGTCGACCGGGCCCAGGGCGTTGGGCGCACTCACCTTGCCGAGCAGCCACCGCAGCGGCACCGGCAGCTCGCCCTGGCCGTCGCCGACGCCGAAGTCGCTGCTGCGCAGGATCTCGTTGGCGGCGGCGTAGGAGACGGTGCCGGCCATGAACGGGTTCGTGTGGATCGGGCCGCGCGCTCGCAGCCGGGCGTAGTCCGGCATGTCGTGTGACCACATCAGCTCGGCGAGCGGGTCGCCCCGCCTCGACGCGTAGCTCAGGACCGCGCGGTTGAGGCCCTGGGAGAGAGCCCAGCGGGCGTACGACCGGGGCACGTCAAGCCGAGGCATCGGCCAGCTCCTCGCGGAACTCGTGGGTGCCGATCCGGCCCATCAGCGGTGCCAGGTCGGCCAGCAGGTCGGCGAAGGTCGCCTCGTAGTCATCCTGCGACAGCGTCGGGTCGAGCTGTGCCTGGAAGCGAATCCGCCACCGGTGACGCAGCGCCTGGGCCAGACGCTCCGGGGTCCCGAAGGCGTCGGCGTGGGCCGGCGACCAGGGCAGTCGCCGCGCGAAGCCGGCGCGCAGCTCCGCCTCTGCCTCGTTCAGCAGCCGGTAACGCTCATGGGTCTGCGTCCACGTCATGGTCCTCACCTTCTCCGTCGTTGGTGTGGGTTCGACGCTACGGATCGGCGACGCCGCCGCGCATCGGACGAGGGCAGGCACCTGGATTCCTACCGTGGTAGGAGCACGGCCGCCTGCCACGGTCGGATGCGACCCGTATCCTCCGTTCCTAGACTGGACGGCATGAGTGTCCAGGACCGAGCTCGCGAGGCGCGTGATTTCCTGGAACGCCGCTGCCGCAGCAAGGGCCTCGACATCCCGTGGTGGGCGCCGCTGCTCTCGGCCGCCGGCCTGGTCGCCATGGTCACCGTGGCGATCCTGCAGCGCGGGGCAGCAGGTGAGATGGTCGTCGCGGGCCTGGTCGTCGTCGTGCCGTCGCTGAGCATCTTCTTCATCCCGAACACCGGCGAGTGGCTCAAGCACCACATGTGGGCGGTCGATCTCCTGCCCACCCTCGCCGGGTCGGCCTGGCTGATGTCGCAGCCGGCCACGGCGTTCTGGCATCAGCACGACTTCGCGCCGGCGGTGCTGGTCCCACTCACCCTCGAGATGGTCGTCCGCGAGGGCCTCCGGACCGGGAGCCTCTACGCGGTCGCCTCCGCCGTCACGATGGTGGTCTTCGCTGCGGACACACCCAGCGGCATCGGGATCCATTTCCTGCTGCTCGTCGTCGGCTGGATCCTCGGGCTGTTGATCCTCGCTCAGATGCGGACGTTGCGCGCAGAGCGCCAGGCCCGCGAGCAGGAGCACTCCCGTGCCACCGAGGCCGAGCGCACCCGGATCGCCCGCGAGATCCACGACCTGGTGGGGCACTCGCTCTCGATCACCCTGCTGCACCTGACCGCGGCGCGACGCTCCGTCGCCGAGGGGGACGACCCGGACGAGGCGGTCTCCGCGCTCACCGAGGCCGAGGCCGTCGGGCGCCGGGCGATGGCCGAGATCCGGCGTACGATCGGGGTGCTGTCGACCTCCGGCGCCGGCACTGCGCCGCTCCCCGGCGCCGCGGACGTGGTCCGGCTCGTGGAGGAGGGTCGCAGCGCGGGGCAGGCGATCACGTTCTCCTCCTCCGGAGACCTCTCCCGCATCGACGCCGGCGTCGGGCTGGGCATCTACCGGATCCTGCAGGAGTCGCTCGCCAACGCGATCCGGCATGCTCCCGGCGCGCCGGTCTCGGTCTCGTTGGCGGTCGCGGACGGCGTACGCCTCTCCGTGCAGAATCCGCTCGTCGGCACCCGGCGCGGGGTCGGCGAGGGGTCCGGGTTGGCCGGCATGGCCACCCGCGCCGAGCAGCTCCGCGGCCGGTTGTCGGCCGGGGCCGAGGAGTCGATGTGGAAGGTTGACCTGGTGATCCCATCGCACTGTCTCGTACGCAGGGCCCTCGCATGACCCCGGTCAACGGCTCCTCCCCGATCCGGGTGATCGTGGTCGACGACCAGGAGCTCGTACGCAGCGGCCTGCGCCGCATCCTGCGGCGGCGTGACGGGCTGGAGATCGTCGCCGAGTGCGGCGACGGCTCGGAGGTGGTCGCGGCTCTCGAGGCCAATCCGGCCGATGTCGTGGTCATGGATCTCCGGATGCGGCAGGTCGACGGGATCACCGCCACCGGTCTGGTGCGGGCGCTGCCGTCGGCGCCGCCGGTGCTGGTGCTGACCACGTTCGACGAGGACGAGCTCGTCTCCGGCGCCCTCCGTGCCGGCGCCGCCGGCTTCATCCTCAAGGACTCGCCCGCCGAGGAGCTGGTCATGGCCGTACGCTCCGTGGCCCTTGGCGACGCCTGGCTCGACCCCGCCATCACCGGCCGGGTCCTGGCCACCTACCGCTCCGCGGTCGCACCGTCGGCATCGGACGCCGTCGAGGTCTCCGAGCTCACCGACCGTGAGCTCGAGGTCCTCCGCGGCCTCGCCTCGGGCTGGACCAACTCCGAGATCGCCGAGCGCCTCGTCATCTCCGAGCTCACCGTCAAGTCCCACATCGGCCGGATCTTCGCCAAGCTCGACCTGCGCGACCGCGCCGCCGCCATCGTCTTCGCGTACGACCACGGCATCGTCAGGCCCGCGATCTGAGGGGGCGTTCCTTCGTCAAGGTATGCAGGCGAGGGAACACATCCCACGCGGAGGTCCGCTAGGGATGTGGCCTGTGGCCTGCATACCTTGACGAAGGAACAGACCAGCGCCCTACGTCGTGGTCGCCAGCACCAACGGGCTCACCGAGCCGGCGCCGGCGTCGAGGAGGGCGCGGGCGGCGAGGGTGACGGTCCAGCCGGTCGCGATGCGGTCGTCGATGAGGAGTACGTCGGCGCCAGGGGGAACGTCGGCGTGCAGAGAGAAGCGGCGGCCGACGGCGGCGACGCGCTGGGCTGAGTTGGAGGCGCCCTGGCCGGGGCCGACGTCGGGGTCGACGATGGCCCAGGAGCCGAGGACGGGGACGCGGAGATAGCGCGAGAGGCCTTCGGCGAAGTCGCGGGTCAGCGTGGGACGGGTCGACGACTCGACATAGACGATGCCGCCCACCGCGGGGCGCCAGTCACCCAGGACCTCGACCACCGCCTTCACCAGCGGCACGGGGACCGGGCCGTCCTGGGCGGGCTCACGGAAGAGATCGCGCAGTGCCTGGCCGTAGCCGAGGTCGGTCAGCCGCGCGACCGCGCGACCCTCGAGCGGGCCCTCCTTGATCTTGCCCTTGAGCGCGATGCCGAGCCGGTCGAGGCCGGTGGGCCACATCTTCTTCGGCTCCACGACCACTCCGGGGCGGGACAGGCGCGCCGAGGCCTCCTCGACCGCACCCTCGGAGACCGACGAGATCACAGCGAAGCCGCCGCAGTTGTCGCACCGGCCGCAGTCGACGGCACCAGGATCGTCGAGCTGCTCGCGGAGGAACCGCATCCGGCACTGGTCGGTCGAGATGTAGGCGAGCATCGCGTCCTGCTCGCGGCGCCGGGCCTCGGCAACCCGCGCATACCGCTCCGCGTCGTAGTCCCACGGGACCCCGGTCGCCTCCCAGCCACCGCCGACCCTGCGCGCGGCGCCGTCGACGTCGAGCACCTTGAGCATCTGCTCCAGGCGTGACCGCGACAGATCGACGTACGTCTCCAGCGCCTGCGTCGACAACGCCCGCCCCGCCTCCGACAGGACCCCGAGGGTCTGGCGCACCTGCTCCTCGCGCGGGAAGGCCAGCGAGGCGAAGTAGGCCCAGATGTCGCGGTCCTCGACGCCGGGGAGCAGCACGACGGAGGCGTCGGAGGTGCCACGGCCGGCGCGGCCGACCTGCTGGTAGTAGGAGACCGGTGAGGAGGGCGCGCCCATGTTGACCACGAAGCCGAGCGTCGCGTCGAAGCCCATCCCGAGCGCCGAGGTCGCCACCAGCGCCTTGATCTTCCCTGCTGCCAGCGACTCCTCCAGGTCGGCTCGCTCGGCCGCCTCGGTGCGCCCCGAATAGGCGGCCACGTCATGACCGCGAGAGCGCAGATAGTCGGCGATCTCCTCGGTCGCGGCCACGGTCAGGCAGTAGACGATGCCCGATCCGGGCTGCTCGGAGAGGTGGTCGGAGAGCCAGGCCAACCGCTGCTCGGGAGTCTTCAACGTGACCACCCCGAGCCGCAGCGACTCCCGGTCCAACGATCCTCGAAGCACGAGAACCCCCGAACCCATCTGCTCGGCGACGTCCGCCGTCACCCGGGAGTTGGCGGTCGCGGTCGTCGCGAGCACCGGGATCCCGGCCGGGAGATCGGCCAGCAGCGTACGGATCCGGCGGTAGTCGGGCCGGAAGTCGTGCCCCCAGTCGGAGATGCAGTGGGCCTCGTCGACCACCAGCAGGCCGCACTCGGCCGCCAGCCGCGGCAGCACCGCGTCGCGGAACTTCGGGTTGTTGAGCCGCTCGGGGGAGACCAGCAGGACGTCCACCTCGCCCGCGTGGATGGCCTCCTCGATCGCGACCCAGTCCTCGGGGTTGGTCGAGTTGATCGTCACCGCCCGGATCCCGGCCCGCTGCGCCGCCGCGATCTGGTTGCGCATCAGCGCGAGCAGCGGGGAGACGATCACGGTCGGCCCGAGCCCGGCCTCCCGGAGCAGCAGCGTCGCCACGAAGTAGACCGCCGACTTCCCCCACCCGGTCTTCTGCACGACCAGCGCCCGGCGACGTTCGACGGCAAGAGCCGAGATCGCCGACCACTGGTCCTCGCGCAGGGTGGCATCATCGCGGCCGACGAGGGAGCGCAGATGCGCCTCGGCACGGGAACGTACGTCGCTCATGGCGTCCATGTCTATCAGCCGCCACCGACACGAACGCCGAGCCGGCGCTGTTGGTCCTCCCCCACGGGGACCCGCAGAACCGGCCCGGCATCTCCAGTATGCGTCCTATCGACGCACCGGCATAACCACACGCCCGAATTCGTACTTTAGTTACCGAAAGCGGACGACGGCGCCGTCTTTCGAAGCACGACGCCGTCGAACGCGATCGATGAAGGTGCGATCTGGTCAGTTCACCGAGACCGCGGACCACGCGGCCTTGACCGCGGCGACCTCGGCGCTGGAGGCGCCGTAGAGGTCGGTCGCAGCCGAGATCGTGCCGGTGCGAGCAGAGGCGTAGTTGGTCGTGGACGTGAAGTAGGTCGTCAGCGCGCGGAACCAGATCTTCTCCGCCTTCGTCCTGCCGATGCCGACGACCGTCGAGTTGTTGCAGGTCGGGCTGTTGTGCGCGACGCCACCGATCGTCTTCGCGCCGGAGCCCTCAGCCAGCAGGTAGTAGAAGTGGTTGCCGACGCCGGACGAGTAGTGCACGTCGAGGTTGCCGACCGACGACGACCAGCAGTTGACCGAGGACCCGTCGGAGTCCGGGTCATCCATCCGGCGCAGCCCCTGGGTGTTGTTTCCCTTGAGGAAGAAGCGCTCACCGATCAGGTAGTCGCCGGCATCGTTGGAGTTGTTCGCGTAGAACTCCACCATCGTGCCGAAGATGTCCGAGGTGGCCTCGTTGAGCCCGCCGGACTCGCCGGAGTACTCCAGGCCGGCGGTGTTCTCGGTGACACCGTGCGACATCTCGTGACCGGCCACGTCGAGCGAGGTCAGCGGGCCGTACGTGGTGCCGTCACCGTCGCCGTAGGTCATCTTGGTGCCGTCCCAGAACGCGTTCACGTAGTTCGACCCGTAGTGGACGCGGTTGTAGGAGCCCGAGCCGTTGCCGAAGATCCCGTTGCGGCCGTGGACGTTCTTGTAGTAGTCCCAGGTGACGTTGGTGCCGTACTGGGCGTCGGCCGCCGCGGACGCCCGGTTGGAGTTGACCCCGTTGCCGAACGTGGTCGTCGACGAGGTCACCAGGGTGCCCGTCGAGCAGCCCCAACCGAGCAGCTGGCACAGGGTGCTGTCGGTCGCGTTGTTCATGTCGGTGGTGTACGTCCCACCGCGGGTGGAGTCTTTGAGCTGGTAGGTCGAGCCGCTTTGGGTGACCTGCAGCGGCACGGTGCCGGAGTACAGCGTCTGGCCGGAGCCGTCTGCGGTCTCGATGCCCTCGATGCGGCGCAGCACCTTGCCGGTGCCAGCGTCGACGTAGGTCGCGAGGCGGGAGGGGGTGCCGTCGGCCTGCTTGCCCTTGGTGGTCACCCGCCACGCCAGCGTCGGGGTGCCCTCGACCGCGTCGACGACGAGCTCGGGCGCGTGCTTCTTGTCGGCCTCGAGGCCGGTGATCGCCTTGGTGACGGCGTCGAGGGTCAGCGCGGCCTTCGTGGCCGCGGTCTCGGTGAGGGTCGGCTTCACCGAGAGGTCGAGCACCTCGGTCAGCCCCTGGGAGACGGAGGTCAGGGCGCCGGCCTTGGTCTGGTGGGCGACCAGGTCGCCGCCGACGACCTCGAGGCCCTGGTACGTCCGGTTCATCCGCACGTGGGTGGCACCGTTGGCGTCCTTCAGGGTCACCACGGGCTCGAGCTCCTGGCCCGTTCCGACCTTCCAGGTCGACGGCTTGCCGGTCAGCGCGCTGATGGCCTTGTCGGCGATCGACTCGTCGTCGACGATCTTCTGGGCGGCCAGCGACTCTGGCGTGAGGGTGGAGGCGGATTCGGCGGGGGTGGCGCCGGCGGGGCTCCCGAAGGAGGCGATGAAGGCAGTTCCTGCAACAGCGGCGGCGGTGGCCGCTCCCGCTACTCGAGCAATACGCATCGTGGGGTTCTCCTCGATTGTGGGGACCAGGATGAACGGAATCCTTGCACCCGAATCGATACCGCGAAGAAACAATTTCCTGCAATGCGGATTTGTGAAGATGCCTCCCCGCGCAAGCCCTTTACGTTGTTATCGAATATTAACCAATACCCCTACCCCCAGGGGTCACCAGATCCGCACGCGCTCCTCCGGATCGAGCCACAGACCGTCGCCCGGAGCGGTGCCGAAGACCTCGTGGAACTCGTCCAGGTTCCGCGCGATGTTGGCACGGAACTCCGGCGGGCTGTGCGGGTCGATCGTGAGGTATTGCTGCGCCTGCTCCTTGCGGCGCACCGTACGCCACACGTAGGCCCAGTTGAGGAAGAGCCGCTGCCGGTCGCCGACGCCGGCGGAGCCACCGGTCGCGAGCATGTAGGCGGTGTGCGCGATCGTCAGGCCACCCAGGTCGCCGATGTTCTCGCCGACGGTCAGCGCGCCGTTGACGAACTCACCCGGCAGGTCCCGCGGGGAGAGCTTGGAGTACTGCTCGATCAGCGCCTTGGTCTTCACCTCGAAGGCCGCCTTGTCCTCCGGCGACCACCAGTCCTGCATGTTGCCGTCGCCGTCGAACTGCGCGCCCTGGTCGTCGAAGCCGTGGCCGACCTCGTGGCCGATCACGGCGCCGATGCCGCCGTAGTTCTCCGCCGGATGGGCGTCCTTGTCGAAGAAGGGACGCTGCAGGATGCCGGCGGGGAAGCAGATCTCGTTGGTGCCGGGGTTGTAGTAGGCGTTGACGGTCTGCGGGAGCATGAACCACTCGTCGCGGTCCACCGGCCCACCGAGCTTGCCGAGCTGCCGGTCGGTCTCGAAGACCGAGGCCGCCGAGACGTTGCCGATCAGGTCGTCCTTGGAGATGGTCAGCGCCGAGTAGTCACGCCACTTCGACGGGTAGCCGATCTTCGGCGTGAACTTGTCGAGCTTCTCGTAGGCCTTCTCCTTGGTCTCCTCGCCCATCCAGTCGAGCTCGGAGATCGACTTGCGGTAGGCCTCCAGGAGGTTGTGGACGAGCTCGTCCATCTGAGCCTTCGCCTCGGGCGGGAAGTGCCGCGCGGCGTACT
This sequence comes from Nocardioides sp. NPDC051685, assembly GCF_044453405.1. Taxonomy (NCBI): domain Bacteria; kingdom Bacillati; phylum Actinomycetota; class Actinomycetes; order Propionibacteriales; family Nocardioidaceae; genus Nocardioides; species Nocardioides sp. NPDC051685. The sequence goes on along the minus strand of NZ_JBITCR010000004.1, from coordinate 73,853 downwards.
CCTTGCCGACCGCCTCCCCGATCGCGCCCTCGACCAGCGCGACCCCGCGCTTCCAGCGTTCCCGCAGCTCAGGGGTGCCGTTGAGGGTGCGTCCGTAGAAGTCGAAGTTGGTCTCGACGAAGTCGTCGGTCAGGTAGGGCGCCGCCCAGCGCAGCACGTGGAAGTAGAGCCACAGCTTCCAGTCGTCGATGTCGACCTCGCCGAGCACGGTGGCGAGGTGGGCGAAGTAGGACGGCTGCCGCACGACCACCTCACCGAGCACCGCCTCGGTGGTCAGCTTCGAGCCGGAGAGGTTGCGGACGTACGCATCCCAGTTGAAGTTGGGGGCCAGCTCACGCAGCTCGGCGAGGGTCAGCAGGTTGTAGGTCTTCTGCTTGTCGCGGGTCTCCTCGCGGGCCCAGTGGCCCTCGGCCAGGCGGGTGTCGATCCGGATGATCGTCTCGGCGGCCGCACGCGGGTCGGGGTGCTCGGCGAGCGTGTAGAGCCGCTCGAGGTAGTCGGCGTACTTCGCGAGCACCTCGGCGAACTTCTCGTCGAAGTAGTAGTCCTTGTCGGGCAGCCCGAGGCCACCCTGGAGCAGGTTGAAGATGTAGCGGTCGGACTGCTTGTCGTCGTTGTCGACGTAGGACCCGAACAGCCCGTGCCCGCCGATCCGCTCGACCTCGCCCAGGAACGCCGCCAGGTCGTCCGCATCGCGGAGCCCGTCCACGGCGGCGCGGAGACCATCCAGAGGCCGTACGCCACGCTCGGCCACCCCGGCCTCGTCCATGAAGCTCGCGAAGAGGTCACCGATCTTCTGGGCGTCGCTGCCCGGCTCGCCACCGGAGGCCGCGAGCTCCTCGATGATCGCGCGCACGTCCTTCTCGGCCTGGTCGGCAAGCATCACGAACGGCCCCCAGCTGGACCGGTCGGAGGGAATCTCGACCTCCCGGAGCCAGGTTCCGTTGACGAACCCGAACAGGTCGTCCTGCGGGCGGATGCTGTCGTCCATGCCCGGGCGGGCGTCATCAAGGATTGTCACGCCCCCCAGCGTAGATGCGGGCCCCCAAGCGCGTGGGCAACAACCCCGGATCAGCCCGGTTTGACGATGCGGTTCATCTCGAAGTGCATGGGGTCGGTCCATCTCCAGTTGCCGCCCCAGGTGAAGCCCCAGCGCTCGAAGATGGCGACGACGGTGCGGTCCATCTCGCCGACCGTGCCGCGCTGGTTGCCGGCGGTGTTGAGGTCGACGGCGGTGCCGAAGGCGTGGTTGGAGAGCTGGGTGGTGTTGGCGATGAAGCGGGGGTAGTAGCACCCCGCGTACTGCGACGGGATGATCTTCTTGGACAGCCCGCGGTCGACGACCTCCTGCAGCGCCGCGCGCAACTGCGGGATCATCACCTTGTTGCAGGTCACCGAGCCGAGGATCGGCACCTGGGCGGTCACGATGTGAGAGCTCACCCAGCTGGAGGCGGGGGTGATGGTGCCGTCGCCGTTGGCCCGGTAGGTGTAGTTGCCGACGGCCTCGGCGACGGTGCCGACGACGTACGCCTTCTGGGGAGCGTTGGGGTCGAGGCCCGCGCGGGCGACGACGTCGAGGCGCTGGACCGAGGCGTCCGAGCCGACGACCTTCTGGATCGGCGCCACGACCCGGTTGGGGGCGACGGCCGCGGTGGAGACGATGAGCGCGTTGCCCTTCTCCATGCCCATCTCCTCGCCCCACTTGTCGTTCACGACGGCAGCGGTGAGACCCGGCGGCTGGGGAGCGTAGGCACCGACGTGGACGGAGGTCGCGTCCTTCTTGGAGCCGAGGCGTACGAAGCCGTCCTTGTCGGCCGGCAGCTCGTCCTGGCGCTCGGGGTCGATCGCCATCTCGCCTCCGGCCACGCGCTGCCAGACCTCGTCGGAGTCGGCGCTCTGGAAGGGGGCGAAGTTGCGGTAGGTGGACGGGTCGACGGCGACGACCTTCACCAGCCGTCCCTCGACGCTGACCTGGGCCATCGAGATCTGCTCGACGCCGGAGACGCCGTCGAGCCCACGGATCTTCTTGACGTCGCCGGACGAGAGGGTGTCCTCGGAGAGGATCAGCAGGTCGGTGGAGTGCAGCGTGCCCTCGCGCTTGCCGGGCATCTCCACGGCGTGCGAGGGATCGGCGACGGGGCTCTCGCTCTTCGCGGGCCCGCTGGCGCTGGGACTGCCGCTCGGGGAAGCCGGCTTCGACGGCTCGCCCGCACAGGCTGCCAGGGTCACCACGAGCACTGTCCCGATCGCCGCGGCCGCCCTCATTGAGACCTGTCGCATCCAGTTACCTCCCCGCAGGAAGGTTAGGCGAGGGCTGGTGAGCACCCAACTCGCGGGTAGCTCAGCCGAGGACCCGCGACACCAGCCAGGAGATGTCGTCGGCGGTCTCGTCGGGTGACTTGGTCGGCTGCATGACGTGGCTGAGCACGACGCGCACGATCGTCTCGATGGCGACGTCCGCCTGATGGGCGCTGAGCCCGTGGTCGAACCGCTCGATGTGCTCGTGGATGATCTCGATCGCGTAGCCGAGCAGCCCCTCGCTGTGGCTGGTCAGGTAGGGCAGCAGCTCGGTGTCGGCACCATGGGTCGCCGAGACCACCGCGTGCAGCAGCTTGTTGTCCTGGGCACGGTCGAGCACCCCGTACGTCGCCTGCCGGATCGCCTTGAGGAAGTCGTCCTCCTGGTCGAAGGCCGCGCTCACGACGGCGAGGAACTGCTCGAGCTCGCGCAGGATCAGCGACTTGGCCAGTGCCGGCTTGGCACCGATGTCGTTGTAGACGGTCTGGCGGCTGACCCCGCAGCGCTCAGCGATGCGCGACATCGTCACGCTCGCCCACCCGGTCTCGGTCGTCATCTCGACGGCAGCGTCGAGGATCCGCTGCCGGGTGGTTTCAGGTGCGCCGGCGGCCATGGGCCAGAGTCTAGTGCTCCCATGAGCTAGGACTCGACCGAGTCCGAGGCCAGCGGCACGAAGTCGACCTTCTCCCGCACACCGCAGTCCGGGCAGCACCAGTCGTCGGGTACGTCCGCCCACGCGGTCCCGGCGGCGAAACCCTCGGCCTCGTTGCCCTCCTCGACCCGGTAGGTGTAGCCGCAGCCGGGGCAGCGGGCCGCCAGCACCTCGGCCGCGATGACCCGGGCGACGGTGTCGTCGCCGGCCTCGGCCCGGTCGGCTTCGGGCGGCGGGTACTTCGCCAGGATCCGGTCCCGCTTGCGCGGCAGGATGTTGGCCCGCGACATGTCGCCGTCGAAGTGCGCCAGCACCCGGGGATCCATCACCCGGCGCCAGACCGGCGGCAGGATCGCGAGCAGGATCATCCCGGCGTAGCCGGTCGGCAGCACCGGAGACTCCTTGTAGTCGCGCAGGGTCTGATAGCGGCGTACGGGGTTGGCGTGGTGGTCGCTGTGGCGCTGCAGGTGGTAGAGCAGGACGTTGGTGGCGATGTTGTTGGAGTTCCACGAGTGGCTCGGGTCCACGCGCTCGTAGCGCCGGCCGACGCGCTGGCGCAGCATCCCATAGTGCTCCATGTAGTTGATCACCTCGAGCAGCGAGAACCCGACGACGGCCTGGATCAGCAGGAACGGGATCACCACCGGCCCGAGCCACCCGATCAGCGCACCCCAGAGCACCGCGGACATCAGCCAGGCGTTGAGTACGTCGTTGCCGATCCGGAACGGGTGCTGGTCGCGGCGGGCGTACCTCTTCTTCTCCAGCCTCCACGCGCTCTTCAGCGAGCCCGAGACGGTGCGCGGCCAGAAGGCGTAGAAGGACTCGCCGACCTTGGCCGAGGCCGGGTCCTCGGGCGTCGCGACGCGGACGTGGTGACCGCGGTTGTGCTCGATGTAGAAGTGGCCGTAGAAGCTCTGCGCGAGCGCGATCTTGGACAGCCAGCGCTCGACGTCCTCGCGCTTGTGGCCGAGCTCGTGGGCGGTGTTGATGCCGATGCCGCCGATGCAGCCCACCGAGATCGCCAGCCCGACCCGGTCGATCATGCTCAGCGGGTGGCCGTCGAAGGAGCCGTGGGCGGCGATGGCCATGCCGCCGATGAAGACGGCGTACTGCAGCGGGAGGTAGGAGTAGACGATCCAGCGGTAGTAGCGGTCGTTCTCCAGCGCCTCGATCATGTCGTCGGGCGGGTTGGACTGGTCGAGCCCCGCGAACAGGTCGATCGCGGGCACCACGACGAGGATGATGATCGGTCCGGTCCACAGGAACGCGCCGATGTCGGTGAGATGCCAGCCACCGATCGCGATGAAGCCGAGGATCGGAACCACCAGGCCCAGCAGCCACAGATAGCGCTTCTTGTCGCGCCACTGCTCGGTCGAGCCCGCGGGCACGGTGCTGTTGGCGAACTCCATCGTCGGCCCCCTTGACAATTCTGGATGATATGTCAAGTGTCGTACGTCACGTCGGTGGTTGTAAATAGGATGGCCGCATGACGACGAGCCTGCCCTTCGGCATCGACTTCGGCGGCACGGGCATCAAGGGTGCCCCGATCGATCTCGCCACCGGCGAGTTCGCCGAGGAACGCGTACGCATCCCGACCCCCGAACGCTCCACACCCGAAGCCATCGCGGAGATCTTCGTGGACCTGCTCGCGCAGTTCCCGGACTACGACGGGAAGGTCGGCGTGACCGTCCCCGGGGTCGTACGCCACGGGGTGGTCCACTCGGCAGCCAACATCGACAAGTCGTGGATCGGCGCCGACGCGGACGCGATCTTCACCGCGGCCACCGGGCGCGACGTGCACGTGGTCAACGACGCCGACGCCGCCGGCCTGGCCGAGGTCCGCTACGGCGCCGCGAAGGGCCGCCGCGGGCTGGTCATCATGACCACCCTCGGCACCGGGATCGGCTCGGCGCTCCTCTACGACGGCGTGCTCGTGCCCAACTCCGAGCTCGGTCACCTCGAGCTCGACGGCCACGACGCCGAGACCCGCGCCTCCAACGTCGCCCGCAAGCGCGAGGAGCTCTCCTGGAAGCACTGGGCCAAGCGGCTGCGCAGGTACTACCAGCACCTGGAGATGCTCTTCTCGCCCGACCTATTCCTGGTCGGCGGAGGGGTCTCGAAGGAAGCGGCGGAGTTCCTGCCGCTGCTGGAACTGGACACCGAGATCATCCCGGCGAAGCTGCTCAACACCGCCGGGGCCGTAGGGGCCGCGCTGTACGCCGAAGAGCTCGCCACCGACTGACGGCGGTGGCCCCGGTGGCGGAGGCGGTCCCTGCGGTCCGGAGGGCCTCGACGGGCCCGGCGGTGTCGGGGCCGGACGGTCCCAGGGCGCCCCGGCCCTCTTCGTCTCCTTCACCTGCGCGAGGAACGCACGCCGGTCCGCCCGCCGCTTGCGCGCCGCGGCGATCCGGCGACGCACCGCCGCGCTGCGAACGCCCCTGAAGATCCCGTACGCAGCCGCAGCAAGCGCGACCAGTGCGACCAGACCTGCCAAAAAGGCCCAGGCCGCCCGGTCGCGCACCCCCTCGGCCGTCGCCGACGCGTCGTCGAGGTGCCCGTTGTCCAGGTCCTGCCGCGCGCTCGCCGCGCCGGTGTCCAGGAACAGCACGAGCTCGCCGAGCTCGGTGATCGGGTTCTGCGTGCCGGCGACCGCCGAGCTGGCCGCGCCGACCTCCTTGGTCGCTTCCGCCGCCTTCGGCAGCATCGTTGCGAGCTGTTCGTACTCGCTGGTGACGTTCGCGGTCTCGTAGGCCTTCTCGACCGCCGCTGGCACCGGGATACCGGCCGCTTCCGCCGCCTCCTGCACCGCGACGGCGTCCTTGCTGCTGCCCTCGACCATCTCGATGACGGTCTCGGCGCTGTGGAACTGCCAGAACGACATCGGATCGCGCACGCCTGCCGGCGGCACCCAGTCGCCGTTGGCACGGTCGAGGGCTTCGTACGTCTTGCGGGCTTCGGCGTGCGTCGCGAGGTGTTTCACATCAGGCTTGCTGAGGACCCAGGTGCGCAGTGCCTTCTCGGCCTTCTTCGGCGAGGCGCCGTGCTTCACGGCGAGATCCAGGAAGGTGGACCAGTCGCCCGGCCGCGGCTCGTCGCCGTCCGACACGTTGGTGTAGGCCGTACGCCCCAGATAGACGTCGCTCAGCAGAGCCGTGAGCTGCTTGTCGGAGAGGCCGTCGAGAATCGCGGAGACCGCGGTCAGGGAGGCCGGGTAGCCGTAGACGTCGGAGCCTTCGACGCCCGCGCGGGCCCGAGAGTCCCAGAACGTGAGCGGGAAGGCGTCCTTGCTGCGACGCTTCACTTTGCCGTAGGTCTGCCCCTTGGCACCGGTCGCCTTCGTGACCCGTTGGGCGACCATCTCGGTCAGCCCCTCGGAGAGCCACCGCCCGCGGACGGTGTCGGGATTGATCCAGGCGTGGGTCATCTCGTGGTAGAGGACTGCGGCATCGAGGTCCTCGGAGACGACGATCTCATCGGCGTCGGGATCGAACCAGGCATATCCGAGCGCCTCGGAGGAGACGTCCTCGCGGATGGTGTCGAGGCCGCCCGGCCACTCCTGCCCGATCGTCTTCTCCAGGACGGGCAGCCCGGCGCGCACCTGCTTCTTCGCGAACTCGCGCCACTCTTCGTCGCCGGGGAAGCTCTGCAGCGAGACGTCGGTGTCGCCGACCGCCATCTTCTCTTCGTCGTAGACCTTCGGGTCGCGCGCGGACACACCGCCCTCGATGAAGCCGCCCGTGACCTTCCAGGTCTCCGTGTGTCCCTTGACCTTGCTCCTGAAGCCCGGGACGGAGCTGGAGAAGTCCATCGTCCGCGGCAGCACGACCTCGACGGTCACCGAGTCGTCGTCGCCGACACCGAGGACCGGAAAGACGGCGTACCCCTTGCCGATCCGGATGTGGTTCTTCTTCGCCCGGATCGGGGCGCCTCGCAGCTCATAGGTCCACGTGATCGTGCGGGACTTGCCGTAGTAGAGGTTCGGGAACGAGACCGAGGCAACCTGCAGGCCGGTACCCCCGATCTTCTCGGTGCTCACCGCGAGCCTCGAGCCGTTGCTGGTCGCCCTGACCTTCCTCGCCCCGGCAGGGATCGGGATCGCATGACCGGTGAGGAAGTAGTAGGTCGTCGCCGTGCTGGGCCGCTGGTTGGTGACCGTGATCGTGGATTTCACCCGGACGGCACCCTCGTCGAGCACATAGCGGGTGCGGGAGGACTCGGCGATGCCGTCGTCGGGGGCGGCGGTCGCGGCGGGCGCGGTCAGCACGAGCCCAGCACCCAGCACCCCGAGCACGATCAGACCTGCTGTCATGCGCCGGAGCAGACCCGCTCCCTGACCTCTCTTCACCAGGAAACCTTAGACCGATGCCCCGCCGGGTACGACCTTTTTGGCCCGCTCCCCGGACGGCCACCCGGGGCGGATCAGGCCCAGGGAGTGCCCCACTTGTCGGCGTACGCGACCTCCTCGAGCGGCCGCCGCACGCGCTCGCGCTCCTCGCGCTCGGCATCGCGTGGGTCGACCTGCGCGGGGTCGCCGTGGCGACCGACCGCGATCCCGGTCATCACCTTCCACCAGTCCGGTACGCCGAAGGCCGCTGCCACGGCATCGTGGTCGAACCCGGCGAACTGGTGAGAGGACAGCCCCAGGGAGGCAGCCTGGATGGTCAGGTGTGCGGCCGCCTGGCCGAGGTCGTAGTGGGAGTAGTCGGACCACTTCGGGCCGTTGCCGTCCGGGCCCACGCCGACCTGGGCGATCGCGACGAAGACGGCGGAGGCCCGCGGCACCCAGCCGGAGTTGCCGCGGGAGAGGTGGCTCACGAAGGTCTCGTGGCCGGCGGATCCACGGGGCAGGACCAGGAACGACCACGGCTGGCTGTTGCCGGCGCTCGGCGCCCACCGGGCCGCCTCGACGAGCAGCCTGATCTCGGCGTCGACGAGCTCGTGGGCCGGGTCGAAGACACTCACCGACCAGCGGTCACGCAGGTGCTCGGTCAGGTCCTCGGCGCCGGGCTGGGGCGCGCGCTTCGCGGCAGTCATACGTCCACTCTGCACCATCCACGCCAGCGTCATTCCGACTGACCAACTGGGCACATCCATGCAATACGACTCTTTATCAGGCAAAAAACGACAAACCATGGCAATCATATGAACATGCAGCCAGCTAGTCCTTACCCAACCAAGCGCCACCATCTCATCGGTGTGTGGGTGCTTGGCGGTCTGATCCTTGCCCTGATCGTCTACGTCGCCAGCACCCTCGTCTACACCGAGCTGCGAGGTGATGGCGACGCGTCCGGACCGGGGCCGGTGACCTCGGAACCGAAGGAGGTCTGGTCCTGGACCTCGGACCAGGAGATCGCGTACGCACAAGACCTTCCGAACGGCGGAGCACTCGTCAGTCTCAGCGGTGATGCCGACGGAATCGTGGCCCTCGACAAGAGCGGCAAGGAGGTGTGGCGGGACGAGAGGCACCCCTACAACGTGACCATCGTCCACGAGAAGGAGCAGTTGATCGAGGCGAGTTGGTACGTCGCGCGGGCATCCAGCAGCGGAAGCACCAGCGACAGCGGAACGATACTTTTCGACTTCGACGGCAAGGCGGTCTGGGAAGCGCCGGAGGGGGTCGACCTCTACTCCATCCAGGAGGACGGCAGCTATCTCGTCTCCGACGACGACAGCATGACCAAGCTCGACCCGAGGACGAATGAGGAGAGCTGGACCATCAAGGGCACCTGGTTCTCGCCGACCGACTCTGCGATCTATGCCCTCGACGTGAGCGACCTCGTCCGATACGACCTCGACGGCAAGGAGGAGTGGCGTACGGCGCTACCCACGGGGTACGACGACGGCCTCGACGAGTACGGCCGGACCTACCTCTACGTGTCCGACCAGATGCTCCTCGTCGCGTCTGGTTCGCTCCTGGCGTTCGCCCCGGACAGCGGCAGGCAACTCTGGACCGACTCGACCCACGGCGAGGTCATCCACGCCGCGAAGAACCGGTACGTGGTCGTCCCGGCGGCGCAGTCGGACCCGCTCACCGGCTCGAAGCAGCCACTGGATGGGCCGTTCCCGATCTTCGGACCGGACGGTCATATCGGCGACATCGATCTCGCCACCAGCGGTGCGTACCTCACCATGGACGTGATCGAGCTCGACGGCCGACCGGTCAACTTTCACCAGTCCTCGGGCACTCTCTTCGATGCCGACGGCGCGGTGATCGACAAGGGCTACGACCACGTCACCGTGGCCTTCGACGAAGGCGCCTACACCGTCGACGGCTCCACGATCGGCTACCGCGCTTGGAACAGCGAGAAGGCCGCCTGGACCCTCGACCTCGAGGATGTCGATTCGATGGCCGACGACTACTACCCCGAGGACGTACGAGTCGGCGCATCGGCGCACGGGATCTACGTCAACGACAGGACGTCCGTACGTCTCTACCGCTGACGACCGGGTCAGGCGAGGTAGCGGCCGGGCCGGTGGTTGAACGCCAGGATGATGTTGAGGACGACCGCGCCGACGGCGGAGAGCAGGACGGTCACGGGTGGGACGACGAAGAGCGCGAGCAGGATGACGCTGATGTCGAGGCCCATCTGGACGTACCCGGCTCGCAGGTTGAGCCGCTCCTGGAGGAGCAGGGCCAGCACGTTGAAGCCGCCCAGCGAGGCGCCGTGACGGAAGATCACCAGGAGCCCGAGGCCGACGAGCAGGTTGCCGGCCACGACGCCGTAGACGGTGTCGAGGCCGTCGAGCGGGAGCAGGTCGGCGTGGACCCGGGTCATCAGCGAGACGGCGATGACGCAGCCCAACGACCGGAGGGTGAACCCGATGCCCTTCTTGGAGAGCGCGAGCCCGAAGAAGGGCAGGTTGACCAGCACGAAGAGGACCTCGAACGGCAGCCCGGTCCAGTAGCTCACCAGCAGGCTCAGGCCGGCGGTGCCACCGGTCACCGAGCCGACCGACTGGATCAGGTAGAGACCCAGCGAGGTCACCACGATGCTGGTCACGTAGCCGAGCGCGTCCTCCAGCAACGTGTGGGGGACGCGGATCGACTCGAGGGAGTCAGTGAACGGCTCGGACACGAGACTCATTCTGGGTGTCAGGCCCCGGTCGCGCAGAATTCACCAGAGCGAGACCTGCATCACGTTTGCGCTGGTCAGGGCTGGGATATCCCCGCAATGGGACGCGCGCCGATCCAGCCTTAGGATCTGCGCCATGGCACACAGGCGCGCCTCCAGGGCCCTCCGTACGCTGCAGTCGCCGCGATCGGTCAGCAACGTCGTTCTCGGCGTCGGCATCATCACCCTTCTCGGGGTCTTCGCACCCGATCTGGCGCGACGTACCGACCTCGTCGAGAACATGGTTCCCGACGTCTTCCCGGCGGCAGCGACGACGGGCTCGCTCGCGATCGGTGTGATCCTGCTGGTCCTGGCGCGCTCGCTGCGCCGCGGCAAGCACCGCGCCTGGCTGATCGTGACGGTGCTGGTCGCGGTGGACACCGTCTTCCAGGTCGTACGCGCGCTGAGCCTGGTCGAGGCGCTGCTCTGTGCGCTCCTGACCGCTCTCCTCATCAGTGCCCACCGCAACTTCGCCGCGCTGCCGGACCCGCGCTCGCGGCTGCGGCTGCTGGCCGTGGTGCTGCTCGGGCCGGTGGTCGCGACCGGGGTGGGCTACGGCTGGCTCGCGATCGTGACCCGCGGCCAGCTCGCCGACACGACCGGCTACGAGCGGCTGCTGCAGGCGCTGCTCGGGCTGGCCGGGATCCCCGGACCTATCGACTTCGTCAGCGACATCGCTGCGGCCCGGTCGGCCGTGGGCCTGGCCGTGCTCGGGGCCGCGCTGCTGCTGGTGGCGCTCCTGGTCGCGGTGCAGCCGGCCGACGGCCCGCACCACCTCACCGATGACGAGGAGGCGCGCGTACGCGGCCTGCTCGCGAAGTGGGGCTGGGTCGACTCGCTCTCCTACTTCGCCACCCGCGGTGACCGCTCGGTGATCTTCAGTCCCTGCGGCCAGGCCGCGATCTCCTATCGCGTCGTCGGGAGCACGTCGCTGTCGGCCGGCGACCCCGTCGGCAACCCGTCGGCGTGGCCGGGTGCGATCGGCGCCTGGCTCGACGAGGCCCGCTCCTACGGCTGGACGCCCGCCAACCTCGGCTCCTCCGAACGCGGCGCCACGGCACTGTGCAAGGCCGGGCTCAACGTCCTCGAACTCGGCGACGAGGCGATCGTGCACCTCTCGGAGTTCAGCCTCGAGGGGCGCTCGATGCGGGGCGTACGCCAGGCCGTGGCCCGGACCCGGCGCGCCGGTGTCACCGCGGACTGCGTACGCGTGAAGGACCTCGCCCCCGACACCCTGGACCTGGTGCGGGAGCGGGCGGACGCCTGGCGCGAGGGCGAGGTCGAACGCGGCTTCTCGATGGCGCTGGGGCGCTTCGGCGACCCTGCCGACGGCGATGCGCTGCTGGTTCTCGCCCGGGACGGTGACGGCGATCTGGTCGGGCTGCTCCACTTCGTCCCGTGGGGCGACGACGCACTCTCGCTCGACCTGATGCGCCGCTCGCGCGACTCCGAGAACGGGGTCATCGAGCTGATGGTCGCCACCCTGTGCCAGTGGGCGCCCGATCTCGGGATCTCCAAGATCTCCCTCAACTTCGCCGTCTTCCGCAGCGTCTTCGCCCACGGCGAGCGGCTCGGCGCCGGGCCGTACGTCAGGGCCTGGCGGGCGGTGCTGCTGTGGGCGTCACGGTTCGCGCAGATCGAGTCGCTCTACCGCGCCAACGCGAAGTACCACCCCGAGTGGGCGCCGCGCTTCATCGCCTACGAGGGCCCGTCCGACATCCCGACCGTGGCCACCGCTGCCCTGCGCGCGGAGGCGTTCCTGGCCCTGCCCACGTGGTTGCGGCTGCCGGGACGCAGGGCCCCGGAGGTCCAGCCCGACCTGCCGGCCACGGGACACGAGGTCCCGAGGCCGGCACCTGGCCGGTCGCCGGCCGTCAGGCGTTGATGCGGAGGAGCGCGCCGACGATCTCGTCGACCCTGGTCTTGGCGTCGCCGAAGAGCATCTGCGAGTTCTCGCGGAAGAAGAGCGGGTTCTGCACACCGGCGTAGCCCGCGGCCATCGACCGCTTGAAGACGACCACGTTCTTGGCCTCCCAGACCCGCAGGACGGGCATGCCGGCGATCGGGCTGCTGGGGTCCTCGGCGGCGGCCGGGTTCACGGTGTCGTTGGCACCGATGACCAGGACGACGTCGGTCTCGGCGAGGTCGTCGTTGATCTCGTCCATCTCGAGGACGATGTCGTAGGGCACCTTGGCCTCGGCCAGCAGCACGTTCATGTGGCCCGGCAGACGGCCGGCGACCGGGTGGATGCCGAAACGTACGTCCACGCCCCTCTCCCGCAGGATGCGGGTGAGCTCGGCGACCGGGTACTGCGCCTGGGCCACCGCCATGCCGTAGCCCGGGGTGATGACCACGGAGGAGGCGTCGGCGAGGAGGTCGGCGGTGTCCTCGGCGTTGATCTCGCGGTGCTCGCCGTAGTCGACGTCACCGGACGGCCCGGCCTCGATGCCGAACCCACCGGCGATGACCGAGATGAACGAGCGGTTCATCGCCTTGCACATGATGTAGGAGAGGTACGCACCCGAGGAGCCGACCAGGGCACCGGTGACGATCAGCAGGTCGTTGCCCAGGAGGAAGCCCGAGGCGGCCGCGGCCCACCCGGAGTAGCTGTTGAGCATCGAGACCACGACCGGCATGTCGCCGCCACCGATGGAGGCGACCAGGTGCCAGCCGAGCGCCAGCGCCACGACGGTGACGGCGATCAGCAGCGGGAGCGTCGGGTTGATGACGTAGACGACCGTCAGGATCACGAAGACGACCAGCGCGCCGATGTTGATGACGTTCTTGCCCGGCAGCATCAGCGGCGCCGACTTGATCCGCGCCGAGAGCTTGAGGAAGGCGACGATCGAGCCGGTGAAGGTGACCGCACCGATGAAGACGCCGATGAAGACCTCGGCGTCATGGATGGCGCCCCCGTGGCCTTGGCCGATGGCGGCCTCGAAGTGGCCGTTCCAGCCGATCAGGACGGCGGCCAGACCCACGAAGGAGTGCAGCAGCGCGATCAGCTCGGGCATGCCGGTCATCTCGACGACCTTGGCACGCCACAGGCCGATGACCGCACCGACGGCGACCGCGCCGACCAGGACGAAAACGGCGGTGCTGGTGCCCGCGTCGGCGACCTGGAGGACGGTCGCGATCAGCGCCAGCGCCATGCCGGAGACACCGTAGACCCAGCCCTGCGAGGCGGTCTCGTGCTTGGACAGACCTGCCAGGGACAGGATGAAGAGGAGCGCGGCGACGAGGTAGGCCGCGCCGGCGATCGAGAAGATATCCATGGTTTCGTCCCTCAGGCCTTCCGGAACATCGAGAGCATGCGGCGGGTCACGGCGAAGCCACCGAAGATGTTGATGCTCGCCAGCAGCGTGGCGATGCCCGCGAGCACCAGGACCACGTTGTCGGCGACGGTGAGCTGCAGCAGGGCGCCCACCACGACGATCCCGGAGATCGCGTTGGTCACCGACATCAGCGGGGTGTGCAGCGCGTGGTGCACGTGACCGATCACGTAGAACCCGATCACCACCGAGAGCGTCAGCACGGTGAAGTGCCGGGTGATCTCGGCCGGGGCGACCGCGTTGAGCAGGAAGAGCGCGAGCGCGCCGGTGCCGACGAGCGCGAGCTTCGCGCCGGCGGAGAGTGGCTTCTGAGTCTCCCTGACCGCCACCTCGGCGGGGGCGGCCGCGGCCGGAGCCGCGGAGACCTGCACGGGCGGGGGCGGCCAGAGCACGCCGCCGTCGTGCACGACGGTCAGGCCGCGCTGGACCTGGTCCTCGAGATCGAGAGCGAGTACGCCGTCCTTCTCCGGCGTCACCAGCTTCATCAGGTTGACCAGGTTGGTGCCGTAGAGCTGGCTGGACTGCGCGGGAAGGCGCGCGGGCAGGTCGGTGTAGCCGATGATCGTGACGCCGTTGGGCGTGGTGACGACCTCGTCCTTGACGCTGCCCTCCACGTTGCCGCCCATCGCGGCCGCCATGTCGACGATGACCGAGCCGGACTTCATGCTCGCGACGTCAGCCGCCGTGATCAGCTTCGGCGCCGGGCGTCCCGGGATCAGCGCGGTGGTCACGATGATGTCGACGTCGGCGGCCTGCTCGGAGTAGATCTCCGCGGCCCGCTGGTCGTAGGCCTCGGACGTCGCCTTCGCGTAGCCGTCGGTCGACTCCTCGACCTCGACCTCGACCTTCAGGTATTCACCACCGAGCGACTTGACCTGGTCGGCGACCTCCGGACGGGGGTCGGTGGCGCGCACGATCGCGCCGAGCGAGCTCGCCGCGCCGACCGCGGCCAGACCGGCCACACCGGCACCGGCCACGAGCACCTTCGCCGGCGGCACCTTGCCTGCCGCGGTCACCTGGCCGGTGAAGAAGCGGCCGAAGTGGTGGGCAGCCTCGACCACTGCGCGGTAGCCGGCGATGTTGGCCTGGCTGGAGAGGATGTCCATGGACTGCGCCCGCGAGATACGCGGCACGGCGTCCATCGCGAAGGCGTCGACCTTGCGGGCGGCCAGGGCGTCGAGGAGCTCAGCGCTCTGTGCCGGCGCCAGCGGGGCGACCAGCGTGGCACCGCTCTTCAGCAGCTCGACCTCGCCGACCGAGGGCGCGTTGACCCGGAAGACCAGGTCGGCACCCCAGGCGTCGGCGGCCGTGCCGATGCGGGCGCCGGCCTCGGCGTACGCCTCGTCCTTGAAGCTGGACGCCTCCCCGGCGCCACCCTCGATGACGACGTCATAGCCCAGGCCGGTCAGCTGTTTGACCGTCGCGGGTGTTGCCGCCACCCGAGTCTCCCCAGGCTTCGTCTCTCGGGTCACTCCGATGAGCATCCTCGGCTCCTTCGTCTGCTTCGCGGTGTCTTCAGTCTCCAGCATGGCGGGGTTCCGGTCAGCCGATCTGCGTGTGACCGATGGACGACCGACAACCGAACCGGAACCCCACCGTGCTGGTTACCGGCGAGTAACGGTAGGGCAGATCGACAGGTGGACACCAGGATTGGCCGTTTGTATCGGTCCAAGACCTGTGGTCTTCCTCACGGCCTCACGGCTGGCGTCCAGCCGAGTGCCGCGCCGTGGCCCTGGAACCAGCCGACCGCTCGTCCGTCGACCGCAAGACAGAAGTGATCTGCGGGCAGCGGGCTCGGCACCGCCGCGGCGAGGGAAGGAATCACCCGCGGGCCTTCCAGGCTGATCCAGTGGCAGCGGCCGGCCGCGACGAGCGTACGCATGCGGTTCTCGATCTCGACGCGATCGCGCTCGTCCAGGTAGGCCACGGCGGCGCTGTGATGGACCACCGGCGTGCCGCCCGAGGCGGCGGCGACCTCGAGCGCGCTGTCCAGCCGGTCGAGCATGTCCCCGACGATGAGCTGGGGTGGCTCGGCCCGGGTCACCTCGATCGCCGCGGCGAGGCGGTCGTGGCGCTCGTCGTGGCCCGGCCAGATCAGGGTGAGCAGCCAGCTCATGTCGTCCGGGGCGGTGACGTCGAGCGGGTTGAGGTCGACCCCGACGCGCGCGGTGATGTGTGGGTGTCGTCCGGGGACCGGGACCGGCCCGACCACCGGGACCCGGAGCGTCGGCCCACCCGATCCGCCGAGCTCGCCCGCGCCGTCCCAGACGTAGTCGTAGCGGTCCGGGTAGAGACACAGGCCGGCGCTGGCGCCGAGCTCCACCAGGGCGAGCGGCCCGTCCCCGAGCATGCCGAGCGCCGGGGTCAGCGCCGCCAGCCGGGCGACCTCGTTGGTCTGCGTACGCCGCGCCAGGATCGTCTCGCGCACCGCCGGCCACTCCGGCCCGAGGAGCATGGCCCGGAGCTCGTCGTAGGGACCGGGGTCCAGGCCGTGCCACCTGGCCGCGGCGAAGACGAGGTTGGCCTGCTGCTTCACCGTGGGCAGGTCGCTCAGCACCCGGAGCACCTCCGGGTCGTCGGCGACGGCGCTCGCCCAGGCGTGGTAGCAGGGCGAGGTGGACATCTCGGCGGCGTGGAGCCGATAGCTCTCCCGGATGTCGGTCAGGTCGTTCAGCGGCAGCATGGCGTCTCCTCCTGGAACGGGTCGAGAGCCCACCGTGCCGCCGCCGGGCCCGGCCACGCGATGTCGATCGAGTCGACATGGCGGCGGGGCCGGTCCATGGGCGAGAGTGAGGTCGTGACGGAGTGGATCACGACCCGGGAGGCCGCCCAGCGCCTCGGGGTGAAGCGCACGACGCTCTACACCTATGTCAGCCGCCGTCTGCTCACCCGGCGTCGCAGCGGCGGCGAGAGCCTGTTCGACCGCGCCGAGATCGACGCGCTGGCCAGCACCCGTCACCATCCCGGCTCCCCGCTCGGCGTGCTGCCGATGCGTGCGGTCCGCTCGAGCGTGAGCGAGGTACGCGAAGGGGAGTTGTTCCTGCGCGGTGTGCCGCTGGCCGACCTGGCCGACGAGCCGTGGGAGGAGGTCGTCGATCTCGTTCTGGGCTCGGCTCCTGCAGTCGCCGTCGAGGTGCCGGCGCACCTGACCGCGCTGCCGCTCAACCGCAGGCTCTCCGCGCTGGCCCAGTGGGCGGGATCCCGCGGCGACTGGGTCGGGCCCGCTGCGGCTGCGGGCGTCGCCAAGGGGCTGCTCGGTGCGGCACCCGCCGCTCTCGGCGGTCAGACGGAGCCGGACCGGCCGCTTGCCGACGCGATCTTCGCCGCCGTCGCCGGGCGCTCCGGCAGCCCGTGGGAGGTGGCCACGCTCAACACCGCACTGGTCGCGCTGGTCGACCACGGCCTGGCCGCCTCGGTGGTGGCGGCCCGGGTCGCGGCCTCGGCGCGGGCCTCGGCGTACGACTGCCTGGTCGCCGGCTATGCCGCGCTGTCCGGGCAGCTGCACGGTGGCATCGGCCCGTCCGCCCTCGGGGTGCTCAGGAGCGGCGCCCCCGACGAGGCTGACGACGCGGGGCGGCTGCCCGGTTTCGGGCACTGGCGACACCCCGAGGGCGACCCGCGAGCCGACGCGATCCTCGCGCGCCTCGCCCTCGTCGACGGCTCCGCGCCGACCCTGGCGCGCCTGGACGAGATCGCATCGCGGACCGAGCGCCGGCCGAACATCGACGGCGCGCTCGCCGCGCTCGTCCTCACCTGCGACCTGCCCGACACTGCCGCCGAGGTGTTCTTCCAGCTGGCACGTACGGTCGGCCTCGCCGCCCACGTCGTCGAGGAGTCAGGCGAAGACCCCCTGCGTTGGCGCGCTACCGACCCCACCCCCTGACCCCGCCCCGCGAAGAGTCGATTCTTGACGCCGAGGAGTCGATTCCTGACAGCGAGGCGTCGGTTTTCGGGCAGAAACTGACGTCTCGCCGTCAAGATTCAACGTCTCGGTGTCGAAAACTGACGCTTCGGCGGGGTCAGCGTTCGCTGTCGAGTTGGGTCATGAAACGGGTGGGGTAGCGGTCGCCGCGGGCGGCGCCGACCGGGACGGCGGCGTCGATGCGGGCTCGGTCCGCGGCGTCGAGCGTGACCGCGTTGGCGCCGGCCATCGACTCGACCTGGCTCACCCGGCGGGAGCCGATGACGGGGACGATCTGCTCGCCGCGGGCGGCGACCCAGGCGATGGCGAGCTGCGCGAGGGTGATGTCCTTGGCCGCGGCGATCTCCTCCAGGGTCACCAGCAGGGCGCGGTTGTGGTCGAGGTTGTCGCCCTGGAAGCGTGGCATGTGCGCGAGCGAGCCGCCGAGGGCGCCGCTGCCGCCGATCAGGCCGCGGCCGAGGACGCTGTACGCGGTGATGCCGATGCCCAGCTCGCGACAGGTCTCGAGGATGCCGTTGGTCTCGATCCCCCGGCTGAGCAGGGAGTACTCGATCTGCACGTCGCTGATCGGGGCCACCGCGGCGGCGCGCCGGATGGTGTCGGCGCTGACCTCGCTCAGCCCGATGTGGCGTACGTATCCCGCCTCCACCAGCTCCTGGATCGCGCCCACGGTCTCCTCGATCGGCACCTGCGGGTCCAGGCGAGCGGGGCGGTAGATGTCGATGTGGTCGGTGCCGAGCCGCTGCAGCGAGTAGGTCAGCGAGGACCGGACCGCCTCGGGGCGGGCGTCGAAGCCGGCCGGCATCCCGACCGGGGTCAGCAGCGCGCCGAACTTCACCGAGAGCACCACGTCGTCGCGGCTGCGCTCGCGCAGCGCCCGGGCGATCAGCATCTCGTTGTGCCCGGCGCCATAGAAGTCGCCGGTGTCGATGAGGGTGCCGCCGGCGTCGAGGTAGGCGTGGATGACGCGTACGCCCTCGTCGTCCTCGACCGCGCCGTAGGCGCCGGACAGGCTCATCCCGCCCAGCGCCGGGGAGGTGACCGTGGGACCGTTCTTGCCGAGCTGTCGGCTGCTGAAGGTGATGTTGTGGGTCGTCATGCCATCCAGCCTGCGGCGCGCGACAGGCCGTCGGCAGGCACGACGCATCCAGGGACGAGTCGTCCCTGGATAACCGGCCACCCTCGACGGAGGATGGGGAGCGTGACCGACCGCCGCGAGCTCGCCGACTTCCTCCGCCGTCGCCGGGCGCTGCTCCGGCCCTCGGACGTCGGCCTCCCGGACGGGTCGCGGCGGCGTACGCCCGGGCTCCGCCGGGAGGAGGTCGCCTCGCTCGCCGGGGTCTCGACCGACCATTACACCCGGCTGGAGCAAGCACGCGGGTCGGCGCCGTCGGAGTCGGTCCTCTCCGCGATCGCGCGGGCGCTGCAGTGCGATCTCGACGAGCGCGACCACCTCTTCTATCTCGCCGGGATGACACCGCCGGCACGTCGGGCGAGCCACTACGTACGTCCCGGCCTGATCGCGCTCGCCCGCCGCCTGACCGACATCCCGGTCGTGATCTGCACCGACACCGGCGAGATCGCCTGGCTCAACCCGCTCGCCACCGCGCTGCTGCCGCGCCTTCCCGAGCGACCCGGCCGCGACCGCAACCTGGTGTGGCGCTGGTTCACCCAGCCCGACCACCGGCCGGCGCCCCGGGAGGACTGGGACCGGATGTCGGCGAGCCACGTGATGGACCTGCGGGCGACGTACGCGCGGCGGGCCGGCGACCCGGACATCACCTCGCTGGTGCACGACCTGCTCGCGGCGAGCGAGGAGTTCCGCGGCCTGTGGGAGCGCCACGAGGTGGGCGTGCGGCGTGCCGACCTGAAGACGTTCATCCATCCCGAGGTCGGCGCGGTCACCGTACGCTGCGAGGTCCTGCTCACCGAGGAGGCCGACGTGAAGCTGCTCGCCTACTTCCCGGCCGAGGGCACCGACGCCGCGGAGAGGCTCGAGCTGCTCCGCGTCATCGGCACCCAACGGCTCACCCGCGCGGACTCATCACCCACCTGAGCGCGACGAAGCGGATCAGCGTGGCCGTGGCGTTGGCGGCCACGAGCACGACGACCTCGATCGTCCGCGCGGGCGTCGGCGCGGCCAGGTGCAGGAGCGCGAGCGATCCCGAGGTCAGCGCCAGCCCGACCCCGAAGGCCGCCAGCCCGGCCACGTGATGCTTCACCGCACCCTGCCGCGCAGTGATCCCGAAGGTCAGCCGGCGGTTGGCCGCGGTGTTCCCGACCGCGGTCACCAGCAGGCTCACCAGGTTCGCGGCCTGCGCCCCGGTGGCGGTGCGGAGCAGCACGTAGAGGAGCAGGTATGCCAACGTGCTCAGCACCCCGACAGCGCCGAACCGGATCACCTGAGCCGCCAGGCTCGGGCTCCGGACGGGCCCGGGAGGACGTACGCCGCTGAGGTCGATCCGGCCGCTGACCAGCCCGAACAGCAGTCTCCTGATGCCGGCCAGGTCATCCTTGACGGTCTTGACGATGTCGACGCGGGAGTCCGGGTCGTCGACCCAGTCGACCGGGACCTCGTGGATGCGCAGGCCGGCCTCGGAGGCGAGGACCAGGACCTCGGTGTCGAAGAACCAGCTCTCGTCCTCGACCAGCGGGAGCAGCTTCTCGGCGGTGTCGCGGCGGATCGCCTTGAAGCCGCACTGGGCATCGGTGAACTCCGCCGACAGGATCCCGCGCAGCAGAAGGTTGTAGCCCTTCGAGAGGAAGTCCCGCTTCGGGCCCCTCACGATCCGGCTGCCCTTCGCCAGCCGGGTCCCGATCGACAGGTCGGAGTGGCCCGACAGGAGCGGCGCGAGCAGCGGCGGGAGTGCGGCCAGGTCGGTGGACAGATCGACGTCCATGTAGCCGACCACCTGGGCGTCCGAGGAGGACCAAGCCGCCTTGAGCGCTCGTCCGCGGCCCTTCTCGTCGAGATGGACCGCGCGTACGCGGGTCAGCTCGGCCTCCAACCGCCGGGCGATCTGCCAGGTGGCGTCGGTGCTGGCGTTGTCGGCGATCGTGATCGTCGTCGAGTAGGGCAGGTGCCCGAGGTAGTCGTCGAGCCGGCGGACCGAGCTCTCCAGGCCCTGCTCCTCGTTGTGGACCGGGATCACCAGGTCCACCGCGGTCCTCACCTGGGTCGGCGCCGGCGCCGCGCCGCTCGTCGCGGCGCTCTCGCTCGTCCTCATGCGCCCGCCTTCGGCTGGGTCAGGTCGTAGACGGTGGTGCCGTCGATGTCGGTCGAGGTGAAGTTCTCCTCGACCCAGCTGCTGATCTCGGTCGACACCGACGACTCACGGTTGCCGGGACCGGCCTGGCCTCCCGCCGGCATCTGCGCGTTGCCCGGGAGCTCCATGCCCGCCGGCAGCTCGAACGTTCCCATGCCGCCGGGGCCACCGCCGGCGATGTAGTAGTGGATCTGGCCGTCGGCGACGTACTCCTGGAACTGCTTCAGGGTGATGCTCGGCGCCGAGCCGTTGAAGCCGCCGATCGACATCACCGACTCGCCGCTGCCCAGCTGGTAGCTCGCGGCGCTCGTGGAGCTGGTCGTCGCGGCCGCCCAGCGGTACGCGCCGGCGTTCGTACGCAGCGCCTCGGCCAGCTCGTCGCTGATCTCGTCGCCGCCGAACATCCCACCTCCGCCGCCGAGCCGGACCAGCTCGGGGCCCTGGCCACCGTTCTGGCCATTGCTCGGACCGCCGTTCTGGCCACCCGGCATCGCCGGCATCGCCTGGCCACCGGGACCACCCCGCATCCGCACGGGGCCGCCGGGACCCCCGAGACCGCCGGGACCGCCGCCGCTGTAGGGACCGGCGGTCACGATGGAGCCGGTGTGCGGGGTCCCGATCGTCTGGATCGCGTACGCCGCCGGGCCGATGCCCACACTCACCGCCGTCGCGGCCAGCACCGCCACCGCGGACCAGCGCCCGAGCCGCTCGAGCCGGTCGAGCCGGTCGACCACGGTCAGGCCGGCAGCGGCCACGAGACCGAGGATCAGCACGAACCAGCGGAGCGTGGCGTACGGCTGCTGGTCGGACTGCCCGAGGAGCACCCACGCCCAGGCGGCGCTGGCCACGAGGGTGACCGCGAGGACGATCCGGGCGGCGACGCCCGCACGGTCCCGCCAGACGACGGCGGCGCCGATGACGGCAGTCGCGGCGATCCACGGAGCCAGCGCGACGACGTAGTAGTCGTGGTAGATGCCACCCATGAAGGAGAAGACCAGGCCGGTGACCAGCATCGATCCACCGGTGAGGAGCAGGGTGGCGCGGGTCAGGTCGGTCCGCGGTGCCTTGCGGAGCCACACCAGTGCCGCGACGAGCAGGATCAGCGCGGCCGGGAGGAGCCAGGTGATCATTCCGCCGGAGACACCCTGGAAGAGCCGCAGGATCCCGGCGGCGCTGCCGAAGCCGGCGTTGCCGAGCCCGCCGTAGTCGCCGCCGTTGATCCGGCCGATCCCGTTGTAGCCGAGGGCGAGCTCGAGCACCGAGTTGTTCTGCGAGCCGTCCATGTAGGGCCGCCACGACTCGGGGACGAGCTCGAAGATCGCGATCCACCAGCCGGCCGCGAGCAGCATCGCGCCGAAGCAGTAGACCCCGTGCAGGACCCGCTTCAGGAACGAGCCGGGTCCGGCGATCAGGTAGACGGCGGCGATCGCCGGAATGATCAGGAACGCCTGCAGCATCTTCGTCAGGAACCCGAAACCGAGCAGTACGCCCGCCAGCACCAGCCAGCGCGCCTTGCCGGTCTCGATGGCTCTGACGGTGCAGAACCCGGCTCCGACCAGCAACAACACCAGCAGCGCGTCGGGGTTGTCGAACCGGAACATCAGCGCGGCCGCCGGGGTCAGCGCGGTCAGCGCACCCGCGGCGATCGCCGCCGGCCACGGCGCGACCTTCCGGACCAGCGCGAACGTCAGCCCCACGGTCGCCACGCCCATCAGGGCCTGCGAGACCAGGATGCTCCACGAGGACAGCCCGAAGAGGCGTACGGACAGGCCCATCACCCACAACGAGGCGGGCGGCTTGTCGACGGTGATCGCGTTGCCGATGTCGAGGGAGCCGAAGAACCACGCCTTCCAGCTCTGCCCGCCGGCCTGGGCGGCCGCGGCGTAGAACTGGTTGGCGTAGCCGGACTCCGAGAGCGTCCACAGGTAGCCGAGCGCGGTCAGGCCGAGCAGAACGAGAAGGGACGCCCGCTCAGGGGTCGGGCGCCATGGTCGTCGGAAGGTGGCAGCCCCGGCGTCTTCAGGCGCCGAGCTCGCTGCTGGATCGAGGGTTGCGGTCATGGAGCACAAGGTTTGGCGCGGTGCCTGTGCTCCACCCCCGCTGGACCTGTGACTGACCTGTGTGCATTCTTGACTCCGGACGATGCCGAGAACACCATCGGATACAGGGTCTGCGGCCATCGCCCCCGCGAAGCACACCAGCCCCGTTCAGGCTCGACGACGCGCCGTACGTGTTGGAGATCACTCCCCGACATCCACACAAAACGAGAACACGTTCTAGGGTTGAGCGTGAAACCCACGTACGCCCACGTAACCACCTGGTGGAACGGATTCGGAGGGTTCCACGCCCCCCTTTAGGCTTGCCTTAGTACTCCACGGAAGGTTGAACTCCCTTATGCGTGACATCCGCGTTGCGATCGTCGGTGCCGGCCCGGCCGGCATCTACGCTGCCGACATCCTCACGAAGGAGCACCCTGGTGCGCGCGTCGACGTCATCGAGCGTCTGCCTGCTCCCTATGGCCTGGTTCGCTACGGCGTGGCTCCTGACCACCCGCGGATCAAGGAGATCATCAAGGCGCTCAAGCGCGTCCTGAACCAGGACAGCATCCGGTTCATCGGGAACGTCGACTTCGGCACCGACCTCAAGCTCGACGACCTGCACCGGTTCTACGACGCCGTCATCTTCGCCACCGGCGCGATGGCCGACCGCGAGCTCGACATCCCGGGGATCGACCTGCCCCAGTCCTACGGCGCGGCCGACTTCGTCAGCTGGTACGCCGGCCACCCCGACGTCTCCCGCGAGTGGCCGCTCGACGCCGAGGAGGTCGCCGTCCTCGGCGCCGGTAACGTCGCGCTCGACGTCGCCCGGATGCTGGCCAAGCCCGCCGACGAGCAGCTGGTCACCGAGATCTCCGACAACGTCTACCAGGGCCTGAAGAAGAACCCGGCCAAGACGGTCCACGTCTACGCCCGCCGCGGCCCGGCGCACATCAAGTTCAGCCCGATGGAGCTGCGCGAGCTCTCCCACTCCCCGTCGGTCGAGGTCGTCGTCGAGGAGGAGGGCTTCGAGATCGACGAGGCCGGCGAGAAGGCGATCCAGAGCCACAAGGCGACCAAGCTGGTGGCCGACATCCTCCTGAAGTACATGGAGGCGCCCAGCGCGGGCAAGCCGCACAAGATCGTCATCCACATGATGCAGAACCCCGTCGAGATCCTCGGCGAGGACGGTCAGGTGGTCGCGCTGCGCAGCGAGAAGACCGAGTACAACGGCGACGGCACCGTCTCCGGCACCGGCGAGTTCACCGACACCCCGGTCCAGGCCGTCTACCGTGCCGTCGGCTACCTCTCCGAGGCGCTCCCCGACGTGCCCTTCGACAGCGAGAACGGCGTCATCCCCAACGCCGGCGGCCGGGTCCTCGACCTCAACGGCGAGCAGATCAACGGGACGTACGTCACCGGGTGGATCAAGCGCGGACCGGTCGGCCTCATCGGCCACACCAAGTCCGACGCCAAGGAGACCATCGACAACCTCCTCCACGACCTCGACAAGCTCAAGCCCGCCGAGCACGGCTCGCCCGCGGCAGTCCTCGAGCACCTGTCCGGCAAGGGCGTCGAGTTCACCACCATCGAGGGCTGGGAGAGGCTCGACAACCACGAGCGCTCCCTCGGTGAGGCCCAGGGCCGCGAGCGGATCAAGGTCGTCCCGCGCGACGAGATGATCAAGATCTCCAACAGCTGACGCACCACGTACGCAGCGGGCCGGTCATCCAATTGGATGGCCGGCCCGCGCCGCATTTGAGCGCCCATCAAGTCGTCAACCAAGAGTTGACGAACGCCCTGCGTCAACCTAAGGTTGACGCATGGCGCCCCGTGAATCCGACCCTGCACACCGACAGCGGCAGATGGCCGAGTCGTTCGGCGTTGACGCCGATCGTTACGACCGTGCCCGGATGGCCTACCCCGACGAGTTGATCACCCGGATCACCGAGCTCTCCTCGGGGCCCGATGTGCTGGATGTCGGGTGCGGGACCGGGATCGAGGCCAGGCAGCTTCAGGCGGTCGGCGCGAGCGTGCTCGGCGTCGAGCCGGACGCACGGATGGCGGCGTACGCACGTTCGCGCGGGCTCGTCGTGGAGGAGTCGCGGTTCGAGGACTGGGATGCCGCGGGGCGTACGTACGACGCCGTCGTCGCGGCGCAGGCGTGGCACTGGGTCGACCCGGTTGCCGGTGCCACGAAGGTGAGGGAACTGCTGCGTCCGGGCGGGCTGTTCGCAGCCTTCTGGAACGTCTATGAGCCGCCCGCGCCGATTGGCGACGCGCTTCTCGAGGGCCTGAAAGCGGTCGTTCCCGACCTCCCTCTCGGCCTGGGCGCCATGAAGCAGGCGGACAGGACGTACGAAGAGGGTGCCCGGCAGGTCGGCGAGCGCTTCGTCGAGCTCGGCGGGTTCGCCGAGCCGGAGCCGTGGCGATTCTCCTGGTCGCGTGACATCACGCGCGAGGAGTGGCTCGACTTCGTGCCGACGCAGGGCTTCCTCACCCAGCTCTCCGGCGAACAGTGTGCGCCGGTGCTGGAGGTGGTCGGTGCGGCCATCGACGACCTCGGCGGGACGTTCACGCTGAACACCGTCACGGTGGGCGTCGCGGTCCCGTTCCGGCAAGTTCCATGACCCGTCACTTTCGATCGACCTAGGAGAAACGCATGACCAGCACCCCTGACCCTGCCCTCAAGGCCGTACGCCTCGACACCCTGATCGACTCGATCAAGAAGGCTCGGACCGAGCCCCTGGACCAGCTGGCCGACGCGATGGTGGTCTCCGAGCACCTGGGCGAGGTGGCCGATCACCTGATCGGGCACTTCGTCGACCAGGCTCGCCGCTCCGGCGCCTCCTGGACCGAGATCGGCACCCGGATGGGGGTGACGAAGCAGGCAGCGCAGAAGAAGTACGTCCCCAAGGCCGGCGACCAGTCGCTCGACCCGAGCGCCGGGTTCGCGAAGTTCACCCCACGGGCCCGCACGGTGGTGGTCTCGGCCCAGGCCGAAGCGCGGAAGGCGGCGAACGCCGAGACCGGCGTACCGCACCTCGTGCTCGGTCTCCTCGCCGAGCCCGAGGGGGTCGCGGGCCACGCGATCAGGGCCCAGGGTGTGACCCTCGAGACGGTCCGCGAGGTGGCGACCGCCGCCACTCCGGAGCCCTACGGCGAGGTCGGCGAGATGATCCCGTTCACGGCCGACGCCCGCAAGGTGCTCGAGCTGACCTTCCGCGAAGCGCTCCGGCTGGAGCACTCCTACGTCGGCACCGAGCACATCCTGCTCGCCCTCCTCGAGCACGAGGGCGGCGCCGGGATCCTCCACGACGCCGGTGTCGACAAGGAGGCGACCGAGCAGAGCATCACCTCGATCCTCGACTCGCTCGAGGTCGACTTCGCCGACCCCGACGTCACGCAGTAGCCGCCGACAGGGCTACCTGATCCGAGGTCCCTGACGTGCTGGGGCAACACCCCTGTGTCCCGAGCACGCCAGGGACGTTTCAGGCGCCCGTGGGCGCGAGCACGATGTCGAAGCGCACCTTCGACCAGGTGCCGTCGACGGCACTGCCGTCCGGGGTCGGGGCGCCGGCGGCCTGCCGCTCGAACTTCTTGATCAGCGACTCCTTGACCCCGAAGACGGTGTCCTTCCAGCCGATCGGGTCGCCCTCGGGGAAGATGTGGGTGACCAGCGGGCGGCAGCCCTCGTGGGTCACCATGAAGTGCAGGTGCGAGGCCCGCAGCGGTGAGCGCCCGACCGCGGCCAGCATCTTGCCGACGGGGCCGTCGTCGGGGATCGGGTACGGCGTGGGCGTCAGCCCCCAGAACCGGTAGCCGCCCTCGGCGTCGGTGAACAGGTGCGCCCGAGCCGCCCGCGCACCGGCGTCGCGCTGGACGTCGTAGAGCCCGTCCTCGTCGGCCTCCCAGACCTCGATCCTGGCTCCGACCAGCGGTTTCCCATCGGTGTCCGTTACCGTGCCGGAGACCCAGCAGGGCTCACCCGGGGCCCCGAACGCCATGTCCCCGCCCAGCTCGATCGCCGGGGAGTCCTCCACGAAGAACGGCCCGAAGACCGTGGCCTCGGTCGCGTCGGCGTACGCCTCGTTGTTGATGTTGATCGTCTGCATCGAGGCGCCGAGGGTGTCGGAGAGGAGGATGAACTCCTGGCGTACGTCGTCGGTGATGTGGCCGGCCTTGGTCAGGAAGTCGATGGCCGCGCCCCACTCCTCCTCGGTCAGGCGTACGTCGCGGATGAAGGCGTGCAGGTGACGCGTCAGCGAGACCATGACCTCCTTCAGGCGCGGGTCCTCGCAGGCGTCGAACGACGCGACCACGGTGTCGACCAGGGTCTGCTCGACCGCCTGCTGCTCGGGTGAGATCTCGGTGGCCATCAGCTCTCCTCTCCCGACCACGCCGCGATCAGCAGCGCGGTCAGGTTCTCCTCGGTGACCGGGGTCGGGTTGTTGGCGGGGATCGCGGCCAGGATCGGCGCGACCGCCTTGGCGATGCCGTCCTCGGGCATGCCGTAGTCCTCGAGCGCCTTCGGCGCCGCTAGCTTGGTACGCAGCCTCGCGAGTCCTTCCACGGCGCTCGGCGCCCCGAACGCAGCTGCCATCCGCGCCTCCGCCTCGGGGGCGTTCGGCGCGTTGAAGGCGAGCACGTGCGGGAGCACGACCGCGTGGGTCTGGGCGTGCGGCAGGTTGAACATGCCGCCGAGCACGTGGCAGATCTTGTGGTGCATCCCCGAGCCGGCGGAGGTGAACGAGACCGCCGCGAGGTAGGCACCGTAGAGGGTCTGCTCGATCCCCTCGATGCTCGCGCCGTCCGCCGCGACCAACGGCAACCCGCCGGCGAGCCCGCGGATCCCCTCGGCGGCGTTGACCTGGTCGATCGGATCCACGCGCGGGCCCCACATCGCGTCAACGCAGTGCGCGAGCGCGTTCAGCCCGCTGGCGACGGTCATCTCGCCGGGCAACGTGGTCAGCAGCGCGGCGTCGTAGACGACCGTCCGTGGCAGGACGCGGGCGTCGATGCCGGTCGTCTTCGTCTCGCCCGAGGTCAGCCCCCAGACGTTGGTCGCCTCGGACCCGGCGTACGTCGTCGGGACCGCCACGATCGGCAGCCCGGTGGTGAGCGCGACGGCCTTGGCGAGCCCGGTGGTCGAGCCACCGCCGACGCACACCAGCGCGTCGACGGCGGCCTCGCCCGCTCGCTCGCGAGCCCGCTCGGCGACCTCGACCGGGACGTGCATCACGACCTCGTCGTGACGCAGCGCGACCGGTACGTCGGCGGTCACCCGGGCGGCGAGCTCGGCCTCGCGCGCACCGGCGATGACCATCACCCGCCGCGCCCCGAGCTCGTCGATCTCTGCTGCCACCGCAGCGGGCGCCTCGCCGGTGGCGAAGCGGACCCGCTGCGGCAGCGACTCATGCGTGAACTTCATGAGACTCCCCCCGCTCAGCCCGGACGATCAGGCCTTGCCCAGCAGCGTCGCGACCGCCTCGCCCAGCGCGGTGCCGGGGTCCTCGGGGAGCGACATGGCGCGCCAGGCGATGTGCTTGTCGGGGCGGACCAGGATGGCGCCCGACTCCTCGACCTCGCGGAGCTTGGCCCAGTCGAAGTAGAGGTCGGTCACCGGTCGGCCGGGGCCGATGACGACGGTCTCGAGTGGGATCCCGAACTTCGTCCGGGCCGCTTCCGCCGCGTCCTCCCAGGCCTCGCCGGCGACGCCCGTGATCAGCGTCCACTGTGTGTAGGGGGCGAGGTCGAGCATCGCGTGCTTCTCGACGTTGTCCCCGACCCAGGCGTGCGGCAGGTGCGCACCCGGAGAGGTCGACATCCGGTGGTAGAGGTCCTCGTCGTCGGTCGGCGCGGGCCGGGTGCCGTCGGAGAGGATCGCGTTGGACTCGTAGAACTGGCCGAGCTCGACGCCATGCGCGTTGAACTCGTAGTTCTTGCGCTCCATCGCGGTGACGAGCGCGGCCCGCTTGGCGGCGCCCTCGGGGGTGTTGGCCTTGCGCTCCTCGATGGCCTTGGCCATCTCCTCGCCCTCGAGGCCGACGACGCCGAGCGCCTCGAAGAGCTCACCGAACTCGCGCGCGGACTGGTTGGCGCGGGTGACGATGCGCTTGGCGACCGGGGCACGCTCGGCGGAGTAGGACTCCAGGAGCGACGGCTCGGCGTAGCCCTGGAGCACCGCGGCGAGCTTCCAGGCCAGGTTGTAGGAGTCCTGGATCGAGGTGTTGGAGCCGAGGCCG
Source organism: Nocardioides sp. NPDC051685 (assembly GCF_044453405.1). NCBI lineage: Bacteria > Bacillati > Actinomycetota > Actinomycetes > Propionibacteriales > Nocardioidaceae > Nocardioides > Nocardioides sp. NPDC051685. The sequence continues at coordinate 44,990 of NZ_JBITCR010000004.1, read as the reverse complement.
TTCGACGGCGGGTGGCGGTGGATGGCGTCGCCCGCGCAGAAGACCCGGCCCTTCTGGGCGTGGGTCGCGTACATCTCGTTCACGCCCCACAGCGAGTAGCCGGTCACGTCCGGCTCCAGGTCGGGCATGCCGAGCAGGTCGCGGATGACCTTGACCGCGTACTCCTCGGTCAGCTCCGGCGGCGGCTGGTTGATGTCGTAGCCCCACACGATCAGCCACTCGTCCCAGGGACGGACCATCCGGACCAGGCCGGTGCCGATGCCGCCGACGTTCGAGCCCGGCTGGATGACCCAGTAGAGGACCGACGGGCGGTGGTCGACGAGCTCGGAGAGGTCGGCCTTGAAGGTGATGTTCATCGACCCGGCGATGTCCATCGCCCCCTCCATCGGGAGGTCGATGTCGGCGCCGACCTGGGTGCGGGCGCCGTCGGCGCCGATGAGGAACTTCGACCGGATCTTGTACTCGTGGCCGGTCAGGCGGTCGCGGGCGATGGTGGTGACGCCGTCCTCGTCCTGGACGTGGCTCAGGTATTCGGTCGAGAACCGGGTCTGGGTGCCGCGCTCGGTGGCGGTGCGGACCAGGATCGGCTCCAGGTAGGTCTGCGGGATGTCGACGGTCAGGCACGGGCTCGCCAGCTGGTAGTCGGCCTCCCGGTCCGGCCGGGTGCCCCAGGTGCGGATGCGGCCGATCTCCTCGCCGGCGATGCTGGTGCAGAAGACGGTGTCGCCGACGAGCTCGTGCGGCGTCGCATCGGCGAGGACCTTCTCCTCGATGCCCAGGTCGCGGAAGATCTCCATCGCGCGCTGGTTGGTGATGTGCGCCCGCGGGGTGTTCGCGGTCCAGCGGTACTTCGTGATCATGATGTTGTCGACACCGAGCTCGCTCAGGAAGAGCGCGGCGGACGCGCCGGCCGGGCCGGATCCAACGACGAGGACGTCGGTGGTCACGACATCCTCGGTCTCGGGGACCTCGGTCTCCTTCTGGCCGTCGTCGAAGACTGGCATGTTCCTCACCTTTCCGAGACCGCGGCGGGGTGTGGGATCGCGGTCTCGAAGGCGAGTCTTGCGGCCCGCCCAGGCCCCTTCAAAGGTGGGGTCGCGGGTTGGCGGAAATGCGTACGCGATCCAGCGACCCTGGGATCGGGCCCCAAGAGCCCGCTCAGCGGAGGAGGAGCGGGTGGTCGTTCAGGTACGCCGCCCTCCGCACCTTCAACATCGTGACGATCTGGTCGATGTCCATGGACGCGGTGCTGGATCCCACGGCGTCGTCGACGGTTTCGACGCAGCGCGTGGCCGGGTCGGGGATGGGAAGGACAGGGTGCGCGTTGGCGGTCGCGGGCGCAACTGCAGACATGATGGTCAGTACGCCCGCGATGGCGGCGGTAGTGGCGAAGGTGGTCGCGGCGCGACGGGTGTTGGCGATGTTCATAACGTCTCCCTTGAGTTGTGGGGCGGGTGGCCCCGGTGTGGATCTCCGTTGTGACATCAGCGGGTATCGCAGCGGTCAGGGCTCGGTATCGCGCCGGTATCGACCACGTTGACGGCATCAGTGCCCGGTGCAACTGGGGAGGTGGGTATTGGCGTGCTCGGCCACTGACGGTGGACGGCTCGGGAGAGCTAGCGACCCTTCACGATGGCAGTCTCACTTGTCGCGCCGCGATGCCCGCCCGAGCGCATCCGTCAGGGCCACCACTGCTCGCTCGATGGGCTTGGCACCCATCTCCCGGGCCAGTTGAAGGGCCCGCTCGAGCATGGCGTCCGCCTGGCTGGACGGCCCCGTTCTCGCTGTCGCCTCGGCGCAGCGCCACGAAGCGACGGCCTCCTCCCAACCCCAATGGGCGCTGGCGCACTGGTCGAGGGCGGTGTGCCAGAGATCGACCTCGTCGTCGCTCCGTCGACAACGAGCCGATTCTGCCTCGAACAGCGCCCGCAGCTCGGGTTGGGCTGCGAACGGATCCCAGGGAAGCAACTCTGCTTCCTCGAGCAGCTTCTCGAGCAGGCGTTGTCCGCGACCTGTCGACCCGGTTCCCGAGGAGTCGATCGAAGCCAGGTCCGCAGCGGCCCACGCACCCAACCGCAGCAGGTCGGCGGCCGTGTCCGGGTCGCTCTGGTCGAGGTGGAGATGGTCGAGGACCACCTGTCCCGCCTGCTCGGGTCTGTCGTGGCTGATCAAGTGCACCGCGCGGGTGCTTGCGCCGTTCAGGCCGACCACGGACAGGAAGTCCGGGATCAGTTCCTCGGCGCGGCGCATGTGCTGGTCCGCTTCGTCGAGTCTCCCCAGCCGGCAGGCGAGTTCACAGCCCAGCAGCCTGGCGGACACACCGGCGTCCTTGGCGAGCCGAGCGGCGAGAATCTCCCGGAGCGAGTCGCGCGCTCCGGCCAGGTCCCCTTCGCACAGGGCGGCGTCCGCAGCGATGATGGCCATCCAGGCTCCGGGGACCGGTGATCCGTGGGCGGCGACATCGCCGTAGGCCGACCGTGCCACGCGTCGAGTCTCCCGCGGCCATTGCGCAAAGATCGTCAGCGCCCACCCGGTCCGACCGAGCAAGGCGGGGTCGCCGATGGACAGCGCCAGCTCGTGCGCCCGCTCGGCGTCGCCCCGCTGTGACGCGTGGGTCATCGCGCGGGCGCTGCCGAACACGGCAAAAATCTGGGCTTGTAGACCGATGGCTTGCGCGAGGTCCGTACCGCACCGGACGGCGGCCTCGAGTGCCTGCTCGGCATGTTCAGCGGCCGCTGGCAGTCCTCGCCATGATTCGGTCTCGGACAGGAGGCTCAGCGCCCGGACGTATTCCACGCTGTCGGGGAATGCCGATGCCAGGTCGACCGCCTCGCGGATTTCGACCATGGGCCGTTCCGAGGTGTGTCCGGAGGTGAACACCGCGTCCCACCACAGGCACAGGATCGTCGAGGCCAGGAGGGGGTGCGTGGCTCGATCGACCAGCATGCGGGCGCGGTCGAGCCAGTCGTACTCCGCATCGAAGTCGCCCGTCAACGCGGCCACCTCCGCCGCGCGGGTGAGCAGGAGGACCTCGTCGCCGACAGCCCGCCGGGTCGGCTCACCGGCCCTCGGCAGGAGCTCGATGACGCGCCTCAGGTGGGTCAGCTGCTCGGGGAAGACGCGCAGATGCTCCGCCAGCCCGGCCGCCGTCAGCGAGCAACGGACCGCCTCATCGACGGCACCCGCCCGTTCGTGGTGCAGGGCGAGGTCTCCCCAGCGGCGCATCTCCCCGGCCGGCGAGCCGCTGGGCGTGGTCAAGGTGCCGGCGATCGCCGCATGCAACGGAACGGCCTGCCCGGGGAGGAATGTGTCGTAGAGGACCTCGGCCAACAGCGGATGACGGAACCAATATCGGTCATCGCGGTCGACCCTGACCACTCCGACGGCGGTCGCCTGCACCAGGCACCGGGACAAGGTCTGGCTGTCGAGTGCGATCACACCCGCCATGACGGCGTACTCGTCGAACGTCAGCGGTCGGCCGGCGACCGAGAGCAGTCGCGCGACCTCTTGGGCATCCTGGCCGAGCCGGCGCCACGCGGCCAGCAGCGCGTCTGCCAGGACGTCGGGGAGGGCCGCCGCAAGGGCTTCACTGCCCATGTCGAGGTCCTGCGCCAGCAGCTCGGTGAAGTACGCATTGCCCAAGGACCGGCCGTAGACCGTCTCCAGCAGTTTCAGGCTCGGCCTGGCGCCGAGCAGCGCCTTCAGCTGCTGCTCCGTCTCCTCGACCCTCAGGCGGCGGAGCCGCAGGTCCCGAACTCCGGGGAATCTGCGAACGTCGGCCAGCCACCCGTGCAGTCGATGGCTCGGATCGAGCTCCTCGTCGCGGACCGTCGCCATGACGACGAGGTCCTGGGCATCGAAGGTCGCGATCAGGTAACCCAACAGATCCAGCGACGAGACGTCGGCCCACTGCAGGTCGTCGATCACGAGCAGAACGGGGCCGTGGGTCGCCAGCCGGACCAGACCCCGCGCAATCTCCGGAAGGAGGCGTTGGGGCTCCTCGTCCGGCACCCCGACGAGCGAGGGGAGGACCGAGTCCAGCCGTGGCGCCACGGTCAGGAGGTCAGCCCGGGCTGTCGTCGATGCATGCGCCAACCAGGCTTCCAGGGCCATCGCGAACGGAGCGTACGGCGACGAGGCAGCGCCGAAGCGCGTGCACCGCCCCCACAGCACGTCGTACCCGAGATCCCGCGCCGTGTCGGCTGCCTCAGTGACCAACCGTGTCTTCCCGACGCCGGCCTCGCCATGGACGATCACGGCGCCCGGGGAGCCGTCGATCCCTCGTCTCAGCAGCTCTCCCAGTACCTGCAGCTCCTCCACCCTTCCGGCCAGCCGACGGCCCGGGGGCGCCCCGGGAATGGGTGGGGCGATCCGCGGTGCCCGTGGCCGGGGGGTCGCGCTGACGGCAGCAGCCTGGAGGTCCGTGTCATGGTTGAGGATGGCGGCTTCGAGGCGCACCACCTCCTCGCCCGGATCCAGCCCGAGCTGGTCGGACAGGAGGGCGCGCAGGCGCCGCAGGGTCTGCAGGGCCTCCGCCTGCCGATCGCTGCGGTACAGGGCGAGGGCCAGCTGCGCCCATCGGCGCTCGCGCATCGGTGCAGCGTCGACCATCGCTCGCGCTCGGGGGACGATCTCGCGATGGCGGCCGGCGCGAAGCTCGCCTTCGATCAGCAGCTCCTCGGCGTCATGTCTCAGCTCCTCGAGGCGCGCTGCCTCCTGCCGGCCCCGATCCCAGTCCTCGAGCTCGGGGTAGGCAGGCCCCCGCCACAGGCCCAACGCTGACTCGAGCAGGTCGCGCGCCGCAGCCCAGTCGTCCTCGAGGAGCGCCCGAGCCTGCTTCAGCAGTTCCTCGAACCGCTGGGAGTCCAGGGTCCCGGCCGGCACCGTCAGTCGATACCCATTGGGCACGGTCCCGATCGCGTCCGCTCCCAGCAGGCTGCGCAGGCGCGACACGCAACCCTGGATGTTCTTGGCAGACGAAGCCGGCGGTCGATCCCCCCAGAGAATGTCGGCAAGGCGGTCCACACTGAAGGCCTCACCGGGTGCCGTGGTCAGGGCGGCCAGGACCAACCGGTCACGACCACCGATCCGACGCGAGTCGCCGTGCACGCTCAGGGGACCGAGGACCGCGATCTCCACGTCCCAACTGTCGACCGCGCCCGAGCGGGCGTCAAGGTGGAGCGCCGCGCGCCCTTGGCGGGGCCTGCGTCGACGTTCGCGGCAGCGGCGCGGCCGAGCAGGACTTGGTCGGCCACTCGAGGAGTGGTCTGACCGAGGCGGCGGGTACGAGCAGGGCGACGACTAGCGCGAGAGCCAGTCGAGGACCGCCTTGATGGTCGAGTCGGGCTTCCGGGCCCACTTGAAGTGGTCGATGCCGGGCTCGTCCAGGTGCACGCGCGCGACCTCGAGCCCGGGCATGCGCCGGTGGATCTCGTCGACCGTCTCGCTGGGCGCCAGCCAGTCGCCCTCGATGGAGACGATCAGCGCGGGCTTCGCCAGGGCTCGCATGTCCGCGGTGACGTCGCGGGCCGGGCTACCGAAGCGGAGGCGGCCGGTGCGGGCGTACCGGGCCCATTCCTTCATCAGGGTGCGCGCCTCGCGCCCGGCGAACTTGAGCTGCTTGCCCGGGAAGTGGCCGACAACCCGGCCGATGACGCCCATCGCCTGGCTGGCGAGCAGGAAGCCCGGGCCGTAGTTGCGCCAGTAAGGGGTCTGTGAGGCGACGTAGATCAGGCCGGCGACCCGCTCGGGGTGGAGCGCGGCGTAGGCGCTGGCGGCCTGGCCACCGAGGCTGTGCCCGAGGACGTACGTCGCACCGGCCGCGGCCGGGATCAGCTCGCCGAGGCGGTCGACGGCGGCGGCGATGTCCTCGATCAGGTCGGCGTAGCCGAAGTCGTAGCCCCAGCCCGCGACCCTCCCGCCGGTCTCCTCGTGACCGCGCTGCTCCATCCGCCCGACGTTGATCCCCACCCGTGCGAACGCCACGATCAGCTTGTCGTAGTAGCTGGCAGGCATGCCCATCGCGGGCACGACGAGCACGGTCGGCGCCTCGGGATCCGCCGCACGGACCACGGTCAGCGTGAAGCTGGTGCCCTCGGCACGCTCGATCGCGTGTGCCTCGGGGGTGGTCGTGGGGGTGGTCGTCTCGGTCACGCCGCTCATGTTACTTGCGAGTAGTGAACTCGGGTAGTCGGGGATCAAACGGTCGGTTACGCGCGAGTAGAGCGACCGTTTGATCCCCGACTACGGGCTCAGGCTGCCCACCGGTGGCTCAGCAGACGGCCGCGTTCATCCTTCGAGAGTGCTCGTCGCTCAGCCACGGTCGCGGTTGGCGTCCACCACGCAGGCGTATCCAGTGTCCAGCGCCTCGGCCCCGCCGCTGCTCGCGCCCGCTGCCGCGCAGCCAGGGTGCGGGCCTTGAATCCCGACGGATCGCGCAGGTCCGCGGAGACCATGGTGACGTACTCGAGACCGACACCACGCAGATCTCCCTCTCGCCTGATGTCCTTGGCACGCTGCTTGCCCTCGAGGTGCAAGGAGCCGTCGTACTCGCCCACGACACCTGTCTCCAGGTCGAGCACGTCAGGCGTGGCGACATGCCGCCCGGCACGGTCGAACACCGGGCGGTTGCACACGACGTCGCGGATGCCGAGCTCCGCCCACACGAGTCGGAGATCGACCTCAGGCGGTGACCACGCGTTCTCGTCGAGGAAGGGGATCGCATCCCTGACCTTCGCGATTCCGGTCCAGCCGCGGTGCGCATCCGCCCAGTCGGAGATCTCCGCGATGGAGACCAGGTCATGGAGCGCCACCATGTCGTGAGCTCGTACGGCCGCCCGCCGATCGTGGGCGTAGCGCATCTCGAACGTCACCGACCGCACCGGGATCGTCACCCGCACGCCGTCAACCACCTGGACGTCGGAGAGGAGGAGTCGCTCACCGCATACGGCGAGGCCAGGGAGTGACGCCAACGAGTGAGCAGTGGCCGCGACGGTCACCGGCCTGGGTCGACCGGAGGGGTCCCAGCCGTCGAACCACTTGCACCGCATCCACGCCAACGCCGCCCACCCCGTCACCGCTGCATGCGCGGGGAGCCGCACCGATGCCTCGAGCACGCGCTGCATCGGCGCGTCGGCATCGACGTCGGCCGGCACGTAGAACCCGTGGCTGCTCCGCCGCCACCCACGCCCCCGAGCCTGACGCGGGGTCGGCCCGGTCTCCCCACTCGGGTCGAGGCGCACCGGCCGCACGACAGAAGGCCGCGCAGGGGAGTATTCCGGCGGTCGGAAGTGTGCAGGTCGGGCAGCCACAACGACAGGATCAGCCAGACGTACGAATCCCGCATCCAGCGATCCACAACAATCCCCCGCATGTGCACAAACCTGTGGATAACCCTGGAGAGCGGTGGATAGTCGGGGATCAAACGGTCGGTTACTCGTCAGTAGAGCGACCGTTTGATCCCCGACTATCGGGTCAGGACCGTGTGACCGACCGGGAAGACCTCGTAGCGACCGCGTGCCGCCAGGCCCCATAGGCCGCGGGGGGCCAGCAGCACAACCGCGATCGCGACCGCGCCGAGCGCGATCAGGTACCAGGTGCCGTAGGAGTCCAGCAGTTGCTGGAGCGCGAAGAAGATCACCGCTCCGAGGATCGGGCCCTCGATCGTCCCCAGCCCGCCGATGACCACGATGAAGATCATGAAGGCGGTGTACTGCACCGAGAACATCGAGTCCGGCGAGACGCGCAGACCGTTGACCGCGATCAGCGCGCCGGCCAGGCCGGCACCACCCGAGGCGGCGACGTAGACGAGGCGCTGCGAGCGCCGCACCGCGACGCCGAGGGAGGCCGCCGCCACCGAGTCGTCACGGATCGCGGTCAGACCGAGGCCGACGCGCGAGCGCATCAGGACGTACGTCGCGAGCACGACCAGCACGGCCAGCGCGAGCGCCAGGTAGTAGACGGTGGCGATCCGGGTCACCCGGTCGACGCCCTGGAAGGCGGTGAGGGAGAGACCGGAGCCGCCGCCGAAGCCCGGGAGCTCCTGTGTGACCAGCTTGAAGACCTCGGCCACCGCCCAGGTGCCGATCGCGAAATAGCCTCCGACCAGCCGGAACAGCAGGAACGAGGTGGGGATGGCCAGGGCGGCGCAGACCACGCCGGCCGCCATGACGGCCACCGGGATCGGCAGCCCGACGACGTCGGCGAGTTTGATCACGCCGTAGCCGCCGGCACCGATGTAGGCCTGCTGCCCGATCGAGACGAGCCCGCCGTAGCCGGCCATCAGGTTCCAGGTCGTGCCGAGGATGATCAGCGCGAAGAGGGTGACCAGGTTCGTCACGTCGCCCGGGCTGAGCACGAACCACGGCGCCGCGGCCAGGAAGACCACGACCGCGGCGAGGACACCGCCGCCGGCCAGCGACGGCCAGCCGCCGCGTACGACCTTCAGGGTTCCGATGGAGTTCACAGTCATGCGACGACCGCCTTCGGAAGCAGGCCCTGGGGCCGGAACAGGAGCACGACCAGGAAGACCAGGTGGCCGGCGAGGACGCCGTAGGCGGGGTCGATCTGGGCGCCGACGGTCTGCGCGACACCGAGCACGAGCCCGCCGAGAAGCGTGCCCCACAGCGAGCCGAGGCCGCCGATGATGACGGCCTCGAAGGCGAAGATGAGGACCAGATCCCCGTACGTCGGTGAGAACTGCGTCGACATGCCGAGGAAGACGCCGGCCAGCGCGACCGTGCCGATGGCGATCGCGGTGGCGAGGGCGTACATGTGCTTCTCGTCGATCCCCATGAGCGTGGCCGCCTCGGGGTCGTCCTTGGTCGCGCGCATGGCCCGGCCGATGCGGGTGTGGGAGAGGTAGAGCTGCAGGCCGACGATGACGGCGACCGCCACCAACAGCGTGATCAGCGAGAACACTCCGAGCCGCAGGTCGCCGAGCTCGACCGACGAGGTCGACAGATCGCCGATCGAGATCTTGCGGGAGTCGGCGGTGAAGATCTCCTGGAGCAGGTTGGCGCCGATGACAGCCAGGCCGAACGAGACCAGCAGCGGCGACAGCTCGCCGTGGCGCAGCGCGGCGTTGAACAGGCCGCGCTGGATCGCGTAGCCGACCACGGCGAAGATGGGGATGACCAGGAGGATGGTGAGGAACGCCGGCATCCCGGTCTGCTGGATCAGCCAGAGCGCGAGATAGGCCGAGGCGACCGCGAGGACGCCGTGAGCGAGGTTGACGATCCGCATCACCCCGAAGATGAGGCTCAGACCGCAGGCGAGGAGCGCGTACTGCCCGCCGAGCAAGACCCCCTGGAGGACCGCGTTGATCCAGTCCATCAGCCGACCTCCCTTCCGTCCGAGGCGTCGACCCCGAAGTACGCCGCCTGGACCTGCTCCCGGCTGACATCGGCCTTGGCTCCTTCGAGGACCGTTCGGCCCTCGAGGAGGCACTGCACCCGGTCGGCGACGGTGAGCGCCTGGGTGAGGTCCTGCTCGACCACGAGCACGGTCGTCCCCTTCTCGGCGATCGTGGGCAGCGCCTTGTAGATGTCGGCGATCACGACCGGCGCAAGACCCAGCGAGACCTCGTCGAGCAGGAGCAGTTTCGGGTTGGACATCAGCGCGCGGCCGATGGCAGTGGCCTGCTGCTCGCCGCCGGACAGGTGCGCTCCGCGGCGCGACCGCTTCTCGGCGAGCAGCGGGAAGGCGTCGTAGACGGTGGCCAGGTTCCAGGGGCCGGGGCGGCGGCCGTGCGCGCCGACCTTGAGGTTCTCCTCGACGGTCAGCGAGCCGAAGATCCGCCGCCCTTCCGGCGTGAGCGCGATGCCCTCCCGGACCCGCCGGTGGGCGGGGGTGTGGGAGACGTTGTGGCCGTCGAACCGGATCTGGCCGGCGCTCGGGCGGAGCAGACCGGCGATCGTCTTCAGCAAGGTGGACTTGCCGGCGCCGTTGGCGCCGATCACGGCCAGCGTCTCGCCCTCGGCGACCCGCAGGGTGATGCCGTGCAGGGCGCGGAAGTCGCCGTAGGCGACGTCGATCGCGTCGACCTCGAGCAGGGTGGTCATCGGCCTTCCTCGGATGCTGACCGAGGTAACTCGGTGAACGGGTGCTTGCTTCGCGGAACTCCGCGAGGGGAGTGACCACCCACCGAGGTAACTCGGTGAGCATTCATCGGGTCGCCCTGGGATGTCGACCGAGGTACCTCACCGAACTCGCACTTCCTTCGCGGAACTCCGCAAAGGGAGTGCGCGCCGACCGAGTTACCTCGGTGAGCATTCGCCGACCTCACGCGCCCTCCAGGTCAGGGGAGCCGAGATAGACGGCGGCGACCGCGTCCGAGGCCATCACCTCACGCGGGTCGCCGGTCGCGACGACGTCGCCCTGGGCCAGGCACATCAACCGGTCCACGACCTGCAGCAACGCGTGCACGATGTGCTCGATCCAGACGACGCCGGTGCCGCCGTCACGGATGGCGGCGATCGTCGCGATGAGCTCGGGCAGCTCGTGCTCGGTGAGGCCGCCGGCGATCTCGTCGAGGAGCAGCAGCCGCGGCTGGGTGGCCAGCGCGCGGGCGAGCTCGAGGCGCTTGCGGTCGAGCAGCCGCAGCGAGCCGGCGCGGGTGTTGGCCAGCCGGGCGAGGTCGGCGGTCTCCAGCGCCTGCCAGGCCTGCTCGTTCGCCTCACGGCGGCGCGTGCCGGCGCCGAAGGTCGACCCGACCAGCACGTTCTCGAAGACGGTGAGCCCCTCGAAGGGACGGGGGACCTGGAACGTACGCCCGATGCCGAGGGCCGTACGCCGGGCGGCCGGCATCCGGGTGACGTCGGTGCCGTCGAAGCGGATGGCGCCCGCGTCGACCGGCAGGGTGCCGGTCACCAGGTTGAGCAGCGTGGACTTGCCGGCGCCGTTGGGCCCGACGATCCCGAGCGCCTCGCCGGCGGCCACCTGGAAGGAGACCGAGCGGGCCGTGACGACCTGGCCAAAGGACTTGGCCAGGCCGTCAGCGTGGAGCAAGGTCACTTGAGCGCCTCGGGCTCGCCCCCGAGAGGTACGTCGGGAGCCAGCGAGTTCTCGACGACGACCAGCTCGAACGGGTGCTTCCCGCCCTCGACCTGGCGCCACTGGCCGCCCGCGAGGGAGGTCTTCGCGACGTACGGCGGGACGTTCTTGTCCTTGCCCCAGGCGACGTCACCGACGACCGTGGAGACCTCGAGCCCGGACAGTGCCTTGGTGATCGCGTCGGCGTCGGTCGAGCCGGCCTCGGTCACCGCCGCGGTCGCGACCTCGAAGAGCGCGTGCGCGAAGCCCAGCGGCTGGGTCCACTGCTTGCCGGTCTTCTCCTCGTACGCGTCCGCCAGCTCCTGCGCCGACTGGCCGGTCAGCGAGGACTTGTAGGGCGCGGTCGGGGTCCACCAGACCTCGGTGGAGAGGTTGTGGGCGATCGGGCCCAGCGCCTCGACGCTGCTCGGGAACAGGAGCGCCTTGCCGATGGTCGCGACCTTCGGGTTGTAGCCCTGCTGCTTCGCCTGCTGCCAGAACGTGGTGAAGTCCGGCGGGATCGGGACACCGACGAGCACGTCGTGACCCTTGTAGGCGCTGATCTGGGCGGAGAAGTCCTTGGTGCCGTTGGGGTAGTTGCCCGGGTTGTCGATCTTCACGCCCGAGGCCTCGGTCAGCGCCGGGAAGTTGGCGCCCCAGGCCTCGCCGTCGGGGTCCTTCGGGAAGAGGCCGCCGGCCTTCTTGTTGTTCGGGACCTTGCTCCAGATGTCGGCGTAGACCGTCGCGACGTCCTCGAGGCCCCAGAAGAAGTGGTAGCTGTACTTCAGGTCGGCCGGCTTGTCGCCGCTGCGGATCGCGAAGGGCTGCCACGGGGCGACCGTGGTGATGCAGGGGATCGAGTTGGCCTCGCACTGCTCCGAGACCGGGTTGACGATGTCGGGCGTCGAGGAGGCGACGATGATGTCGGCGCCGTCCTTGTTGATCAGGTCGCCGGCCACCGCCCCGGCCTTGGTCGTGTCGCTCTGCGCGTCACGCACCACGATCTCGACGTCGAGCTCCTTGTCGCCGACCTTGACCGGGTGGTCCTTGAAGTAGGTCTCCATCTCGTCGACGACGAAGCTGTTCGCCTCACCGAACGGTGCCAAGGCGCCGGTCTCGGTCGAGACGAAACCGATGGTGAGCGTGTCCTCGCCGCCACCGCCTTCGTCGTCGATGCCGCCCGACCCGCAGGCGGTCAAGGTGAGGGCCATCGCTGCCACGCCGGCGGCGGCCATGCTCAGGCCGCGTCCAGTGGTCAGTCCGTTGCGCACGTACTTCTCCTTAGAGAGTGGGGTGTTGAGGAGTGTCGTCCGCCACCGCCCCTACGGGTGGGAAGCAGGGTCCGGTTGGCGGAAAATCGCATGGAAGACCTATCGGACTTTTGGTGGACTTGTCACCCTTTCGCGCCGAGAAGGGACTTCTGGGCGCCGAGAGGTGACCTGTGGCGTACGAAAGTCGACTTTCGTACGCCACAACCGAGGTCTCGGCCCGCCACAAGTGCGGACTCGGCTGGGGTCAGGCGCGGGCGGCGCGGCGTACGTCTCCGGCGGCGACGCCGAAGCGCTTGCGGAAGGCCTGGGAGAAGTACGAGGCGGAGGTGAAGCCGCAGCGTTCGGCGACGTCGACGGTGCGGACGGTCGGGTCCGAGGCGCTGGCGAGCATCGCGTAGGCGAGCTCGAGGCGGCGGCCGAGGATGTGGCGCGGGACGCTGGTGCCGGCGTCGGCGAAGAGCCGGGAGAGGTGGCGCTCGGAGATGCCGGCGCCCGCGGCGACGGTGGTCGCGGAGAGTCCGGGGTCGACGAGATGGTCCTCGATGAACGCCTTCGCCGCGGCCCGATGGGCGGTGGCCAGCGACACCTTCCCGGCGGTCGCGATCACCGAGATGAGGTCGAGCACGGCGTCCTCGTCGGCCGGCACCGGGTCGTGGGGCCGGAGCGCCCGGCCGACCATCTGCACCAGCGCTCGCCCGTGCGGGTCCTGGTCGCGACCGGCGTCGAGGACGAGCGGCGACGGCATCGAGGCGATCCCGGTGCGGGCCTCGAAGGCGTCCACCGGCACCTTGACCGCGAGCTCCTCGAGCCCGTGCCCGAAGCCGCGCAGGAACGGCGCGTCGACGTCGCACACGATCAGCTGTCCCGGCCGGATGACCTTGCGGCGGCCGGCGTACTCCAGGATCGCCTCTCCCCGGAGGCTGGCGTAGACGGCGATCGACCGGGCGGGGATCTCCTTGACGAGACTGGCCGGACGCTCGACGACGTGGCGGGTGGCCCGGACCCGTGCCAGATGGATCTCGTCGAGCTGCAGGTTGATCTCTTGCGCGTCGAACCCATGGCCGTCGATGGGCCGGCAGGAGAGCGCGACCAGTGCGCAGGCGTTGTGGCGCTCCCAGGCCTCGACCTGCGCGTCCTCGCTCAGTCCGTTGGTCTGGAAGACCTCCGGACGAGGAACCCGCGCGACGAGGGGGACTGGGTCGGCTCCGGCTGGCGGCACGACTCGACTCTATTGCGTGCCCGGGAGCCACGGCGAGACTTAGGGAAGACTTACCTTTCTGGAATGGTTCAAGAAAAGGTGGCACAGTGGGTGTCACCACGAAACACCCACACATCGATCCAGGGGGATACACCGAACATGGCTACGCAGACCGCCACGAACAGCGCCACGCACACCTCGCACCCCGCGTTCATCCCGAGCCCGGCGTTCGCGACCCAGATGCAGCGCCTGCTCGTCGATCTGACCGAGCTCAGCCTGCAGGGCAAGCAGCTGCACTGGAACGTCGTGGGCAAGAACTTCCGCGACATGCACCTCGTCCTCGACGAGGTCGTCGACGCCGCCCGCGACTTCACCGACGAGGTCGCCGAGCGGATGCGCGCGCTCTACGTCCTCCCCGACGGCCGCACCGGCACCGTCTCCGAGGACACCACCCTCGCGCCGCTCCCGGCGACCGAGGTCGACACCGCGACCGCCGCCGACCTGGCCGCCGCCGCGCTCTACGCCACCTCGAAGACCGCTCGCGAGATCCACGACGACATCGACGCCGAGGACCCGACGACCGCCGACCTGCTCCACGCGATCATCACCCGCGTCGAGCAGCTGGCCTGGTTCATCGACTCCGAGAACCGCGTCGCCAACCAGTCCAAGCCGGCCCAGCTGACCGTCTGACCCTTCTCGCTCCCGCCGAGTCGGCTCGTTCTGACGAGCCGACTCGGCGTTCTTGATCGCTAGCGGCGCAGCAGGGACCGCAGGTTCTGGGTGGGATCGGCAAGATCAGAGGCCCGTACGTCGATGCCCCGGTCGATCATCCGCCTGGCCGCCTTCACGGCCGACGGGTCGTCGACCGCGACCGCGCCGATGAGGCGCTCACCGCGGAGAGTGAACACCGAGAACGGTAGCTCGCCGACCACGCCGCGTACGACGGTGGTGTGCTCGGCGTCCGGCTCACGCATCTCGCCGACTCCTTCGACATGGAGGCCGTAGCGGTCCGACCACCACCAGGGTGCGGTGGCGGGCGGGGGCTCTGCCTCGAGGATCGTCGCCGCGGCTCGGGCGCCGTCGAGCTGGGCGGCCTCCCAGTGCTCGGCACTGTGGTGGTCGCGGAGCCGGGCGCAGTCCCCGACCGCGAGCACCGACGGGTGGCTGGTCACCTGGCCGGTGTCGACGAGGATGCCGCGGGAGGTCTCCAGGCCCGCGGCCTCGGCCAGCGCGGTCTCGGGGACCAGGCCGACGGCCAGCAGCACGGCGTCGAACTCGCGTGAGTCGGGCTCGCCCTTCAGCTGCGCCGCGACGCCGGCCGGGGTCTCCAGCAGAGTCTCGACCGTGGTCGTGAGCGCCTCCACCCCGTGGTCGGCGTGCAGGCCGTGCAGCCACGTCGCCACCTCGATCCCGACCGCGGCGGCAAGAGGAGGCGAGAGCGGGTCGACCAGGACGACCTCGGCCCCCAGCCCGCGCGCGGTCGAGGCCACCTCGGCCCCGATCAGTCCCGCCCCGACGATCAGGAGTCGGGCCCCAGGCACCAGCTGCGTACGCAATCGATCGGCGTCGGCGACCTCCCGGAGCACGTGGATCGGGGGTACGACGGGACGATCCTGTCCATTACCCGCCGGTAGACCGACCGAAACGTCCCGTCGTACCTCGCCCAGCGACGGCCGGACCGCGCGACCGCCGGTTGCGAGCACGATCTTGTCGGCGGTCAGCACCTGACCGTCGGACAGCTCGACCTCGCCGGCGTCCGGGCGCAGCTCCACGGCGACCGCTCCCCCGACTAGCGAGATCTGCTGGTCGACGTACCACTGCAACGGCTGCAGCGCGATCGACTCGAGGTCGCGCCCGCCCGCCAGATACTCCTTGGACAACGGCGGGCGGTCGTAGGGGATCGGGTCGGCCGAGACGAGCGTCAGATCACCGGCGTACCCGTTCTTCCGCAGCTCCGCGACCGTCGACACCCCGGCGATGCCACCACCGACGACGACAACGGAGGAGGCCGTCACGGCCTCTCGCCGGGGAACAGGTAGATCTCCCCGTCACGCACCTCGACCCGGTGCGGCACGGTGTCCCGGGTGGCAGGGAGGCCGTCGACCTTGCCGGTCTTGAGGTTGAACCGCGAGGAGTGCAGCGGGCACTCGACGTCACCGTCCTCGACCCAGCCCTCGGCCAGCGAGGCGGTCTCGTGGGTGCAGGTGTCGTTGAGGGCCCAGCAGGTGCCGTTGTAGTCACGCAGGATCGCGATGTCGTCCTCGGTGCCGGTGATGTCGGAGGAGATGGCGATGCCCTCGCCCTCCGGGATGTCGTCGACGGACGCGACGCGGATGCCTTGGCTCTTTCCGCCGTTTCCACTGTTTCCGGTCATGCCCCCATCTTCCAATGCCGCACACACGGAGGACCGGCCACCCCAGGTGACCGGTTCCGCGTGTCCGGACCGGGGGGATCAGTCCGGGCAGGTGTCGCGGTAGTCGGACAGGTTGACCGAGGACGGTGCCGGGCAGAGGAACTGCGAGTAGCGGGTGTCGTCGTCGACGTACCTCTTCAGCCAGGTGACGAACAGGCGCCCCTGCCAGTCGTCGTCGGTGTTGGCGATGAGGTGGTCGGCGTTGTTGATCTCGCCGTACGCCTTCTCCCGCGCCCCGGTCATCGAGGTGTAGAAGGGGATCGAGTGGGTGGCGACGGGCGCGACCGTGTCGTTCTCCGCGCCGATGATCATGGTCGGGACCTGGATCTCCGGCCAGGTCTTGTCGGTGTGCCAGGGCTGCAGCGCGACCGCGGCCTTGACCGAGGAGTCCTGCTTGGCCGCGGCGAGGGTGCCACCGCCGCCCATCGAATGTCCTGAGACCGCGATCCGGGTCTCGTCCAAGCGCGAGGCGACGGCCGAGGAGGCGTCCTGCTTCAGGTAGTCGACCGCGGCCAGGATCTGCGAGCCACGGCTGTCGGGCTGGTCGTAGATGCTGTTGGTGTCGATCGCGAAGACCACGAACCCGTGGGAGGCGACCCGGCGGGCCACCGAGGAGTAGGCCGAGGACCTGGCGGTGAAGCCGGGCGCGAGCACCACGCCGCCGTACGTCCCTTCGGTGGTCGAGGTGGGGTAGTAGATCGTCCCGCCGCCGAAGCCGGTCACCAGCGAGGAGACCGAGGTGGTGGAGAGAGCGAACGTGCCGTTGTCCAGGACGCTCGCGGACGTGGGGTCCGGTCCGCGCTCGTAGGGGCTCTCCGCATCGGCCGGCGCGACCAGGCCGAGGAGGGGGAGGGTGACGGCCGCAGCGATCGCGGCGATTCTGAGGGAGAGAGATCTGAGCACCGAGCCTGCTCCTTAGTCCATCCGGCCCCGGGCTGTCCGGGGTTCCGGTTGCCTCTCGAAGGTAGGGGTGCGGCCGGGCCGCGGCCACCGGCGCAGAAACACAACCTGGTTGGGCGGTCGTCACAAGACATGAACCGGCGGCGTACGCGGGTGGGGCTGCGTACGCCGCCGGTTGGGTTCAGCAGTGCCTTTCGCTTCGGGCTCCGCTTCAGCAGTACAGGTTCCCGCCCGGGTCGACGCCCAGGAGAGAGGTGACCTCGAGGTAGTTGTCGACGCGGCTCTGCACCTGACCGGGGTTGCCGCCGTTGCACTCGAGGGACCCGTTGATCGACCGGATGGTCTCACCGAAGCCGGCGCCGTTGACCATGGCCGCGTGGGCGGTCATGGTGCCGGGGCCGTTCTGGGTGTTCCAGTACCAGAGCCCCGTCTTCCAGGCGACCGCCGGATCGGTGGCGACCAGGTTGGGGTTGTTCAGCAGGTCGATCCCGAGCGCGTCCCCGGCGGCCTTGTAGTTGAAGTTCCAGCTCAGCTGGACCGGGCCGCGGCCGTAGTACTGGTCGTTGCCGGCGGGGCAGCCGTAGGACTGGTTGGGGTCGCAGTAGTGCGGGTAGTTGGCCTGGTTCTGCTCGACGACGTAGAGCAGGTCACCGGTCTCGTGGGCGACGTTGGCGATGAACGCCGCGGCCTCACGCTTCTGGGTCGCCTCGTCCCCAGCATTGGTGAATTCCGGATAGGCGCTGAGCGCCTCGACGAGGCCCGCATAGGTGTAGAAGGGGTTGCGGTTGGGGAAGAGCTGGTTGAACTGCTCCTCGCTGACCGGGAACTCTCCGGCCTCCGGGGCCGGCGACTCCGGGTCGGTGGCGGTGCCGCCGATGTTCACGTCGATGCAGGCGTAGAAGGCGTTCGCCGTGTCGGCGACGTTCCAGACCGCGAGCACCTTCTGGCGGCCGGTGAAGGAGCCGAAGTCGACCTGGTGCTCGACGGTGGCCGGCGGCTGCGCGCCGCCGTCGTCGAACTCGGCGATCTTGGTGCCACCGATGAAGTACTGCCAGGTGCTGGTGCTGTGTCGAGCGCTCAGCGACCAACTGAAGGTCTGGGTCCGACCGACCGGCGTGACCTGCCAGCTCTTCGAGTCGTCGTCGAGCTCGGCGAACCGGGAGTTGCCACCGGAGCAGCTGGTCAGACCCTTGGGGCCCTCGACGCTCTGCGGTTCGTACTTGATGTCCCCGCACTCGACGGTGCCGGCAGCACACTGGGCCTGCCTGCTCGGGGGGTTCGAGATGTAGCCGTGCGCACTTGCGGGGCTCGTCGGCAGCATGGCCAGGACGGGCGCCAGCAAGATCCCGCCGAGAACGGCGATCTTCGTGGTAGTACGCATTCCAAGCTCCTAGAGGGGGTTGAGATGGATGGCGATCGAAGCCCCTACTGTAAGGTTCCTTTACAGTTACCGTCTAGACCCAGCGTGGACAGACGCCGGCGGGAGCCCTGGAATTGTTAGGTTGGTTTTCCGTACGCCACCCTCCCCCTCGAAAGGAGCGCCGCCGATGTCGAGAGCACCCAAGACACACCTGATCCGCGACACCAACGACCGCGCGGCGCTCGACCTGATGCTCTCGAACGGGCCGGTGACGAAGACCCGGCTCGGCGAGCTCGTGGGCCTCTCGAAGGTGACCGCCGGACAGCTGCTGACCCGGCTCGGCGACCGCGGCCTCGTCGAGGTCGTGGGCGCCCAGCAGGGCGGTCGTGGGCCCAACGCGGCGCTCTACGGAGTGGTCCCGTCGGCCGGGTACGTCGCCGCCCTCCACATCGGCCCCGACCAGATCACCGCATCGGTCGCCGACATCACCGGCACCGAGCTGGCCACCGGCGAGCTCGACCCCCACGGAGCCTCCGATCCGGTCGAGGCGGTGCGGGCCACCGTCGCCCACGCCACCCGGAGCGCCGGCATCACGATGGCGCAGCTCCGCTGCCTCTCGATCGGTACGCCGGGCATGATCGATCCGCGCACCGGCGACATCCGCTTCGCCAACGACCTGCCGGACTGGCGCGCGGGCGTCCTCGAAGACCTCCGCCGCACCTTCCAGCGGCCGATACTGATCGAGAACGACGTCAACCTGGCCGGGCTCGCCGAGCAGTCCGCCGGCGCGTCCCACGGCGTCAAGGACTCGGTCCTCGCCTGGATCGACCGCGGCCTGGGGCTCGCGGTGATCGTCGACGGCCGCCTCCACCGCGGCGCCGGTGGCGGTGCCGGCGAGATCGGCTATCTGGCGGTTCCCGGCGCCTCCACGCCGCACGGCACCGACAGCCCCCAGCACGCGGCCTTCCAGTCACTGGTCAGCGTCGAGGCCATGGACACCCTGGCCCGCGCGTTCGGCCTGAGCAGCAGCGGCGTGGACTGCGTACGCGCCGCGGTCGAGGGCGACGTCGATGCCGAGCCGTTCCTGGAGGAGCTGGCCCGACGGCTCGCCCTCGGTCTGGCGGGCATCTGCGTGGTGCTCGACCCGGAGCTGTGCGTGCTCGCGGGCGAGGTCGGGCGTGCCGGCGGAGCTGTCCTGGCCGACCGCGTACAGAAGGCGATCGCTTCCCTCGGCCCCAACGTCCCGACCGTCGTCCCGACCGCGATCTCCGGTGACCCGGTGCTCCGCGGCGCCCTCCAGATCGGTCTCGACACGGCCCGCGACGAGGTCTTCACCCACCAGGGCTGACCCCGACGAGGATCCGCCGGGTGCGGCGGGGGCGAGGCTTCATCAAGGTATGCAGGGAAAGTCACGCCTACCCAGCGGAGTTCCGCACGGGATGTGCACCTTCGGCTGCATACCTTGATGGGCCGCCCGGGGCCTCACGGTTGCGGGACGACCTCAGGGAGATCACGGAGGCGATACGTACCCCGTCTACATATGGTCGAAGTGTGACCACAGAGACACCGACCTCAGCGCCCGTCCGACGCGAGCGCCGACCACGCCTCAGCCTCTTCTGCTTCCGAGCCGTCGCGGTCGTGACCGCGCTCTTCGCCATCGGGCAGCCGATCTTCATCGGCTCCTACTTCGCCGGCACCTTCGAGGCGCTGGGACTCCATTCCGCCGGTGCGGCTGCACTGCAAGGTCTCGCGCTGCTGCTGCCGATCGCCGCGGGCGCGGTCGTCGCGGTGCGCGGGCGCTGGTGGTTCCTCGTCTGGTCGCTCGTGCTCTTCCTCCTCATCCACGTCCAGGCGATCCTCGGCTACACCCGTGTCCTCCAGCTGCACGTCCCGCTCGGTGTCCTCACCGTCGCGGTTGCGGTGGCGGTGGCCATCGCCTCCCTGCGCCTCGGCGCCGGCAGCCCGCGGGAGGTCCGGCGATGAGGCTCAGTCGACGCGTCCTCCTCGGCGCCGGACTGGCCGCGCCGGTCGCCGGATCGCTGGCCGCGTGCGGCCAAGCCCCCGGGCAGACCGGACGGATCCTGCGCAGCACGGCACGACTGCCGGAGGCGTACGCGACGCCGTTGCCGTTGCCGCCGGTCAAGCGCCCCTCGGGCGGCCTGATCGAGATCGCACAGCGCACGGCCTCGGTGGAGATCCTGCCCGGGCTGCGGACCGAGATGATGACGTACGACGGGGTCTTTCCCGGGCCGACGCTGGAGACCCGCCGCGGCGAGGCGGTGACCGTACGCCACACCAACTCCCTTGCGCTGCCGACCGCGACGCACCTCCATGGTGGACACACGCCCGCGGAGAGCGACGGCGGGCCGACGGATCTGCTGGTGCCGCCCGGCTTCGAGCAACACCATGCCCACCACGGCGGCCACGAGGCCATGGCCGATCCGAAGGCGCAGGTCAGAGCGGGAAAACGGGACTACCGCTATCCGCTCGAGCAGGCGGCGACGACGCTCTGGTACCACGACCACCGGATGGACTTCACCGCTCCGCAGGTGTGGCGCGGGCTGGCCGGCTTCCACATCGTCCGCGACGACGAGGAGGACTCGCTCTCGCTGCCACGCGGCGAGCGGGAGCTGCCGCTGATGATCGCCGACCGGGCCTTCGACGAGGATGGCGCGCTGCGGTATCCCGCGCGGGATCCTCGGCTGCTCGGCGAGCCCGGCGTCGAGGACCGCTACATGGCCGGCGTGCTCGGCGACGTCGTCCTCGTCAACGGCGCGCCGTGGCCGGAGGCGGAGGTCGAGGCGGCGCAGTATCGGCTGCGGCTGCTCAACGCCTCCAACGCGCGCCGCTATGCGCTCAACCTGCGGAGCTCGGACGGGAAGCCGGTGAAGCTGGTCCAGATCGGGTCCGACGGCGGCCTGCTCGACCGACCTGTCGAGCACGACGAGATCACGATGGCCTCGGGCGAGCGGTTCGACGTCGTCGTCGACTTCCGCTCGCTCGCGCCGGGCACGACCGTGGAGATGCGCAACGGTCTCGGCACCGGCCGGACCGCCCAGGTGATGAGGTTCCGGATCGCCCGCCGCGCGACCGACGACGTCCGGATGCCTGAGAAGCTGGCCGACGTACCCGAACCCGAGAGGCCCGACGGCGCGGTCGTCCGAAGATGGCACTTCCGCCAGGCGAAGGTGCACGGCCGGCGTGGCTGGGGGATCAACGGCAAGCCCTTCGACCCCGCCGTCCCGCAGGCCCAGGTGCCGCTGGGCTCCACCGAGATCTGGGAGTTCTTCACAGACGCGCACCACCCGGTGCACGTCCACCTCTCGCCCTTCCAGGTCCTCCGCCGCGGCAACCGCGGCCCCGGCCCGATGGATCTCGGCTGGAAGGACACCGTCGACATCCGTCCCTACGAGGCCGTGCGGGTCCGGGTGAGGTTCGAGAGGTACGCCGGCCGGTTCCTCATCCACTGCCACAACCTGGAGCACGAGGACATGGCGATGATGGCCGGGTTCGAGACGGTCTGACCCGAGACGACCTGACCCGAGGCTCAGGTCACGTCGAGTCGCTTCTCCATGTCGTCGAGGATCGACTCGACCCTCGCGTAGATGTGGGAGCTGTAGGCCCCGATGCTGCGCTCGGCGGCGAGCGCCTCGCGCATCGCATCGAGGTAGCGCATCTGCAGGATCATCGTCTGCTCCAGCGCCGCGGGACGGAGCCTCGGCGCCTCGCGCACACCCGCGAGCACCCGCGGGAGGATGCGATCCTTGAGCTTGGTCACCAGCTTCGGGTCGATCGGCTCGCCGTCGATGGTCTGCGACTCCAGCGGTCCGAGGCTGTCGACGGCCGACTCACCGACCTGCTGCAGCAGCGAGCGGAACGCATCATGCCTGTCCTTGGCGCTCTCCGGGGAGAACCGCAACCGGCGGATCAACGCCGGGAGGGTGAGGCCGAAGAGCACGAGGGTGATGAGTGCGACCAGGAAGGCGGCCAGCACGACGGTCGACCGGTGGGAGGTGCCGACCGGGATGGTCTGGGCGGCGGCGACCGTGACGACCCCACGCATCCCGGCCCAGCCGATGGCCAGGAAGCCGCGCTTGGTGATCGGCTCACGCTCCTCGAAGTCGATGTCGGCCCGGCCCCGCGCCAGCCGTCGCCGGGCGGCGGTGATCCGGGCGTCCTCCCGGTCGTCGGCGGGGGTCAGCGACTCGATCTTCTCCTCGAACTGGTCCAGGCGGGCGCGTACCTCTTCCTGGCTCTCCTCGCGGTCCCGGAGCGCGGGGCCGGCGAGGCCGGCGAACCGGAGCACGACCAGTAGGCCGACCACGACCAGGACCAGCCCGGCCATCTCGCCCCACGTGGTCTCGCCCTGCGCGGCGTCGACGAAGTCGGGCAGCTGGTAGCCCATCGCCAGGAAGACGCCGCTCTCCAGGATGAAGTTGAACGTGGTCCACGTGGTGGCCTGGGTCTGCCGGTCGCGGGCGCTGAACCGGCGGCTGCCGAGCCCGCCGGTCACCAGTCCGGCGACGACGACGGCGAGCACGCCGGACGCGTCCAGCTCCTCGGCCGGGAAGTAGGCGATGAACGGCACCGCGAACGAGATGGTCGTGTTGAGCACCGGGTCGTCCAGCCGCTGGCGGAGCACGACGGTGCCCCAGCCGACGAGGCCACCGATCACGAGCGCACCCAGCACCGCCCACCCGAACTCCAGCACCGTACGTCCCAGCGAGAACGAGCTTGCCGCAGCGATCCCCGCGACGGCGGTGCGGAGTACGACGAGGGCGGATGCGTCGTTGACCAGGCTCTCCCCCTCCAGCACCGTCATCACCCGCGGCGGCAGCCCGACCCGGCGCCCGATCGCCGTCGCCGCCACCGCGTCGGTGGGGCTGACGACCGCGCCGAGCGCGACCGCGAGCGGGAACGAGATCTCCGGGAACAGCCAGTGCACGACCGCGCCGATCACCAGCGCCGAGACGATCACCATGACGACCGAGAGCCAGCTGATCAGCCGGAAGTTCCGCCGGAAGTCGAGCACCGGCAGGTTGACCGCGGAGGAGTAGAGCAACGGCGGCAGTACGCCGGCCAGGATCAGCTCCGGATCGAGCGCGATCTGCGGCGCACCGGGCAGATAGCTCGCCCCGATCCCGAGCCCCACGAGCAGCAGCGGCGCCGCCACCCCCGTACGCCGCGCGAACACCGACGCCGCGATCATGATCCCCAACGCCGCTCCGGCGATCAGCAACACCCGATGGTCCATGGTCAGGAGCCTAGGAAACGGCTGGACACGGGCCCCGGATGCCGAGTCGGCGCGTCATGACGAGCCGACTCGGCGATCGGTCGGTTGGCAGCGATGGAATCAGCGGAAGCGTCGCAGCCGCAGGCTGTTGCTCACCACGAACACCGACGAGAAGGCCATCGCGGCACCGGCGAGCATCGGGTTGAGGAGCCCGGCGACCGCGAGCGGGATCGCGGCGACGTTGTAGGCGAACGCCCAGAACAGGTTGCCCTTGATGGTGGCCAGCGTCCGGCGGGAGAGCCGGATCGCGTCGGCCGCGACCCGCAGGTCGCCACGGACCAGGGTCAGGTCGCTGTCCTGGATGGCGACATCGGTGCCGGTGCCCATCGAGAGGCCGAGATCGGCCTGGGCCAGAGCTGGTGCGTCGTTGACGCCGTCGCCGACCATGGCGACCACCCGGCCCTCCTCCTGCAGTCGGCGGACCACCGCGACCTTGTCCTCGGGGAGCACCTCGGCGATGACGGTGTCCTCGGTGATCGGGATGCCGACCTCGGCGGCCACACTCCGGGCCACGGTCTCGTTGTCGCCGGTGAGCAGGACCGGGGTGAGACCGAGCCGCCGGAGCTCCGCGATCGCGGCGGCCGAGGTCGGCTTGATCACGTCGTTGACGACCAGGACGCCGCGCGCCTGTCCGTCCCAGCCGACGGCGACGGCGGTGCGACCCTCGCTCTCGGCCTGGGCCATCGCGGACGCGAGGTCCTCGGGCAGGTACTGGCTCCACTCCTCGAGCAGACAGACCCGGCCGACGAGGACGGCGTGGCCCTCGACGATGCCCTGCACACCCAGGCCCGGGACGTTGGCGAAGTCCTCGGCCGTCGGCAGGGTGCCGACGCGGGCCTCGGCGCCGGACGCGATCGCCCGGGCGATCGGGTGCTCGGAGGCGTACTCCAGGGCACCGGCCAGCCGGGCGATCTCGTCGGCGTCCTCGCCGGGAGCGGCGATGACATCGGTCAGGGTCATCGCCCCAGTCGTCACCGTGCCGGTCTTGTCGAGCACGACGGTGTCGATCCGGCGGGTGCTCTCCAGCACTTCCGGCCCCTTGATCAGGATGCCGAGCTGGGCGCCGCGTCCGGTGCCGACCATCAGGGCCGTGGGCGTGGCCAGGCCGAGCGCGCACGGGCAGGCGATGATCAGCACCGCGACCGCCGCCGTGAAGGCGGTGGCGGTCCCGGCGCCGGCGCCGAGCCAGAACCCGAGGGTGATGGCCGAGAGGGCGATCACGATGGGTACGAAGACGCCCGAGATACGGTCGGCGAGCCGCTGCGCGGCGGCCTTGCCGGTCTGTGCCTCCTCGACCAGGCGCGCCATCTGGGCGAGCTGGGTGTCGGCGCCGACCCGAGTGGCCCTGACGACGATGCGCCCGCCGGCGTTCACGGTCGCCCCGGTGACCCCGTCGCCGGGGGCGACCTCGACCGGCACGGACTCCCCGGTCAGCATCGCCGCGTCGATCGCCGACGATCCCTCCTCGACGACGCCGTCGGTGGCGACCTTCTCCCCGGGACGTACGACGAACCGGTCGCCGACGGCGAGCTGGTCGATCGGGATCCGGGTCTCGGCTCCGTCGCGGAGGACGGCGACCTCCTTGGCGCCGAGCTCGAGGAGCGCGGTGAGGGCGGCACCGGCACGGCGCTTCGAGCGGGCCTCGAAGTAGCGGCCGGCGAGGATGAACGTCGTGACGCCGGCAGCGGCCTCGAGGTAGATGTTGCCGAGCCCGTCGGTGCGTTCGATGGCGAGGCTGAACGCGTGGGTCATGCCGGGCTCGCCGGCGGTGCCGAGGAAGAGGGCATACAGGGACCAGCCGAAGGCGGCCAGGGTGCCGACCGAGACCAGCGTGTCCATGGTGGCCGCGCCGTGGCGCGCGTTGGTCCACGCCGCCCGGTGGAACGGCGCCGCGCCCCAGACCACGACCGGCGCGGCGAGGGTGAGCGAGAGCCACTGCCAGCTCTCGAACTGCAGGGCCGGCACCATCGCCATGAGCACCACCGGGACGGTGAGCAGCGCCGAGATCAGCAGCCGCTGCCGGAGCCGGTCGACGGGGTCGGTGGCCTCGCCGTCGACGGGCGCGCTCGACGACGGGTCCTCGCGGCGAGGCTCCTTCGCGCCGTACCCGGCGCTCTCGACGGTCGCGATCAGCACGCTCGCGTCGATGTCGGTGTTGTCCGCGGCGACGGTGATCTTCGCCTTCTCGGTCGCGTAGTTGACGGTGGCGGCCACACCGTCGAGCTTGTTGAGCTTGCGCTCGATGCGGTTCGCGCACGACGCGCAGGTCATGCCGTCGATCTCGAGCTCGAAGTCGGTGGTGGGTGCAGAGGTGGGTGAAGAGGTTCCGGAGACGGTCATGACGGTGTCCTTCGGGTGGGTGGATCGGCGTACGCGTCGGCTCCCCGGCTCACGGGAGGGGGAGCCGACGCGGGTCTCAGCCGGCCAGCTGGTAGCCGGCCTCCTCGACCGCGCGCTGAACCTGCGCGGGGTCGAGCTCGTTCTCGGAGGTGACGGTCACCCGGCCGGTGGCCAGGTCGACGTCGACGGAGGAGACGCCCGCGATCTGGGTGACCTCCTCGGTGACGGAGCTGACGCAGTGGCCGCAGGTCATCCCGGAAACGGTGTAGGTGGTGCTGCACATGGTGCTTTCCTCTCTCTGTGGTGGACCCTGCTCAGGCAGGGGGGTCAGTGGGCCTCGGCGGTGAAGGCAGCGGTCCGGACCTCGCCGGCGTGCTGGAAGTCGAGGAACAGTCGGTACGTCCCGGCCGAGGGCACCTCGGCGGAGAAGGTGATCTCCGGGCCGGGGTCGGTGCGCCCGTCGCCGGGCGCCCCTTCGGGGTGGACGTGGAGGTAGGCCAGGTCGCCGTCGCGGAGCGCGACCAGGTGGCCGTACGCCTCGAGGTAGGGCTCCAGGTCGGTGACCGGCTCGCCGTCGCGGTTCACGGTGAGGGTGAGACGCGAGGTCTTCCCGGCGACCAGATGCCCGTCCAGGTCCACCTGGTAGGGGCTGATCGCGCTGGTGGTGGCGGCCGGCGGCAGCGGCTGCGGCTCGTAGGGGCCGCCGACGAAGAGGTCCTGCCCGAGGGTCAGGCCCTCGTCCTCGGCTGCCGGCTGGAAGTCGGCGAAGACGCGGTAGGTCCCGGCGTCGGCAAGGTCGGCGTCTACCGACCAGGTTCCGTCGGCGGCCATCACCGGGTGCACGTGCTGGAAGGTGGCCAGGTCGCGGCGTACGACGATCAGGTGGAGCTTCTTGCCGTGCGCGGTCTCGAACCGGGTCACCGGCTGGTCGTCGGCACCGAGGATCCGGAACCGCAGCGTGGCGTCGGTCGTGCGCTGGTAGCGGTCCTCGACGAGGTCGAGGGTGTAGCCGGCCTCGCTGACGTTGAGCCCGGTGGCCGCGGGCGCCTTCGCGGCGCCGTGTCCGGCGTGACCGCCGTGGCTGCTCTTCTCAGCCGCGTGCTCGGGGTGACGCTCCGGCTCGCCGAGCGGGCCGACGGAGGCGCCCACGGCGGAACCCAGGCCGCCGAGGGCAACGACGGCTCCGGCGAACGCACCGACCTTGGCAATGGCGTTCATGTGATCTCTCCTGGCTCAGAACTCGATGAGTTGACGTGCCAGAGGTTGCTCGGGGGATCTGTCTGCGTACTGTCCCGGCGTTGTCGTGGCCCGGACAGGAATCCGGACAGATATCCGTTCGGCGCCTGAGCGGGGGCTGACTACGATCTCGACGTGCTGCCGACCTCGCGTGACATCCGCTTCGGGCTGCTCGGCCCCTTCGAGGCGACGGTCGACGGCGAGGTCGTCAAGGTCCCCGGCTCGGCGGAGCGGGCGCTGCTCGCGGTGCTGCTCCTGGCGCGCGGCCGGATCGTGCCGGCCTCGGCGCTCATCGACCGGCTGTGGGCCGACTCGTCGCTGCCGGCCGATCCGTTGAACGCGCTCCAACTCCGGGTCTCCAAGCTGCGCCGCGTGTTCAAGACCGTCGGACTCGACCTGGTCCAGCGCGACGGCGGCGGCTACCGGGCGGCCATCGACCCCACCACCATCGACGCCGAGGCCTTCGAGCGACGCATCCGCGAGGTCCGCGCATCGGTCGCCGGCGCCGGGAGCCCGACCGGGGAGGATCTCCGCACCTACGACCGGGCGCTCGGACTCTGGCGTGGCGAGGCGCTCGCCGACTTCGCCACCGAGCCATGGGCGGTGCCCGAGTCCGTGCGGCTGGAGGACCTGCGCAGGACGGCGTACGCCGAGCGTGCTCAGATCGCCCTCTCGCTGGGCCGGCATGCGGAGGTCGTCACCGATCTCGAGCCGCTGCTGCGTACCGACCCGACCCATGAGGCCATGGCCGGTCTGCTGATGGTCGCGCTCTACCGCGCCGGCAGGCAGGCGGACGCGCTCGAGGTCTTCACCCGCACCCGCACGACCCTGGACGCCGACCTCGGCCTCGAACCGTCGACCTCCCTGCGCTCGCTCCATGAGCGGGTGCTCCGGCAGGACCCGTCTCTCGGCTCCTCCGGCGAGGTCACGCTGTCCACCCCGGCGACCGCTCCCCACCGCGCCCGGCCCGGAGCGCAGCTCGCCAACCTCCCAACCGACCTGACCCCGCTCGTCGGGCGCGACGAGCTGCTCACGTCGCTGAGCGAGCGCGTCGGCACGTCCAGGCTGACCACCCTCGTCGGCCCCGGCGGCTCCGGGAAGACCGCCCTGGGCCTGCACGCCGCCCAGCGGCTCGCGACGAGGTTCCCTGACGGCACCTTCCTCGTCCGGCTCGCCGCGATCCGGAGCCGCGAGCACATCGTTCCCGCTGTCGCCACGGCCGTGGCGATGCCGCAGGACGGCTCGGCGACCGACCTCCAGGAACGGCTGGCCGACTTCCTCGCGGACAAGCACCTGCTCCTGGTCATCGACAACTGCGAGCACCTCGTCGATCCCGTCGCGACCCTGGTCGAGCAGCTGCTGACCCGCTGCCCGCAGCTCACGGTCATCGCCACCAGCCGCGAGCCCCTCGCCCTGCCGAGCGAGGTGCAGACCCTCGTCGGACCGCTCCCGACACCGCTCGAGGACGACGACGCCGAGGCGATCGCGGCGACCCCCTCCGTCCAACTGCTCGTCCGCCGCATCGCGACCGTCCTGCCCGGGATCGAGACCGACCCCGATGCGTACGCAGCACTCGGCCGTATCGCCCGCGCACTCGACGGCATGCCGCTGGCCCTGGAGCTGGCCGCGGCCCGTGCGGCCTCGCTGTCCCCGAGCGACCTCGCCGACCGGCTCGACCAGCGGTTCACCCTCCTCACCTCAGGACCACGGACGGCGGAGGACCGTCAGCGCACCCTCCGCGCGACCGTGGACTGGAGCTACGACCTGCTCGACGACCTCGAGAAGCGCGTCTTCGAAGGCCTCGCCGTGTTCCACGGCGGGTGGACCCTGACCGCCGCCGAGCAGGTCCTCGCCGACGACGAGACCGACCCGAGCCAGGTCATCCACGCCGTGGGTCGCCTGGTCGAGCAGTCCCTGATCGTCGCCGAACGCGGCCCGGTCACCCGCTACCGGATGCTCGAGACGCTGCGCGAGTACGCCGCCGAACGGCTGTCCCGGACCGGCCGGAACGACGCCCTGGCCACCCGGCACGCGCACCACTTCACCCAGGTCGCGGAGCGGTCGGCCCAGGCGCTGCGCGGTCAGGGCGACCCCCGCGCACGGAACCTCCTGGTCGACGAGCAGGCCAACGTACGCTCGGCCATCGCCTGGCTGGAGGGCCCGGCCGGCGACATCGACGCGGCCCTGCGGCTGGCCGGTCATCTCGGCCTCTTCTGGCACCAGGGCCGCCACCTCGAGGGCCGCCGGATCCTGCGCCGCCTCCTGGGGACCGAGCGTGGGACGGCCACGGCGCGGGCCGCTGCCCTGCAGGCGGTGTCGCTGGTCGAGCGCCCCCGCGCCTGCGTCGTCCATCCGCACCCGCGCTGCGCGGAGGCGGCCCGGGAGAGCCTGGCGATCTTCAGCAGCGACGGTGACGCCGACCGGGCCGCCGTCTCGCAGGTGCTGCTCGCGGTCGAGGGGGTCAACGGCCAGGATCCGGAGGCGGCAGCGCTCCTGGATGCCGCCGAGAGGTCCTTCCGCGACCGCGGCGACCGCTGGGGGGTCGCCGTCGCCGGCTTCGTCAGGCTCGAGACCGCCCTCAAGGCCAGGGACGAGCCGGCGGCGATGCGCCTCGGGCGGGCCACCGCAGCCGAGTTCCGCCACCTCGACGACCCCTGGGGTCACAGTGCGGTCCTCTACCACCTCGGCTACGGCCTGCGGCAGTTCGGACGCCTGCGGGAGTCGGCCCGCACGCTCGAGCAGGCGATCGACGTCGCCACCTCCGCCGGCATCCACAACACCGTCCAGTGGGCCCTGGCCGACCTCGGCATCACCCACCTGGGTCTGTCGGACCACGAGTCGGCCGAGGACGCCTTCCGCCGCGCGGAGCTGGCGTCGCGTCACGTCGGCGACCGCGCCGGGTCGGTCCTGGCGGCGTACGGACGTGGGCGGCTCGCCGAGCATAGGGAGGACTGGACGAGCGCCATCGACCTGCTGGCGACGGCGATCCAGGGCTTCGAGACGCTGCAGACGCCCGCGATGACGGCGAAGGCGACCCTCGCCCTGGCCCGGTGCCACGAAACCCTCGGCGAGAAGGAGGCGGCCGTGGAGCGCTACGCCGAGGCCCGCACCCTCGGCCTCGCCACCGGCGAGCTCGCCCTCACGGATCAGGCCGACGAGGCGCTGTCCCGGCTGAACGGGACGGACGGCGCCCGGACAGACCAGGGACAGTGACACCGGACAGGTTCTCCTCACGCGGTCGGAAGGCCGCCCTGACGAAAAGAGAGAACCATGTCTTCCACAGCATCCCCGGCGGCGGGTGCCAACAGCCGCCGCTGGCTCGCCCTCGGCCTCATCGCCGCCGCCCAGTTCATGGTCATCATGGACACCTCCATCATCGGCGTCGCCCTCCCCGAGATCCAGCGTGATCTCGGCTTCGCCCCGCAGGACCTCAGCTGGGTGTTCAACGCCTACGTGGTCGCCTTCGGCGGCCTCCTCCTGCTGGGCGGCCGGCTCTCCGACCTGCTCGGCGCCCGCCGGATCTTCGCCCTCGGTTGGCTGGTCCTCGGCCTAGGCTCGCTGGTCGCCGGACTGGCCGACGGTGTCGCCGTCGAGATCGCCGGCCGCGCTGTCCAGGGCGCCGGGTCCGCACTCATCGCACCCTCGGCGCTGACGCTCCTGTTCATGACCTTCGGGGCGAACCCGAAGGAGCTCACCAAGGCGCTCGCGCTCTACGGCGCGGCCGCCCCGGCCGGTGGCACGGCCGGCGTATTCCTCGGTGGCGTGCTCACCGAGTACCTCTCCTGGCCCTGGGTCTTCTTCATCAACCTGCCGATCGCCATCGCGGTCCTCGCCCTGACGCCCGGCACGATGCCGGCCGGCACCGCACAGCGCGGCCGGATCGACCTGCTCGGCGCGCTGACCGTCACCCTGGGTCTTGCCGCGGTCGTGTTCGCGGTCGTACGCGTCCCCGAGGAGGGCTGGGGATCGCCGAGCACGCTCCTGGCCGGTGGCCTCGGCATCGCCCTGCTCGTCGCCTTCGTGGCGCTGCAGGCCGGCTCGGCGGCGCCGCTCGTGCGCCTGGGCATCTTCCGGGCGCCGAACCTGGCCGCCGCGAACATCGCCCAGCTCCTGCTCGGCGCCGCCTGGATCCCGATGTTCTTCTTCATCAACCTCTACCTGCAGCAGGTGCTCGGACTCGGCGCCTTCGCGTCCGGCGCCGCCCTGCTGCCGATGACCGTGACGATCATGCTCGGCATGGTCGCCGTCGCCCCGCGGCTGACCGCCGCGTTCGGCCCGAAGGCGATGACCGTCGGTGGCCTGGTCGTCCTCGGGGCCGGCCTGGTCTGGCTCTCCCGGGTCGACGCCGACGGCAGCTTCGCGGTCGACGTGCTGCCGGCGACGCTGGTTACCGCGGCGGGCATGGCGCTGGCGTTCATCCCGTCGCTGAGCACGGCGCTCGGCGCCGCCGCTCCCGAGGAGGGCGGTCTGGCCGCCGGGATCGTCAACACCAGCTACCAGGTCGGCTCCGCGCTCGGGCTGGCGTCGATGACCGTCGTCGCCGCCGCGTACGGCTCGGACCAGGTCGGTGACCTGGCCGCCATGACCGACGGCTTCTCGGCCGGGTTCCTCGGCGCTGCCGGGATCGCGCTCGCCGGTGCCGTCGTCACCGGGATCGGCTGGAAGTCGGCCCGCACCGAGACCGCGGCCGAGTCGGTACCCGCCGGCCGCTAGCCGCCCGCCCCGTCGTGGCCCCGGATCCGTCCGGGGCCACGACCGCACCAGGAGACCGCCATGCAGACCATCCAGCTGTACGTCGAGGGCATGCGTTGTCCTCGATGCGTCCGTGAGGCCACGGCTCGGCTCCGGGACCTCCCCGGGGTCGCCACCCTCACCGCCGACCGCGGGACCGGACAGATCACCGTCACCGGGGACGTCTCCGCCACCGATCTGCTCGAGGCAATGGCAGGCAGCAGCTTCACGGCCGAGGTCGTTCCGCGGCGATCGAGGCCATGAGCGCATCGACCGCCCCGGGCGACCGCCTCGTTCAGGCCAGCGCCGCCTCCTCGGCCGCGATCGTGGTGTCGTCGCCATGGCCGGTGTGGACGACCGTGTCACCGGGGAGCGCGAACAGCTTGGCCTTGATCGACGTCTCGATCGTGGGCCGGTCGCTGAACGAGCGCCCGGTCGCGCCGGGGCCGCCTTGGAAGAGGGTGTCGCCGGTGAACACGCAGCCCAGATCGGCCGACCACAGGCAGACCGCGCCGGGGGCGTGGCCCGGCGTGTGCAGGACCGTCAGCGTCGTGTCGCCGATCTCGATCACCTGCCCGTCGGACAGGTCCGCGTCCCAGAGCTCGTCGGTGTGGGTGAGCTCCCACAACGGCCTGTCGTCGGGATGGAGCAGGATTGGCGCTCGGACGGCCTCACGCAACGCCGGTGCGACGCGTACGTGGTCGTCGTGGGCGTGTGTGCACACGATCGCCTTCACCCGGCGGTCACCGACCACCGCGAGGATGTCCTCGACCGAATGAGGCGCGTCGATGACCAGGCACTCCTGGTCGTCACCGACGACCCACAGGTTGTTGTCGACCTGGTGGGTCTCGCCGTCGAGGCTGAACGTGCCGCTCGTGACCGCATGGTCGACACGTACGTCGGTCACAGGATCACCACCGAACGCAGCACGCTCTGCCCCTCAGGGGCGTGGTGCATCTTCTCGAAGGCGGCCTCGATGTCGCCGATGCCGATCTCCTCGGTGACGAAGGCGTCGAGGTCGAGACGGCCCTGCTGGTAGAGGTCGACGAGCATGGGGAAGTCGCGGCTGGGGAGACAGTCGCCGTACCAGCTGGACTTGAGCGCGCCGCCGCGGCCGAAGACGTCGATCAGCGGGATGTCGGGGACCTTCATGTCCGGGGTGGGTACGCCGACGAGCACCACGGTGCCGGCCAGGTCGCGAGCGTAGAAGGCCTGCTTCCAGGTCTCCGGGCGACCGACCGCCTCGACGACGATGTCGGCTCCCTCGGCGCCCGGGTAGGTCTCGGCGGCGATCCGGCGGATCTCCTCGACCGCGTCGGTCGCCGACGAGTCGACGGTGTGGGTCGCGCCGAGCCGCTTGGCCTGTTCGAGCTTCTTCGGGTCGATGTCGACGGCGATGATCGGGCTCGAGCCGGCCAGCGCCGCTCCGGCGATCGCGGCCACGCCGACGCCGCCGCAGCCGATGACCGCCACCGACTTGCCGCGGGTCGCGCCGCCCGTGTTGATCGCGGCACCGATGCCGGCCATGACACCGCAGCCCAGCAGTCCGACGGCAGCGGGCCGGGCGCCCGGGTCGACCTTCGTGCACTGTCCGGCCGCGACCAGCGTCTTCTCCGCGAACGCGCCGATGCCCAGCGCCGGGGACAGCTCGGTGCCGTCCTCGAGGGTCATCTTCTGGGTCGCGTTGAAGGTGGCGAAGCAGTACTGCGGCTCACCTCGGTTGCACGCCCGGCAGCTGCCGCAGACCGCGCGCCAGTTGAGCACCACGAAGTCGCCGGGCGCCACGGCGGTGACGTCGGGACCGACCGCCTCGACCACACCGGCTGCCTCGTGGCCCAGCAGGAACGGGAACTCGTCGTTGATCCCACCCTCGCGGTAGTGCAGGTCGGTATGACACACCCCGCACGACTGGATCTGGACCACCGCCTCACCCGGTCCGGGATCGGGCACGTTGATCGTCACCAGCTCCACCGGGGCTTTCTCGGCGCGGGCGATGACGGCCTTGACCTGCTGCATATCTCTCCTCTCGAGGCACCGGAGGCGTCCGGTCGCTCGCGCTCTATCCTGGGGGTCTCTGATATATCTAAGCAAGGTCAGATCTCGCCGACCGGGTTTCCCCGGTGACCGACAAGCCGGCGTATCGCCTCGACGTCCCTCGCAGCGAACCGCTCCTGTGGATCAGCGACGCCGTGTGCTGGTGCTACCAGCGCGGAGGCCGTTGGATCGACGCGGCTCGGCCGCTGATCGTTGAGGTCCGCCACCTCGTGGTCTGACCCACCGAGTTAGCGGAAATCCAACGGCCACAGAAATGGCGCGAGCCCGGCTCATCCACCGTCCGGAAGACTGCCGGGCTTACTTCGCGGGCCTACAAGGCCGTTGCGATCACTCCTTTACAGGCTCAGTCTGCAAAGGAGTAGGGCCCGAATCGTACGCGCCTTCGTCACCTTCAGCGCAGCAGCTCTGCCAGCACTTGCAGCCAGCGTGGCCCCGGCAGCACACCCTCGCGCGTGTGCAGCCCGAGCTCGTGGAACGCCTCGGGGCATCGGCAGGCGTGGGTCACGGTCTTCATCGATCGTCCGCCTCCTCGCGGGGTCACTTGGTGCTCAGGATTCCCGACACCGTACGGGTCGGGCGGGCCGCGGCGGAGCAGTCGGCGCA
This sequence comes from Nocardioides sp. NPDC051685, assembly GCF_044453405.1. Classification (NCBI taxonomy): domain Bacteria; kingdom Bacillati; phylum Actinomycetota; class Actinomycetes; order Propionibacteriales; family Nocardioidaceae; genus Nocardioides; species Nocardioides sp. NPDC051685. Next base: position 10,559 of record NZ_JBITCR010000004.1, on the reverse strand, counting down.
CCACCGGCGGATGTCCTCGGACCGAAGCTGCCAGAAGGCGTGCCACCCCTGGGTCGCCGCACCGCAGATGGTCGTGGACGTGCCGATCCGCTTGAGGTGCGCCTCGCCCCACGGAGCCTCCGCCCCGGCAGGCTGGCGGTGGCGGGCGACGATGACCCAGCTCTGCCCGATCGTCCTGGGATCGACGCCGGTGGCGGGCACAGTCATCTCAGCCCTCCGCGATCTGGGCCATGACGCTCGGGTCGCTGAGCGTGGTGGTGTCGCCGACGTCTCGGCCCTCGGCGACATCGCGCAGGAGGCGGCGCATGATCTTCCCGGACCGCGTCTTGGGCAGCTCCGGGACGATCGTGATCTGCCGCGGCTTGGCGATGGCCCCGATCTCTCGGGCCACATGGTTGCGCAGTTCCTGGATCAGCGCCTCGCCGGTGTTGCCGTCCCCGGAGCGCAGGATCACGTAGGCGACGACCGCCTGGCCGGTGGTCTCGTCGGTGGCGCCGACGACGGCTGATTCGGCGACCCGCGGGTGCGAGACCAGGGCGGACTCGATCTCGCTCGTGGAGAGCCGGTGGCCCGACACGTTCATCACGTCGTCGACTCGGCCCAGGATCCAGATGTCGCCGTCCTCGTCCTTCTTGGCACCGTCACCGGCGAAGTAGTAGCCGAGGTCCGCGAAGCGGGTCCAGTACGTCTCGACGAAGCGGTCCTCGTCCTGCCACAACGTGCGCAGCATGGCCGGCCACGGCTTGGTGAGCACCAGGTAGCCGCGCGCCCCGTTCGGCACCGAGCGACCCTCCTCGTCGACCACGTCGGCACCGATGCCGGGCAGCGGCCGCATCGCCGAGCCGGGCTTGCCGGCGGTGACACCGGGGAGGGGGCTGATCATCATCTGACCGGTCTCGGTCTGCCACCAGGTGTCGACGACGGGGCAGCGGTCGCCGCCGATGACGTTGCGGTACCAGACGTACGCCTCGGGGTTGATCGGCTCACCGACCGACCCGAGGAGTCGCAGCGAGCTGAGGTCGTAGGTGTCCGGGATCTCGCGTCCCCACTTCATGAACGTCCGGATCGCCGTCGGGGCGGTGTAGAAGAGGGTCACGCCGTACTGCTCGATGATCTCCCACCAGCGACCCCGGTGCGGGCTGTCCGGGGTGCCCTCGTAGAGCACCTGGGTCACGCCGTTGGCGAGCGGGCCGTAGACGATGTAGCTGTGTCCGGTGACCCAGCCGATGTCGGCGGTGCACCAGTAGACGTCGGTGTCCGGCTTGAGGTCGAAGACGGCATGGTGGGTGTAGGCCGCGCCCGTCAGGTAGCCGCCGGTGGTGTGCAGGATGCCCTTGGGCTTCCCGGTCGTGCCCGAGGAGTACATGACGTACAGCGGGTGCTCGGAGTCGAACGCCTCCGGCGTGTGCTCCGGGGAGGCGCTGCCGACGACGTCGTGCCACCACAGGTCGGTGGCGTCGTCGAAGGGCACGTACTCCCCGGTGCGGCGCACGACGAGGACGTGCTCGACCGGGCTCTGGCTGCCCAGCCGCGCGACGGCGGCGTCGACGGCCGGCTTCAGCGGCGACGGAGCCCCGCGACGGTAGCCGCCGTCGGAGGTGATGACCAGCTTGGCCCGGCAGTCCTCGATCCTCGAGGCGAGGGCCTCGGCCGAGAACCCGCCGAAGACCACGGTGTGGGTGGCCCCGATGCGGGCACAGGCCAGCATCGCGACGATGGCCTCGGGGATCATCGGCAGGTAGATCGCGACCAGGTCGCCGCTGCCCACACCGAGACCGGTCAGCGCGTTGGCGGCCCGGGACACCTCGTCCTTGAGCTCGGCGTAGGTGATGTCCCGGGTGTCACCGGGCTCACCGACGAAATGGAAGGCCACCTTGTCGCCGCGACCGGCCTCGACGTGACGGTCGACGCAGTTGTACGCCGCGTTGAGCTTCCCGTCCACGAACCACCGCGCGCTGGGAGCCTCGGACCAGTCCAGCACCTGGGTGAACGGCTCGGCCCAGGACAGCCGCTCGGCCTGCTCGGCCCAGAAGCCGTCGGCGTCGGACTCGGCCCGGGCGTACGCCTCGGCGGTGACGTTGGCGGCGGCGGCCAGGTCGGCCGGCGGGTCGAAGCGGATCGGGTGGTCAGTGCTGAGCAGTTTCTCGATCAGTTTCTCGGTCAAGGCGCTGTGCCTCCTCGTCTGTGAACAGTCGCGACCGGATCAGGAACCGCACGCCCTCGGGCGCCTCCAAGGAGAACCCGGCGCCGCGTCCGGGGACGACGTCGATGGTGATGTGGGTGTGCGACCAGTACTCGAACTGCGAGCGCGACATCCAGACGGGCACCTGGGGGTCGAGCCCGATGTCCAGGTCGCCCAGGTGGATGTCGGCGTCACCGAGCATGAAATCGCCGCTCGGGTAGCACATCGGGGCGGAGCCGTCACAGCATCCACCGGACTGGTGGAACATGACCGGCCCGTGGATACCGACGAGACGGCGGAGCAGGTCCGCCGCCTCGTCGGTCACGGCGACCCGCGCCGGAAGGGAGGAGGCGTGGGTCGCGCTCATCAGAAGAACCCGAGTGCGTCGGGGCTGTAGCTGACGAGCAGGTTCTTGGTCTGCTGGTAGTGGTCCAGCATCATCTTGTGGGTCTCACGACCGATGCCGGACTGCTTGTAGCCACCGAAGGCCGCGTGGGCCGGGTAGGCGTGGTAGCAGTTCGTCCAGACCCGGCCGGCCTTGATCTCCTTGCCGGCACGGAAGGCCTGCGACCCGTCGCGCGACCAGACGCCGGCACCGAGGCCGTACAGGGTGTCGTTGGCGACCTTGAGCGCGTCGGCCTCGTCGTCGAAGCCGGTCAGCGAGACGACCGGACCGAAGATCTCCTCCTGGAAGATCCGCATCGAGTTGTCGCCCTCGAAGACGGTCGGCTGCACGTAGTAACCCTCGGCGAGGTCGCCCTCGAGAATGGTCCGCTCGCCACCGGTGAGGACCTTGGCGCCCTCGTCCTTGCCGATCTCGATGTAGGAGAGGATCTTCTCGAGCTGGTCGTTGCTGGCCTGGGCGCCGATCATCGTGGTGTCGTCGAGCGGGTTGCCCTGCTTGATCTTCTCGACCCGGGCGATCGCGTCGCCGACGAAGTCGGAGTAGATCGAGCGCTGGACGAGCGCACGCGACGGGCAGGTGCAGACCTCGCCCTGGTTGAGGGCGAACATCGTGAAGCCCTCGAGCGCCTTGTCGTAGAAGGCGTCCTTCTCCGCGGCGACGGAGTCGAAGAAGATGTTCGGGCTCTTGCCGCCGAGCTCCAGGGTCACCGGGATGATGTTCTGGCTGGCGTACTGCATGATCAGCCGGCCGGTGGTGGTCTCGCCGGTGAAGGCGACCTTGGCGACGCGGGGCGAGGAGGCGAGCGGCTTGCCGGCCTCGACACCGAAGCCGTTGACGACGTTGAGCACGCCGGCGGGCAGCAGGTCGCCGACGAGCTCGACCAGCTTGAGGATCGACCAGGGCGTCTGCTCGGCCGGCTTCAGGACCACGCAGTTGCCCGCGGCGAGCGCCGGGGCGAGCTTCCAGACGGCCATCAGGATCGGGAAGTTCCACGGGATGATCTGGCCGACGACGCCCAGCGGCTCGTGGAAGTGGTACGCCACGGTGTTCTCGTCGATCTCGCCGATGGTGCCCTCCTGGGCACGGAGCACACCGGCGAAGTAGCGGAAGTGGTCGATGGCGAGCGGGATGTCGGCGGCCAGCGTCTCGCGGACCGGCTTGCCGTTCTCCCAGGTCTCGGCGACGGCGATCGCGGTGAGGTTCTCCTCCATCACGTCGGCGATCTTGAGCAGGATGTTGGCCCGCTCCGTCGTCGAGGTCTTCCCCCACGACGGAGCGGCAGCATGGGCGGCGTCCAGGGCGGCCTCGATGTCCTCGGCCGTGCCCCGGGCGATCTCGGTGAACGGCTTGCCGTTCACCGGCGAGATGTTCTCGAAGTAGGCACCCTTGACCGGGTCGACCCAGGCGCCGCCGATGTAGTGGCCGTAGCGACCTTGGACGGTGACCAGCGAGTCGGGCTGGCCGGGAGCTGTGTATACGGTCATCGGGAATTCTCCTCAGGCAAAGTCAGGCATTGGGGCGTGATCGTGGTCACAGACGCTAGGAACGCCGAGGTTGCAGCCACGTTGCGCAACCGGTGCAACGTGAATGCAACCTTCAAATGTGACTCTCGTCACCAGAGGAGGTCCGGATGAGCGATACGAAGCAGAGCGCCTCGATGCGCGCAGCCGTGGCGGACTCGTGGCACCGGTCCGCCGCCGCCGGGGTGACCGCGGACGACACGTGCGCGCCGATCACCCTCGCGGAGGACCAGCTGCGGGACGTACGTGCTGCCCATCCGCTGGCGCGCGTGTTCCCGCTGCTCGACGACGTGCTCGGCCAGGCGGCGCGGGACTGCGACGCGATCATGGCCGTCTCCGACGAGGCCGGCCAGCTGCTCTGGGTGTGCGGTGCTCCGGCCGCGCTCCGGCGGGCCGAGCAGATCGGCTTCGTCGAGGGGAGCAACTGGGACGAGCGGCTCGCCGGCACGAACGCACCCGGCCTCGCGCTCCGGCTCGACCGGCCGACCAGCGTCATCGCCGCAGAGCACTTCCGGCGCGCGGTGCAGCAGTGGAGCTGCGCCGCCACCCCGATCCACGACCCGGGCGACTCACGCCTGCTCGGCGTCCTCGACATCACCGGAGGGGACTCCATCGTGGTGCCCCAGACGATGGCGATGGTGCGCGCCGCGGCCAGGCTCGCGGAGTCGGAGCTCGCGCGCGAGCAGCTGCTGCCGAGGCAGCCCGAGACCCGGCCGGGCTGGGCACGCATCGCCGTGGAGACGCTGGGCCGCCAGGACCTGCTGCTCTCGATCGACGACGGCCGTGGCCATCGCGCACAGCTGCGGCTCTCACCCCGCCACAGCGAGATCTTCCTGCTCCTCGCCAGCACTCCGCGCGGGCTCTCCGGCGACGAGCTCGCGGTCCTGCTGTACGAGGACGACGGCGGCTCCTCGACGCTCCGCGCCGAGCTGAACCGGCTGCGCAACCTGCTGGGCGAGGAGTTCCTCGCCTCACGGCCCTACCGGCTCACCACCGAGGTCACCGGCGACTGGCTCGGGGTGGAGGCGCGGCTGGCGGTGGGCGACGTCGCCGGTGCGCTCCGCTGCTATCGCGGTCCGATCCTGCCGCGCTCGGTGGCGCCCGGCGTCGTCCGGCTGCGCGAGACGCTGGCGCAGCAGCTGCGGGCGGCGGTGCTGCAGTCGGGTCAGCCCGACCTGGTCTCGACCTGGACCCGGTCGGCGTGGGGCGCCGACGACTACGAGATGTGGCTTCGCCTCCAGGACCTGCTGCCGCCCGGCTCCCCGCTGATGGCGCTCGCGGACGGTCAGATCGCCCGGCTGGACCGCGAGGTCGGTCTCTGAGATGAGCGCCGGAGCCGGAGCCACGACAGCAGTCATCGCACGCACCAGGGAGACCTCTCCCCGGCACGAGCCCGTCCCGCCGACCGCCGCCCCGCTCGACCAGGTGGTGAAGTTCCAGGCGCCCGAGGTGGTCTTCGGACCCGACTCGCTCGCGGAGGCCGGCTACGCCGCCGCCCGGCTCGGCGCCCGGCGACCGTTCGTCGTCACCGATCCCGGCATCGTCGAGGCCGGCTGGGTCGACGAGCTGCTCCGGCTGCTGCGAGCCGAGGGCCTCGCCCCGGTGCTGTGGACCGATGTCACCCCGAACCCCAAGGACCACGAGGTACGCCGCGCCCACGAGCGCTACGTCGAGGCCGAGGCCGACGTCATCGTGGCCATCGGCGGCGGCTCCTGCATGGATGCCGCGAAGGGCGTCGCCGTGCTCTCCGGCAACGGCGGCGACATCCTCGACTACGCCGGGATCGACCAGATCGCCCGGCCGATCCCGCCGATGCTGATGATCCCGAGCACCTCCGGGACCGGTGCGGACGTCTCGCAGTTCTGCATCGTCACCGACACCGATCGCCGGGTGAAGCTCACGATCATGGGCCGGGCGCTGGTCCCGGACGTCTCCATCACCGACCCACGGCTGCTGACCACGATGCCGGAGGCGCTCAACGCCGCGACCGGCCTGGACGCGCTGACCCACGGCATCGAGTCGTACGTGTCGCTGGCGCACAACCCGCTGGCCGACGGGCACGCGATGACCTCGGTCGCCCTCGTCTGCCGGCACCTGCGCTCGACCATCACCGACCCGGGCGCGATGGAGCACCGCACGATGATGGCGCAGGCGAGCCTGCAGGCGGGCCTGGCCTTCACCAACGCGATCCTGGGCGCGACCCACGCGATGAGCCATCAGGTCGGCGGGCTGCTCGACGCCCCGCACGGTGTGGTGAACGGGGTCCTGCTCCCGCACGTGATCCGCTACAACGCACGCTCGGTCCCCGAGCGGTTCGTCGGCCTCGCCCGTGCCGCCGGGCTGCCGGTCGACGGCGTCCCCGGAGACGTCGCGGCCGAGATGCTCGCCGACCACGTGCGGCGCCTCGCCGACGACGTCGGCGTGCCTCGGGGCCTGCGTGATCTCGGGGTGACCGACACCGATCTCGACACGATGTCGGAGTCCACCCTCGACGACGCCTGCCTGACGACGAACCCGCGACCGGCGAGCCGCGCCGAGATCCACGCGCTCTTCCGGACTGCGCTATGAGCGCCCCCGATCTGGCAGCACTGACCGGCGTACGTTCGGGCAAGCGGTCCTACTACCGCGCGTTCCTGCGCTCCGACGAGCGGATGCAGCAGGCCGTACGCGCCATGGACTCGATCTCGCGGGCGCTGGTGCGCACGGTGGAGGGTCCGCGGGCGCTCCTGGAGGAGGTGGCCCGCGCGGCCGCGGTGCACCTCGCCGCGGAGTGGACGATCCTGGCGCTGGCCGACGGCCACCTGACGGGGGCGCGGCCGAGGTTCATCGTCGTCGACCACGACGGCCGGGTGGTCGGCGACGAGGAGGAGCTCCCCGGCGTCGTACGTCGCGAGCTCGGTGCGATCCGGGCCGGCCATGCCACCGGGGCGCCCGGGCCGGCGCGCTGGGTGCGGGTGCCGATGACGCTGGAGAGCGTCATGATCGGCAGCCTGGTCGGGCTCCACGGCCTCGCCGACGACCCGGAGCCCGGGGACCTGTCGGTGCTGCGGATCCTGGCCAACGAGGCCGCGGTGGCGCTGCACACCTCCGAGCAGTACCAGGCCGGGCTCGCCCAGCATCGGCGTGCCCAGCGGCTCTACGACGAGGTCGGCGCCCGGGAGCGGGACCTCGAGCAGCGGACCCGCGAGCTGCGGGAGGCCGAGGAGCGGCTGCTGGTGGCACGACAGCGTGAGCTGGTCGACCACGAGCGCCACCGCATCGCGCGCGAGCTCCACGACAGCGTGACCCAGTTCGTGCTCTCGGCCGGGATGTCGGTCGAGGTCGCGCGCGGCGAGACGGAGGAGCTGGGACCCGCGGGGGCGCGGATCACCGAGCTCCTCGCCACCGCGAAGCAGCTCACCCAGGACGCCGTCGAGCAGCTGCGCCGGGCGATCTACGCCCTGCACCAGCCGCATCGCGACACGGTCTCCTCGCTGCCCGAGCTGCTGCACGAGGTCGCCGAGCACCACCGCCCGCACCTGGACGTCTCGGTGCGGGTCGAGGGCGAGGTCTGCCCGATGCCCGCGGAGGCCAAGCACGACATCGCCCGCGCGGTCGGCGAGGCGCTCTTCAACGTGGCGATCCACGCCGAGGCGTCTCAGGCGGTGCTCCGCCTCCGCTACCGCAAGCACGAGCTCTACGTCGGCGTCGCCGACGACGGCCGCGGCGACCCCGGCCTGCTCGCCCGGAAGCTGCGGCTCGAGCGCGGCGCCTCGATCGACGGCAGGCACCGGGGCCTGGCCAACATCGAGACCCGGATCAGCGAGCTCGGCGGCACGGTCGCGTTCCGGCGCTCCCACCTCGGTGGGGTCCGGGTCGAGCTCCGGGTGCCGCTGCCGGTCGTGGACCGCGGCCGGGGAACGATCTGCGGGCTCATCGAGGACCCGCAGTAACCGCTTCGAGGAGGAACCCATGACCACGCTCAGCCCACCCCAGGCGGTCCCGGACCGGATGACGGCCGGCATCGACGTACTGCTGGTCGATGATCACGCGATCGTGCGGCAGGGGCTGCGGTCGATCCTCGAGCGCGAGCCCGGCCTCCGGGTGGTCGCGGAGGCGGCGACGGCGGCCGAGGCGCTCGCCCGGGTCAACAGCGCCCGCCCGGACATCGTGCTGCTCGACCTGAAGCTCTCCTCGTCCTCGGACGCCGAGGGCCTCGAGCTCTGCGCCGCGCTGACCCAGCGCCACCCGGAGGCCCTGATCCTCGTGCTGACCACGTTCCTGGACGAGCAGCTGGTGATGCAGGCGATCCGCGCCGGCGCCCGTGGCTATGTCGTCAAGGACGTCGACACCACCGGGCTGGTCCGGGCGATCCGGGACGTCGCGAGCGGCGGCAGCGCCTTCGACGCCCGCTCCGCGGCCGCGATGATCCGTGGCGTGAACATGCCGGTGACCAGCGACGACTCCGAGCTCACCACGCGCGAGCTCGAGGTCCTGGAGCTGCTCGCGCACGGGCTCTCGAACCGCGCCATCGGCCACCGGCTCTACATCTCCGACACCACCGCGAAGTTCCACGTGGGCAACATCCTGCGGAAGCTGGGCGTCAGCCGCCGGGCCGAGGCTGTGTACGAGGCGTCCAAGATGGGCCTCCTCTGATCCGGCTGGCGTTCATGGCCCAGGCGTCACCCGCGTCGGCCGAAGCATCACCGACTTGCTGCCGAAACATCGCTGGGGCTGCCGTACGCGGTAGGAGCACACGTCGCACGACAATTGCCGTCAACCGCGCGTGGGCGGGTGTCGCGGGGCGCTCGGGTCCCCGGGGTCCGGTTCGCTGGCCGCGGGCGGGTGGGGATGCTGGATGTGTGTCCGCTTGGTCTCGGGAGGGCTTCCAGCGCGGGTGGGGCCGATACGTTGTCCGGGTTGGGAATTTAGAACCAGGGTGTCTGGGTAGGGTGCCATTTACCCGTCTTGTGCGCCTTCCAGCAGCGGTCCGGGTTTTCGTTGGGATACCTGTCCGTGACCGGGTTTTCGGTCCGATTTCATTTTCTTCGGTTGGTTACTTGTGGTAGGCTCGGCACAGGCGTAAACGTGAAGGCCGACCACCTCGAAAGAGGCGTACCCTATCCGCTCGAGACACAACGAGTCGGGGGTATTCCAGGGGAACCAGGGGCGTGAACGCTGAGCTGCGAGGGTAAGTAATAGCCCGTATCTGGCGGGCCTCCGAGACCAGCGAACCAAGAACACACCTGCGTGGGCGGGTGTGGAGAGTTCGTACGTCGGGAGGTGACCGGTTCGATGACCATGCTGCAACAACCCCAACACCCCGTGCTCGGGGCGGTGGTCGCGGTCACCGCCTCGCTCGAGGCTGTTGCGGAGGCGAACCCGGTGTTCATGGCCGCCGATCAGAAGGCCGCCGCGCTGCTCGAGATCGCCACGGCCAAAGCCCAGCTCGCCGAGCTCGAACTCCGGGTCATCGCCACCGCCGAGGATGTCGCCGCCGATACCGCGGCACGGGATGTCGCAGCCTGGTTGCATCACCACACCCACCAGCGCCCCGAAACCCTGCGCGCCGACCTGCGACTCGCGCAGGCGTTGGACCGGACCTACGGCCTGGTCGCCGCGGCGATGCGGCGCGGCGACTGCAACCTCGCCCAGGCCCACGTCATCGTCCACGCCCTCGACGACCTGCCGGCCGGCCTCGACCCTGAGATCCGGGTCAAGGCCGAAGAGACCCTCATCGCCTACGCGACCCGGTTCGACCCCACCCAGCTCCGCCGCCTCGGGCGCCGGATCCTCGATGTCATCGCCCCACAGATCGCCGAAGCCGAAGAAGCCCGACGTCTCGCCGCCGAGGAAGCCCACGCTCGCAAGAAGACCCGACTGAGCATGCGGCGCCTCGGGGATGGCACCACCCGCATTTCCGCCGTGGTCCCGGACGCGGCCGCGGACCGGCTCGCCACCACCCTGGAAGCGTTCGCCTCACCCAGGCGCGATGACGGCACCCGCACCGACACCGGTGAGTTCTTGCCCTACGACCGCCGCCTCGGCCGCGCGTTCTGCCAGATGCTCGAGACCCTCGACCCCGCCCGGCTGCCCATCCACGGCGGCGATGCCACCACCGTGATCGTGACCATCGACCTCGATCAGCTCCGCAAGGACGCCGGCATCGCCCAGATCCTCGGCGGCACCCCGATCACCGCGGCCGAAGCCCGCCGCCTGGCCTGCACCGCGAACATCCTTCCCGCGGTCCTCGGTGGGGATTCCGAGGTCCTCGACCTGGGCCGCAGCCAACGGCTCTTCACCGCCGCCCAACGCCGAGCGCTGCTCCTGAGGTCAGCGACCTGTGAGGCCGAGGGGTGCGACATCCCTGGGACCTGGTGGCTGTCGCGATTTGAAAATCGCCGAGTCGGGTCCGTGATGGTTGGCGTGTGCTGCGAAATACTTCGGTATGGCTCGCACTTATCGTCCGGTG